>NZ_PDCP01000009.1 GCF_002553505.1 Mycolicibacterium agri | reverse complement strand
GGACTGGGCGAGGCAATGGTCGGTATCAACGTGGAGGAGATCGCGCAGCCCCACCGGCTCGCAGAGCGCGGCTGGTAGGCATGGCGATCGAGGAGATCCTTGATCTCGAGCAACTCGAGGTCAACATCTACCGCGGCAGCGTCTTCAGCCCGGAGTCGGGCAACTGGCAGCGCACATTCGGCGGTCATGTAGCGGGTCAGTCGCTGGTCTCGGCGGTGCGCACCGTCGACCCGAAATATCTGGTGCACTCGCTGCACGGCTATTTCCTGCGCCCCGGCGACGCCAAGGCGCCGACCGTCTTCATCGTCGAACGCCTGCGCGACGGCGGCTCGTTCGCCACCCGCCGAGTCAACGCGATCCAGCACGGCGAGACGATCTTCTCGATGTCGGCGTCGTTTCAGACCGACCAGAGCGGCATCCACCATCAAGACGCCATGCCGTCGGCGCCGCCGCCGGAGGATCTGCCGGGCCTGACCGAGATCAAGGCGTTCGACGACGCCGGGTTCCGGCAATTCGCCGAGTGGGAAGTGCGGGTGGTGCCGCAGGACCGGCTGGAGCGTCTGCCCGGCAAGGCCAGCCAGCAGCAGGTGTGGTTCCGCCACCGCGACCCCTTGCCCGACGATCCTGTGCTGCACATCTGCGCGCTGGCCTACCTCAGCGACCTGACCCTGCTGGGGTCGGCGCACGTTCACCACGAAGCCGAGCGCGAACATCTGCAGATCGCGTCGCTGGACCACGCGATGTGGTTCATGCGGCCGTTTCGCGCCGACGAGTGGCTGCTTTATGACCAGTCCTCGCCGTCGGCGTGCGGCGGGCGGGCGCTGACCCAGGGCAAGCTGTTCAACCAGTACGGCGAGATGGTGGCCGCGGTGATGCAGGAGGGCCTCACCCGCTACAAGCGCGACTTCACACCGGGGCAGCAATGAGCACGGGGTCGTTGCGCATCGGTGTGCTGGCGCTTCAGGGCGACACCCGCGAGCACCTGGCGGCGCTGCGCGAAGCGGGCGTCGACGCGATCACGGTGCGTCGGCGGTCCGAACTGGACTCGGTCGACGCGCTTATCATCCCCGGCGGCGAGTCGACCACGATGACGCATCTGCTGCGCGAATTCGAGTTGCTCGAACCGCTGCGGGCCCGGCTGGCCGAGGGCATGCCGGCCTACGGATCATGCGCCGGGATGATCCTGCTGGCCAGCGAAATCCTCGACGCGGGCAGCGTGGGCCGCGAAGCCGCGCCGCTGAAGGCGATGGATATGACGGTGCGGCGCAACGCATTTGGCCGACAGGTCGACTCGTTCGAGGGGGACATCGAGTTCGAGGGGCTGGACGACCCCGTGCACGCGGTGTTCATCAGGGCGCCGTGGGTCGAGCGCGTCGGCCCCGACGTCAAGGTGCTGGCCCGCGCGGACGGGCACATCGTCGCCGTCCGGCAGGGCCGGGTACTGGCGACCGCGTTTCACCCCGAGATCACCGGCGACCGCCGCGTGCACCGGCTGTTCGTCGACATCGTCACCGGCAACGCCTGACAGGTTAGGCGGGCTCCTCGGAGTTGTACCACTCGTCGTTGCCGGGGTCGTCGAGCACCGTCAGCGCGGGGTTGCGGACGTAGGTGACCTGGTTGCCGCCGCACTTGCGGGACTCGTACATGGCATTGGTGGCGATCGAGAACAGTTCGTCGAGCACGTCGTTGGGCGGCAGCTGCGCCAGCGGCTGCAGCGGGGTGGTGACCACGCCGATGCTGGCCGACAGCCGCGACGGTGCGCCCGCAATGGTGCCGCGCACCCGCTCGATGAGGGCTGAGGCGTCGGCGCTGTCGAACAGGTCGGCGATCACGAACTCGGAGTCGGCGATGTGGGCGAGCACCGCGTCGCGGCGGGCGGTTTCCCGCAGCCGCGCGGCGATCTCGATGCGCGCGCGGTTGGAGCCGCTGACGCCGGAGAACTCGCCCACCAACGAGAAGCTGTCGAGGTTGATGACGGCGATGGCGAGGAACCGGTCGTCGGTGCGGCTGCGCGAGGCCAGCAGCGTCGTCGCCTTCTCATAGAACCCGTCGCGGTTGAACATGCCGGTGAGCGGCTCGAAGTTCTCGTGCAGGATGTCGGCGTCGACGAGCCAGATCGCGGCCCGGCCGGCCAGCGAGACGAACCCGACGACGAACAGGATCAACGCCATGGCCGAAAGGGCGAATGCGGGATTGGTCGACATCAACCGCAGACCCAGCACGAGCACCGTCACGCCGGTCGCGATCCAGGTAATTACCAGCCACCGGGTGGTGTGGAAAATGGCGGCATAGATCGCGACAAGTGTGAAAGTCGTCGCCCCGAACAGACCGGTAAGCGGGTCGGACTGGATCAGGCACGAAATGGCAATGCACAACGCGCCCAGACAGACGCATATCCGCGACTGGATTATCGTCGGCCACTGCGAGCGCAGCCATAATGCCGCCAGTCCCCAGCAACACACCGCCACGGCGTAGGCCAGTGCTTGATTGACGGTTCCGCGCGGGCCCGTCGGACTCCACAGCAGCGTCAGCGAAATGCCGCCGAGGGCGACAAGTACCAGCGCAACCACCCTGGAGGTGCTCCGCTGAACGCCACGCGCGGCCAGAAATGCCGTAAGCCAGTAGTAGTGATCAAGGCCGCGCCACCATCGCTCGGCCACCTTCATGGGCTAGCCGTACGACATGTCATGCACACCCGCGAAGGGTACCAATTCGACAAAAGCGTCACGGCGGACTGAGCGACTTATTTCAACCTAATGTGACGGTATATCGCGGTATTTCCGAGACGCTTTTGAGTAACGTCAAAAATGACGTAAGCGCCCAGGGTGGTGCCGATGAACCAGACGATCGAGATTGAACCGCAGCCCCGGATCGACACGCTGGTGCGATTGGCGGCAGGCGGCGATGCGCGGCGCACCGAGTACGTCGGCACCGTCTGGCTCGACGGCAAGCCCGAGGTGTCCGGGTTGGTCTTGCGCCGCCCACCGAACGCGCCGCGGGGCATCAGGACGCCGAACTTCGCGACGTCGTTCTTCGTGCCCGACAGCCTGCCCTACACCCGGTCCCGGCTGGGCGACGCCACGCTGTCGATCTCGCTGCTGCTGCAGGCCTCGGGCGAAACCGGCGCGGTCGTCGACGCCCGCGCCGTGTTCACCGACGACCCGGCGGGCCATCCGGTGACCTGGATCCAGGTGCATCTGCAGGGCCACATCGGCTGGCCGGCCGGCCTCGGCTACCGGATTGTGGCGCTGACCCCGCCGGACGCCGCGCCCTAGGGCGCAAAGGTCCACGTAGACTCGATGGTCGGACTTCATCGCCCACAGCAGTAGTGAAAGAGGTAGTACACCCATGAGCGGCCATTCCAAGTGGGCCACCACCAAGCACAAGAAGGCGATCATCGACGCCCGGCGCGGCAAGAACTTCGCCAAGCTGATCAAGAACATCGAGGTGGCCGCGCGCGTCGGTGGCGGTGATCCGGCCGGTAACCCGACGCTGTACGACGCCATCCAGAAGGCCAAGAAGAACTCGGTGCCCAACGACAACATCGAGCGGGCCCGCAAGCGCGGCGCAGGCGAAGAGGCGGGCGGCGCCGACTGGCAGACGATCACCTACGAGGGCTACGGGCCCAACGGCGTGGCCGTGCTGGTCGAATGTCTCACCGACAACCGCAACCGCGCCGCCGGCGAGGTCCGTGTGGCGATGACCCGCAACGGCGGCAGCATGGCCGACCCCGGGTCGGTGGCCTACCTGTTCTCCCGCAAGGGCGTCGTCACCCTGGAGAAGAACGGGCTGACCGAGGACGACGTGCTCGCCGCGGTGCTCGACGCGGGCGCCGAGGAGATCAACGACCTGGGCGACAGCTTCGAGATCCTGTCCGAGCCGGGCGATCTCGTCGCGGTGCGCACCGCGCTGCAGGAGGCGGGCATCGACTACGAGTCGGCCGAGGCGGGTTTTCAGCCGTCGGTCACGGTGCCGCTGGACGCCGACGGCGCCCGCAAGATCATGAAGCTGGTGGAGGCGCTGGAAGACAGCGACGACGTGCAGGACGTCTTCACCAACGCCGACATCCCCGACGAGGTCCTCGCCCAGATCGAACAGTGATTTCGGCGTGAGAAGTATCGCTGGGCGCTACAGATCTCGCGGGTCGGCGCGCTAGCGGCGGCTGTTGGTTTCCGCGTAGTCGTCGTCGCGCTCTGTCGTGTCGTCGAACGCTTTCGCCCGAGCGTCGCCTTCCGGGCTGCCGGAGAACAGGCTCGAGGCCACGCGCTCGGTCTCGCCGTCGCTGTCGCTGCGCCGCGGCACGACTTCGGCCGTCTCGGCGGCCTCGATGCGCTGCAACGGCAGCACCCGCTTCTGCTGCATCCAGTCGACCAAGCCTTCGCGCACCGCGCAGCGCAGATCGAACAGCGCGCCTGCGTTCGGGGCACTGACCACGATCCGCACCCGCACCACACCGCCGACGGCGTCGGTCACCTGCAGCACGCCGCGGCGGCCGTCCCACAGGTCGCTTTCGGCAAGCAGCCGGTCCAGTTCGGCGCGCATCTCGTCGAACGGCACCCGGAAATCGACATCGAATTCGACGGTGCCCATGATCTCGGTGGCGCTGCGCGTCCAGTTCTCGAACGGTTCGGTGGTGAAGTAGGTGGTCGGCAGCACAAGCCGACGTTCATCCCAGAGCCGCACGACCACATAGCTGAGCGTGATCTCCTCGATGCGGCCCCACCACTGCCCGTCCTCGAGCTGCACCACATCGCCCACGCGAATGGCACCGGAGAACGCGATCTGCATGCCTGCGAACACCGCGCCGAGCGACGTCTGCGCGGCGAGGCCGGCCACCACCGACAACACGCCTGCCGACGCGAACACCGTCGTGCCGATGTCGGAGAAGCGCGGGAACGTCATCAGGATCGCGGCCGCGCCCAGGATGACGACGAGTGCAGTGGCCAACCGACGCAGCACCGTCACCTGTGTGCGGATGCGTCGCCACTGCCGGTCCTCGTCGTTGATCTCCACGTCGCCGCCGCCGAAGCGGGCGATCGCGCGGCGCTCGGCGACCCGGACCAGGCCGACGATCAGCCACGTCAGCGCGCCGATCAACAGGATGAGCAGGGTGTGGTCCAGCCAGCCGCGCCAGCCGTCGGTCTGCTCCGACGTGCGCTGCACGGCGATCGTCGAGGCCAACACCACCAGAACGGCACGCAACGGCATCCGGGTCAGTTCGGCGATGTCGCGGATGACCGCGCTGCGGCGGCCGATGCGCATCAGCACCTTGGTCACGGCGATCCCGAGCAGGAATGCCGCTACGACGGCGCCTGCCGCCCAGGCGAGCGTGACGGCGATATTCGTTGCGGTCTGAAGCTCTTGTTCGTCGGGCATCGTGTGAGTTCAGCTCCCACGGGTTGACGTCAGGTCTCCCCGCGACGTTAGCGGCGCTCGACGCGCGCGTCACGTCGCGAGGTGCTATTACTGCTTCGACGGCGGATACCCACCCCGGTGGAATCCAAAGTGTCGGCACGGCAGTGAGAATCGACACTCATGCGGTTGAAGATCGAGGCGTGTCCCTGCCGAGTCTTGTGGGTCAACCCCGCTAAGCTGCAGTCGAACAAGTGTTCACGACAAGGGGATGGCGTGCGCGTAATGGGAGTCGATCCCGGGCTGACGCGCTGTGGGCTCTCCGTCATCGAGGGCGGTCGCGGCCGGCAGGTCATCGCGCTCGACGTCGATGTGGTGCGCACACCGTCCGACGCGCCGCTGCACCACCGCCTGCTCACGATCAGCGACGCGGTCGAACACTGGATGGACACCCACTGCCCGGACGTCATCGCCATCGAGCGGGTGTTCTCGCAGCAGAACGTGTCCACGGTGATGGGCACGGCACAGGCGGGTGGGGTGATCGCGCTGGCGGCGGCCAAACGCGACATCGACGTGCACTTTCACACCCCCAGCGAGGTGAAGGCCGCGGTGACCGGCAACGGCAACGCCGATAAGGCCCAGGTCACCGCGATGGTGACGAAAATCCTTGCGCTGCAGACCAAACCGACGCCCGCCGACGCCGCCGACGCGTTGGCGCTGGCGATCTGCCACTGCTGGCGTGCGCCGATGCTGGCGCGGATGGCGGCGGCCGAAGCGCTTGCCGCCGAGCAGAAGAAGAAGTATCAGGCACGACTCAAGGCGGCACGATGATCGCATCCATTCGCGGCGAGGTCCTCGACGTGGCACTCGACCACGCCGTCATCGAGGCGTGCGGGGTCGGCTACCGCGTCAACGCGACACCGTCGACGCTGTCGACGCTGCGGCGCGGCAGCGAGGCCAGGCTGATGACGGCGATGATCGTGCGCGAGGACTCGATGACGCTGTACGGCTTCGCCGACACCGATGCGCGTGACCTGTTCATGACGCTGTTGTCGGTGTCGGGCGTCGGCCCGAAGATCGCGCTGGCGACACTGGCGGTGCACGACGCGCCCGCGCTGCGGCACGCCTTGGCCGACGGCGACGTGACCGCGCTGACCCGGGTGCCGGGGATCGGCAAGCGCAGCGCCGAACGCATGGTGCTCGAACTGCGGGACAAGGTCGGCCCGGCCAGTCCGTCCGTCGGACCGCCCGCCGTCAACGGCCACGCGGTGCGAGGGCCGGTGGTGGAAGCCCTCGTCGGCCTCGGGTTCGCCGTCAAGCAGGCCGAGGAGGCCACCGACAAGGTGCTCGCCAACGATCCCGAAGCCAATCAGTCGACCGCACTGCGGGCGGCGTTGTCGATGTTGGGTAACAAATGAGCCGATTCACCGACGACGACGCCGAAGCCGACGACCGCGACGTCTCGCCTGCGCTGACCGTCGGTGAGGGTGACATCGACGCCAGTCTGCGGCCGCGGTCGCTGGGGGAGTTCATCGGCCAGCCGCGGGTACGCGAGCAACTTCAGTTGGTGATCGAGGGCGCCAAGAACCGCGGCGGCACACCGGATCACATCCTGCTGTCCGGGCCGCCGGGATTGGGCAAGACGTCGCTGGCGATGATCATCGCCGCCGAACTGGGCTCGTCGCTGCGGGTGACATCCGGTCCGGCGTTGGAACGCGCCGGGGATCTGGCCGCGATGCTGTCCAACCTCGTCGAGCACGACGTGTTGTTCATCGACGAGATCCACCGCATCGCGCGGCCCGCAGAAGAAATGCTTTACCTCGCAATGGAAGACTTCCGCGTCGACGTCGTCGTCGGCAAAGGCCCTGGGGCGACGTCGATTCCACTCGAAGTCGCGCCGTTCACCCTGGTCGGCGCGACCACCAGGTCCGGCGCGTTGACCGGGCCGCTGCGCGACCGCTTCGGCTTCACCGCCCACATGGACTTCTACGAGCCGGCCGAACTCGAACGGGTGCTTGCCCGTTCGGCGGGCATCCTCGGCATCGAACTCGGCGCGGAGGCCGGCGCCGAAATCGCCCGTCGCTCACGCGGAACGCCCCGCATCGCCAACCGGCTGCTGCGCCGGGTGCGCGACTACGCGGAGGTGCGTGCCGACGGCGTGATCACCCGCGACATCGCCAAGGCCGCGCTCGAGGTCTACGACGTCGACGAGTTGGGCCTCGACCGGCTTGACCGCGCCGTGCTGTCCGCGCTGACCCGAAGCTTCGGTGGCGGGCCGGTCGGCGTCTCCACCCTCGCGGTCGCCGTCGGGGAGGAGGCGACGACGGTGGAGGAGGTGTGCGAGCCGTTCCTGGTGCGCGCCGGGATGATCGCGCGCACCCCCCGGGGGCGCGTCGCCACCGCGTCGGCATGGACGCATCTGGGCATGAGCCCGCCGAGCGGGGTCGCCGGTCTCGGGCAGCAGGGCCTGTTCGACTAGCCGGAAGGTTCCGTAATGATCACGGCGGCTTTGATTTTCGCGGCGCTGGCTGCGGTGTTGCACGTCTACATCTTCGTGATGGAGTCGCTGACGTGGACGTCGCCGCGCACCCGCGCAATGTTCGGCACCACGGCCGAAGAGGCCGAAACCACCAAGCTGCTTGCCTTCAACCAGGGCTTCTACAACCTGTTCCTGGCGATCGTCACCGCGGTCGGCATCGTCGCAATATGCCTCGGGCACACCGGGGTTGGCGCCGCGTTGGTGTTCGCCGGGGTGGGGTCGATGCTGGCCGCCGCGGCGGTTCTGTTGGCTTCGGCCCGGGACAAAGCCAGGGCCGCCGCCACGCAAGGAGCCTTCCCGCTTATCGCGGTCGTGCTCCTTGCGGTGGCGTTGGCGGCCTAACCTGTCACAGCAGCCCGAGCAACTCCAGATCAGTAACGTACTTCACGATCACCTCCGGCGTGACGTGCGGAATGTCCTTGTCGGGACCGATTTTCGCGTGCTGCACGGCGGCGCGGAAGCGGTCGGTCGGGGCGACCGACCCGCAGATCGGCGTCTGGGGCCGCTGATAGTTGTGCAGCAGCGGCAGCAGCGACGCCTGCCGCTGCCGGTCCGGCAATGCGCGAATCGCGGTCTCGAACCGGCTCAGCCATGTGGCGTAATCGCCCACCCGCTCGATGCGGTAGCCGGCCGAGATCAGCCAGTCGACGAACTCGTCGAGGCCGATGCCGTCGTCGTACGGGTTCATGACGTGGTAGGTCTCGAACCCGTCGGCCACGTCGGCGCCCAGTGTCGAGATCGCCTCGGCGATGAATTCCACCGGCAGACCGTCGTAATGGGACCGCTGACGGTTGCCGTTGGCGTCGGTCTCGTAGAACGATTCGGGCGCGATGCCGGTCGCGACAAGGCTGAGGATCATGCGGGTGAACATGTCGGGCACGTTCAGCTGACCGGCGTAGGTGGTGTCGGCGAGGATCATGTCGCAGCGGAACACCGACACCGGCAGCCCGCACAGGTCGTGGGCTTCGCGCAGCAGAACCTCGCCTGCCCACTTGCTGTTCGAATAGCCGTTGGCGTAGCTGTCGTCGATGCTGCGCGTGGCGCTGATGACGCGAATATCGGCGTCCTCGACGAACTTCTGCGGTTCGATGCCGGCAGCGACGCCGATCGTCGACACATAGGCGAACGGCTTGAGCCGGGTGGTGATCGCGATGCGGATCAGCTCGGCGGTGCCGACGACGTTCGGGCCGAACAGCTGCTCGTAGGGAAGCACGTGGTTGACAAGAGCCGCCGGGTCGACGATGAGATCGACCGTGTCGGCGAGCCGCTGCCACGTCTGCGCATCCAGCCCGAGATCGGCCTCACCCTTGTCGCCGGCGAGGACCTCGAGATGGTCCTCGGCCAGACCACGATAGAGGCGCAGCAGTTCGGGGTCGCCGCTGTCGAAGACCTTGTCGAGCCGCTCCCGAGCCGCCCCGTCGTCCTTGGCCCGAACCAGGCAGATCACCTTGCCGCCGACGAGATCCATCCGCTTCAGCCACTCCAAGGCCAGGTAGCGACCGAGGAAACCGGTAGCGCCGGTGAGCAATACCGTGCGCACCTCGGCGCTGGGCCCCGGCAGCGACGGGGCCGCGGCCAGCGTTTGCGCATCGATGAACACCTCCAGCGCCAGATCACGGGCATGCACCTGCGTGGCGCCCCGTCCGTGCACAGCGGCGAACGTGGGCCGCTTGCTGCCGGGCTGCCGCTGCGCCTCGATGTAGGCCGCCAGCGCCGCCAGGTCGTTGGCCGGGCTGACGATGACACCGACGGGTACCTCGACGTCGTAGACCTCATTGAGGAGATTGGCAAAGGTCAACGCCGACAACGAATCCCCGCCGAGATCGGTGAACTGGGTGTCGGGCCGCACGTCGGCGGCCGCCGATCCAAGCAACGCACCCACCGCCCGCACCACCGTCTCGAGCACCGGAGCATCCGCTCCCCGTTGCCGAAGCTCACGCAACTCGCCTGCCTGGCCGTCGGCCAGCTCGGCATACAGCTGCTCGAGTTGCTCGCTGTAGCGCTCCTTGAGCCTCGGCCTCGCCAACTTGCGGATGCCGGTCAACAGCCCGTTCTCTAGCGTGAACGGTGTCGTCTCGACGATGAAATCCCTCGGGATCTCGTAGGACTGCAGACCGGCGGTTTTGGCCACCTCGGAAAGTGATTGGCTGATGGCGGCTTTGAGGTTGACGCCGTCGTAGCGAGCCAGCGCGTCCCCGGTGGGCACCACGACCGCCAGCAGATACGGCCGTGCGCTGTTGCCGTAGACATAGATCTGGCGCACCAGCGGGCTGTCGCCGAACACGGCTTCCAACTTGGAGACCGCGACGAACTCGCCCTGCGAAAGTTTGAGGACGTTGTTGCGCCGGTCGAGGTACACCAGCTGGTCGGGCCCGACCTCGGCGAAGATGTCGCCGGTGCGGTAGTAGCCGTCCTCGAACATCGACGCCGTCAGCTCGGGCCGCTTGTAGTAACCCGGGAACACGGTGTCGGTCTTGACCAGCAGCTCGCCGCGCGGGTGCGGACGGTCGGTGTGGAAGTACCCGAGATCCGGGACGTCGGCGAGCTTGTAGTCGATCACGGGCGGTCGTTGGATAAGGCCGTCGATCAGGATGCCGCCTGCCTCGGTGGAGCCGTAGCCGTCGGTCAGGTGCATGTCGAGGAGTTCTTCGACGAAGCCATGCATCTCCGGTGACATCGGCGCCGAACCCGTCATGGCCATCACGTAACGACCGCCGAGCAGGCGCTGGCGCATCTCGTCGAGCACCTCGACGCGTTCGCCGGGCCGGCGGTCCAGTTCGGCCTGCACCTCGGCGAAGATCATGTCCCAGACCCTCGGCACGAAGGTGAACTGGGTGGGCCGCACCAGTGCGAGATCTTCGAGGAACGTCGAGAGATCGCTGCGCGCAGCGAAATACGCCGTGCCACCGAGGCCGAGCGAGGAGTACAGCAACCCGCGGCCCATCATGTGGCTCATCGGCAGGAAGTTCAGGGTGATCGACGGATGCGTGCCGGGATCGCCCCAGCTGGCCCTGGCGCCGCGACGCCACAGATCGGCGACCATGCCGTCGGTGTACATCGCGCCTTTCGGGGCTCCTGTGCTGCCGGAGGTGTAGATCAGCAGAGCGAGGGCGTCGGGATCGTCAACCGAAACCGACGGCACATCAGGCAGTTTCCGGCCACGCTCCACAACGTCGGCGAAGACGTCGATACGGGTGTACAGGCCGGCTTCGGAAAGACGCGCCCGTGCGTGCTCGACGGCGTCACGGTGATCGTCGACCTGTGGGTGATAGTCGAATACCACCAGCCGCTGCGGCGCGGGCCCGGCCAGGATGAGCTCGATTGCGTCGGAGAGAAAGTCGACGCTGGAAGCGACTGCGGCGGGCTCGGTTTCGGCCACGATCGGAGCCAGCTGGGCGACAGGGGCGCTGGTCTGCAGCGGTACGGCGACCGCCCCGAGTTGGATCAGCGCGATGTCGATGATCGTGTAGTCGACGCTGGTGAAGCCCAGCATCGCGACGCGGTCGCCTGAACGAACCGGGTCGCCGGCCAGGGCGTTGGCAGCGGCCTGGGCTCGCCGCGAGACTTCGCGATAGGTGATGGTCTCGAAACGGGGGAGCAGTTTGGTCGTGACACGTCCGGTGTCCGGGTCGGCGACGTACTCGACGGCCCGTGCGCCGAGGGCGGGGCGGTCGGCGTAGCCGTCGAGAACGGTTCGGACGGCCTGGGAAAGCCGCACCTCGGACGTCGCGAGGACGCGAGCGATCGCCGGGTCGGGTAGTGCCGCGGCGAACTGCGGGTCGGTGGCCTTCAGGTTGGCGATGCGGCGCTCGAGCCGCTCATCGCGAGTTTCGGTCGACATAAAACAGTCCTTGAGAAATCGCGGAGAGACATGGGGGACGCGACGTTGCGCCAAGAACTATTACGTTAGTGAAGCTAACTTTGTTCCACAAAAGCCTGCCAGTTCGCTGTGAATTGCAGGTCGGCGGTCGGCGCAAGAGAGCGCCGCTATGGAACGTCTGTTCAGCAGCTATCGACCGTGGCGCCCGGAAGTCCCCACCGCAGCGCGTTCGGCGTGGCGCACCTGGTTCCCGCCGGCCCGCTTGGCCTCATACATCGCGGCGTCGGCGGCGTCGACGACACCTTCGACCAGGGCCCGAGTCTGCGGGCCGGTCGTATCGGGTCGGCGCATGCTGGCCACGCCGACGCTCGCCGTGGCAGCCGAGGGGATGGCGGCGATCTCGCTTCGCAGCCGCTCGGCGAGCACCTTCGCCTTGTCCAGCGGGATCATCTCGGCGACCAGGAACTCCTCGCCGCCGACGCGCGCGAGCACAGCGCGTCCTCGGGTGGTGTGCCGAAGCCGGTCGGCGACCGCCACCAGAATGCGGTCGCCTTTGGTGTGGCCGTGGGTGTCGTTGACCTGTTTGAAGCGGTCGAGGTCGACCATGATCACCGAGAGGTACTGATCCGGCGACGCGCTTGCGGTCTTGATGAGTTCACGCGTCGAGCGGTAGAACCCGCGCCGGTTGTGCAGTCCGGTCAACGCGTCGGTGTGCGACTTCGCTGCTTCGTCGCCGAGCATGCGCACCAGCACGTGCATCGAGATGGGGATGGCCATGACGCCGACCGCGATGATCAGCAATGTAGCTAGCGCAACAAACGGTCGTCCGTGCACGGCCATCCGGGTGGCCGCTATCAGCGAGACCACCAAGGCCGTCGCCAACACGAACACGAGTTGGCGACTGGTGTGCAGGAACGCCACATAGCCGGCCAGCGCGGCGAACGCGGTGCTGCCCAGCAGCGACAGCACCGGGCCGGAGTAGGCCAGGCACGACACCGCGATGCAGGCATTGCATATCCAGACGAACACCAGCGACTGGCGCCGCGTCGGCCAGCGAAACAGCCAGACCAAGGCCATTCCGGTAGTACAGATCGCCAACGCCACGGTGGCGGCGCGGCCGATGGCGGTGTTTGCCCCGACCGGGGTCAACATGATCAGAAACGGGATCGCGCCCATGGCGAGCACCACCATCGCGATGACGCGACGGGCAAAGCTGCCGAGCTTGCGATAGACCAGGTAGTCGGTCAGCCATCGGTAATGAGTCGGTTCTTCCCACCACTGACGCCAGCCCACCACAGCAGTCTAGATCGGGTTTGCTGGTCACATGGGCAGCAATTACCGAATTGCCGGTAGCGCCGTTTCGGGGGCGGTCCGACCCGCTAACACCTCGACGACTGCGACGGCGTCCGGGACCCCAACGAGCAGATCACGGGTGATGGCCAGCGCGTCCGGCGACGGGTCGACGCCGCCGACGGCGTCTGCGAGATCGAGCAGGTGCACCGTCGCCTCCATCAGCGCGACCTCGGCCACCACGGCCAGCGTCGTGCTCTCGACGACCGGGTAGCGAATCACCGTCTGCTGCGGCATCGGCGTCTCGCGCACGATGCGCGCGCACTCGGCGAACCTGGCCGTGGCGGCCGGGGCAGTCAGCGAGCCGGCGTCGGCGACGGCGCGCTCGGCGAGGTCGTCGGCCGTGGTGTGTGCGACGCCGCCTGGCTCGTTGAACCGCCGCAGCAGGGCGGCCGGGTCGGTGACCGAGGCGGGCCCGTCGATGATCGCCGCGTTGAGCTGATCGAACATCGCCTTATCCGGGCACAGATGAGCGACGAGCGCGCGGACGTCCCAGCCGGGGCAGCGGGTCCGGGTCGACCACTGCTCCGCGGTCAGCTCACCGCATCGAGTTGCCCAGCGCTCCCATGCATCGGCCAGCACCTGCCGCACGTGGTCGCTGTCGGGCCGCATGCCCGCCACCCTAGTGAGCCGCCGGTTTCCGTTTCGGTGGGTGGGGTACTCCGCCGCCGGTCGGGGTATCCCGTCGGGGACCGAGGAGGCAACAATGACTGACACGCGTGTTCGCGCTGGTGGCGGGCGGATGCATATGCCCCGCAGCCGTGGCGCGCTGAGTGGTTTTCTACTGATTCTGCTGGGCGCCTGGGGTGCGCTCATCCCGTTCGTCGGCCCGCTTTTCGATTTCGCCTTCACCCCCGACCGGGAATGGGCATGGACAACGGGCCGTGGCTGGCTCGAGGTGCTGCCCGGCGCCGCGGCCGTGGTCGGTGGCTTCCTGCTGCTGGTGTCCCGCAACAGGTTCACGGCGATGCTCGGCGGCTGGCTGGCCGTGCTGGCCGGCGCGTGGTTCGTCGTCGGCAGGGCGTTGGCCGGACCGTTGGGCCTCGGCGATGCGGGTACGCCCGTCGCCTCGACCGAGACCAAGGCGGTCGCCCTGGACCTGGCGTACTTCTACGGGCTCGGCGCACTGATCATCTTCCTCGGCGCGATGGCGCTGGGCCGGTTGTCGGTTCGCAGCGCCCGCGACGTCCGGTATGCGGAGCGCACCCGCGCCCCGATGACGACCGTCGAACCGGCTCCGTCCGACGAGGTGACTGAGGTGCACCCGGTGGGCGGCCACACGAATGCCGCCGTCGGGTCGCGGACGGATGCTGCAATGAACGCCCCGGTGGACGTTCCGGCCGACGGCAGGCACGAGGGCGTCGAACCGGTCCGTGAACGCCGTCGCTTCGGTGGCTTGTTCGGTCGTCGCGATCGGCTCGCGCACCACTGAGGTTCGGTAGGGACTTTCGGCCCTACGCCGCACCCCGGCGCCGCCCTAGCGTGAACTGTTAGGGCTAGAGCGCCTGGGGAGACTCCATGGCAGCAATTGAATCCGCCGCGGTCGCGACACTGCAAGCACGACGTCCTTTTCCGCCGCGAATGGGGCCACGGGGCGGCCTGGTCTACAAGCTGATCACCACCACCGATCACAAGCTGATCGGCATCATGTACTGCGTCGCCTGCTTCGTCTTCTTCTTCATCGGCGGGCTGATGGCGTTGCTCATCCGCACCGAACTCGCCATGCCGGGGCTGCAGTTCCTGAGCAATGAGCAGTACAACCAGCTGTTCACCATGCACGGCACGGCGATGCTGCTGTTCTACGCCACGCCCGTCGTGTTCGGGTTCGCCAACCTGGTGTTGCCGCTGCAGATCGGCGCGCCCGACGTGGCGTTCCCGCGGTTGAACGCACTGTCGTTCTGGCTGTTCGTGTTCGGCGCGACGATTGCCCTGGCCGGCTTCATCACGCCCAACGGTGCCGCGGACTTCGGTTGGACGGCCTACACGCCGCTGGCCGACGCCGTCCATTCACCCGGCGCCGGTGGTGACCTGTGGATTCTCGGCTTGGGCGTCGGCGGTCTTGGCACCATCCTCGGCGGCGTCAACATGATCACCACGGTGGTCTGCATGCGCGCCCCCGGCATGACGATGTTCCGGATGCCGATCTTCACCTGGAACATCCTGGTGACGTCGATCCTCGTATTGATGGTGTTTCCGCTGCTGACCGCGGCGCTGTTCGGGCTGGCGGCCGACCGCCACCTGGGCGCGCACATCTACGACCCGGCCAACGGGGGTGTGCTGTTGTGGCAGCACCTGTTCTGGTTCTTCGGGCACCCGGAGGTGTACATCATCGCGCTGCCGTTCTTCGGCATCATCACCGAGGTGATACCGGTGTTCGCCCGCAAACCGCTCTTCGGCTACACCACCTTGGTGTATGCGACGTTCAGCATCGCGGCGCTGTCGATGGCGGTGTGGGCGCATCACATGTTCGCGACGGGTGCGGTGCTGCTGCCGTTCTTCTCGTTCATGACGTATCTGATCGCCGTGCCGACGGGCATCAAGTTCTTCAACTGGATCGGCACGATGTGGCGGGGACAGTTGACCTTCGAAACGCCGATGCTGTTTGCCTTCGGGTTCCTTGCCACGTTCCTGCTCGGTGGGCTGACCGGGGTGATGCTCGCGAGCCCGCCGCTGGACTTCCACGTCACCGACTCGTATTTCGTTGTCGCGCACTTCCACTACGTGCTGTTCGGCACGATCGTGTTCGCGACCTACTCGGGAATCTATTTCTGGTTCCCGAAGATGACGGGCCGACTGCTCGATGAGCGGCTGGGCAAGCTGCACTTCTGGCTGACGTTCATCGGCTTTCACACCACGTTCTTGGTGCAGCACTGGCTCGGTAACGAGGGCATGCCGCGACGCTATGCGGACTATCTGCCCACCGATGGGTTCACCGCGCTCAACGTGGTCTCGACGATCGGCGCGTTCATTCTCGGCATTTCGGTGTTGCCGTTCGCGTGGAACGTGTTCAAGAGCTGGCGGTACGGCGAGCCGGTGACGGTCGACGATCCGTGGGGTTACGGCAACTCGCTGGAGTGGGCGACCAGCTGCCCGCCGCCGCGGCACAACTTCACCGAGCTGCCCCGGATCCGGTCGGAGCGGCCGGCATTCGAGCTGCACTATCCACACATGGTGGAACGAATGCGTGCGGAGGCCCACGTCGGCTGGCGCGCTAACGCAGGTGAGAGGAAGGCGGGCGTCGGCCCGCGCGCTGAACCCGACCGAAGCTGAGTCGGGCAAGATGACGCCATGCACGTTCTTCGGAACCGGGTGGCGTCATGCCGCTGCTGAGGCGTCTCTACCAGATCCTGGCGCCCGTGATGTCGCTGCGCATCATCGTCATCGTCGCGGCGCTGTCGGTGGTTGCGCTGGTCATCACCCTGGGCGCGTGGGTGTGGTTCGGCGTGACCAACGACCAGTACAGCCAGCTCGACCGGCGGCTGGACTCGGTCTCCAGCCTTGGCGACATCAGCTCGCTGCTGCGCAACTCCGACGACCTGGGGCTTGACCCGACGGCCAACGGCGGCCTGGTTCGCACCGCCCGCGTCGACGGGGTGACGGTGTCGGTGCCGAAGGACATCGTGTTGCCGAAGTTCGACAACGGTTACGCCAGCACGACGATCGACGGTGTCGAGTACCGGGTGCGCACCTTCACCGCGGGCGCGGCCTCCATCGCGGTCGGTGCGCCGCTGGCCGAGACTCAGCGACGGATCGACGAGCTGCACCGCCGGGTGCTGATGATCTGCGGCGGCGTCATCATCGGCACCGGGGTGGTGGCCTCGGCGCTGTGGGTGATCATGATCAACCCGTTCCGGGTGCTGGCCCAGCAGGCCAGGGTGATCAACGCGCAGTCCAACCCCGAAGAGGTGAAGGTGCGTGGGGTGCAGGAAGCCGTCGAGATCGCCGAAGCGGTCGAGGGGATGCTGGCCCGAATCGGCGACGAACAACAGCGCACCAAGGCCGCGCTGGAATCGGCGCGCGATTTCGCGGCCGTGGCGTCGCATGAACTGCGCACACCGCTGACCGCGATGCGGACCAACCTCGAAGTGCTCTACACGTTGGATCTGCGTGACGAGCAGCGCAAGGAAGTGATCGCCGACGTGATGCGCACCCAGAGCCGCATCGAGGCCACGCTGTCGGCGCTCGAGCGGCTGGCGCAGGGCGAATTGACCACCGTGGACGACTTCGTCCCCGTCGACATCACCGAACTCCTCGACCGGGCCGCCCACGACGCGATGCGCAACTACCCCGGCCTGCAGGTGTCGTTGGCGTCGCCGACGACGGTGCTGATGGTGGGCATGCCCGCGGGTCTGCGGCTGGTCATCGACAACGCGATCACCAACGCGGTGAAACATGGTGGTGCCACCGAAATCCGTTTGACCGCAATCAGTTCCGTCGACGGCGTGGACATCACCGTGGACGACAACGGCTCCGGCGTGCCGGAGGAGGAGCGCGACGCGGTGTTCGACCGGTTCTCGCGCGGTTCGACGGCGGCGCGGTCGGGTTCCGGCCTGGGGCTCGCGCTGGTAGCGCAGCAGGCCGAAATCCACGGCGGCACAGCGTCTTTAGAGACCAGTCCGCTGGGTGGTGCGCGGCTGCGGCTGCGGTTGCCGCCGCCTGATTAGCCGCGCGCGTCTTTGGGGTCCAGCTCGTCGAGCAGCCGCTGCATCGTGTCACACATCTGCGCGAAGTCCCGTTGGCCGACCAGCGCTGACCACCGCGGCCGCATCCTGGCGCTACTCGCCGACTTCTGGCGCCAGACCGACCGCGAAACGGAATTCTCGCAGCAGAAGTTCCAGTGAGGCGCTGCGCGAATTCCGTTTCGCGGCAAGGGGATTAGCCCGTGTAGGCCATCACGTGCTTGACGCGGGTGTAATCCTCGAAGCCGTACATCGACAGATCCTTGCCGTGCCCCGAGGATTTGAAGCCGCCGTGCGGCATCTCGGCGACCAGCGGGATATGCGTGTTGATCCACACGCAGCCGAAGTCCAACGCCGCTGAGACCCGCAGCGCGCGCGACACATCCTTGGTCCACACCGACGACGCCAGACCGTATTCCGTGCCGTTGGCCCACGCGATCGCCTCGTCCTCGTCGGAGAACGACTGCACGGTGATCACCGGCCCGAAGATCTCCTGCTGAACCAGCTTGTCCTCCTGCTTGAGGCCGCTGATGACCGTCGGCTCGATGTAGAAGCCCTTGTCGCCCTGGCGTCCTCCGCCGGCGGCGACCTTGGCGTGCGACGGCACCTCGTCGAGGAACGACAGCACCCGCTTCAACTGGTTGGGGTTGTTCACCGGCGGCACCCACGCGTCTTCGTCGTCGGCGGGCCTGCCGTACGTCGTCGTCGCGGCCTTGGCCTGCTCGGCCAGCGCATCGGTGATGTCGGAGACGACGGACGCGCGCGCCAGCACACGGGTGGCCGCGGTGCAGTCCTGCCCGGCATTGAAATAGCCGGCCGTGGCGATTCCCTCTGCGGCAGCGGCGATGTCGCTGTCATCGAAGACGATCACCGGCGCCTTGCCGCCCAACTCCAGGTGCGTGCGCTTGAGGTTGCTGCCCGCGCTGGCCGCCACCGCGCGACCCGCGGCGACCGACCCGGTGATCGACACCATCTGCGGCGTCGGATGCGCGACGACCGCCGCGCCGGTCTCCCGGTCGCCGCACACGACGTTGAGCACGCCGGGCGGGAAGTGCTTGGCGGCGATCTCGGCCAGCATCACCGTCGTCACCGGCGTCGTGTCGCTGGGCTTGATCACCACGGTGTTGCCCGCGGCGATCGCCGGACAGAACTTCCAGATCGCCATCATCATCGGGTAGTTCCACGGCGACACCTGGCCGACCACGCCCACCGGCTCGCGGCGGATCCACGAGGTGTGGTTCTCCATGTACTCGCCGGCCGACTTGCCCTCCAACATCCTTGCCGCACCGGCGAAGAAGCGGATCTGGTCGACCATCGGCGGGATCTCTTCGGCCATCGTCACGTGATTGGGCTTGCCGGTGTTGCGGCCTTCGGCCTCGACCAGCTCCTTGGCGTTCTTCTCCACGTCGTCGGCGAAGTCGAGCATCGCCTTCTGCCGGTGCGACGGGGTGGTGCGCTTCCAGTCGGCGAACGCCTTGGCCGCCGCGGCGTAGGCGTTGTCGATGTCCTGCTCGTTGGAGACCGGTGCGGTGGCGTACTCCTCACCGGTGGTGGGGTCGATCAACGGCATGGTCTTGCCGCTGGTCGAGTCGACCAGCTCACCGCCGATGAAGTTCTGCACTTTGGTCATGAATCTGGCTCCTGTTCTTTAGAGGTCGGCGAGGACATTGGCGAGAACGTCAAGGCCTTCATTGAGGAGGTCGTCGCTGATCGACAGCGGCGGAAGGAAACGCAGCACGTTGCCGTACGTGCCGCAGGTCAGCACGATCACTCCGGCGGTGTGACAACCCACGGCCAGTTTCTTGGTGAGCTCACCGTCGGGTTCGGTGGTGCCCGCCTTCACCAACTCCATGGCGATCATGGCGCCGCGGCCGCGCACGTCGCCGATGCGATCGTCTTCGGCCTGCATCCGGTGCAGCCGGTCCTTCATCAGTTTTTCGATCGCGGCGGCCCGCTCGACCATGTGCTCGGATTCGATCGTCTCGATGGTCGCCAGCGCGGCCGCACAGGCCACCGGGTTGCCGCCGTAGGTGCCGCCGAGCCCGCTGACGTGCGGGGCGTCCATGATCTCGACGCGCCCGGTGACGGCCGACAGCGGCAGCCCGTCGGCGATGCCCTTGGCGGTGACGATCAGGTCGGGCTCGATGCCTTCGTGCTCGCAGGCGAACATGCGGCCGGTGCGCGCGAACCCGGTCTGCACCTCGTCGGCGATGAACACCACCTCGTTCTTCTTGCACCAGTCCAGCAGCGCGGGCAGGAAGCCCTCGGCGGGCACGATGAAGCCGCCCTCGCCCTGGATCGGTTCGATGATGACCGCGGCCAGGTTGTCGGCGCCGACCTGCTTGTCGATGACGTCGATCGCGCGGCGGGCAGCCAGTTCACCGTCGGTGGCGATCTCCTTGCCGAACTCCGCATCGCGGAACGGATAGGACAGCGGTGCGCGGTAGATCTCCGGCGCGAACGGGCCGAAGCCGTGCTTGTACGGCATCGACTTGGCGGTCAGCGCCATCGTCAGGTTGGTGCGGCCGTGATAGGCGTGGTCGAACGACACCACGGCCTGCCTGCGGGTGTACGTGCGGGCGATCTTGATCGCGTTCTCCACCGCCTCGGCGCCGGAGTTGAACAGCGCCGAGCGCTTCTCGTAACTGCCGGGGGTGAGCCGGTTGAGCTGCTCGGCGACGGCGACGTACCCCTCGTACGGCGTGATCATGAAACAGGTGTGGGTGAAGTCGGCGACCTGCGCGCGGACCGCCTCCACGACCCGGGGTGCGGCATTGCCGATCGTGGTGACCGCGATGCCCGACCCCAGGTCGATGAGCCGGTTGCCGTCGACGTCCTCGACGATGCCGCCGCCCGCCCGCGACGCGTAGACCGGCATGGTCGTGCCGATGCCGCGGGAGACGGCGGCGGCCTTGCGCTCGATCAACTCCTTCGAGCGAGGACCGGGGATGGCGGTGGCGAGGTGGCGACTCTGTTCGAGGGTGCTCACGCCGTCAGAGCCTAGTCGGGAACGCACCGATCCGATTGAAAACTCTTGCACCGTCGGCGGGAATACCCGGTGTCAGCCGATTGCAGCAACGAATTTCGTAGCGGACACTTCATAAGTGGCGATCGGGCCCGCCGCCTACGGCCGCCGCGTCGGCGATATCGGCCGCCGAGAACGCGGGGGTACTCGGCCAGCAGCTGCCGCAATGGCACACTGGTCACCTAGGAGGCTCCGAGATTCACCGCGGTCCGGGGGCCGTCACCGAAATAATCGACACGAGAGATAGTTGCTGCCATGGATCTGGTCGCCTTTTTACCCCTGCTCATCATCTTGGGTGCGTTCATGTTCTTCGCTTCGCGGAGACAGAAGAAAGCAATGCAAGCGACCATCGACTTGCACAACTCGTTGCGGGTGGGCGACCGCGTTCACACCACGTCGGGTCTGATCGGTCAAATCAAGGGCATCACCGATGACGAGGTGCAATTGGAGATTGCCCCTGGCGTCGTGACGACCTGGATGAAGCTGGCTGTGCGGGACAAGATCGAGGCCGATGACGACGTAGCCGGCGACGCCGGCGATGCGATCGAACCGCAGTCGAGCGCGACCGAGATCACCGACAGCACCGACCCGAATCGCCGTAACTGACGACTGCACGGCGGGAAACTCAGCACAGGCACGTACTCTTTGCGGTGCTGACGACCTGAATTTCGAGGAGACCAAAGAACCGTGGCATCGCCTTCGACGCCGGTGCACCCTGCCCGCTACCTGGCAACCTTTCTGGCGCTGCTGGTCGGCGTGTACCTTCTGGTCTTCCTGACCGGCGACAAGCAGGCCAAACCGAAGCTCGGCATCGACCTGCAGGGCGGCACCCGCGTCACGCTGACCGCACGCACGCCCGACGGGTCGCCACCCACGCAGGACGCGCTGAACCAGGCCCAGCAGATCATCGCGTCCCGCGTCGACGGCCTGGGCGTCAGCGGGTCCGAGGTGGTGATCGACGGCGACAACCTGGTCATCACCGTGCCGGGCACCGACGGCAACGAGGCCCGCAACCTGGGGCAGACCGCGCGGCTGTACATCCGCCCGGTCATCCACGTGATCGCCGCTCAGCAGCCCGGCCAGCAGCCGCCCGAGGAGGGCCCCGCGCCAGGCGGCCCGCCCGCGGGCCAGCCGGGCCCGCCCGCCGGCCAGCCGGGGCAGCCCGGTCCAGCCGAGGCGCCGCCACCCGCGCCCGCAGAGCAGGGCGGTGCGCCCACCGAGCCCGGTGCACCGGCCGAGGCGCCCGCCCCTGAGGCGCCGCCGCAACCGCGGCCCTATCCGCAGGAGCCGCCGCCGAGCCCGCCGCCACCGCCACCCGCGCCGGGTGAACAGCCGCCGGCACCGGGCGACCAACCGCCGGCGCCGGGCGACCAGCCGCCGGCACAGGGAGAGCAGGCGCCTGCGCCAGGCCAGGACCCCAAGAAGGACCTCGCACAGCGCATCGCCGACGAGAAGGCGTTGCGGCAGAGCACCGAACAGCAGATCCAGATCCTGGCGCTGCAGTTCCAGGCCACCCGCTGCAACGACGACGACGTGCTGGCAGGCAACGACGATCCCAACCTGCCGCTGGTGACGTGCTCGACGGATCACTCGCAGGTCTACCTGCTGGACAAGTCGATCATCAGCGGCGAGCAGATCAAGAACGCCAGCTCGGGCATGGACTCGCAGCGCGGTGAGTACATCGTGCAGCTGGAGTTCAAGCCCGACGCCGCCCAGATCTGGGCCGACTTCACCGCCTCCCACGTCGGTACCCAGACCGCGTTCGTGCTCGACTCGCAGGTCGTCAGCGCACCGCAGATCGAGGAGGCCATCCCGGGCGGCAACACCCAGATCACCGGGCAGTTCACAGCGGCGAAGGCCAAAGAGCTGGCGAATGTGCTGAAGTATGGCTCGCTGCCGTTGTCGTTCGAATCGTCTGAAGCCGAAACCGTCTCGGCCACACTGGGTTTGACGTCGCTGCGGGCTGGTCTGATCGCGGGTGCCATCGGGTTGGCGCTGGTGCTCCTGTACTCGCTGCTGTACTACCGGGTGTTGGGAATCCTGACGGCGCTGTCGCTCATCGCTTCCGGCGCAATGGTTTTCGCGATCCTGGTGCTGCTAGGCAGATACATCAACTACACGCTCGACCTTGCCGGTATCGCCGGTTTGATCATCGGTATCGGCACCACTGCCGACTCGTTCGTGGTGTTCTTCGAACGCATCAAAGACGAGATCCGCGAAGGTCGTTCGTTCCGCTCCGCGGTTCCGCGAGGCTGGGCCCGCGCGCGCAAGACGATCGTTTCGGGTAACGCCGTGACCTTCCTGGCCGCCGTCGTCCTCTACATCCTGGCCGTCGGCCAGGTGAAGGGCTTCGCGTTCACCCTCGGCCTGACAACGATTCTCGACGTGCTGGTCGTCTTCCTGGTGACCTGGCCGCTGGTGTATCTGGCGTCGAAGTCGACCCTGCTGGCCAAGCCGGCGTTCAACGGGCTCGGCGCCGTGCAGCAGATCGCGCGCGAGCGCCGGGTCGCGCACGCGACAGGACGGGGATAGCCGATGGCTAAGAACACACCAGACGTGACCGAATCGGCTGTCACTGAGGCGCCGACTCTGGAAAGCACCGCAACCGAAGCACCCAAGCACGGCTTCTTCATCCGGCTCTACACCGGCACCGGGGCGTTCGAGGTCGTCGGCCGGCGCAAGATGTGGTACTGGATCAGCGGCCTGATCGTCGCGGTCTGCCTCGCCAGCATGGTGTTGCGCGGCTTCACCTTCGGCATCGACTTCGAGGGCGGCACCAAGGTGTCCATGCCCGCGGCCGGTGTCGACACCGAACGCGTCGAGCAGGTCTTCAGCGACGCGTTGGGCAAGGACGCCGAATCGGTCGTGATCGTCGGCAGCGGGCCGTCGGCCACGGTGCAGATCCGCTCCGAAGCGCTGAACAACGACGAGACGACCAAGCTGCGCGACGCGCTGTTCGGGGCGTTCCAACCCAAGGGGATCGACGGCCAGCCGAGCAAGGAGGCGATCAGCGACTCGGCGGTTTCGGAGACGTGGGGCGGCCAGATCACCAAGAAGGCGCTGATCGCGTTGGTGGTCTTCCTGGTGTTGGCGACGATCTACATCACGGTGCGCTACGAGCGCTACATGGCGATCGCCGCCATGGCGACACTGGTTTTCGACCTCATCGTCACCGCGGGCGTGTACTCGTTGGTGGGCTTCGAGGTGACCCCGGCGACCGTCATCGGCCTGCTCACCATCCTGGGCTTCTCGCTGTACGACACGGTGATCGTGTTCGACAAGGTCGAGGAGAACACCCACGGCTTTCAGCACACCACCCGCCGCACCTTCGCCGAACAGGCGAACCTGGCCGTCAATCAGACGTTCATGCGGTCGATCAACACCAGCCTGATCTCCGTGCTGCCGATCATCTCGCTGATGGTGGTCGCGGTGTGGCTGTTGGGCGTCGGCACGCTCAAGGACCTGGCGCTGGTGCAGCTGGTGGGTGTCGTCGTGGGCACCTATTCGTCGATCTTCTTCGCCACCCCGCTGCTGGTGTCGCTGCGGGAGCGCACCGATCTGGTCCGCAACCACACCCGCCGGGTGCTCAATCGGCGCAAGTCCGGTCGCGCCCGCGGCCCGGAGGACACCATCGACGACGCTGAGGACGCCGAGCAGGACGAGAAGGACACCAAGGAGACTGTCGCCGCGACGACGGCCGCTGCGCCGCGGGGCAAGACCTCCGTCGCCGACAAGCCTGCGCCCGGCGCGCGGCCGATCCGGCCGACCAGCAGCAGGACCGGCCGCCCCTCGGGTAAGCGGAACGCCCGGCGGCGGTAGCCGATGACGGCTCGCTTGCGGGGGATCGCCGCCGCGATGGCAGTCGCTCTTGCCTGCGCCCTTGGCCTGTCATCGTGCTCCGACAGTCCGGCGTCCGAGATCACCTACGCCGTCGACGGCACGCTGACGACGTACAACACCAACACCGTCGCCGGCGCGGCCTCCGGCGGCCCACAGGCCTTCGCGCGGGTGCTGACCGGGTTCAACTATCACGGCCCCGACGGCCAGATCGTCGGCGACCACGACTTCGGCAGCATCGCGGTCGTCGGCAGGGCGCCGCTGGTCCTCGACTACGTGATCAACGACCAGGCGGTCTACTCCGACGGCAAGCCCGTCACGTGCGACGACCTGGTGCTGGCCTGGGCCGCGCAGTCCGGCCGGTTCCCGGGCTTCGACGCCGCCAACCAGGCCGGCTACCGCGACATCGCAACCATCGACTGCGCACCGGGGCAGAAGCGGGCGCGAGTTTCGTTCGCCGCCGACCGCGCGTTCGTCGACTACGGGCAGTTGTTCGCGGCCACCTCGCTGATGCCTGCGCACGTCATCGCCGACGAACTCGGCGTCGACGTCACCGGCGCCATCCTCAACAATGACGGCCCGACCATCGACCGAATCGCCCAGGCGTGGAACACGATCTGGAATCTCACGCCCGACCTGGACCTGAAACGGTTCCCGTCGTCGGGGCCCTACAAACTGGAATCGGTCACCGAGGACGGCGCGGTGGTGCTGGTCGCCAACGACAAATGGTGGGGCGCGAAACCCGTCACCAACAAGATCACGGTGCGGCCGCGCGGCGCCGACGTCCAAGACCAACTCAACAACGGCGCCGTCGACGTCGTCGACGTGGCCGCGGGCTCGTCGGGTGTGCTGAACATGCCCGAGGACTACACCCAGTCCGACAGCCCGTCGGCGGGCATCGAGCAGTTGATCTTCGCCGCGCAGGGGCCGATGGCGGCACCGGAGGCGCGCCGCGCGCTGGCGCTGTGCACACCGCGCGACGTGATCGCCCGCAACGCCGAGGTGCCGATCGCCAACACCCGGCTCAACCCGGTGATCGAGGAGGCCGTCAACAGCGGCGAGACCGTCGGCGCCGAGCAGTTCATCGCCGCCAACCCCGACGCCGCACGGGAGGCACTGGACAACGAGCCGCTCACGGTGCGGATCGGCTATCAGGCGCCTAACGCGCGCCTGGCCGCGACCATCGGCGTCATCGCCAAATCGTGTGCACCGGCGGGCATCACCGTGCAAGACGCCGCATCCGAAGACACCGGCCCATTGACGTTGCGCGCCAATAACATCGACGTGTTATTGGCCAGCACCGGCGGTGCGACGGGCAGCGGCTCGACCGGGTCGTCGGCGATGGACGCCTACGACCTGCACACCGGCAACGGCAACAACCTGTCGGGGTACTCGAACCCGCGCATCGACGGCATCATCGACGCGCTGGCGGTCACCTCCGACCCCAAGGAGTTGGCGCGCCTGCTGGGGGAGGCGGGACCGGTGCTGTGGGCCGACGTGCCGACGCTGCCGCTGTACCGTCAGCAGCGCACGCTGATCACTTCGACGAAGATGTACGCCGTGAGCAGCAATCCGACCCGCTGGGGCGCGGGATGGAACATGGACCGATGGGTGCTGGAGCAGTGAGCAGCACCGACGACGCCGTCGCCGCCATCAAGTCGCTGACCCGCGAGGTCCCCGACTTCCCCGAACCCGGCGTCCATTTCAAGGACCTGACGCCGGTCCTCGCCGACCCGCACGGCCTCGCGGTGGTCACCGACGCACTGTCCGAATTCGCCGCGGACGCCGAACTGGTCGCCGGGATCGACGCGAGGGGCTTCCTGGTGGGCGGGGCGGTCGCCCACAAGCTGCACATCGGTGTGCTCGCGGTGCGCAAAGCGGGCAAGCTGCCGCCGCCGGTGTTCAGCGAAACCTACGACCTCGAATACGGGACGGCGACGCTGGAGGTTCCCGCCGACGGCGTCGACCTGACCGGCCGCAACGTCGTCATCATCGACGACGTGCTGGCCACCGGCGGAACACTGGCCGCCACTCATCGGTTGTTGAGGAGGGCGGGAGCAAACGTGACCGCAGCGGCGGTGATGATCGAATTGACCGCCCTCGGGGGTCGCGACCTGCTCGAACCGCTGCCTGTGAGCAGCTTGCACAGGATCTGAGGCGATATCCTCGATATCTAGGGCGCGAGGAGGTGACGATGGCGCAGGAGCAGGGTACGGGCCAGGCCGTGCAACCAGCCCCTGTGAGTAGCCCGGCCCCGGAGACACCGCCGGCGGCCGCGCCCGACACCGCCAAGACGTCTACCTCGCGGCGGGTGCGCGCCCGGATAGCCCGGCGTATGACGGCGCAGCGCAGCGCGATCAATCCGGTGCTCGAGCCGTTGGTCGCGGTGCATCGCGAGTTCTTCCCGAGGGCCGATCTGTCGCTGCTGCAGCGCGCGTACGAGGTGGCCGAGAAGCGGCATGCCGACCAGATGCGCCGCTCCGGCGATCCCTACATCACCCATCCGCTGGCGGTGGCCAACATCCTGGCCGAGCTGGGCATGGACACCACGACGCTGGTCGCGGCGCTGCTGCACGACACCGTCGAGGACACCGGCTACACGCTGGAGGCGCTGACCCAGGAGTTCGGTGACGAGGTCGGCCATCTCGTCGACGGCGTGACCAAGCTGGACCGGGTGGCGCTGGGCACGGCCGCCGAGGGCGAAACCATCCGCAAGATGATCATTGCGATGGCCCGCGACCCGCGGGTGCTGGTGATCAAGGTCGCCGATCGGCTGCACAACATGCGTACGATGCGGTTCCTGCCACCGGAGAAGCAGGCCCGCAAGGCCCGCGAGACGCTGGAAGTCATTGCGCCGCTTGCGCATCGCCTGGGCATGGCGACGGTCAAGTGGGAGCTGGAGGATCTGGCGTTCGCGATCCTGCACCCGAAGAAATACGAAGAGATCGTCCGCCTGGTCGCCGACCGGGCGCCGTCGCGCGACACCTACCTGGCCAAGGTGCGCTCGGAAATCAGTGCGACACTGGCGAAGTCGAAGATCAACGCCACCGTGGAGGGTCGGCCCAAGCACTACTGGTCGATCTACCAGAAGATGATCGTCAAGGGCCGCGACTTCGACGACATCCACGACCTCGTCGGCATCCGCATCCTGTGCGACGAGATCCGCGACTGCTATGCCGCTGTGGGCGTGGTGCATTCGCTGTGGCAGCCGATGGCGGGCCGGTTCAAGGACTACATCGCGCAGCCGCGCTACGGGGTGTACCAGTCGCTGCACACCACCGTCGTCGGTCCTGAGGGCAAGCCGCTGGAGGTGCAGATCCGCACCCACGACATGCACGGCACCGCGGAGTACGGCATCGCCGCGCACTGGCGCTACAAGGAAGCCAAGGGCCGCAACGGCGTACCGTCCGGTCACGCCGCCGCCGAGGTCGATGAGATGGCCTGGATGCGGCAACTTCTCGACTGGCAACGGGAGGCCGCCGACCCCGGCGAGTTCCTGGAGTCGCTGCGCTACGACCTCGCCGTGCAGGAGATCTTCGTGTTCACCCCGAAGGGCGATGTGATCACGCTGCCGACGGGATCGACGCCGGTGGACTTCGCCTACGCCGTGCACACCGAGGTCGGCCACCGCTGCATCGGCGCGCGGGTCAACGGCCGCCTGGTCGCGTTGGAGCGCAAGCTGGAAAACGGCGAAGTGGTCGAGATTTTCACGTCGAAGGCGCCCAACGCCGGGCCGTCGCGGGACTGGCAGCAGTTCGTGGTGTCGCCGCGGGCGAAGGCCAAGATCCGCCAGTGGTTCGCCAAGGAGCGGCGCGAGGAGGCGCTGGAAGCGGGCAAGGACGCCATCGCCCGTGAGGTGCGCCGCGGCGGACTTTCGTTGCAGCGCTTGTTGAATGCCGAATCGATGGCCGCGCTGTCCCGCGAGCTGCGCTATGCCGATGTCTCGGCGCTCTACACCGCCGTCGGTGAAGGCCACGTGTCGGCGCGACATGTGGTGCAGCGGTTGGTGGCTCAGTTCGGTGGCGACGACGAGGCCGCCGACGAACTGGCCGAACGGTCCACGCCGGCGACCATGCCGGTGCGCCACCGCAGCAACGAGGACGTCGGCGTCGCGGTGCCGGGGGCGCCGGGTGTGCTGACGAAACTGGCCAAGTGCTGCACGCCCGTTCCCGGCGACAACATCATGGGCTTCGTCACCCGCGGCGGCGGCGTGAGCGTGCACCGCACCGACTGCACCAACGCCTCGTCGCTGCAGCAGCAGTCGGAGCGGATCATCGAGGTGAAATGGGCGCCGTCGCCGTCGTCGGTGTTCCTCGTCGCGATCCAGGTCGAGGCGCTCGACCGGCACCGGCTGCTGTCGGATGTGACGCGCGTGCTGGCCGACGAGAAGGTCAACATCTTGTCGGCGTCGGTGACGACGTCCAACGATCGGGTGGCCATCAGCCGGTTCACCTTCGAGATGGGCGACCCCAAGCATCTGGGTCACGTGCTGAACGTGGTCCGCAATGTGGAAGGCGTCTACGACGTCTACCGCGTCACCAGCGCCGCCTGAGCCGGACCCCCTCTTCTACCGCGCCAAGGATCGGGTCTAGTCGAGGCGGATGGACTCGATCGTCACGCTGTTCGCCGGCTTGCCGTCATCGCTCGCGCCGGTGACACCTGCCGCGGCGATCTTGTCCAGCGTCGCCAGCCCGGTGGCGTCGATCGTGCCGAAGGCGGTGTAGGTCGGCGGCAGCATCGAGTCTTTGTAGACGAGGAAGAATTGGCTGCCGTTGGTGCCGGGACCGGCGTTGGCCATCGCCAGCGTGCCGCGCGGATACACCACCGGCGTTCGCAACGCCGGGTCGGAAATGCGGAACTGGTTGGTGGGGTACTCGTTGGCGAAGCGGTAGCCCGGCCCGCCGGTGCCCGTTCCGGTCGGGTCGCCGCACTGCAGCACGCCCAGTTGCGGCGCCGTCGTCAGTCGATGACAGGTCGTCTCGTCGAAGAAGCCCTGCTGGGCGAGGCTGGCGAAATTGTTCACGGTGCACGGCGCCTTGCCGTTGTCCAACTGCAGCCCGATATTGCCGCGATTGGTCGACATGCTGGCACTGACCCACTGCGGGGTGGTCGGGACCCGGCCCGACCGCGGCGGCTTGTTCGGCTTGCTCGCCGGCTCGGTCGTGGACGGGTAGGCGCAATTAGCGCCGAGGTCGGGCGGGGGAGTGAACTCCGGCAGGCCGTTGCCCGGCGCCGTCGGCGCTGCGGTGATGCCGGGCTGCAACCGGGATTGTTCCTCGAGGTGACGCACCGTCGCGATGGACAGCACCACGACCGCGGCCAGCACGATGATCGAGCCGACGGTGATCACATAGCCGATGACCAGCCCGGCCACCGCCAGCCCACGGCCCTCCTCGCCGCTGCGCTTGATCTGCGACAGCGAGATGTGGCCGAAGACGATGCCCAGCGGCGCGAACACAAACGCGCAGACCAGCGACGCGATCGCCCAGCCGTTCGTCGGGCGTGGCCGCTGGTAGGCGTAGGGGTCGTACGGCGGTGGATAGCCGCCGTACGGAGGCGGCGGCGGAGGCGTCGTCACGCGGCGTTAGTCCAGCCCGATGGACTTGACCGTCACCGGAATGGCCGGCTTACCGTCCTGCCCGCCGCCTTCGACGCCGCCCGCGGCGATCTTGTCCAGCGTCGCCAGGCCGGTGTCGTCGATCGTGCCGAACACCGTGTAGTTCGGCGGCAGCATCGAATCCTTGTAGACGAGGAAGAACTGGCTGCCGTTGGTGCCGGGACCGGCGTTGGCCATCGCCAGCGTGCCCCGCGGGTACAGCACCGGGTTCTGCAGCTTGGGGTCATCGGGCTGGAACTGGTTGGTCGGGTACTCGTTGGCGAACTGGTAGCCCGGCCCGCCGCTGCCCGTTCCGGTCGGGTCGCCGCACTGCAGCACCGACAGCCCGCCGCCGGTGGTCAACCGGTGGCAGGGGGTGTCGTTGAAGTAGCCCTGCTGGGCCAGGCTGGCGAAGCTGTTGACCGTGCACGGCGCCTTGGCGTTGTCGAGCATCAGACCGATGTTGCCCTGGTCGGTCGACATGCTGGCGCTGACCTGCGCGGGCTCGGTCGGCACCTTGCCGGTGCGCGGCGGCGTGTTCGGCTTGCTGGCCGGCTGCGCCGCGGGGTACTGGCAGTCGGCGCCCAGATCGGCCGGCGGATTGAACGGCGGCAGGCCGCCCTGCGTGACCTCCACCGATTCCGTCGGCGAAGCGCTCGGGGTGGTGGTGGCCGCGGTGGCGGTGTTGTCCGAATCGCCCCTGGTGAACACGAAGATCCCGACCGCGGCGATCACGGCGACGACGGCAACGGCGGAACCGATGATCGTGTAGAGGCGACGCCTGCGCGCCTGCGCGGCCCGTCGCTCCAGTTGCCGCTCGAGTTTGCGCTTTGCTGCTGCGCGCCGCTGTTCGTTGGTCGGCACCGCCGTGGTCCTCCTTGTGTGCTGAGTGTGCTGATCGGTGTGCTGATCGATCCGCAACGAGTGTGCCAGCAGCAGCTGAGCGTGGGCCAAGAGGCCCACGATGGGCTGGGGGTGGGAAAACCGCGGCACCGGTCGGGCATGGGAAAATGAACGTCGTGTTCATCACCGGATTTCCGGCGGGCATGTTGGCCTGCAATTGCTATGTGGTGGCCCAACACGCCGGCGCGGACGCGATCGTCGTCGACCCTGGCCAGCGGGCCATGGATCGACTTCGCCGGATCCTGGACGAGAATCGGCTGACACCGGCGGCGGTGCTGCTGACCCACGGCCACCTCGATCACATCTGGTCAGCGCAGAAGGTCGCCGACACCTACGGGTGCCCGGCCTACATCCACCCCGAGGACCGGTTCATGCTGACCGACCCGATCAAGGGATTCGGGCGTGGTGTGATCGGGGGAATTGCCCGATCTGCGTTCGGTGCCCTGTTCCGTGAGCCCAGGCAAGTTGTCGAACTCGACCGCGACGGCGACAAGCTGGACATCGCCGACACGGTGGTGACCGTCGATCACACGCCCGGACACACCCGCGGGTCGGTGGTGTTCCGGGTGGCCGCCGATGGGCCCGAGGTGGTGTTCACCGGCGATACCCTGTTCCGTCAGTCGGTCGGGCGCACCGACCTGCCGGGCGGCAGCGGCCGCGACCTGCTGGACTCGATCATGACAAAACTGATGGTGCTCGACGACGACACCGTGGTACTACCGGGGCACGGCGAGAAGTCCACGATCGGCCTCGAACGCCGCACCAACCCGTTCCTCGAAGGTTTGACTTTGTGACTCAGTTTCAAGCGCCCAAGGGCGTTCCCGATTACCTGCCACCGGAATCCGCGCAGTTCGTCGCGGTGCGCGACGGATTGATTGCCACCGCGCGCCGCGCCGGCTACGCCGACATCGAGTTGCCGATCTTCGAGGACACCGCGTTGTTCGCCCGCGGTGTGGGCGAGTCGACCGATGTGGTCAGCAAGGAGATGTACACCTTCGCCGACCGCGGCGACCGGTCGGTCACGCTCCGCCCCGAAGGGACCGCGGGTGTGATCCGCGCGGTCATCGAGCACGGCCTGGATCGCGGGCCGCTGCCGGTGAAACTCGTCTACGCTGGTCCGTTCTTCCGTTATGAGCGTCCGCAGGCCGGCCGCTATCGGCAGCTGCAACAGGTCGGGGTGGAGGCCATCGGCGTCGACGATCCGGCGCTCGACGCGGAGGTGATCGCGGTCGCCGACGCCGGTTTCCGGTCGCTCGGCTTAGACGGCTTCCGCCTGGAGATCACGTCGCTGGGCGATGACACCTGTCGGCCGCAGTATCGAGAGTTGTTGCAGGAGTTCCTGTTCAAACTCGATCTCGATGAGGAGACCCGCCGCCGCGCCGAGATCAACCCGCTACGGGTGCTGGACGACAAGCGTCCGCATGTGCGAGAGATGACGGCCGACGCGCCGGTGATGCTCGACCATCTTTCGGATTCGGCCAAGCAGCATTTCGACACGGTGCTGGCGCATCTGGATGCGCTCGGCGTGCCATATGCGATCAACCCGCGGATGGTGCGCGGGCTGGACTACTACACGAAGACCACGTTCGAGTTCGTCCACGACGGGCTGGGTGCCCAGTCGGGCATCGGCGGTGGCGGACGCTACGACGGGCTGATGCGCCAGCTCGGCGGAAAAGATCTGTCCGGCATCGGTTTCGGGCTGGGTGTGGACCGCACGATGTTGGCGCTGAAGGCCGAAGGCAAGACGGTCGGCTCGACCGCTCGTGTCGACGTGTTCGGTGTGCCGCTGGGCGAGCAGGCCAAGATGCGGTTGTCGGTGCTGGCGGCGCAATTGCGCGCGGCGGGCGTGCGCGTCGACCTCGCCTACGGCGACCGCGGTGTGAAAGGTGCCATGCGCGCGGCGGACCGGTCCGGTGCGTCGATCGCGTTGGTGGCAGGCGATCGCGACCTCGAGGCGGGCACGATCGGTGTGAAGGACCTGTCCAGCGGTGAGCAGGTCGACGTCGCCGTCGACGATGTGGTCGCCGAGGTGTTGTCCCGGCTGCGGGGATAACCGGCGGGGTCAGCCCGTCGGGTCAGAACGTCATTCGCGCCAGCATCCGATCGCGCAGCGTCAGGGTGTGCAGCAGGACCGCCGAGATGTGCGCAGCGATCACCGCGACCAGCAGGTAGGCGAGTACCGAATGTATCTGGCGCAGAACGGAATACAGGTCAGCATCGAAGGGTGCTACCCGCGGCAGTCGCAGACTCCCGAAGATCACTGGGGGCGTTCCGGACGCCGACACCATCGCCCAACCCACGAGCGGCTGCGCGAGCATCACGGCATACAGGGTCAGCTCGGAGCCGACGACGAGCTTGTGTTCGAGCCGGCCGACGGAATCGGGCAGCCGTGGTGCACGGTGGGTGAACCGGTTCGCCACCCGCACGACCACGATCACGAGGATCGTCACGCCGAGCGTCATGTGCACGCCCACCAACACGTGGTACGAGCCGATCGAGTTCACCATGACGAACCCGACGAACAGCGCGGCGAAAACCAGTAGCGCGGTCAGCCAGTGCAGCACACGGGTGCGGATCGGATAGCGCGAGGCCAGCGTCGTCATGAGGTCACCTCGTTCACTTGCACCGTTGCCGGTGACTGCGGTTCGCTTGTTCGTGCCCGGTACGAGGCCGCATAGACCGCAGACCGAGCGCTGAGCAGGGGGTCGTCGGAGGGCTCGATACCTTCTGGCAGCACGAGCGGATCGAAGTTGATGTCGCGTGCGTTGCCCGGCTGGTCGGCCTCGATGGTGGTCAGCGTGAGTGTGCCCGCGTCCACGGTGCGCCGATCGCCCGGCCACGGCAGCGTCGGGTCGGTGACTGGGTCGTCGGGTGTGCCGACGGTCAGGACCAGCTTCCACTGCAGTGGACCGGTTTGCATCTGCCGAATCAGGGCGTCGAACAGCATGTCTGGCTCACCCGTTTTTGGCGGTGCGGCATCCTGTTGCGGAACGAAGGACCACCGCACCGGGGTGCGGGTTCCGGCGTCGTCGACGAAGAAGAAGGTGTTGAGTGAACGGAATGTGCTGTCGGCGAAACCTTTTGTCGGCGGCTGCGTTTTGATGATCGCCATCGCCGCTTTTGTTTCCGGGTGGGCGGCCAGGAACGCCGACATCGCTGCGGGATCGGGCTGACCGGTTGAGGGCACCGGCTTCGACGCGAGTGTCCGGTCGTAGAAGCCCTGCGGCGAATTGTCCGGGAACACAGGCAGATTGATCATCGCTGTGCGCCACTGGCTGCCGTCGGGAAACGCGAACGCCAATCCGAGACCGCGTGCGGCACCGGCAGTGTCGGCGGCATCGGGGTCACCACCGGAAAGCGAGAACCGGCCTGACACCGGTGTACGACCGGCCGCGAAGACGACGGCCTTGGACAGCGCGCAACCGTCGCCGTTGCTGTCGAAGTATCCGGTGACGGCGACGCCCTTGGCGTGGTTCTTTCGGAAGCCGGGGTGGTTGCCGGAAACGGCGCGGAAAAGGTCGATGAAGTCGGCGCGGGTCAGGCGCCTGCCGCCGGCGATCCAATTGTTCGCATAGGCCACAGCGCCGAAATCGACGATGAGAAACGCGCCGACGGCCGCGGCACCGGCGAGTACCGAGCGCCGGGTGAGTGGTGTCCCGTGCCAACTCAGCGATTTCTTGGGGGGCTTGTCCACAACTCCAAGGCCTACCACAGCAACCTTGGAGTTACCCGTGCAGAATTGTCACTCAGCGGCGGCGGTCACAGTTTCGTAATCCCCTCACCTTCCCGTGCCCCACCCTTTCTGCAGCCCCTCACCCTTCCTATCGCGAGCGTGCGTGTCTGCAGGCGACACGCCGCCTTTTTACCCGAGTTTGCGCACGCTCGTCGGGGATGAACGCGGTCATTTGGCGCGTGCCACGGAGTTGAGTAGCTCGTCGACACCGCCGATTCCGCCGTCGAATGGGTTGCCGCGCTTGAGGACAAGTGTTCCGCCTGGCGTGACAGCGACTAATTTCGGTGAGCTGGGACCGATTTGGAGCTTGCGTGCGAACTGCACCTGATCCAATTGCACCAGTGCGCCGCCGCGATAACTGAACAAGCCGAGCTTACGGTCGATCACGGCCACCGGCCGACAGTGGCCCAACGGTTGACAACGGCGCCGCTGGATCTTGCGCACCACGAGAAACGTCAGTAAAGCCAGCGCGACACCGACGCCGGTGAACATTGCGCCTAAGGTCGACGACGGCGTGCCGGTCACGAGCGCGACCACACCGAAGCCGCCGACGACGAGCGTCAGCACGCCGAGCACGAACGCCGTCACCGCGAGAGCGCCCGTGCGGCGGTCGATCACCAGGACTCGTCGACCGTCATCGGTCACGAGGAGCCCGCCGGTGTCGACGACGATCCGAGGCTCTGCCGGGGTGCTCACGCCCTGCAGCGTGCCACCTCACCGGCCGCGAGCGTGCGTGAACTCCCGAATTTCTACGGCGTGTCGCCTGCAGACACGCACGCTCGCGGTAAAGGGGGAGGGGCTATGCGACGGGGATTACCCGACCACCCGTAGATTTGCGAGCAGTTCGTCCATCACGACGGCCGTCCGGGTGGCGCTGACACCGGTGCTGACGCAGACGCCGGTCTGACGCCACTCGTCAACGATCGTGCGTATCAATGGTTCGTGCACATGCGGCGGATCGGGAATTTCTATGTACTCCGACGCTGAGTCCCGTCTGAGTTCGATCGGGTCCGGCGCCGAAATCGATAACGACACCGTTCCGCGCGTCCCAGTGATCACGGTGCGGTCATGGTCGACGCCTGCGTCGAAACACCATGTGCCAGAGCCGATGATGTCGCCTGGAAGCGTGTAGCACAGGCTGACGGTGTCCTCGACACCACGACCGTGGCCGACGACATGACCGGCTACGTCGCTCAGCGGGCCGAATACGTGATCCAACCAATCGAGAGTGTGGCAGGCGGCGTCGAAGAACCAGCCGCCGCCGGACAAACCGACCGAGTTCTGCCACGCCTGTGGCCGCGGAGTCTGCAACCGGATCGAATGCACGGCCCGCACTTCGCCGATGGCGCCGTCGGCGATCAGTCGGCGAACGTATTCGAAACGAGGCAGGGCGCACCGGTAGTAGGCCACCCAAAGCGGCACGCGCGCTGCCTGGCAGGCCGTTGTCATCGAACGGCATTCCTCGGCGTTGACGGCCATGGGCTTTTCGACGAAAACTGCCTTGCCCGCAGCAGCGGCGCGGCGCGTGTAGTCAGCGTGACTGTTCGGGTGGGTGGCGATGTACACCGCGTCGATGTCGTCGGCGCGCAGGATTTCATCAGCGTCGCAGTACCACCGCGGAACTCCGTGCCTCCTGGCGTAGTCGCGTGCCTTTTCGGCGGTGCGACGCATGACCGCGACGAGTTCGACGCCAGGGATGCGTTGAAAAGCCGGTCCGCTCTTGACTTCCGTGACATCCCCGACGCCGATGATGCCCCAGCGCATTGTCGTCGTCACTTGCCGGAGCCGTATCCCCTGCGGTCCTTGAACCCGCCAAGTGTGAATTCGGGACCATCGATAAAGGCCATATCCGCGGCTTCAGCGGAACGCACCTTCTCCACGGCCTCGGGTAGCTCTGGGACTATTTCCCACGGAATCAGCACGATTCCGTTGGCGTCGCCATGGACCAGATCGCCTGTCTCTATTCGTTGTCCATCCAACTCGATGGGCTCGCCGACGGTTGCGATCTCGAAATTCGCATGGGACACAACTGGATACCGCATGAAGTAGTGGAAACCCAGTGCTCGCACTTCGGCAAGGTCGCGCAGCCCGCCATCGGTTACCATGCCGACGGCGCCCAGTCTGCGTGCGAGCTTGGTCATGATCTCGCCGGCGTAGGCCACCCGGTGCGGCGCGCCGCTGTGATCGGCGATCATGAGCACCGTCGGACCCGCCATGGCCTCAAGTTGCTCCCACATCCGCCAGAAGCCCTCACGGGAGGCGGGGCGGTCACCCGGGTTGCGCATCGTGACGGTGAGCGCGCGACCAACCATCGGACCCAGCTCGGGGAAGGCGCAGCGCACCTGGCCCCCGACAAACCCGTCGGTGAGCGGCCGAACCTTGAACCGTTCGATGGCGTTGGCAATGGTGGGGCTGTCGACCGAGCGCAGAAAGTCCAGATCAGCGGGGGTCAGTGTGGGCGCGGTGGTCATGATGCGCCTCGGTTGAGGTTGCGTGTCACGGCCTGGCCTGCGAGTCGTCCCGACGTCATCGCCCATCCGATGTGGTGGCCATGCCCCTTGAGCAGCATGCCGCCTTGGCCTACGCCGCCCGCGGCATACAGACCACCGATGGGGGAGCCGTCGCCGCGCAACACGCGCAGGTCGGTGTCGACGGCCAACGCGCCCTCGGTGACGGTGAGCATGCTGAACACCGGGCCCATCGCCACCAGCGGCGGCCGAAGTATCGACGAGGCAATGGTGTCCTGCAGATTGTGCTGGTTCACGCCGATGGCCTCGGCAAGTGTGTCGACACTTGGGGCGCGGGTGATGAGGTCGGGCCGACCGCGGACGTAGTCGCTGAAGTATGCGAACGCTATCCCCGGCGCGGTCGAGATGTAGTTCGGCTCGTGCTCGAATTCGGCAGCGGTGGTTTCGTCGAGGACGATGAATCCGCGGCGGTCTGGTCGGCGCGAAAGTTCTTCAGCAGGAGCCTGTTCGGAGCCAATCCTGGCGCCAGAGCCGTCCACCAGCACGGCACCCGCATCGAACAATGCGTTGCTCGGCGACATGTGCGACACCAACAGCGACTTGACGATCGGCCGCAGGGCCGCAGACGGAAGAAGGCTAACCACCATCCCCTCCAGCCGACACAGCCACTGCCACAGCGGAAGCCGGTCGAGAAAGCCGGTTTTGGGGGGTGGGGGGAAGCGCAGTTGCGGGCCGAACAGCTGGTCCATCTGCACAAGCTGGGCACCGACTTCGGCGGCCAGTTGGTGTCCGAGCCCCAGCGCTCCTTCGTTGATCGGGATCGCTCGGTGCGCGCCTTCCGGCAAGTGCTCCTTGCGCATGGTGGCGTTGCCGCTGAAGTCGCCACTCGCGAGAATGACGCCTCGGCGAGCCAGAAGTTGAGACATGCCAGACGGACCGCTGGTCTCCAAGCCGGTGACGTGCGCATCACCATCGGTCAGTAGGCGCGTCACCTCCGTCCGGAGGCGAATCTGGACACCGGCGCGGCGAGCGGCCGATGACAGCCGGGCGATGTAGGAACGCGAATTGGGAATCACATTGTGCATCCGTGGAACTCGGTGCGGCGGCTCAGGGTATGGCCCTGCAAACACCACTCCGTGGTCGACGAGCCAGTCGTACGTTCGCCCGGACTCGACGGCATAGAGTCGCCGCAACTCGGGCGCATCCCCGTGAAGTAGGGCGGGGTCAAATGCCCACATGTCCTCAACGAGTTCAACGGGATCGTCATGGATTCCCTTGCGGCGCTGTAACGGAGTGTCGGCAGCGGTCAGCGAACCCACCGAATAGGCGGTTGTCCCGCCCAGCTTGTCTTGGCGCTCCACCAGCGCTACCGACGCGCCGCGCTCGGCCGCCACGACGGCGGCTGCTAACCCCGCGCCTCCGCCACCCACCACCAGGACGTCGTAGGTGTCGGAGTTCGTCACGGGCCGCTCCTCGTCACTCGGTATCGTATCGATTCCAACCCTAGGACGTCGGCGCGTGCCTCGTCTAGACCTTCACCAACATCCCGCAGCTATCCCGCGGCTCCCCTCGCAGTGGCACCTCGGCAGGGTGATCGGCGGGCCGGGTGGTCACCCGACGACGGCAATCGACGACTGGCGTTCCGAGATCTCGCTTGCCTTAAGCCGTTAGCCGCTGTTTCAATGTGCTTGACCATCTATTGCTTCAAGAGAGGCGATCATGTCCGCTCCTGACTTGCGGGGCCTCGTTCCCGCCATCGTCACCCCGTTCGACGACAAGGGGGATGTTGATTTCGACAGCCTTGTCTCTTATGTGTCGTGGATGGAATCGATTCCAGGAGTCGTGGCAATCGTGCTCAACTCCCACGCGGGCGAAGGCAGCGCTCTGACCAGCGATGAACGTGCCGACATCGTGCGCGTCGTGAAATCGGAGTTCAAGGACCTCCACGTCGTAGCGGGCGTGATAGGCGATGGCACCCGATTGGCCGCCGCCGAGGCCGAGCGTGCCGCCGAGAACGGTGCTGACTCGCTGCTGATCTTCCCGCCGCCGTCTGCCGTCCGGTTCGGCTTTCAGCCGGGATCGGTGCAGGATCGCTACCGCGCTGTGTGGTCGGCGGCGCACCTCCCGATCATCGCGTTCCAGTTCCCGAACAACACCAAGGCGACGTTCAATCTGGCGTTGCTGCTGGAGCTCTGCGCCCTCGAGGGGGTTTTCGCGATCAAGGACGGGGCTCGCGACATGATTCGCTGGGATACCGAGGTGCCGGTGATTCGCGAGCATTTCCCGGAGATACAGATGCTCACATGCCAGGACGAATTCCTGCTGCACACCATGTGGGAGTCCGACGGTGCGCTGGTCGGATACGGCGCACTCATCCCAGAGCTGCTGGTCGAACTGCTGCAGAAGGCAAAGGCGCACGACTATGACTCGGCCAAAGAGGTGCACGACCGGATGTTGCCGATCACCAAGGCCGTCTATCACCGTGCATCGCACATCGAGTCGACCCCGGCAATGAAACTCGGACTGGTGGAGCGGGGCATTCTGCGTTCGGCTTACGTGAGATCGCCGCTGATGCCCCTGGAGGAAGGCGCTCGCGAGAACATCCGCCTGGCGATGCAGTCGGCGGGTGTCGAACTCGGGGTGCGCGCCTGACATGCGCATCGTCGACATCCGTCATATCACCGTGCCGATCGCCAGCCAGATGGCAAACGCGTTCATCAATTTCTCGAAGATGGACGTCAGTGTGCTGGCGATCGTCACTGACGAAATCCGCGACGGTAAGCCGGTGGTGGGCTACGGCTTCAATTCGAACGGCCGCTACGCCCAGCCGGGCATCTTGTCGCACCGCATCATCCCCAGAGTCCTTGAGGCCGACCCGGACTCCTTGATCGACCCCGGCACGGGACACCTCGATCCCGAACGAATCTGGGCCGCGGCGATGACAAACGAGAAACCCGGCGGTCACGGAGACCGTGCGGTCGCCGTCGGCATCCTTGACATGGCGGCCTGGGACCTCGCGGCCAAACTGGCCGGCGTCAGCGTGCAGAACCTGATGGCCGCAAGGTCGCCGGTCGGTCTCGGCACACCATTGGACCGGGTCTGGGTGTACGCCGCAGGCGGCTATTACTACCCCGATCGAGGAATCGACGCCCTGTGCTCCGAGATGCTCGGCTATGTCGATCTCGGCTATCGAACGGTGAAGATGAAGATCGGCGGGGCGCCGCTCGCCGAGGATCTCGCCCGAATCGAGGCCGTGCTCAATGTGCTTCCCGACGGCTGCTCTCTTGCAGTCGACGCCAACGGCCGCTTCGACGTCGATGTCGCCGTCGAGTACGCGCAGGCGCTCGCCCCACTCCCGCTGCACTGGTACGAAGAGCCCGTCGACCCACTGGATTTCCAAGGGCTGGCCGCGACAGCGGCACACTACCCGGGCACGCTCGCGACGGGGGAGAACCTGCTCTCCCGGCAGGAGGCCGCCAATCTAGTCCACTTCGGCGGCCTGCGGTCCGATCGCGATGTGCTACAGATGGATTCGGCTCTGAGCTATGGGTTCACCGAATACCAACGCACTCTCGCGATGCTGGACAAGAACGGCTGGAAGGCCGAGCGCTGCGTCCCGCACGGAGGACACCAGTTCAATCTCGCGATTGCGGCCGCCTGCGGTCTCGGCGGATCCGAGTCGTATCCCGGAATATTCGAGCCATTCGGCGGATTCGCCGATGGCGACCATGTGCTCGACGGGTACATCACATTGCCCGATGTGCCCGGGATCGGCCTCGAGGCGAAAGATTCCCTACGACCGGTCTTCGCGCAATTGGAGACCTGAGACGACGGGAACGAACGAGTCGGCACAGACGTGGAGGCAGCCGCGTGGCGAAGAGCGCGCCCCGAAGGCTCGGTGGGTCGACGTCTTCTTCGGAATTGTGTTGGCGGCGAACATGCTTCTGGTGCCCACGTCTGTCGTATTCCCGACATTCGACCTTGGTGCCGGTATGGCAACGCTCGTTGCGGCAGTACTGGGTTTCTTCGGCCTGCCACAGGCGCAGCGTCTGCTGGCTTTCGTACTGGTAGCGTTCGGCTTGTGTGCGCTGGGAGCGGCTCTGCTCTTCGGTGCCCGCCCGGCGATCGGTCAGCTGCTGACGCTCAACCAGACATTGATCGGCATGCTCACCGCGGTGTCGTTCGTGCGATTGATCACTGGCGACGCGGGAATCCACCGGCCGCGGTTGACGGGCGCTGCGGCTGTCTGGCGTACCGCGGTGATCGTCCAGCTTCTCGGCGCTGTGATGAACATCAGCGCGGTGACTCTCGTGGGAGATCGACTGCGACGCAGCGGCAAACTGTGCATGACAGACGCATTACTGCTGTCGCGCGCGTTTTCGCCGGGCGCATTCTGGTCACCGTTCTGGGGCGCAAGCGCCGCCGCCTTGACCTATGCCGGGGCTGCGATCACCAACGTGTTGTTGATCTGCGGCGGCCTGTTGGCCCTCACCGCGTTCACTGTCAGCACCACGATGACGGTACGAGCATTCGGAGACCGGCTGCCGGACTATCACGGCTATCCGTTTTCCGGGCGAGTGTTGTTGTTGCCGATCATTATGGCGGGCTTCGTGATCGGATTGCACATGATGTTGCCGAGCATCAAGCTCGCCATCGTCGTGCTCATCGTCTCGCTTTTCACGTCCGCACTCGTCGTGGCAGCCACCCGCGCGCGGGATCTTCACCGCGTCCTCGGGGGCCATGTTGTTCACGGACTACTTCCGATGCGCAGCGAGGCGGTGCTGTTCACGGCGGCGGGGATGTTGTCGGCGGGCCTTCGCGCCCTGCTGGACGTGGTCGGTTTCACGATTCCCGGGCAGTACTACACGGTGTGGTTCGCCTGGTTCTCGGTCCTTGCGATGACGCTCGTCGCGCTCGTCGGTGTTCACCCGGTCATCTCGATCGCGGCCGTGGCATCTGTCTTCGGGCCGGTTATCAGCGAACCGACCCTGTTCGCCCTTGCCGGGACTATCGCGTGGGGCACGGCCGCCGCGGTGGGACCGGTCAGCGGGTTGAATGTGTTCCTGGCCGGACGCTTTGGGGTGAGCGGGTTCGAGGTTGCCCGGCGAAATCTCGTCTACCTGCTGTTGGTTATCGTGTTGTCTTTGCCGGTGCTTGCTCTGTGTGCGAAGCTGACATGATTACCGGGATGCCAACCGTCCCCATGAGGCGGAGGAACTGATATGGCGACCATCCGTGATGTCGCCACAAGGGCAGGCGTCGCCCCGTCTTCGGTGACCCGGGTCCTCAGTGGTCACCCCAACGTGAGCGTCGAGTTGCGCGAACGTGTCCTTGCCGCTGTCAAGGAAGTTGGATACAAACCGGATCTGGTGGCCGCGGGTCTGCGGCGTGGCTACACGCAGACCGTCGGGGTCATCGTGAACGATGTGCTCAATCCGGTCGTCGCCCAAATGATCGACGTGGTTGAGAGCGAGTTCCGGCGGGCCGGATATGGTGTCATCCTTGCGAATTCGCACGGCCAGTCCGACAACGACATCGAAAATGTCCGTCTCTTGCACCAGAGGCGGGTCGACGCCCTGTTGGCGGCCTTTTCGGACGACACAAACCCAGAGCTGGTGACCGCCTTGTCCGCACTGCCGATACCCGTTGTGTTGCTTGACCGAGAGGTCGAGTCCAACGAGTTCAGCGCGGTCGTCAGCGATCACGGAATGGGCGCACAGATGCTCGCCGAGCATCTGGTCGACCGGGGGCACAGGGAGATCGGAGTGATCAGCGGCTCGCTCACGGCGTATCCGAGCCGATCGCGGGTACGGGGTCTCAGTGAGACGCTGGCCAGGCTGGGCGCTCCTCTGCGTCCTGAGTTCATCCTCGCAGGCCGAGGTTCGATGGAATTCGGCATCGAGTCGGTTGGGCGCCTGATGGACGATCCGCACCCCCCAACGGCAATCGTGATCGGAAACGGCAACACGGCGGCAATCGCCGGGGTAATCGGCGAGCTGCGGCGCCGGGGAGTCAGGGTCGGGGAAGACATCGCGCTCGCCGCCTCCGAAGACGGTCCGCTACTGGCATTACATACCCCGGGAATTACCGCAATGGCCCGTGACGTAGAGGATTTGGCGCGTCGCGCCGCCACAATCGTGCTGAATCTGCTCGACAACAAGAAGCCGGCAGTGCACACCGTCGTGCTGCCCACACGGTTGATCGTGCGCCCGTCGACCGACTGGAAAGCCCCGAGCGCGGTACGCGCGTCCTGACAGATCAGTTTGTTGTGATTCATGCTTGCAGAGACTCGTAGTGTGACCGTAGTCTCTTCTGGAACGACGTTGAAAACGGTTCCCGAGGCGCCCGCCACAGCGGCACGGCAGGCCGCCCTGGGCCGATACTGCGGAAAGTAGTGACTTTGACCGGTAATTCACAGCCAGTGAGGCGGCGCGGTAGCGCCCTGCCGGCCTTTTGCAGACCTCCCGTTGGAATCGTTTCCTAAGAAGGCCAGCACCGATGACCATCGACTCAGTCAACCGCGTTGATGCCGCAACCGCTTGGTCGCAGCTGTCGGAGTGCGGCGAAGTCCGCGTGGGCATGGTGGCGCCCGCGCAAACCATCAACGTGTCACGAGAGCACGTCGACCGTGTCCACTCTGCGATCGCGGCCGTTGTCGGTGACGTGGACGTCCCGCTCGGCATCGCCGATGTCTGTCCCGACCCACTCGTGTTCGCGATGAGGGCAGGGTTGCCGCGGCTGGCGGGGTTTGACCAGACCATTGACGGAGGCAGCACGTGGCGCGACGAGGCGCCTCCAAGTATTGGCTTGCTCTATGCGGTATCGCAGATTACCGAGATCGCCGAGCGCCGAACCACTGGCGGCAGGCGACTTGTCAGGGTGGTCTACACGACGCGGCTCACCGACACCCGTGGCGAGTTGGTCGGCGTCGCTCAGGGAACGAGCATTCACATCGGGGGTGCGGCATGAGCGCAGTCGCGATGCAGGACTTCGACGAACGAGTGGTGTCCCCGTCCACGGAGCATCTTCTGCGCTGGGCGGCCGCAGCCGACGACTACTCTCCGATTCATTTCGACCGTGCCGTCGCACAGGCCCGCGGATTCGAAGAACCACTGGTGCACGGCACGTGGAAGGCAGCCGTGCTGCGCCGCCTCTTGGTCAGCTGGCTTGGTCCCGACTGCGTGATCCGCGACTTGTCCGTCCGCTATCTGAAGCCCGACGCCGTTGGGCGTGCCTTGCGATTCGGTGGGCGGCTCGTCAGTGCGACCCCCGTCGACGACGGATCGACTGAATTACGTTGCAGCGTCTGGGTCCGCGATGAAGACGACCGGGTCACCGTCGAGGGTGAATGTGTTGCGACCGCTGAACCCGACGGCGTTGACGGACTGCCATTGGACAGGCTTCGCGCGGCGGTGCGCCTCGGACAGGCCGCAGGCACATTCACCTATCGAGTCGAGGAAAACGATGTCGCAGCCTTCGCGGAGGCAATCGGTGCCACCGCAGGCACGTCTGCTCCGGCGACATACTTCGCCGCCCTCGATCCCGTCGAGCGTCGCGATCTCAACCTCGATAGCTTCCTCCATCGCCTTCCGTACCCGATGACCGGTGGCGGCAATGCGTTCAACGAAGTCACCTACGAAAGACCCATCCGAGTCGGCGATGTGATCACTGTGACCACTCGCTACACCGAGGTCTACGAGAAAGCAGGATCACGGGGTACGTTGCTGTTTCGCGTCCGGATCAATGAGATGCGCGACCAAACAGGCGCGCTCGTCGCCACCAGCCGCTGTGGCCACGTCCTCAGCTTCCGCCTCGACCGAGGAGGTGATGAGCAGTGATCCCCGATCGCATCGTCAACGCGGGCGTCGGGTTCGAGTTGCCAGCGCGGGTGCACACCACAACCGCAGCGCAACTGGTTCGTTATGCCGGTGCAGCGCATGACTTTTCAGGCATCCATTACGACGTTGACTATGCGCGTCGACGCGGCTTCGACGGTGTCATTGTGCACGGCTTCCTGAAAGCCGCATTTCTAGCCCAGCTGGGCCAGGACTGGGTGGGCAGCGGTGCTTGGTACCGCAATTTCGGAGCCCGGTACACGGGCACCGACCTGGTCGGTGCACCGATCATCTGCCGCGGACGCGTGACCGGGCTCGACGAAGCGTCCGGGCAGGTGTCGCTCGAATTGTGGACTGAGAACGTCGATCGCCGCAGAACGACAACGGCAATTGGCACCATCCAGATTGGAGATTCGGTGTGACCGACAAGGGATCGAAGTTCGCCGGTGAGCCGGTGCTGATCACCGGCGGCGCAGGCGGAATGGGCGAAGCGATGGCACGCCGGCTCGCCACCTCGGGCGCCCGGGTTGCCATCGTCGACCTCAAACCCGACGCGGTGATGGATGCCGCGGCACGGATGCAAGACGACGGCCTCGATGTCATCGGCGTGCCCGCCGACACCACCGACGAGGATGCGATGGCGGCGGCGGTGGCCGAGACCGTACGCAACTTCGGATCGTTGTATGGGCTGATCACCGCGGCAGGGATTCGGCAGACCGCGGCGAGATTCACCGATATCGAGTTGACGCTGTGGCGGACGATCATGGAAGTCAACCTCACCGGTACTTTCGTCGCGATCCGCGCAGCCACACCCGAACTCGTCGCCACCAAGGGGGCGATCGTGACCGTCGCATCGGTCACCGCCGCTGCGGCACGGATGAACCAATCCGCGTATGCGACGAGTAAGGCGGCGGTGTTGCACCTCACCAAGCAGGTTGCCCTGGAACTGGCAGGTAGCGGCGTTCGAGCCAACTGCTTATGTCCCGGTGTCACCAGCACAGCGATGATCGAGCAGGCAGTGCGTACGGACGGGCCGGGGGTGTTGGACGCCAAACTGAAGGGCTCCCTCGAGCAGTTTCGGCCGGGGATCCCGTTGGGCCGCCTTGCCGAACCCGACGATCAGGCAGCGGCTGCCGAATATCTGTTGTCCAAAGATTCCGCCTTCATCACTGGCATCGGCCTTTACGTTGACGGCGGCGTTTCGATGCTCGGGTGATGCCATGAGACTGCTATCGAGTGTCGGCCGGTTCGCATGGACCCACAAACTCGTCACCATCAGTGTCGTCATCCTGATGATCGTGGTGACCAGTGCCGTTTTCGTACACCAGCTCGCACCGTTCGACCCCTACGCACAGGATGTGTCACTGCGCAACTTGCCGCCCATGACGGACCGCGGCGGCGGTGTGCACGTGCTGGGAACCGACGCCCTCGGTCGCGACGAACTTTCCAGACTCATGCTGGGGGCGCAGATCTCGCTGACCGTCGGTGTGGCGAGTGTTCTGGTTTCTGGGCTCGTCGGCACCGTCATCGGCCTCATCGCCGGCTACTACCGGGGTTGGTTCGACGACATTGTCATGCGGTTCGTCGACCTGCAGATGAGTGTGCCGTCCTTGCTGATCGCTCTGCTGGTGTTGTATCTGGCGGGCCCCAGCTTCCTCAACGTGGTGCTAGTGCTGGCCGTGACGAGATGGATGGTGTACGCCAGGGTTTCCCGCGGTCTCATACTCTCCCTGCGTGAGGTGCTGTTCGTCGAGGCGTCGCGTGCGCTAGGAGCGTCGGATCTGCGGATCATCGCGCGGCACCTGCTGCCGAACCTGTTGGCTCCCTTGGTTGTTCTGGCCACCCTCGAACTGGCGGTGATGATGCTGACGGAGGCATCATTGAGCTTCCTGGGCCTCGGTATCCAGCCGCCCGAATCGTCATGGGGACTCATGCTGGCCGAGGGCCGCGAGTATTTGACCTCGGCATGGTGGCTGGTCGCGATGCCTGGCTTGGCCATCCTGTTCACCGCGCTGAGCGTGAACATCATCGCGACCTGGCTACGCAGCCGGTCCACCCGAACCCTCTATGCACGAACCGGTTCCGAGAAAGAAAGGCCACAAAGTGCCGCAGCCTGACGACGCCGCAAACCGTCGCGAGGCCGCCATTGCCGCGGTTCCCACAAACGTCGACGAGCATCGCGCCACTGGCCGAGTCGACGTCTACGACCCTTTCACCGGGGAGGTGATCGGACAGGTGGCGAACTGCGGCCCGGCCGAAGTGGATGCCGCATGCATGGCCGCCTGTGCAGCGCAGGAACGCGGCCTTCCGCAGTGGCAGCGAGCGCGGGTATTGGACGCGGTTGCGCAGCTTCTTGAGCGCGATGTGGACCGGCTGGCAGGACTGATCACGCTGGAAAGCGGGAAGGCGATCCGCGACGCACGCGGTGAGGTGGGTAGGGCCGCCGAGACGGCCCGATTTTCCGCGGCGGTGGCGCGCACTTTAGCCGGAGAGCAGGTTGCCACGGAAGCGACGCCAACCGGTGTCGGCAAGTTGGCCATCGCGGTGCGGTTGCCGGTCGGCGTAGTCGGCGCCATTTCGCCGTTCAACTTCCCGCTCAACACCGTCATGCACAAAGTGGGTCCGGCCATCGCAGCGGGGTGCGCGATCGTCCTGAAGCCGGCACATCAGACTCCGCTCACCGCGCTGGCGCTGCGTACTCTGCTGATCGAAGCCGGCCTTCCAGAGGATTGGCTGACGGTCGTCACAGACGACCGCACGTCGGCAGGTCCCGCGCTCGTCGCACATCCCGTGCCGAAGCTCATCACCTTCACCGGCAGCAGCGAGGTGGGCTGGCAGATCGCGGCTACTGCGTATCGCAAGAAGGTTGCGCTCGAACTCGGTTCGAACTCACCGGTTCTGGTGGCCGAAGACGCAGATATAGACGTGGCCGCCGCCAAGATCTCCAAGGCCGCCTACTCGACGTCAGGACAGAGTTGCATCTCGGTACAACGCGTCATCGCGCACCGCGCGGTGCGCGAACAGCTCAACGACGCCCTGCGCAAACACGCCGACGCGCTGACCGTTGGCGATCCCTTTGACGAAGCGACCGATGTCGGGCCACTGATCACGCCGGATGCCACGGCCCGGGTCAAGAGTTGGATCGACGAAGCGGCCGCCGCAGGTGCGACCGTAGCAGCCGGCGGTGACATAGTCGGTGAATGCCTGCGTCCGACCGTTGTCGACCAGGCGCCTGCAGGCACCAGGCTCCGTGTATCGGAAGCTTTCGGACCGGTACTGACCGTGATCCCCTACGAGAGCCGCGAGGAAGCGTTCGCGCTCGCAAACGAGACGGTGTACGGGTTGCAGGCCGGCTTGTTCACCAGCGACCTCAACCTGGCATTGGACGCGGTGTCCCGGTTGGAATTCGGCGGGGTGCTCGTCAATGACGTTCCGACCACCCGGCTCGATCAGCAGCCCTACGGAGGAGTCGGTGAGTCCGGCAATACCCGCGAAGGTCCCGCCTTCACCGCCCACGAGATGACCGAGACACGTTATGTCTCACTGCAACCCGGCGGTGGCGCATGAGCGGTCCGTTGGCAGGCATCGTCGTGGTGGACTTCACCGAGCGGGTGCAAGGGCCTTATGCCACCCAGATGCTCGGAGACTTCGGCGCCGACGTGATCAAGATCGAGCGTCCCACTGCGGTGACCCCCGACGGCAGGCCCGACGAACGCTACGCCGACGGCTCTGGAACGCCGCCCAATTCGCTCTATCGCGCAACATTCTTAGCGAACAACCGCAATAAGCGATCCATTGCCGTCGACCTCAAGTCAGACGCCGGATTGCGCACCATGAGGGCGCTGATCGCCACCGCTGACGTGGTTTATGAGAACTTCCGTCCCGGGGTCATGGACCGGCTCGGATTGGGTTACGACGCGTGCCGTCAAATCAATCCAGGCATCGTGTACATCTCTGCATCTGGCTACGGGCCTGACGGCCCAAGGGTAAGCAAACCTGGACAAGACGTCCTCATCCAGGCCATGAGCGGAATGGGCGTGATCAACGAATCCGCCGACGGCAGACCGACACCCATCGGGATGTCGATCACCGACGTGCTCGGCGGGCTCAACGGCGCAGCCGCGGCGCTGGCTGCGCTGGTGCACAGGGAGCGCACCGGAGAGGGACAACAGGTTTGGGTCGACCTTTTGGGCAGCACCTTTGCCGCCCTGAGCGAACACCTGGTGCACATGCTCAACAACGGTGCCGACGAGCCGGCGCGGGGGACGCCCATGCACGGCCATGGCTACATTCCGCCGCCATACGGGTTCTACCGAACCAAAGACGGCTACCTTGCGCTGTCGAGTGGAAGGCAGGTCCGCGAGATCTGCGAAATCCTCGGTCTGCCAGACCTTTCGGTCGATCCTCGCTTCGACACTTATGCCAAGCGGGCAGCCAGGCAAAGTGAGTTCGAGGCGCTGATCGAGGAGGCCTTGGCGACCCGCACCACCGACGAGTGGCTCGCGGTGATGGAGCCGGCTGACATTTTCGCGGCCCGGGTCAACACGCTGCGCGACGCTGTCGCAGACCCCCAAGCTGTGTCGACAGGCCGGGTTATCAGCGTCGACAGCCCGGATGGTCCACTGCGGTTGGTCGCTCCCGCTGCACGATTCAGTCGCACCCCGCTCGAAGCCCGCTTGGCCCCGCCGCGACATGGTGAGCACACCGAACAGATCTTGCGTGAACTCGGCTTAAGCGGCGCCGCCGAGGACAACAGGGTAGGGGGTCGGTCGTGACATCGGCTGCGATGGACAACGCCGTGCCTACGCGGCCAGGCGCCGGCACGGCACTCTTGGAAGTCGAAGATCTGTCGATTTCGTTCCCAAGTCCCAACGGCACAGTGCATGCGGTCAACGGCGTCAGTTTCGCTGTCGCCCCCCGTGAGCGGATGGCTATCGTCGGCGAATCCGGTTCCGGGAAATCCGTGACCGCTCAGGCGCTGTTGGGGCTGCTGCCGACAGCGACGATCAGCGGCCGGATCATGTTCGATGGGCATGACGTGCAGACGATGCCCGCGAGCGATCTGCGCGCGCTTCGCGGCGCGGAGATGTCATACGTTTTCCAAGACCCGCTGTCTTCGCTCGACCCCGTTCGCACCATCGGGGATCAGGTCTGCCAACCGCTGCGCATCCGCGGAGTCAGCCGAAAAGAGGCCAAGGCGCGAGCACTGGACATGCTCGCCGCGGTGGGTATTCCCGACCCGGCACGCCGATACGGTGACTATCCACACCAGTTCTCCGGCGGCATGCGCCAGCGCGTGATGATCGCGATGGCTCTCATCGGCGAACCACGTCTGGTCATCGCCGACGAGCCGACGACCGCGCTTGACGTCCGCGTAGCGGCCAAGATTGTGGACTTGTTGTATGCACTGAGCGAGGAACGGGAAGTAGCAGTAGTTTTCATCACCCACGATCTCGGTGTTGTCGCCGGGTTCGCTGATCGGGTGATGGTCATGTATGCCGGCCGGGTGATGGAGGCGTGCGCCATCGACGAGCTCTATTACCGGTCCATCCACCCGTACACGCTCGGGCTGTTGCAATCACTACCCCGGGTCACCGGTCCCATCCCGGAGCAACTGTCCACTATCGGGGGACGACCTCCGTCACCGTCGGATCTGCCGTCGGGTTGCGCATTCCATCCTCGGTGTCGCTACGTCCGCGACGTATGTCGTACGGACACTCCGGCATTGCGTATCCCGCCAAACGGACAGCATCCGAGCGCATGTCACGTCGCAGGTTGGCTCGCCGAGGAGCCGGGGGTGCTGCGATGAATGACACCGTCGTCGAGGTTGCCAACCTCGTCAAAGTATTCGGGACCGGGCGACATGCGTCCAAAGTGCTCGACGACGTCGGATTCAGCGTGCAGCGCGGTGAAACCGTAGGACTGGTCGGTGAATCCGGTTCCGGCAAGTCGACGACAGCACGCTGCATTCTGCGGCTTATCGAACCGACCTCAGGGACCATCCGCTTTGAGGGCGAGGATGTGCTGTCTTTTCGCAGGGCCAAGTTGAAGGAGTACCGAGCGCGGGCGCAGCTGGTTTTCCAGGACCCTTACTCGTCTTTGGACCCCCGCATGTGCGTCGAGGACATCATCGGCGAAGGGATACGCATCCACCGGCCCCGCCAGAAGCGCTCGGCGATCCGAGATCAGATCGTCGAACTGCTTGAACTGGTGGGATTGCGCCCCGACCATCTCCCGCGCAGGCCGGCTGCATTCTCGGGCGGTGAGCGGCAACGCATCGGCATCGCGCGGGCGCTCGCTGTCCAGCCGAGCCTCCTGATCTGCGACGAGCCCGTCGCCTCGTTGGACGTCTCGATCCAGGCCCAGATACTCAACTTATTTGTCAATCTCAAGTCGCGGCTCGGACTGACGATGATCTACATCGCCCACGACCTTGCAACAGTGCGGCATCTATGTGATCGCATCGTTGTCATGCAAGGCGGTCAGGTGAAGGAGATCGGCTCTCGTGACGAGATTTATGGTTCTCCCCGCGACCCCTACACGATCGCCCTGATGCGAGCTGTTCCGGAGCCGGATCCTGTCGTCGCACGCGAGCGGTCACGTGAACGCCGTCTTGCCTCGACGGCGGAGGGGATCGCCAGATGAGTTCACGTAATGGATTGCCGACCGTCGAGGTGATTGACGGCCGAGTCGCCGTCATCACATTGCGCAGGCCGGAAGTCCTCAATGCGCTCGACTCGGCATGCCACCGTGCGATCGCAGAGGCCATCGCCACGATCGAGAGGGACGACTCCGTGGGTGCGGTTGTCATTGCCGCGGAGGGTCGGGCGTTTTGCTCAGGATCAGACCTCGCCGAAATCGGCCAGCTGACCGGACAGGCAGAACAAGATTATGTAGCACTGGATTTCGCGACGAAGAATCGCGTCGCCGAGTGCACCAAGCCTGTGGTTGCGGCGATCCAGGGCTACTGTGTCGGCGGAGGACTCGAACTGGCGCTGGCATGTGACTTCCGAGTCGCAGGTGCCGACGCAGTGTTCAGCATGCCCGAGGTGACGCTTGGCAGTCTGCCGGGATCCGGTGGGTTACAACGATTGTCGCGACTTGTTGGTGTCGGCGTCGCGACCGACTGGATCCTGACGGGGCGGCGCGTCGACGCTGCCGAAGCCGAACGCAAGGGCCTGGTGACCAGGCTCGTGCCTGCAGGTGAACATCTCAACGCAGCAAGGCAATTGGCGGTGGAGTTAGCGGCGAAGAGCCCGCTTTCCCTCAGATTGGCGAAGGTGGCGCTCAACCCTGAGCCCCTTGCCGACCGCGGGTTGGTCGCCGCCTTCCAGATGTTGGCCGGAGACGCCGGCCATCGGCAGCCCGCCTATGCGGCCGCCACCCAGAGATTCGCCAGGGACGGCGATGGTTCGCGAAACTCAGAGAGGAGAACCACGTGAACTCATTGACGGCAGAGGGGCCTGTCACCCTACGGCGGCGTGCGCGATCGGGCGTTCTTGCCATCGTTACGGTGATCGCTTTCGTGCTGGCAGGATGTTCCGGCGGAGGAGGCGGTGGTGGGAGCACGGGCTCCGAGGTGACGATCGCGCTGCCCGAGGAGCCAAGATCGCTCGCCAGCTGGAATGCGTATTCCAATGACGGACATCCGGTACTTCGGAATATCCAAGAGGCGCTGATCAATCGCGACCCCGAAACAAACGAGCTGGTCCCTGAGCTCGCTTTGTCCTGGAAGCAGGTCGATCCCACCAATTGGCAATTCACGCTTCGCCAGAATGTCAAGTTCACCGACGGATCGGATTTCGATGCGGATGCGGCCGCGACCTCTCTGAACTACGTTTTGGATCCGAAGAACGCGTTCCCGATGCGTACCTTCCTCGGCCCAGACATCGAGGCCAGCGCTGTCGACAAGTACACGCTGAACGTGAAGACCGCGGCACCGGACCCCATCTTGCCGACCCGTCTGTACTTCGTGACAATTCCGTCGGCCAAGCAGATCACCGAGGACTTGGGCAGCTACGAGACCAAGCCCGTCGGCACCGGGCCGTACAAGCTTGAGTCGTGGGACCGCGGCCAGAGCATCGTGCTTGTCCCCAACGACGATTGGTGGGGCAAAGATGCGCCTGACGCCGGCGGACAGGCGACGATCACGAAAGCGACATACGTGTTCCGCCCCGAAACCGAAGTGCGTTCGGCAATGGTGCAGCAGGGCGAGGCTGATCTGGCGCCCAAACTGAGCAAGGAGCAGTGCGACTCGGCGCCAAAGTGTGAATCGACACCCACGATAGAGACGGTGATCCTGCGGATCGACACCAAAAACCCCGCTCTTTCTGATCTGCGTGTGCGGCAAGCGATTTCGATGGCCTTCGACAAAGAGCAGATCATGAACGACATCCTGGGCGGCGGAAAGGTCGTGGGCCAGATCGTCGGCCCTTCGGCGGTGGGATATGCCGACCTGCCTCCCTACCCCTACGACCCCGAGAAGGCGAAGGCGCTCATCGCCGAAGCGAAGGCCGACGGTGTGGACGTCACCGAACCGATAACGGTGTCGGCGCGTGAGGGTTACATCCTGCGGGCCAACGAAGTCGTCCAGTTGATCGCCGAAAGACTCAAAGCGATCGGAATGACTGGAGTGACCAGCGAAACGCAGGAGACCGCAGCATTCGAGCAGCAGTGGACGATGGGGTATCCGAACATCCCCCCTGAGCGGACGTTGCTGGGCCTGCAGCAGCACGGACAGGAGTTGATGGACTACTCGGGCAGCGTGGTCAGTTATTACTCGTGCGAAGGCAACACATCGGCCTACTGCGACCCGCAGCTGGAGAAGATGTTCGCGTCGGCAGTCGGGACCAGCGGCGATGCGCGTCAGAAGGCGTTAGCCGACATCGCCAAGTATGTCTATGACCGCGTCCCTGTAGTTCCGATCGGTCAGCCGAACTTCAATTTCGGTTTGGCGCAACGGCTCGACTGGACTCCGCGCATCGACGGGTTCATCCTGCTCAAGGAAATGACCCTTAACAACAGTTGATTTCGAGTGGACCGGGTGGGCGCTCTGCCCATCCGGTCACTCGTCCGGAAGGAAGCGTGCATGACGTTCCACAACCCGTTGACGGCCGCTTGGCGGCGCGGCCAGACTGTGCTCGGCGCATGGTGCACGCTGCCGGACCCGTTCGCCGCCGAGATATTCGGTCGCCAGGGCTACGACTACGTGTGCATTGATCAACAGCACGGGATGATCGACGACTCGACGGCGTTCCCCATGGTGCAGGCGATCGCGGCCTCCGGTGCTGCGCCGATTGTTCGGGTGCGGTGGAACGAGCCGCCGGCGATCATGTCGGCGCTCGACGCCGGGGCGATGGGCGTTGTCGTGCCCATGATTGAAACTCGCGAAGACGCGGCCGCGGCGGTCAGCGCTTGCCGCTACCCGCCCGCGGGGCTGCGATCCTTCGGGCCGATCCGCGCTCGCGATGTGTTGGGCTCGACTGACCCGGACGTGTTGTCCGATGTGGCGTGCATCATCATGATCGAGACGCAGCGGGCCCTCACCGAACTTGACGAGATCGTGTCGACACCCGGCGTCGACGGCGTCTACATCGGCCCCAGCGACCTCGCACTCGCCTTGGGGGAGAAGCCGGGGTCGACGGCCCCGATTTTCGACGAGACGGTGCAACGGATCGCCGATACCTGTCGCCGCCACGGCGTCGCCATTGGAATGCACACTCCAACAGGAACAGTCGCCCGTCGCTATATCGAGCGAGGGTTCGATTTCGCGACTGTGTTCTCTGATGCGGGGTTGATTGCAGCGGCGGCGCGAGAGCAACTAGACCTGGCGCGGAGCGCTTCACCGTCGGCTGCCGTGCCGTCGGGCAGCTACTGACGGAGGTCAGACCATGTTGGCGAGATACATGCTCAAGCGCACGGTGCACGCCGTGCTCGTGCTTCTCGCGGTGCTGGTCGTGGTTTGGGTGCTGGTCAACCAGGTCGGTGACCCTGCCAGGCTGATACTTCCCCCTTCGGCCAGCCATCAGTTGTATTTGGACACCCGGGCCTCGATGGGCCTGGACGACCCGGTGCTGGTTCGGTTCTGGCGTTCGTTCTCCGGCTGGCTGCAGCTCGACTTCGGTAACTCGTTGTGGCAGAAAGTTCCCGCGCTGCCGTTGGTGCTCGAGCGTCTACCGGCGACATTGCTGTTGACGTTGGCGACATTCCTCGTGGCGGTCCCCATCTCACTTTCGCTCGGGGTACTTTCCGCGCTGCGGCCGGATGGACTTCTCGACCGGATCCTGACCGCGGTTTCGCTGGCAGGGGTTTCGATCGCAGACTTCTGGCTGGGCCTGATGCTGATCTTGTTGTTCGGTGTTCAACTTCATTTGCTACCGACTTCCGGCTACGGCGGTTTGGAATTCCTTGTCCTGCCCGTATTGACGCTTGCCTTCCGGCCGGTCGGGCGACTTGCCCAGATTGCGCGGTCGGCGCTTGTGGAGGAGATGCAGAAGCCTTACATCGTTACGTTGAGGGCCCAAGGCATGTCGGAGGGCCGCATCGTGCGCCGCCACGCCCTCAAGAACAGCCTCATCCCGATCATCACCGTCGGTGGTGACGAACTGGCAAGCTTCCTCAACGGTGCAGTGGTGATCGAAACCATCTTCGCCTGGCCAGGAATCGGAAGCTTGTTCATCCAAGCGATAGAAAGACGCGACTTGCCACTGGTTCTGGCGTGCGTATTCGTGATCGCCACGTTGGTCATCATCGTCAACCTGATCATCGATCTGACTTATGCGTGGATCGACCCGCGGGCGTCATTGATTGTGAGTTCCCGCAGGCAACGGCGGGGTCGCGGACCTGTTACGCCGTCGACGATGGCTGTACACGGAACAAGTGACGGGCGGAGCGCTGCAGGCGAAGGCGTGGGACCGACACCGGAATCCATGTCACCGGCGCCGACATAAATCTCACAACAACTACGTGAAAGGAGACGAATGAGCGAGGGGGCTCAGCCCGGACCGTTGGCCGGCATTCGCGTGCTGGATTTCACAGAGCGAATGCAGGGACCGTACGGCACACAGATCCTGGCCGATCTCGGGGCGGACGTTATCAAGGTCGAACGGCGAATATCGCTGACAGTCGACGGGCGCCCCGATGAAAGGTACGGGCCGAACGGACGTTACGGGCAGGACCCAGCCGATACCTCGTTCTACGCCGCGGGATTCCTAGCCGCCAATCGGAACAAGAAGAGCGTCACGGTGGATCTGAAGAATCCCGAAGGCAAACGGGTTATCGAGCGTCTCGTCGGGATGTGTGATGTCGTCTACGAGAATTTCCGGCCAGGAGTGATGACGCGGCTGGGCTTCGGATACGACGAGTGTGCCAGGATCAATCCGTCGATCATCTACGCCTCGGCCTTCGGATATGGCTCAGACGGACCGTATCAGCGCAGGCCCGGTCAGGACGTGCTGGTCCAAGCCATCAGCGGTTTCGGCGCGATCAACGTCGCTGCTGACGGGCGGCCCACGCCGGTCGGGATGTCAATCACCGACCTGTTGGGTGGCATGAACGGCGCCATAGCGGTGCTCGCGGCGTTACGTCACCGCGACCGCACCGGTGAAGGGCAGCGAGTCGAGGTCAATCTGCTGTCGAGTGCGATCGCGGCGCAATCCGAACAGGCCGTGCACTTTCTCAACACCGACGTGGGCGAACCGCATCGCGGCACCGTCATGCACGCACACCCGTATATCCCCGCGCCCTACGGGTTCTATGCCACCAAGGACGGATATCTCGCCTTATCCAGCGGCCGCCAGATTCCCGAGCTCTCCCGGATCCTCGGGTTGCCCGAACTCGTCACCGACCCCCGGTTCGCCACGCCGCGCGCACGTAATGAACACCGCGAGGAGTTCGAGACGCTGCTCGAAGACGCGCTGCAGCATAAGACGACGGCCGAGTGGATGGAGTTGATGGAGCCCGAGGGCCTGTTCGCCGCGCCGGTCAAATCGTTCGGCGAGGCGTTCACCGACGAACAGGTTCTTCAGCAGGAGATGATCGTAACCATCGACTCTCCCGTAGGCGAGCTGAAACTTCCTGCCCCGCCGTACAAATTGTCTCGCACACCGGCGTCGGTGCGGACTGCACCGCCAAAGCACGGACAGCACACCGACGAGGTACTCGAGGCAGCAGGTTTCAGCCCAGCCGAGATCGCGCGACTGCGTGAATGCGAGGCGATCTGATGATTGCGCAAGGACCGTTGAACAGTATCCGTGTGCTCGACTTCACCGAGCGGATGCAGGGGCCTTATGCGACGCAGATGTTGGCCGACATGGGCGCCGACGTGGTCAAGGTCGAACGGAGAGTGGCGATCACGCCCGACGGGCGGGTCGACGACAGGTATGGCGCCAACGGGCGCTACGGCCGTGACCAGGACGACTCGACGATCTATGCAGCGGGTTTTCTGGCCAACAACCGCAATAAGCGCAGCCTCACTGTGGACCTCAAAACAGCTGCCGGACAGGCGATGATCCACCGACTCATCCCGAAGTTCGACATCGTCTACGAAAACTTCCGGCCAGGCGTCATGGAGCGTCTCGATCTCGGATACGAACGCTGCCGCGAACTCAACCCGAAGATCATTTACGTCTCGGCGACTGGATATGGACCGAATGGCCCGCATGCCCAAAAGCCGGGGCAAGACGTCCTGATCGAGGCGCGGACAGGATGGGGAGAGATAAACAGCGTCGACGGAAAGCCGGTTCCCGTTGCGACCGCGATAGCAGACACCCTTGGTGCGATGAATGGTGCGTTCGGGACCGTGTGCGCCATCGTGCACGCGCTGCGCACAGGTGAGGGCCAACGCGTGCGAACGAGCCTGTATGAGAGCGCGATCGCCGGCATGGCGGAGTGGGGTTTTCATTACCTGAATTCACCACAGGGCGCGCCGCGTCGCCCCCGCCCCGGCCACGCCAGCCCGTACACGCCGCCGCCCTATGGGTTCTACGCCACCAAGGACGGACACATCGCCCTGTCCAGCGGGCGCCAGATAGGAAAGTTGTCCCGAATTCTCGGAATCGACGACCTGTCGCAGGATGACCGGTTCGCCACATACTGGGCCCGGTATGAGAACCGCGAGGAGTTCGCCGCAATAATCGAGAAAGCGTTGTCCGCCAAGACGACAGCGGAGTGGGTGGAGCTGATGGAGGCGGAAGATATGTTCGTCGCGCCTGTGAACACGATGGACGAGGCCTTCGCGGACCCGGCGGTAGCCCACGCTGAGATGGTCGTCGAGCTGGATACCCCCGCCGGGCCGCTCAAGTTCTTCGGGGTGCCCTACAAGCTCGACCGCACCCCGGCCAGCGTACGGACGCCACCGCCGTTGCACGGTGAACATACCGACCAGGTGCTCGCCGAAGCGGGTTTCACCGAGGATGAGATCGCGGAACTGCGTAGCTCGCAGGCTATTTGATCACCAGCTCGTCGGTCGCGAGCGTGCGTGAACTCCCGATTTTCCACGGCGTGTCGCCTGCAGACACGCACGCTCGCGGGTACGGGGAGGGGCTCGCCGGCAAGGGGGCTCGCCGGCAAGGGGGGCTCGCCGACAAGGGGAGGGCCCGAAGTTTAAATGGCCATGGCGGCGCGGACGTCGGCTTCTGAGGCCGAGCCGCCGGCGCCGCTGGAGGTGATGCGGCCCGACTCCAGAATGTAGTAGCGCTGCGAGGACTCCAGCGCGAAGCCGATGTGCTGCTCGACGAGCAGGACGCCGAGATCGCCACGCTCGGTCAGCTCGGTGATCACCGATTCGATCTCGGCGACCACCGACGGCTGAATGCCCTCGGTCGGCTCGTCGAGGATCAGGCATTTGGGGCTGGTGATCAGGGCGCGGGCGATGGCCAACTGCTGGCGCTGCCCGCCCGACAGCAGCCCGGCCCGCCGGTTGAGCAGTTCCTTCAGCGCGGGGAACAGGTCGAGTTGCTCGTCGATCAAGGCCTTGCCGTCCTTCCTGCCGTCGGCGACGACTTGCAGGTTCTCCATCGTCGTCAGTTGTCCGAACGACTGTTGGCCCTGCGGCACATACGCCAACCCGCGATCGACGCGCGCGCTCGGCCGCAGCCGCGTGATGTCCTCGCCGTCGAAAATCACCTCGCCCGCAAAGCATTTCAGCAACCCCACCGCGGCTCGCAGCAGCGTGGTCTTGCCCGCGCCGTTGTGTCCCATCACCGCGGCCACCCCGTCGGAAGGCACCTCGATGCTGACACCGTGGATGACTTCTGAGCGGCCGTAGCCGGCGCGCACATCGACAAGTTGAAGCACTATGCGCCCTCCTCGACGAGGTTTCCGGCCGCCGCGGTGCCCAGGTACACCTCTTGCACCTTCGGGTCGGCTTGGACATCGGCCACCGATCCTTCGGCGATGACCTTGCCGCGGGCCAGCACCGTCACCGACGTGGCGAACGCGCGCATGAAGTCCATGTCGTGTTCGACGGCGACGACGGTGCGCTCGGCGCCGATGCGGCGCAACAGGTTCCCGGTCTCCTCGCGTTCTTCGGTGCTCATGCCCGCAACGGGCTCATCGAGCAGCAACACGTCGGCGTTCTGCACAAGCAGCATGCCGATCTCGAGCCACTGCTTCTGGCCGTGCGCCAGCACACCGGCGGGCTTATCGGCCAGATGCGACAGCCCGGTGATCTCCAACGCCTCCTCGATCGAGGGCAACACACCGGCGCGGCGGCGCAGCAGCGTCCAAAACGAACGCCCCGCACCCGCAGCGATATCCAGGTTCTGCAGCACGCTCAACTGCTCGAAGACGCTGGCGGTCTGAAACGTTCGGCCCACACCGGCCCGTGCGATCTGATGCACCTTCTTGCCGAGCAACTCCACACCCGACTTGTTGACCGACCCCGTCGCGGGCACCAGTCCGGTGATCGCGTCGATCACCGTCGTCTTGCCTGCACCGTTCGGCCCGATCAGGAACCGCAGATCGCCCTGGAACAGCGTCAGGTCGACACCGTCGACGGCCTTGAAACCGTCGAAGTCGACAGTCAGACCGCGCACTTGGAAATACTGCGTGCCCATGCCGGCGTTGCCGCCGGCCACCGGTTGCTTCTCCGGGGTGGTCATAAGGTGGCCCCCACCTTCTCGGTCGACTCCGCCTCGTCGAGGTCACGAGCTTCGGTCGGCTTGGTCTTGCGTCGGCGTCGCAGCCGCGACAGCAGCCCGCCCAGCCCCGCAAGCCCGGCCGGGAAGAAGCCCACCACGACGATGAACAGCAGACCCTGTGCGTATGTCCACTCCGACGGAAACCGTTCGGAGAACAGCGTTTGCGCCCACGCGACACCGATCGCGCCGAGCACCGGGCCCAGCAGCGTGGTGCGTCCGCCGATCGCCACGCCGATCAGGAACGCGATCGACGGCAGGATGCCGACCTGCGACGGCGCGATGAAACCCACGATCGGTGCGAACAACGCGCCGGCGATGCTGGCGAACAGCGCCGCGACGGTGTAGGCCACCACCTTGATGTTGGCCGGGTCGTAGCCCAAAAACCGCACGCGCTCTTCCCCGTCACGCACCGCGACCAATAGCTCGCCGTAGCGGCTCTGCATCAGTTGCCGCACCACCGCCACGACGACGAGCAGCACCGCGGCGGCGATGAAGTACAGCATCCGCCGGTTCGCCGGATCGTTGAGGGTGAACCCGAAGAACGTCCGAAACCGGTTGAGCCCGTTGCTGCCTCCCAGGCTGGTCTGGCCGACCAGCAGGATGGCCAGCGCGGCGGCCAGCGCCTGCGACAGGATCGCGAAGTAGGCGCCCTTGACCCGCCGCTTGAATACGCCGAGCCCCAGCACCGCCGCCAGCGCGGTCGGCAGCACCACGATGGCCATCAGCGTGAACGCGGGGGAGGCGAACGGCTCCCAGAAGGAGGGCAGTTCGCGCACACCGGCGATCTGCATGAAGTCCGGCACGTCGTCGCCGCGCAATTGGGCATCGGCGATCTTCAGGTGCATGCCCATCATGTAGCCGCCGAGGCCGAAGAACACTCCCTGGCCGAGCACCAGCATTCCGCCGCGGCCCCAGGCCAATCCGATGCCGACGGCCACGATCGCAAAGCACAAGAACTTGCCCAACAGGCTGAGTCGGAAGTCCGACAGCGCGACGGGCGCGACACCGAACAGCATCACCGCCGCCACCCCGAATCCGGCCCACGTCTGCCAGCGGCCCAGTATTGCGGTCGAGAATTTCACGCCAGGCTCCTTGTCCGAACGGTGAACAACCCCTGGGGACGGACCTGCAGGAAGACCACGATGATCGCGAAGACGATGACTTTGGCCAGCGAGGCGGTCGTGTTGTACTCGATGAACGAGTTCAAAAAGCCCAGCGCCAACGCCGCGATCACGGTGCCCTTGATCTGGCCGAGTCCGCCGACCACCACGACGAGGAACGCGTCGATCAAATAGCTCTGCCCGATCGTCGGGCTCGTCGAACCGATCAACGTCAGCGCCACACCGGCGACCGCGGCCAGACCCGAACCGATGAAGAACGTCGTGATGTCGGTCCGCCGCGACGAGATGCCGCTGGTCTCAGCGAGATCGCGGTTCTGTACCACCGCCCTGATCCGTCGGCCCATCGGGCTGACCTTCAACACAATCGCGAGCACCGCGACGCACAGCGCCGCCAGCACCAGGATGAAGATGCGGGTCTTGGGCACCACCGCGCCCAGAATCTCCATGCCACCCGACAGCCACGGCGGGGCGACGACATTGACCGCGGGCGCGCCGAAGATGTCGCGGGCCACCTGCTGCAGGATCAGCCCGACGCCGAACGTCACCAGCAGCGTGTCCAGCGGCCGGCCGTACATCCGTTGAATCAGGGTGACCTCGAGCAGCGCCCCCATCGCGCCGCCGATGAGGAATCCGACGATCAGCGAGATCAGCAGCGACGCACCGGCGCTCGACACGATCTGCTGCACGACGTAGGCGGTGTAGCAGCCGGCCATGATGAACTCGCCGTGCGCCATGTTGATGACGCCCATCTGGCCGAACGTCAGCGACAACCCCAGCGCAGCAAGCAACAGGATCGAGGCGAGACTCAATCCCGTTGCAAGCTGCCCGACTACAGCATCCATACCGGGGTCAGCTGTTGAGCCCGGCGGCCCACGGGTAGGACTTCAGGTATGGGTCCGGCTCGATCGGCCCCGGCGACTCCCAGATCGTGTAGATCAATCCGTCAGGACGGATCTCGCCGATGCGGGCGGTCTTGGTGATGTGGTGGTTCTCGCCGTCGATGGTCACCTGACCCTCGGGGGCGTCGAACGTCACGCCGCCTGCGTTGTCTTGAATCGCCTTGACGTCGAACGACTTCGCTTTCTCGACGGTGTTCTTCCACAGATACACGGAGACGTAGGCGGCCTCCATCGGGTCCGACGTCGGCTTGTTCGCGCCAAACTTGTCCTTGTACGCCTTGACGAACGCCTTGTTGACCGGGTTGTCGACAGTCTCGTAGTAGTTCCACGCGGTGAGTTGGCCGGTGATGTTCTGCACACCGATGCCGCCGACCTCCTCCTCGGCGATCGACACCGACACCACCGGCATGGTCTGCGGCGTCAGGCCGACGTTGCGGTACTCGCGGAAGAACGCGACGTTGGAATCGCCATTGAGGGTGTTGAACACGGCGTCGGCGCCTGCGGTGCGGACCTTGTTGACGATCGTGGAGAAGTCGGTCGAGCCGAGCGGCGTGTAGTCCTCACCCTTGATCTCGATGCCGTTGGCGTCGGCGTAGGCCTTGATTATGCGGTTGGCGGTCTGCGGGAAGACGTAGTCGCTGCCCACCAGATACAGCGATTTGATGCCCTTCTGCTTGAGATAGTCGAGCGCGGGCACGATCTGCTGGTTGGTGGTGGCTCCGGTGTAGAAGATGTTCTTCGACGACTCGAGCCCCTCATACTGCACGGGGTAATACAGCAGCGAGTTCGCGCTCTCGAATACCGGCAGCATCGCCTTGCGACTCGACGAGGTCCACCCGCCGAACACCGCGGCAACGCAGTCGCTGCTGATCAGCTTCTCGGCCTTCTCCGCGAAAACGGTTGGCTCGGAGGCTCCGTCCTCGCCGACGAGCTCGATCTGCTTGCCCAGCACGCCGCCGTCGCTGTTGATCTGTTCCACGGCGAGGTCGATCGCGTGACGCACGGTGACCTCGGAGATCGCCATGGTCCCCGACAGCGAGTTCAACGCTCCCACCTTGATCGTCGGACCCGATGTGTCGACGCATGACTCGGCGTTTGCCGCGTCGGTCTCGGTTGCCTTGCTGCCGCACCCAGTCAGCAGCAGGGTGGTGGTGGCCGCCACGCTTCCCGCGGCCAGCGCCGCCCGTCTCAGCGAGGAACGTCGTTGATGTCGCATGCACAGCCTTTCGTTTTGCTAACAGGGCCTAAGCGTCGTTTCGGGACGTTAGAGCGCCGGTGTTTCTCCGAAATGACTGTGTGTGACGAACAAATTAATGCGCCGGTGGACCGCGATTGTTGACTCCTGTAACGGTCCGGTACCGTCGGGCGATGTGACTGGCATGCGAACAGCGACAACCAGGGTCGGGGCGGCGTTGATGTTGGCAGTTGCGTCAGTTGCGGTGGCGCATGCAACGGCGAACGCTGAGCCCGCCGCTCCCAATGTCCGATACACCCTCACGTCGGGGACCGGCGTGACGTTCAACGTGAACTATCTGGTTGCTCAACCGCCGAGCAAGGAGGCGTACAACGGCGATCCGTACGCCTACCTGAAGAAGGAGCAGGTGAGCACCGCCCAGCCGTGGGTGTTCGAAACGACGCTGGAGGACCCGCAGTGGGCCACCATCGATGCGAGCGCAGCCGCGCACGGCGGGCAGGCAGCCCCGAATGCCCACTGCGAGATCGCGGTTGACGGCCAGGTCGTCGTGCAGAACGACGGGCCCTATACGGCGCGGTGCCAGCTGAGCAACTGGTGATCTAGGCGCTGGCCGCAGCCAGCTCGACCCCAGGCGCGTCGACGAACAACAGGCGGTTGTCGTCGCCCGCCGCGGTGATCAGTTCGAGCTCCCCGAAACGGCTGGCCGCCTTGCTGACCAGGCATACGCGCACAGTCACGGGTGCGGTGGCGCTGACGAGCGGATGCGCGCAGTCGGCCGTGGCGCCGCCGAAGGCGATGACCAAGTTCTCGCGTGCCCGCACGGCACGCAGACCGCTGTCCGTCTCGAGCAGCGCGCCCACGGGTGCGTCTTCCTCGAAGATCAGCTTGCACAATCGAACGCCGGTGCGCGGCCGAAGATCAGCCTCTTCGCCGCGTGACCGGAGCCAGCCGGTCAACGAGAGCGCGGGCAGCGACGGGCTCAGTTCGATCGTGCCGACGACCGCCGCCTCGACCTTCTCGGCGCGGGCGGTGCTGCGCATCGGCGCCATGTGCCTGCTGCCGACGCGGTCGTAGATGAGGCCACTCGGCGCCGCTGCGCAGCGATGCGCCCACTGCTCGAGCGCCGCGCCGAAGAAAGGTTCGATGGCGCCGCGGGTGGTTTTCGCCGGCGGCGCGATGGTTTCGGCGGCGCGTACCGGCCACAGCGCTTGAGCAGGGCCGCCGAAGCCGAAGGCGTAGTCGAATCCCGCGAGGTGCCTGGTGGTCTGGCCGTCGCCGCCCCGGTATCCGAGTCGGGAGCCTACGTCGTTGCCTGCGACCGGTTGCGTGACGGCCAGGTACGCATCGCGATCGGCGTTCGCCGCGACCAGTGCCGTCGCCAGCACGCCGTCCTCGGCTCCGACACAGAGCACGTCGACCTCGTGATCCCACTGTGTCTCGGTGAACATAACCTCAACTCCCAACGCGGACATAGCGGCTCACTTCATTCAGTCGTGCGTGGATGTTTTCCATCTCGGCGACGATCTTGGCGGTCTGGTCAGGTGTGGCGAGATTGGCGACGGTGCGGCGGTCCCACCACATCAATTTGGTTCGGAAGCGTTCGTCCGGATACGGCGTGGATCGGATCGGTGCCACGACGCCACCCGACGAGCGCCAGCGCGCAAGAACGTGCTGTGCGCAGGTGGCCATGCCGAATTGCACGTCGAGCGCGGCGAGCACCTGACAGCCGGTGCGGGCCAGCGATGCGGTGAGGCGACGGTTGCGGTCGCCGTCGGTGGTCACCCACGCGGTCTTCATTTCGACGACGCCGAACGGGATGCGGTCGGCGATCATCTTGCGAACCAGCGGCTGGCTGGGCTGGCCCGCCCACTCGTCGACCGCGTGTGTCTGGTCGGGTGAGGTGAGTGGGCCGATGGCGCGGATGCCGCCGACCACCTTTCCCTTGCGGTCGAGCATCGACCAGAACAGCGTCGTGTCACGCAAGAGGCGGGTCGCGTCGACGTCGATCGCCTGGCTCGCGCCGATCTTTGCGTAGCTACGCTGGGCGCCGGCCAGGTACTCGCGCCACAAACCGCGGTCGTCCGACGGTCGAGCAATCACCACGGTGCACTCGGCGTCGGGATCCCACCAGCTCACGGGGAAGCCGTCGATGCCCTCGGGGGCGGACGTGTAGGGCAGTTCGACGACCGTCATCGCGCCTCCCATCGAGCCGGTGTTCGACCAGATACCGCTTCGGCCTCTGTCAAAAATCGACAATCTGATGCAGATCTAGCAATCTAACAAGGGAAACTAGATAGTGCTAGTGAAGTGACAAAAATCCAATTGATAATGATCTAAGCTAAATATTTGAACGTTGCTGAGCACATCTCGTAGAGCCCCTCTGGCCCGCGTGTCCGGCCCACGGCATGATCGCGGTATGCGCGGTACGCCTGAAACGATGCGGGCCAGTGTGTTGACAGAGGTGGGCAGCCTGGCCGTCGAAGACCGTCCAGTACCCACGCCGGCACCGCACGAGGTGCTGGTCGAGGTGGCCGCCGTCGGGGTGTGCGGCTCCGATGTGCATTACTACCGGCACGGCCGGATCGGCGATTACGTCGTCACCGCGCCGCTGATTCTCGGCCACGAGTTGTCCGGCCGGATCGCTGCGGTCGGTGCGGCGGTCGAACCCACCCGCGTCGGCCAGCGGGTCGCGATTGAACCGCAGCATCCCTGCCGGCGGTGTCGGCAGTGCATGGCGGGCCGCTACAACCTCTGCCCGCACATGCGGTTCTTCGCGACGCCGCCGGTCGACGGGGCGCTGTGCCGCTACGTCACGATCGACGCCGAGATGGCCCATCCGGTGCCGGATTCCATGTCCGATGAGGCCGCGGCGCTGCTGGAACCGCTGTCGGTCGCGATCGCCGCGATGCGCAAGGCCGCCGTTGCGCCCGGGTCGAGCGTGCTCATCGCCGGAGCCGGGCCGATCGGCGTCATCTGCGCGCAGACCGCGCGGGCGTTCGGCGCCAGCCGCATCGTGGTATCGGATCCGGTCGCCGCGCGGCGCGAGCGGGTGGCCGAGTTCGGCGCCACCGAGGTCCTCGACCCGGCCGCGGTCGACATCGCGGCCCTCGATCCGAAGGTCGACGCGTTCGTCGACGCCAGCGGCGCGCCGCCCGCCGTGGTCAGCGGCATCAAGGCGGTCGCACCCGCGGGCCGGGTGGTGCTTGTCGGGATGGGTGCCGACAACTACACGCTGCCGGTGTCCTACATCCAGAACATGGAGCTGATCGTGACCGGCGTGTTCCGCTACACGGACACGTGGCCGGCCGCGATCCACCTCGTGACATCTGGGGCCGTGGACCTGGACTCGCTGGTCACCGGCCGCTTCGACCTCGAGCATGTCGCCGACGCGCTGAACAGTGACTCCGATCCCGCCAGCCTCAAGTCAATCGTGCGCCCTGGTGCTTGACATCGCTTCGAACGTCCGTTCGAATTGAGGTATGTCCACTGACTCAAACTTTTTGACAGGGTCGCGTTATCCACAACGCGGCCGATGTTGAGGAGGTTGAGTGAGGGATGGTCAGATCGCGTCGAACGAAGATTCCCGCCGAGGAGAAGACCCGCTTGGTGCTGGCTGTACTGGCTGGGGAGATGTCTGGTGCTGAAGCCGCGCGGCGGTGTGGGGTGTCGGCAGTACAGGTGACCAAGTGGAAGCATCAGTTCCTCGAGGCCGGGGCCGAGCGGCTACAGGAAGTACCCAGTGGCCCTGCCGGCACGAAGGGCAGCCCCGAGCAGCGGCGGCTGCAGCTGGAGAACGAACAGCTCAAACTCGCGCTGGCCGAAGCGACCGTGCAGCTGCGGATCTGGCAACGCGGCGCCGCTTTGGCCGACCAGGTCCCTTCCAAGACCTCGAAATCCTGAGAGAGGCGGCGGGTCTGCCGGTTTCGAGGTTCGCGTGTCTAGCCGGTATCCCGGAGCGGACCTACCGGCGCCGGCTGGCTCGGATGCGAGCCGGTGATCCGCCGAAGGGCCCATGGCCAGCTCCGGTTGTGGACCGCATCGAAGACTTGGCGGTCAAATATGCCGAAGAATGGCCGGCCTGGGGCTACCGCAAGATCGCGGCCTTGATGCGCGCCGATGGCCACGAGGTCACCAACTCCTCGGTACAACGAGCATTACGGCGTCGGGGACTGCTGCTGCCGCAAGGCTTCCGAGCCGACCGAAAGTCATGGGCGGCGTTGCGGCGACGCGTTTTTCATGATCCGCCGACAGAGCGCAACCGGGTATGGCAGACCGACTTCTCCGAGTTCGAAACCGCCCACGGCGGGATCTGGCGGATCAGCGCGGTCATCGACTACGTCACCAAATACTGCCTGGCCATCACGGTCACACCCACCAGCCGTGGCCGCGACGCCGCGCACTGCGTGAGACTGGCCGTCGAAGAGGCGACCGCAGTCCTGAACCTGGCCGACCTACGCCTCGACCGCGGTGAAATGGACGTCCTCGACGCCGACGACAACGTCATCGGCCAAACGCCTGCACCCATCGCCATCGTGTCCGACAACGGCCCCTGTTACCGCGGGAAAGATTTCCGGACGCTATTCACCGGCCCAGACCCTCTCCTGCGCCACATCCGCACACGCATCAAGTCCCCACAAACCAACGGCGTCATCGAGCGGTTCTTCGAGACGCTCAAATACGAACACCTCTTCCGCGGCTACATCGGCGACGGTGACGCCCTCGACATGGAAGCTCACCGCTTCCGGATCATCTACAACACCATCAGACCGCACCAGGCCCTCAATGACCGCACCCCAAAGCAGGCCTACTTTCACCCCATTACCCACGAAACCCTGCCAACTTCTTGACTCAAGACAGAGGCCCACCGACAAATCTTGGTCCGCGCCGCTTCGTCATCAGCTCGGTTTGTTGTGGCTGATTCCTCATCGGCGCTGCGCGCCGCTTTCGTCATCAGCCGTGTGCGATCCGCAACAGCTCCGCCACACTCGTCAGCTTCACGCGCGGCCTGCCGCCCGCGCCGCCGGTCTTGCGTTCGTGTTCGTCGATCAGCTTCCAGTGATCGTCGGTGACGACCTTCGGTTGGCGCGACACCAGCCACTCGGCCAGCTCCTCGGCGTGGTTTTCGCCGAAGTCGGCCAGCGTGGCATTGCGAAGGTCGGCGACCAGCGTGTCGACGGTCTCCTGCGAGTCGCTCTTGTTGCTGCCGATCACGCCCGTCGGCCCGCGCTTGATCCACCCGACGACGTATTCGTTGCGGCTGCCTTCGACCCGGCCGGCGCGGTGCGGGATGGTGCCGCTGCGGTCGTCGAACGGCAGGCCCGGCGTCGCCACACCGCGGTAACCGACCGCGCGTACCACCAACTGCGCCGGGATCTCCTCGCGCTCGCCGGTGTCCTTGGCGACCACTCTGCCGCTTTCGTCGCTGACCAACTCGTTGCGGCCCAGCACGATCGACTCGACCTTGCCGGCACCCTTGATCTCGATCGGGGACGTGCAGAACCGGAACACGATGCGGCGACTGGCGCCCTTGGGCGGCCGCTCGGCGTAGCCGCGCAACACCTTGATGTTGTTGCGGACGGTCTTGGACGCGGCCTCCAGATCCTCGTCGGTGATGTCGGCGAAATCAGCGGGGTCGACGATCACATCGACGTCGGCGAGGCCTTCCAGGTGGCCGAGCTCGCGCAGCTCCAGGGTGGTGAAGGGGGCCTGCAACGGCCCGCGCCTGCCGATGATGAGGACTTCCTCGACACCGCGGTCGTGCAACGCCTGCAGCGCGTGGTCGGCGATGTCGGTGGTTGCCAGCACATCGGGATCGGTGACCAGGATGCGCGCCACGTCGAGCGCGACGTTGCCGTTTCCGACCACCACAGCCCGCCCGGTGGAGAGGTCCGGCGTGATCTCGCCGTAGTGCGGATGCGCGTTGTACCAGCCGACGAAATCGACCGCGGCGATGCTGCCCGGCAGATCCTCACCGGGGATGTTCAGCGGGCGGTCGGACTGTGCGCCGACGGCATAGATCACCGCGTCGTAGCGCTCGGCCAGCTCGGCGGGCTGCACATGTTCACCGACGGCGACGTTGCCGAAGAACCGAAAACGGGGATCGAGCGCTGTCTTTTCGAACTGCGCGCTGATCGACTTGATCTTCGGGTGGTCCGGCGCCACGCCCGAGCGGACCAGCCCCCACGGTGTCGGGAGCATCTCGAGCATGTCGACCCGCACGTCGGCTTCGTCGTCGCTGTCGGCGAACTTCAGCAGTGACGCGGCAGCGAAGTACCCGGAGGGTCCTGCGCCGACGATCGCTACGTGGTACGGGCGTCTTTGGGGCATATGTTTGCCTTACTGTCGCTGCTCGGCGACGGGCAAGGGGCTGTCGCATCTGTCGCCAAGCTGGTTCCCCCAACTGATGCTAGAACCTGATGCTAGAACGCGAACCTCCGCGGCTGCCGCTGGTCAGGGAGAACTGTGTCGCCGGTAACCTGAACTTCCGTGGATCCTGACCGTCAAGCCGATATCGCCGCCCTCGACGCCACCCTGACGACGGTGGAGCGGGTGCTTGACGTGGACGGGCTGCGCAGCCGCATCGAAAAGTTGGAACACGAGGCATCCGACCCGAACCTCTGGGACGACCAGGCGCGCGCGCAGCGCGTCACGAGTGAGCTGTCGCATGCCCAGGGCGAACTGCGCCGCGTGGAGGAACTTCGGCAGCGCCTCGACGATCTGCCGGTGCTCTACGAGTTGGCCGCCGAGGAAGGCGGCAGCGAGGAGCTGGCCGAGGCCGACGCCGAGCTCAAACAGCTGCGCGAGGACATCGAGGCCATGGAGGTCCGCACGCTGCTGTCCGGCGAGTACGACGAGCGCGAGGCGTTGGTCAACATCCGCTCCGGGGCCGGCGGTGTGGATGCCGCCGACTGGGCCGAGATGCTGATGCGGATGTACATCCGCTGGGCGGAAAAGCACAACTATCCCGTCGAGATTTTCGACACGTCCTACGCCGAGGAAGCGGGCATCAAGAGCGCCACCTTCGTGGTGCACGCCCCTTACGCCTACGGCACGTTGTCGGTGGAGCAGGGCACCCACCGCCTGGTCCGAATCAGCCCCTTCGACAACCAGAGCCGGCGCCAGACGTCGTTCGCCGAAGTCGAAGTGCTTCCCGTCGTCGAGACCACCGACCACATCGAGATTCCAGAAAGCGATGTGCGCGTCGACGTGTACCGCTCCAGCGGACCCGGCGGGCAGTCGGTCAACACCACCGATTCAGCGGTTCGGCTGACCCACATCCCGACCGGCATCGTGGTGACCTGTCAGAACGAGAAGTCCCAGTTGCAGAACAAGATGTCGGCGATGCGCGTTCTTCAGGCAAAATTGCTGGAGCGCAAGCGTTTAGAAGAGCGAGCCGAGTTGGATGCGCTGAAGGGTGACGGCGGCAGCTCGTGGGGCAACCAGATGCGTTCGTATGTACTGCATCCCTACCAGATGGTGAAGGACCTGCGCACCGACTACGAAGTCGGCAACCCCGCCGCGGTACTCGATGGTGACATCGACGGATTCCTCGAGGCAGGAATCCGATGGCGCAACACACAAAATGACGACAAGTAGCACAGTCCAGGCTCTGGATTTCGCCAACGGCTGGAAGAACTTCTGGCACGGCGACATTGGCGTGTGGATCCTCGGCCGCGGCGTGCCGATAGCTCTGCTTTTGATCGGCGGCCTGTTGGCGGCCCGATTCATCAACTGGGCGGCCCAGAAGGTCGTCCGGCAGCTCGATGAGCAATACCGCGAAAGCGATCAGCTGGTCCGTTCCGAAAGCACCAAGCACCGGCAGGCGGTGGCCTCGGTGGTGTCGTGGGTGTCGGTGGCATTGCTGTTCGTCGTGGTGGGGGTGCAAATCACCGACACCCTCGCCATTCCCATCGGGTCGCTGGTGGCGCCTGCCGCGGTGTTGGGCGCCGCGCTCGGTTTCGGCGCGCAGAAGATCGTCCAGGACCTGCTGGCCGGCTTTTTCATCATCACCGAAAAGCAGTACGGTTTCGGCGATCTGGTGACGCTTTCCATGGTCGGCGTCGACGATGCGACAGGCACGGTTGAGGAAGTGACGCTGCGCGTGACCAAGCTTCGATCCTCCGAGGGTGAGGTGTTCACGATCCCCAACGGCCTGATCATCAAGTCCACCAACCTGTCCAAGGACTGGGCGCGCGCCGTCGTCGACATTCCTGTGCCGGCGACGGCCGATCTCAACGTGGTCAACGACGTGCTGCACGGTGTGGCGGAAAGCGCGACGGACGACCATGCGCTCAAGGATCTGCTGCTCGACGCGCCGCAGCTGATGGGCGTGGAGAGCATCGAATTGGACACGGTGAACTTGCGCATGGTGGCGCGCACGTTGCCGGGCAAGCAGTACGAGGTCGGCCGGCGGATCCGAGTGCTCGTGGTGCGGGAGCTTCGCCGTGCAGGCATCGTCGCGCACGACGGAAATGCGCCGGTCGTTGCCGCACTGCCGCACCCGGCTGAAACTCCCGCGGAGGACGACGGAATCCAGCGACCCGCGGAGCAGAAGCAGTGAGGTCGTGGTTTCGCGCCAAGCTCGGCCGCATCAGGGTGTCCACCGCCGTGCTGGCCATCGCGTTCATGGTGTTGTTCTGGGTGCAGCAGACGTTCCCGCCGGAGCCGGCGCCCGAACCGCCCGCCCCCGCGGTCGTCCCGCCCGGCTTCGTCCCGGACCCCAACTACACCTGGGTGCCGCGCACGCAGGTCCGCCGACCCAGGGAACCGACGAACACCACGACCAGGACGACGATCACCACGACGACCACAACCACGACGACGACACCGCCGTCAGAGACCACCACGAGTCCCACCGATGTGCCGCCCCCATCGACGACGGTGATCGACCCTGACGGCATCGGACCGCTGCCGCCGCAGACGCTGATGCAGGTGCCGGAGACAGACCCCAACGTGCCGCCGACCGAGACTCCGCCGACTTCGCCGCTGCCGGGAGTGGTCCCACCCTCGCCGGAGGCCCCGAGATAGCCAGACAGGCCCTACCGTGTCTCACCGCTACACTGGCGTGCCGTGATGATCGCCCTTGACCGTGTCAGCAAGCAGTACAAGTCCTCGGCTCGACCCGCGCTGGACAATGTGTCGGTCAAGATCGACAAGGGCGAGTTCGTCTTTCTCATCGGCCCCTCCGGTTCGGGCAAGTCGACGTTCATGCGTCTGCTGCTGGCCGAGGAGCATCCGACCGCGGGCGACATCCGCGTCTCCAAGTTCCACGTCAACAAGCTGCCGGGCCGTCACATCCCGAGCTTGCGGCAGGTCATCGGGTGCGTTTTCCAGGACTTTCGGCTGCTGCAGCAGAAGACCGTCTTCGAGAATGTCGCTTTCGCGCTCGAGGTGATCGGCAAGCGGCGCGACGTGATCAACCGCGTCGTGCCCGATGTGCTTGAGATGGTGGGGCTGTCGGGCAAGGCGAACCGGCTGCCGGCAGAGCTGTCCGGCGGCGAGCAGCAGCGCGTGGCGATCGCCCGCGCATTCGTCAATCGGCCGCTGGTGCTGTTGGCCGACGAGCCGACGGGGAATCTCGATCCCGAAACCAGTAAGGACATCATGGATTTGCTCGAGCGCATCAATCGCACCGGGACGACGGTGCTGATGGCCACGCACGACCATCACATCGTCGACTCGATGCGCCAGCGCGTCGTCGAGCTCAGCCTGGGCCGGCTCGTTCGCGATGAGCAGCGCGGCATCTACGGAATGGATCGCTAGTGCGCTTCGGCTTCCTGCTCAACGAGGTCTGGACCGGCTTTCGTCGCAACGTCACCATGACGATCGCGATGATCTTGACCACCGCGATCTCGATCGGATTGTTCGGCGGTGGTCTGCTGGTCGTGCGGTTGGCCGACCAGTCACGCCACATCTACCTCGACCGCGTCGAGAGCCAGGTGTTCTTGACCAACGACGTCTCGGCCAACGACCCCAACTGCGACGCCGACCCGTGCAAGGCGCTGCGCACAATGATCGAGGACCGCGACGACGTGCGCTCGGTGCGCTTCCTCAACCGCGACGAGGCCTACCAGGACGCGATCCAGAAGATCCCGCAATTCAAAGACGTCGCAAGCAAGGACGCTTTCCCCGCGTCATTCATCGTCAAGCTGGAGGATCCCGAGCAGCACGTGGAATTCGACGACGCCATCGCGGGGCAACCCGGAGTGCGTAACGTGCTCAACCAGAAAGACTTGATCGACCGGCTTTTCGCGGTCCTCGACGGAATGTCCAACGCAGCATTCGCGATCGCTCTCGTCCAGGCGGTTGGCGCAGTCCTGTTGATCGCCAACATGGTTCAAGTCACCGCCTACACCCGCCGAACCGAGATCGGCATCATGCGACTCGTCGGCGCGAGCCGCTGGTACACGCAGTTGCCGTTCCTCGTCGAGGCCATGCTGGCCGCCTTGATCGGTGTGGTCATCGCGATCATCGGCCTGATCGCGGTGCGGGCACTGTTCTTGGAGAACGCGCTCAACCAGTTCTATGAAGCCAATCTGATCGCCAAGGTCGACTACGCTGATGTGCTGTACTACAGCGCGCCCTGGATGCTGTTCCTCGGCCTGACGATGGCGGGCATCACCGCTTATGTGACCCTGCGTCTTTACGTTCGAAGATAGCCATGGCCAAGAAAGCCGACCCGACAAGGTCAAGCAACAATCGCGTGATCGCGACCAATCGCAGGGCGCGGCACAATTACTCGATTCTGGAGACCTTCGAGGCCGGTATCGCGCTGGTGGGCACCGAGGTGAAGAGCCTGCGCGAGGGACAGGCCTCACTGACCGACGCGTTCGCGACCGTCGACGACGGCGAGGTGTGGCTGCGAAACCTGCACATCCCCGAGTATCACCACGGCACCTGGACCAATCACGCTCCGCGGCGCAACCGCAAACTGTTGTTGCACCGCAAGCAGATTGACATGCTCACGGGCAAGATCCGCGACGGCAACCTGACGCTCGTTCCGTTGTCGCTGTACTTCACCGACGGCAAGGTCAAGGTCGAACTGGCGCTGGCCCGCGGCAAGCAGGCCCACGACAAACGCCAAGACATCGCGCGGCGCGACGCGCAGCGCGAGGTGGCTCGTGAATTGGGTCGACGCGCCAAGGGCATGACCTGATCGGGATCGCCCTGGCGCTGGCCTCGGCTGCGGGTTACGGCATCAGCGACTTCGTCGGCGGCATCGCGTCGCGACGGGTGCCCGCGCTCCGGGTGGTGCTGGTGTCCTATCCGGTCGCGCTGGTGCTGTTGTTAGGGCTGGCGAGCCTTGTCGGCGGCGACATCTCGGGCGGCGCGGTCTTCTGGGGTGCGCTGTGCGGGATCTCGCAGGGGTTCGGCGTGTGGTGGTTCTACGCAGCGCTGGGGTCCGGCCCGATATCGGTGGTGTCGCCGTTGACGGCGGTGCTGGTCGCGGCGCTACCCGTCGGGGTCGGTCTGGCGTTGGGAGAGCGCCCCGCCGCGATCGCCCTCGTCGGCGTCGTAATTGCGCTGGCGGCCGTGGTGCTGGTCAGCCGAGAAACCACCGATGAGGACGTCACCCCGCATCGGTTCACCAAGAAGGTCGCGTGGCTGACGGTCGGCACCGGGATCGCTTTCGGGATGAACTTCGTGCTGATCGCGCAGGCGCCACCCGACGCGGGGCTGTGGCCGCTGGTGTTCGCACGGGTGGCCGCCACCGCGCTGGTGCTCCTGGCCGCGGTCATCACGGCCAACCTGTCGCCGCCGCGCGGGACACCGCTGCGGCTGGCCTTGCTCGCCGCGGCGCTCGACGTCGGGTCGAATGTCGCGATGCTGTTGGCGCTGCACGCCTCGCTGCTGTCGCTGGCCGGTGTGTTGATGTCGCTGTATCCGGCGGCCACGGTGTTGCTCGCGATCGTGGTGCTGCGGGAGCGAGTGACGCGCTGGCAAGCGGTCGGCATGGTGCTCGCCCTGACCGCAGTGGCGATGATCGCCGCGGGATAACCGTCACCCCCCGTTTGCTCGATGAGGCATCATGGCAAAAGCTGTCGAGGGGCAGCGCGCGGGGAACGGGAGGCTCAGGTGTCGGCGACGGGCGGGCAGCTACGCCTGGGCTTGGTCATCGCCGTTTTGCTGCTGCTTCTGGTCAACGTGTCCGGACTGTGGAGCGACACCACGGCCCAACGGGTGTATGCGGTTCTGCAGGCCTGCACCGGCATCGCGGTGTTGATTGTCGGCCTAGCCGTGGCTTCTCGGCTGACCGGGGTGGCGCGCACATGGCGGCTTCTGGTCGTCGCCACGATCCTCTGCCAAACCGTCGGTGAGGCGATTTGGTGGTTCACCCGCGGCGGCACCGGCGGCACGGCGGCGGCCCCGGCCATCGCCGCGTATTTCCTGGCCGCGCTGCTGGCGTTGGTGGTGCTCGCACTGCTGGCGCGTATCGGCATCGGCGGCGGGCATCCGCACGGTCTTGATCGCGCTGCACGCGCAGTGGCGGCCATCGACGGCGTGGTGGCGGCCATCTCGTTCGCCATCCTGGCGATGCTCGCCGGCGTCGGCGCGTTGACCGGGGTGGCCCTGCCACGGTCGGGCAGCACGACGGTGGTTGCCGCTTACTCCGTCCTCGAGTTGATGGTCGTGGTGGCGGCGGTCTTGATCGCGATGCTCTACCGTCCAGACCGGCCCTACCGGACGAACTTCATGCTGTTGGCCGGCGGCGCGGTGGCGATCGTCACGTCTGACAGGTTGATGGCCTATCTGCACACCGTCGGCGTGGAACGCGGCGATCTGTGGAGCTTCGGGCTCGTCCTCGGTCCTCTGCTCATCGCCTACGCGATGCTGCCGACGAAGCCGCGGCCGGCGCAGGACCCCGACAGGGATGCCATGTACTGGGCCCAGCTGCTGCTGCCCTACAGCGGATTCTTCGGCACCGCACTGCTATTCGCGTTCCATGTGCTCATCGGCCAGCAGCTGAACCCGTTTGTGGTCTGCGGTGCGGTGACCATGGTCTCGCTCGTCGCTGTGCGGCAGGTGATCGTGATGCGCGCCCAGTCGCAGCTGACACAGCGGCTTTACGACGCCCAGCAACGGCTGGCGCACCAGGTGCACCACGACCCGTTGACAGGACTGCCGAACCGGTTGTTGCTCTCCGAGCGGCTTGACGCGGCGATCGGCCGCGGACCGTTCGTGCTGATCTTCGTCGACCTCGACGACTTCAAAGAAGTCAACGACCGCTTCGGGCACGCCGGGGGAGACGAGCTGTTGTGCTTGGTCGGCAACCGGCTGCGGCGGTGCATCGGGGAGTCCGACACGTTGGCCCGCATCGGCGGCGACGAGTTCGCCATCTTGATCGACGGCTCGCACGACCCGCCCGACGTGATCGCTGACCGCATCCGCGTGGCTCTGCGGGATCCCTTTGCGATACACGGTTCTTCGATCCGAGTTCGCGCCAGCATGGGGTTGGTTCGGCCCAATCCCGACGACCCGCTGCCGACGTCCGACGATCTGCTGCGGCAGGCCGACGTCTCGATGTATGCCGGCAAGCGCGTCGGCAAGGACACCGCAGTGATCTATCGACCGTCGCTGGGTGTGTCGACCGATTTCCCCACCGCGTTGCGAACTGCCAAGGGTGGCATACCCGATGGGTTCCGGCTCGCCTATCAGCCGGTGGTGCGGCTACCCGACGCGGTTCCGGTGGCGCTGGAGGCTCTGGCCCGTTGGACCGCTCCCAACGGCACCGAGATTCAGCCCGACGCGTTCGTCGCGGCCGCGGAGGCCGCCGGGCTGGGCGCGATGCTCGACGCCATGGTGTTGAACCTCGCGTGCCGCGAAATGTGCTCGGCCGGAATCAATTTGGTGTTGCACGTCAACATCGGCGGGGCCAGGCTCGGCAGTATCGCGTTCGAGCAGCAGGTGCGTCGGACGCTGGCGCGCTGCGGCATGACGCCCAACCAGCTCGTCCTGGAGATCACCGAAACGGTGCCGCTGCTCGATCTCGCCGACGCCGCATCGCAGATCGCGCGGCTCAACGCGATCGGAGTCAAGGTCGCGCTCGACGACTTCGGGGCGGGCTACAGCTCGCTGACCTATCTGCATTCGCTGCCCGTGCAGATGATCAAACTCGACCGCGGGCTTGCGGTCGGCCCGGAGCCCGACCGGATCGAAACGCTGTACCGGTCGGTCGTCCGGCTCAGCGACGAACTCGGCGTCGACGTCATCGCCGAAGGCATCGAATCGGCGGCACAGGCGAGCACGGTGTACGCGGCCGGATGTCGGTTGGCCCAAGGTCATTTGTTCGGTCAGGCTGCCCCGATCGACGCCTTGGCGTCGCTGCGGGAGGTACTGTCGGCCCGGTGAACAGTCCGTCGCGCCCGGTGACTCGACTCGACAAGTCCGACGTCTTGCCCGCGCTGTTCGCCAGCTGGGAGGCCATCGACCAGGTCGTTGCCGACCTGCCCGAGGAGCAGTGGCACCGCGCCACAGCACTGCCGGGTTGGGACGTGCACGACGTCGTCGCCCACGTCGTCGGCACCGAATCGATGCTCCAGGGCGCTGGCATGCCGGACGTCGACATCGACGTGTCGACACTCAAGCACGTCCGCAACGACATCGGGATGCTCAACGAGCGCTGGGTGCGCAAGCTGCGCGGTCTGAGCTGTGCCGAGCTGCTGGAGAAGTTCCGAGCGACGACGGACGCGCGGCGCGAGGCGTTGTCGGCCATGCCGGACGCGGCGTGGCACGAGGTCACCGTCACGCCCGCCGGGCCCGACAGCTACGGCCGGTTCATGCGGGTGCGGACGTTCGACTGCTGGATGCACGAGCAGGACATCCGCGACGCGCTGCAGCGGCCCTGCGACGACACCGGCTTGGAAGGCGCGCACGCCCGGCTCGCAGTCGACGAGATGGTCGCGAGCATGGGGTTCGTCGTCGGCAAGCTGGGCAAGGCGCCGCAGGGGTCACGCGTGCGCATCGAGCTGACCGGGCCGCTGCGACGCACGATCAACGTGGCCGTCGGCGAACGGGCCAAGGTGGTCGAGGACTTCGGCGGCGCCGAGCCGACGACGACGATCACGCTCGACGGTCTGCTGTTCACCCGGCTGGCCGGAGGCCGCACCAGCGTCGACCACGACGTGATCAGCTACGACGGTGACGAGGCCGTCGGGCGGCGCATTGTCGAGCAATTCAACTACGTCATCTGATCCTGGCGTTGATCAAGCTTGACGCGCCGCTCGAGTTCGCGCCGGCTGCACGCCGCGTGGCGGATGGCGTTCTCGCTGTCGAAGCTGGAGCCCAGCGCACCGGCGATGATGCCCATCGACGACGCGAGCCAGACGATGTGCGCGTACTCGCTGACGCCCGCCGGATAGCCGAGCTCGGACTGCAGGTATCGGCCGTCGATGACGGCAAGCGCCGCGACGGTGATCACCGCACAGAGGGCCACGTACATGACGGCCACACCGAGCGTGAGCGTGAGCACGGTGGATGCGTTGAACAAGACGGCCTCGGACGCTCCATGGTCGCCGCGCGACCGGTCCCACAGCTGGTTGTAGCAGATGAACCAGGTCACCATGCCGCCGAAAGCCAGCACGGAGATCAGCGCGAGCCGTTCCGGTGGAAGAGAGATCGCCATCTTCCAGATGAACGTGTAGAAGATCGACAGCGTCCCGGCGGCAATCGCGGTCGCGGTCGCGCCCTGTAGCGACGGGACGAGTCGCCATGGCCGGTTGGCCTGCACCATCCCGAACAGCATCTGCAGCCGCCCGCCGGCGCCAGGCAGCGCCAGGTAGTGATCATGGTGCTGCGGATCGGGGCTGCTGTGGTGGATGGGCGTGCGGTACACCCCGATGCGCCGCGGCAGGGTTGCGTCATTGCCTGTGAGGAGGGTGACCAGCGGCACGACGACTTCGCACAGCCGCTGCCGCACCCGCAACGCCCCGAGGGCGGGCAGTGACACCAGGGCCACCCGGTGGTCGGTGCGGCAGTGGGCGATCAGCGGGGTGCCGTGCCGCCACAGGGGCAGGTCGGTGATCACGACGACGATGTCGGAGTCGTGGTGGTCGCGGTATCTGCGGGCCAGGTCATCCAGCGGGATGGTGCCCGCCGAATCCAGCGGGACGCGGTCGTTGACCATCCGGATCTCCCATTCGGGCGCCTCTAGCGCTTTCACCAGCCGATTTGCGAACCTAGCGGGGACCCCTTCGTCGATGACGATTCCGAGAGTGATCATCTGCGGCGGCATACCCGCTTGCCCGGCCGTCAATACAGAATCGGCCCTTCGAGGCGGGATTATCGGCCTGGAAACCCCTGTTGTAACAGGCGTACCATTGATGGTCCTGCCGAAGGTCGGCAGGGATGCGAGGGGCTGAACGGTTTCGACTTCGCGCATCGAATCAAGGGAAGCGTGCCGGTGCAGGCAAGAGACCACCGTAAGCGTCGTTGCAACCAATTAAGCGCCGATACCAATCAGCGCGACTACGCTCTCGCTGCATAAGCGACAGCTAGTCTGTCAGCCCGGGATCGCCCTCGACCCGGTGTCTGGCATCAGCTAGAGGGCTAAACCATCAGGTCCGGTCGCGGGACCTGGTGGGAAACCAAACAGCGACTGGGATCGTCATCCCGGCGGGTCCGTGAGACCGGGAGATCCGAGTAGAGGCACAACGGACTGCGCACGGAGAAGCCTTGAGGGAATGCCGTAGGACCCGGGTTCGATTCCCGGCAGCTCCACTGTTTTAGCTGCTTACCAGCAGAAGTCGCACGAATCCTGTTTGGGCGGAGGCCCGCCGGGTCCGTCCCACACATCGCTTGGCAACCGGCCTTGGTATGGGACGTTGCCGGTCCCGTTGACCCAGTACCACGTGTGGCAGACGGTCATGTCCCATTCGTATCCGAGTCCGGGTCCCGATGACAGGTCGTAGCGGGAGTACATCATCGGATTGCCCGGACACCACGTGTGCGGTGGCAGCGGTGGCCCCGCTTGGGCGGGACCGGCCAGGCCTAGGCCGCCAGACACCAACACGGCCGTGGTGAACCCGACGATTCCTCGTCTTGAGGTGTGGGCGCTCATGCTGATTCCTCTCCTCTCGCCTGGGCGATACAGGAGTTTCTCAGCGATTGCGCAGCAATGTCACAGAATTGGCAAATTCGCCAGAGCCTTTCCACGTGCGTTTTTGTCGTCTGCGGCAATTACATGGCAAGCGCGGTGACCACGAGGCGTGCCTGATTTGCGGTCCGCTGGGTACTCCGAGGCATGACCGTCATCGGATTCCACTGCTCGCATGAGCAAATCTCGCCAGCCCAGCTGCTGCGCGATGTTCAGCACGCCGAACAAGCCGGCTTCACCGCCGCCATGTCGTCCGATCACCTCAGCCCGTGGAGCGCACGCCAGGGCGAGTCCGGGTTCGCCTGGGCGTTCCTCGGGGCCGCGCTGGCGACGACCGGGCTGCCGTTCGGGGTGGTCAACGCGCCGGGTCAGCGCTATCACCCCGCGATCATCGCCCAGGCGATCGCTACCCTCGCGCAGATGTTTCCCGGCCGCTTCTGGGCGGCCCTCGGTTCCGGCGAGGCGTCCAACGAACGGGTGACCGGAGAGGTGTGGCCGCGGAAAGAAGTGCGCGACCAACGCCTCATCGAATGCGTCCACGTTATCCGGCGGCTGCTGCAGGGCGAGGAGGTCACCCACGAGGGCCTCGTCCACGTCAACCGGGCGCGGTTGTGGACGCTGCCCGAGACGGTTCCAGACCTCGTCGGACCCGCGGTCACACCGGAAACCGCGGCCCGCCACGCCGCCTGGGCGGACGGGCTCATCACGGTCAACCAGCCCGATGACACGTTGCGCAAGGTCATGGCCGCCTATCGCGAAGCCGGCGGGCGAGGTCCCGTCCGGTTGCAGATTCACCTCAGCTGGGCACCGAGCGACGAGCAGGCCCTGACCATCGCCCATGACCAGTGGCGCAACAACGTCTTCGCCCCGCCGGTCTCGTGGGACACCGAAACCGTCGAGGCGTTCGACGTCATCGGCGACGCCGTCAGCCCCGAGAAAGTGAAGGAGTCCGTCCTGGTCTCCAGCGACCTCGGGCAGCACGCCGAGTGGCTACAGCACCACATCGAACAAGGTTGGGACGAACTGTATTTGCACTTCGTCGGGCAGCGCCAAGCCGAATTCATCGACGCTTTCGGAGAGCACGTGCTGCCCCAACTGTCGCCGACCACTCCGCAACCTGCCGCGGCACTCTCATGAGGAAGATCGAGACCGGCGACCTCTGGTGGAAGAACGCCGTTTTCTACTGCGCCGACATCGAAACGTTCTACGACTGGAACGGCGACGGTTGCGGCGACATGCGCGGCATGACCGAGCGCATCCAGTACCTCTCCGACCTCGGCGTCACTTGCCTGTGGCTGATGCCGTTCTATCCGACCGCGCGGAAGGACGACGGTTACGACATCGTCGACTTCTTCGGTGTCGATTCCCGTCTCGGAAACCTCGGCGACTTCGTCGAACTCGTGCGCACCGCCCGGTCGAACGGCATCCGTGTGATCGTCGACTTCGTCATGAACCACACGTCGGATGCCCACCCCTGGTTCAAATCCGCGCGGCGCAGCAAGGACGACTCCTATCGCGACTACTACGTCTGGAGCGCGACCAAGCCCAAGTCCAGTGTGAAGGATGTGGTATTCCCCGATCAGGAGGACAGCCTGTGGGAGCGCGAACCCAAAACCAACGAGTGGTACCTGCACCACTTCTACAAGCACCAGCCCGACCTCAACATCGCCAATCCTGCTGTGCAGGAAGAGATTGCACGCACCCTCGGCTTCTGGCTCGAGCTGGGGGTCTCCGGCTTCCGTGTCGACGCCGTCCCGTTTCTTTTCGCCAGGGACGGAGCGCCGGGCGATCCCGGCGTGTTCGATCCCTACCAGTACCTCGGCGACGTCCGTAACTTCGTCACCCGTCGCGTCGGGGACGCCGTGCTGCTCGGCGAGGTCAATGTGGGCTACAAGGGCCAGAAGGCATTCTTCGGCGGCCCCGACGGTGACGGCCTTAACATGCAGTTCGACTTCATCGGAATGCAGAACATGTATCTCTCGCTTGCCCGTGGCGACGCCAGGCCGCTGGCAAAAGCGTTGCGGCAGCGGCCGCCTCTCGACACGACGAGCCAGTGGGCTAACTTCGTGCGCAACCACGACGAACTGACGCTGGACAAGCTCACCGACGACGAACGCCAAGACATCTTCGACGCGTTCGGACCCGAGCCCGATATGCAGCTCTACGGCCGGGGCTTGCGGCGACGGCTGCCGTCGATGCTCGGCGGGGACGAGCGGCGGATGCGGATGGTCTATTCGCTGGCCTTCTCGCTGCCGGGAACACCGGTGCTGCTCTACGGCGAGGAGATCGGTTTGGCCGAAAACCTCGACGTGCCAGGACGATTCGCAGTGCGCACGCCGATACAGTGGACGAATGAAGCCAACGGCGGCTTCTCCACTGCGGCGAAACGCCGTCTGCCGCGCCCGCTTCCGGACGGACTCTACGGCCCCGACCGCGTCAACGTCGCCGACCAGCGGCACAACCATGACTCGTTCTGGTGGTTCATACGCGATCTGATTTACACCTACCGGCAACAGCCGGAGATCGGCTGGTCGACGCCCGAGGTGCTCAAGCAGCCGAACAACGCGGTGCTGGCTCACGTATGTCGCGAGAAATCCGGTTGGGCGATGGTGGCGATGCACAACTTCGGGGCCGACAGCTGCGTGGTGCCGATCCACCTCGAAGATGCATCGCGCTGCACGCTGATCGATCTCTTCGACGGCCTCACAGAACACGCACTCGATGCGAACGGCACCGTCGAACTGGACTTGCCGCCGTTCGGCTATCGCTGGTTACGCCTGCAGCGGCCCAGCGACCACCCGATCATCTGAATAGCGGGCGAGCCAGTGATATTGAGGTGTTACCTCGTGCCGCCCTCCGCGCGGGCCAGCTCCTGGCGAAGCAGCTCGGTCAGCGACCGCGAGAATCCGTCTGGCTGCGGGAACGTCAGAGGCCGTCGCAGATCGCACGGCTCCCTGTCCTGGTCCTTGAGGTCGTAGACCTCTCCCTCGGGGGTGACGACCACGTTCGGGCAGACCTCCCAGCCGATGATCTTGTGCCTGTGCGACCGGCGGTAACGACCGAGTTCCGGCAGCCCCTTCAACACCAGAAACGGATGAGGCCGAGGCTTGACGCCCAGCCGGCGCATGCCGTCGAGGAACTCGCCGAGCACGCGCGCCTGCTCGGCGGCCTGTGCGCGCTGGCGCTGAAGCGCTTGAACCTCTTCGCGGCGTTGGGCCGCGGCTTCGCGCAGCGCGTCCTCCCATACACCCATCGTTGTTATCCGGCTGCTTGCAACGTGATCTCTGAGATCTCGGTCCGACTCTGCCCGTTGGTGGTGCCCAGCTTGGAAATCCAGACCAGCACATTCGACGTCTTGGTGTCGTTGTGGACTTCGATCCGATTGTTGCCCGGTTGCAGTGGCGTCGTTCCGACGAGTTCGGTGGTGTCGGCCAACGAGGTTGGATTCTCCGTGGGCGACGAGCGGATCTGCACCTCGGTACCGGTGCTCGACACGTCGAGGGTGACGGCGCTCAGCGCGGTCGGCTCGGGTAGATGCAGTATGAGTCCCTCGCCCTCGATGAAGGTCGGGAATGGCACGGGATCGGTGTAAGTCGCGGTGGGCCAGAAGGTATCGGGATTGCCGTCGATCGCCAAGTCGGCCTTGCCGGGGTTGTCCGGCGAACCGCCGGGAGCGAACACCGTCGCGGAGGTCGGCTTGATGACCGGCCCTGGACGACTCGAGTCGCCGCTCCCGTTGCTGACCCAGACGATGGCGGCCGCTGCCACCACGATGACGCCGACGAGCGCGGCCAGCGCAGCCATCCAGCGACGTCTGCGTCGGGGAGGTTTCACCGGCGCCGTGTCGACCTGCGGCGGAAAGTCCCGCTTTGGTTGTGTGCCAGCCGAATACGTGGCGATGGTGTCGGCATCGAGCATGGTGCCATCCCAGACACCGCTGACGTCGACCTCCTCACCGTCGTTGAGTTGGACCGCGGTGAGCTGAGTCTGAATCTCCACCGGGATCAAGGAAGGCAGGTTGTCGACCGGCTGATACGGCATCAGTCTGAACGACAGCGTGCCGTGCTCGCCCGCAGGATCGGCGGGACGTTGCGTGACGCCGTGCGCTATCCCGTGGATCTGCATGCGCTCGAGGCGCTGTGTCGACGGGTTGCGTTTCGGCGCTGCGAGAGCGTGCGCGAAGTCGAGGCACGTGGGGTAGCGCTGGTCGGGCTCTTTGGCGAGGGCCCGCGCGAACACCCTGTCGAGGTGCGCGAGATCCGGCCTGCGTTCCGATATCCGCGGCGGCGGCGAATGCAGATGATGGCTGATGACGACGGCGCGGTTGGAGTCGTGAAACGGCGGCGTCCCGGTCAACAGGTGAAAAGCCGTGGCAGCCAAAGCGTATTGGTCTGCCCTGCCGTCGAGGGGCTTGTTCAACAGTTGCTCGGGGGCCATGTAGTTGACCGTTCCCACTGCGACGTTGTCGGCGGTGAGGTTGCTGACGTCGTCGATCCGGCGGGCAATGCCGAAGTCGGTCAACAGCACCCGCCGCCGACGGCCGTCCGATGCGGTCACGAGGATGTTCTCGGGCTTGACATCGCGGTGCAGCAGGTTGCGTTCGTGGCCGTAGTCGAGCGCGTCGGCGACAGCGGTCACGATCTCCACGGCGTCACGTTCCGGCATGCCGTTCGGGTAGTTCTCGCGCAGCAGCCGGCCGGCGTCTGTGCCGTCGACGTAGTCCATCGAGATCCAGAGGCGGCCGTCGTACTCGCCGCGGTCGAGGACCCCGACGATGTGCGGATGGCGCAGCGTCGCGGCCAGTTCAGCCTCGCGGATGAACCTCGCCTGGAACTCCGGGTCGGTGGTGGAGTTCCTGGTCAGGATCTTGAGCGCGTCGTGTCGGGGGAGGCGGGGGTGCTGGGCGAGGTAGACCTCGCCCATTCCACCCGTGCCGAGCAGTCTCTCGATCACATACCCGGCGAAAACCTCCCCGCGGTCGAACGGCATGCCCGAGAGCCTACTGATCCGGCTCCGGCCGCATCGTTAGCCAGCGGATTCGCCGCTGTCGTCCCGGTTAACTCAGGTCGGCCGACAACGCTTTGCCGGCGTTCGTCAGCAGCGGCACGGCACGCTCGATGAGCTCGTCGGTCACCCGGCCCGCGGGTCCGGAGATCGACAACGCGAGCCGCGATGGCGTGTCGGGGATGGCGACCGCGACGCAGCGCACGCCCGTCTCCTGCTCACCCTCGTCGACCGCGTATCCGTGTTCGGCCGAAAAGGCCAGCTGGCGGATGAACTCGTCGGGATCGGTGATGGTGGTGTCCGTGTGTCGCGGCATGCCGGAACGGTTGAGGATGTCGCGCACCTCGTCGATCGGCATGGTGGCCATGATCGCCTTGCCGACCGCGGTGCAGTGCGGCTCCACTCGACGGCCGACCTCGGTGAACATCCGCATGGAGTGCCGTGACTGTGCCTGCGCGACGTAGACGATCTCGTCGCCGTCGAGCATCGCCAGATTCGCCGACTCGCCGAGTTCGTCGACCAGCCTCGCCAAATGCGGGCGCGCCCACACGCTGAGCATCCGCGACGACGCATCGCCGAGCCGGATCAGGCGCGGGCCGAGGACGTACTGGCGCGATGACTCCTGCCGGATGTAGCCCAGGTCGACGAGCGTGCGCAGCAGTCGGTGGATCGTCGGAAGCGGCAGCCCGGACTGGTTGGCCAGTTGCGACAGCCCCAGGGTGCCGCCCGCATCGGCCATCAGCTCCAGCAGCGAGAACGCGCGCTCGATCGACTGCACCGACCCGCTGCGGGTCTTCGCTTCCGGCGCCGCATCGGCCATAGCGTCGTCCTCCCGAGGGGGTTCCGGTTTCCGCTATCGGAGATATTATCTCCACGATACGAAAACATCGAGCCCAGCGAGGTGATGTTCGATGACCGACAACCGCGACGCACTCGCCGACGAGCTCGATGTCCGGCTCGCCGATGCCGACGCGGCCCTCGCATCCTCGTATCGCGGCGACCGTGGACGACGGCAGCCTGTCCACACGGTATACGTCCCAGCGGACCGCTATGACGCTGCGACAGTAAGCGATTGGGCCGGGCAGGCGAAAGCCACACTCGCCGCAAACGGCGAATCGGCCACCGAGTTCGCGACCGCGCTCGGCCTCGACGCGGACCTCGCCGACGACATCTATGACCGCATCTCTCGCAAGCTGGATTCGGAGCCGATCGAGGATCTGCGCATTGACTTCGAGGACGGCTACGGTCTGCGGCCCGACGAGGACGAGGATGCCGCGACAACCGCGGCCGCGTCGAATCTCGCCAAGTCGATAGCGTCTGGAAGCGCCGCACCGTTTCACGGCATCCGCATCAAGAGTTTCGAGGCGCCCTCGCGGCGTCGCGGCGTGCGCACGCTTGCGGCCTTCGTCCGCACGCTGGTGGAGGCGGGCGGACTGACCGACGGCTTCGTCATCACGCTGCCGAAAGTGACGTCCGTCGAGCAGGTCGTCGCATTCGGCTACGCGTTGGGCAAGGTCGAGGAGTCGTGCTCGCTGCAACCCGGCACGCTGCATTTCGAGATTCAGGTCGAAACCCCCCAGGCGATTCTCGGCGCCGACGGCTCCGCGCTGATCGCGCGCATGGTCCACGCCGGAGGGGAGCGGGTGACCGGTTTGCACTACGGCACCTACGACTATTCGGCGTCGCTCGGCGTCGCGGCCGGATATCAGAGCCTCGAACATCCCGTCGCCGACCACGCGAAGGCCGTCATGCAGGTGGCCGCCGCAGGCACCGGGGTGTTCGTGTCCGACGGGTCGACCAACGTGCTCCCGACCGGAGACCGTGAAACGGTGCGCGCCGCGTGGCGGTTGCACGCCCGACTGGTTCGACGCTCCCTGGAACGCGGGATCTATCAAGGCTGGGACATGCACCCCGGCCATCTGCCCAGCCGCTACGCCGCGACGTATGCGTTCTACCGCGAAGGGCTGGACGGGGCGGCCGACCGGCTTCGCGCCTACGTCCACGGCGGACAATCCGGGTTCCTGGACGAGCCGGCCACGGCCGCGGCGATGGCCGGATTCCTGCTGCGCGGGCTCGAATGCGGCGCATTCGACGCCGCGGAGATCGACGAGCGGGTAGGCGTGAACTCGCAGAGGCTTGCGGTGCTGGCCAGGCGCCGTCCACGCGCCTGACCACCGGTCACTCGAATTGGCTTTGCCCTATTGACAGAGCCTGTGACTGCGCCCACACTATCGGTAATCGGAAACAAAACTCCGCGATACGGAAACAGCGAGATGGCCGACCGGCCCCGGGAGCGCAAGGTGAAGATCCTCGTCGTCAACGTCAACACCACCGAATCCATGACCGACGCGATCGCCGCCTCGGCGCGCGCGGTGGCCTCGCCCGGTACCGAAATCGTCGGTCTGACACCGACTTTCGGCGCCGAATCGGTAGAGGGGAACTTCGAGAGCTATTTTGCTGCGGTGGGTGTGATGGACGCCGTCACCCGCTACGAGGGTTCCTACGACGCCGTGGTGCAGGCCGGTTTCGGCGAGCACGGCCGCGAGGGCCTGCAGGAGTTGTGCGAGGTCCCCGTCGTCGACATCACCGAAGCCGCCGGACATGTGGCATCGCTGCTCGGCCACAAATACTCCGTCGTCACCACGCTCGACCGCACGGTCCCGCTGATCGAGGACCGGCTCAAGCTCGCAGGACTCGACGCCAGGTGCGCCTCGGTGCGCTCCAGCGGCATGTCCGTGCTCGAGCTCGAAGAACGACCGAAGGATGCCGTCAAGGCCATCGTCGCCGAAGCCGAACTCGCCGTCACCCACGACGGCGCCGAGGTCATCTGCCTCGGCTGCGGCGGGATGGCCGGCCTCGACGAGGCGGTCGCCGCCGCCACCGGTGTGCCCGTCGTCGACGGCGTCACCGCTGCGGTCAAACTCGCGGAAGCCCTGGTCGGGCTCGGCCTGACCACAAGCAAGACAAGGACTTTCGCCGCACCACGCCAGAAACGAGTCAGTGGCTGGCCCCTGTCGCCCGGTACCGGCCCGGTGAAGTAAACCCCCTCAACCACATTCGAAGGAACGCCATGCCCACCCAACAGTTCGACCCCGTCGCCCTGGCAGCACAGGATCCCGCAGGACGCCTCTACAACAAAGACCTCAAACCCGCCGAGCCCGGCGAACGCAAATGGTCGACCTACAGCCTGTTCTCGCTGTGGATGAACGACGCGCACAACGCGGGCAACTACACCTTCGCGGCAGGGCTGTTCCTTTTGGGCCTGAGCCCGATCCAGGTGACGCTCGGCATCCTCGGCGCTGCACTGATCATCTTCGCCGGCTGCTGCATGTCGGGCTTCATGGGCCACGACACCGGAGCACCCTATCCCGTTGTGTCGCGGATGTCGTGGGGCATCTGGGGCGCCAACTTCCCCGCGCTCGTGCGTGGTGCGGTGGCGATCGCGTGGTACGGGATCCAGACCTTCCTGGCCTCCATCGCGCTGAAAGTGCTTCTGCTGCACTTCTTCCCCGGCATGCAGGGACTGTCGGAGGTCAGGATCCTCGGCCTCGATGTCGTCGGGTGGATCGCGTTCCTGGCGCTGTGGGCAATCCAGATGGTGATCGTCGCAAAGGGAATGGAGGCGGTCCGCCACTTCCAGGGCTGGGCAGGTCCCTCGATCTGGGTGGTGATGATCGCGCTGGCGGTGTGGATGCTGTCGCAGGCCGACTGGAACATCTCGTGGACCCAAGGCGGCGGCGACGCGAATCTGTCGTCCGGCGAACAGCTTTACCAGACCATCGCAGCCGTGGGTCTGACCGTAGGTGTGCTCGCGACACTGATGCTCAACTTCTCCGACTTCGCCCGGTTCGCCCCGTCACGGACCGACGTCGTCAAGGGCAATGCGTGGGGTCTGCCGTTCAACTGGACTGCGTTCGCGCTGACGTCGGTGATCGTGTCGGCGGCGTCGGTGTCGGTGTACGGCGAGGCCGTGCTCGATCCGGCCGAACTACTCGAGAGGGTCGACAACGACTTCATCATGCTCGTGGGCAGTGCTGTTTTCGTCATCGCCACAATCGGCGTGAACATCGTCGCGAACTTCGTGTCGGCGGCCTACGACCTGTCCAACGTCAACCCGAGGCGAATCAGCTTCCGCAAGGGCGGCATCATCACGTCGATTCTCGCGCTGGTTTCGATGCCCTGGAATTTGTACAACAGCCCCGAGGTCATCGCGTACTTCCTCGGTGGTCTTGGCGCGCTGCTCGGCCCGTTCTTCGGAATCCTTGCGCTGGACTACTTCTGGTACCGCAAGGGCCGCTTCAGCCTGACCGATCTGTACCTGCCGACGCCGGAGTCGCAGTACTACTACCACAAAGGCCTCAACCCCAACGCGGTCAAGGCGTTCGTCCCGTCGGCGGTGATCGCGCTGGTGTTGGCGTTGGTGCCCACGTTCGGCAAGGTCGCGCCGTTCGGATGGTTCATCGGGGCGGCACTCGGCGCCATCGCGTACTACATCGTCACCCGAGGTCGTCCCCTGGCCGAAGCGCCCGGTGGCACCTCCGAGAAACTGCAGGAAGCCTGATAATCCATGAGTCACCCACTTCCGTACGAAGTCAACTGCTCCATCCTGTTCACCGAACTGCCACTGCTGCAGCGACCCGAAGCCGCGAAGCAAGCCGGCTTCGACGGCGTCGAGTTCTGGTGGCCGTTCGATACCGCGGTGCCCGCCGACAAGGAGGTCGACGCGTTCGTCGCCGCGATCGAGAACGCAGGAACCCAACTGGTCGGGTTGAACTTTTTCGCCGGAGACATGGCGGGCGGTGACCGCGGCCTCGTGTCGTGGCCCGCCCGCTCCGCGGAGTTCCGCGACAACATCGACGTCACGATCGGTATCGGAGAACGTCTGGGCTGCAAAGCCTTCAACGCGCTCTACGGCAACCGCGTCGACGACGCCACGCCGCAGCAGCAGGACGAACTCGGCACCGAGAACCTGGTATTGGCCGCCAAGGCGGCCGCCAGGATCGGCGGCACGGTGCTCATCGAACCCGTCAGCGGTGCGCCGAAATACCCGCTGCTGACCGCGGCTGACGCGCTGGCGGTCATCGACCGCGCGGGTGAGCCGAACATCGCCCTGCTCGCCGACCTGTATCACCTCGCCGTCAACGGTGACGACGTCGACAAGGTGATAGCCGACCATGCCGACCGCATCGCGCACGTGCAGATCGCCGACGCGCCGGGACGCCACGAGCCGGGGACCGGAGAACTTCCGCTGCTCGCCCAGCTCACCGCGCTCCGCGATGCGGGATACGACGGGTGGGTCGGCCTCGAGTACAAACCATCCGGCGCCTCCGCCGACAGCTTCGGCTGGATCAAGAGCTAAGGAGTCTGCATGACGAACATCGCCTTCATCGGCCTCGGAATCATGGGCAGCCCCATGGCGATTCACCTCGCCAAGGCGGGTCATGAGGTCGTCGGCTTCAACCGCACGCCCGAGAAGACGCGCCCACTCGTCGAAGCGGGAGGCCGCGCGGCGGAGTCGATCGCCGACGCCGTCGCAGACGCCGAAGTGGTGTGTGTGATGGTGCCTGACTCGCCCGATGTCACCGACGTGCTTGCAGGCGAGGGCGGCGTATTCGACAGCGCGAAATCCGGCACGCTGATCATCGACTTCTCCAGCATCCGCCCCGATGTCACGACCCAGCTCGCCGAGCAGGCCGCCGCACGAGGCATGAGGTTGCTCGATGCGCCCGTCTCCGGCGGCGAGGCAGGTGCGAAAAACGCCGCACTGTCCATCATGGTCGGCGGCGAGGCCGAGGATTTCGCGGCCGCGAAACCCTTTTTCGACATCGTCGGCAAGACGGTCGTTCACGTCGGCCCGAGCGGGTCCGGGCAGACCGTCAAGGCGGCCAACCAGCTCATCGTCGCCGCGAACATCGAAGCGCTGGCCGAAGCGGTCGTCTTTCTCGAGGCGTACGGCGTCGACACCACGGCCGCCCTCGAGGTGCTCGGCGGAGGCCTGGCCGGCTCCAAAGTGCTGGACCAGAAAAAGCAGAACATGCTGGACCGCTCGTTCGATCCCGGATTCCGAATCGAGTTGCACCACAAGGACCTCGGCATCGTCACCGCAGCCGCCAGGGAGGCGGGCGTTGTCGCACCGCTCGGGGGTCTCGTCGCCCAGTTGATGGCCAGCGCGCTGGCCAACGGTGACGGCGGCCTCGACCACTCCGCGCTGTTGCGCGGTGTCGAGCGGTTAAGCGGAAGGACTCAACCATGACGAAGATGCGCGCGGTCGACGCCGCGGTCCTGATCCTGGAGAAGGAGGGCGCCACTCAGGCGTTCGGCCTTCCGGGCGCGGCGATCAACCCGTTCTACGACGCGATGCGTCGGCACGGTGGCGTCAAGCATGTGCTCGCGCGGCACGTCGAGGGCGCCTCGCACATGGCCGAGGGCTACACCAGGGCCAAGGCGGGCAACATCGGCGTCTGCATCGGCACATCGGGTCCTGCGGGCACCGACATGATCACCGGGCTGTACTCCGCGTCGGCCGACTCGATTCCGATCCTGTGCATCACCGGCCAGGCGCCGGTGGCCAAGCTGCACAAGGAGGACTTCCAGGCGATCAACATCGCCGACATCGCCGGCCCCGTCACGAAATGGGCTGTGACAGTGATGGAGTCGGCACAGGTGCCCGGCACATTCCAGAAGGCGTTCCAGGTGATGCGCGAGGGCCGCCCCGGTCCCGTGCTCATCGATCTCCCATTGGATGTGCAACTCGGTGAGATCGACTTCGACATCGACAGCTACGAGCCGCTGCCCGTGACGCGGCCCGCCGCCACCCGCAAGCAGGCGGAGAAGGCGCTGACGATGATGGCGGAAGCGCAGCGCCCGCTGATCGTCGCGGGAGGCGGCGTCATCAACGCCGACGCCGCCGACCTGCTCGTGGCGCTGGCCGAGATCACCGGTGTGCCGGTCGTGCCCACGTTGATGGCGTGGGGCGTCATCCCCGACGACCATCCTCTGTGGGCGGGCATGGTCGGTCTGCAGACCTCACACCGGTACGGCAACGCGACCATGCTCGAGTCGGATTTCGTGCTCGGCATCGGCAACCGGTGGGCGAACCGGCACACCGGCGGCATCGACACCTACACCAGGGGCCGCACCTTCGTCCACGTCGATATCGAGCCGACGCAGATCGGCCGCGTCTTCGCACCCGACTACGCGATCGTCTCGGATGCGAAAGCGGCGCTGGAGGTTCTCGTCGAGACGGCCAAGGAGTGGTACGCCGAAGGGCGGTTGCCTGACCGCAGCGCGTGGGCCGAGTCATGTCGGCAGCGTAGGCGAGACATGCTGCGGCGAACCAACTTCGACAACGTGCCGATCAAACCGCAGCGGGTGTATCAGGAGATGAACAGGGCGTTCGGGCGCGACACCCGATACGTCAGCACCATCGGCCTGTCCCAGATCCAGGCCGCACAGCTGCTGCACGTCTTCAAGCCGCGGCACTGGATCAACGCGGGCCAGGCGGGACCGCTGGGTTGGACGGTGCCCGCGGCGCTCGGCGTCGCGACGGCCGATCCGGACGCCTCGGTGGTGGCGTTGTCGGGCGACTACGACTTTCAGTTCCTCATCGAGGAACTCGCCGTGGGGGCGCAGTTCAACATCCCCTACATCCATGTCGTGGTCAACAACTCCTACCTCGGCCTGATCCGGCAGTCGCAGCGCGCGTTCGACATGGACTACTGCGTCCAGCTGTCGTTCGACAACGTCAACAGCCCCGAACTCGGCGGCTACGGCGTCGATCATGTGAAGGTCGCGGAAGGCCTGGGCTGCAAGGCGATCCGCGTCGTCGAGCCGGATCGCCTGCAGCCGGCGCTGGAACACGCGAAATACCTGATGGCCGAGTACCGGGTTCCCGTCGTGGTCGAGGTGATCCTCGAACGGGTCACGAACGTGTCGATGGGCACCGAGATCGACAACGTGGTCGAGTTCGAGGAACTGGCGGTCTCCGGTGAAGACGCGCCGACCGCGGTCGTCGCCATGCTGGACTGACGTGCTGAACTGACGACCATGCCGACCGTTCTCATCGCCCCCGACAAGTTCAAGGGATCCCTGACCGCGGCCCAGGTCGCCGAAGCCGTCGGTGACGGCCTGCGGCGGGCACGACCGGACGTCCACGTCGAGTCGGTGCCCGTGGCCGACGGGGGAGACGGGACGGTCGCGGCCGCACTCGCCGCTGGCTTCGAACATGTGCCGCTGGTGGCGTCGGGCCCGACCGGTGAACCCGTGCGGACCGGGTACGCCCGGCGCGACGACCTCGCGGTGGTGGAAATGGCCGATGTGGCCGGGCTGGTCCGGCTGCCCGGCAACAAGCCCGCGCCGCTGACCGCATCGAGCCGCGGCGTGGGTGAGGTCGTCGCGGCGGCCGTCGCGGCCGGCTGCCGTCGCATCGTGCTCGGCGTCGGCGGTTCGGCAAGCACCGACGGCGGCGCCGGGTTTCTGGCGGGGCTCGGCGCCCGCCTGCTCGACGCCAGCGGGTCACCCGTCGCCGACGGTGGCGCGGCGCTGACGTCGATATCCACCATCGACCTCGGCCCGGCGCGCGATCTGATGGAGGGCGTGGAACTGGTCCTGGCCAGCGACGTGGACAACCCGCTGATCGGGCCGAAGGGCGCAGCAGCCATCTACGGGCCGCAGAAAGGCGCTGGGCCGGAGGAGGTTCGCCAACTCGAGGCGGCGCTCACCCACTTCGCCGAAGTCGTCGCCGCCACCACCGGTGCAGATCACCGCGACGACGCGGGCGCCGGTGCGGCAGGCGGAACCGGATTCGCGGCACTGGTCCTCGGCGCCGAATTCCGCCCGGGTGTCGAACTTGTCCTGGAGTTGGTCGGCTTCGACGCACGCGTCTCGAAAGCCGACCTCGTGGTGACCGGCGAGGGCGCGCTCGACGAGCAGACCCTGCACGGCAAGGCGCCTGCCGGCGTCGCGGCCGCAGCCGGCGCCGCCGGCGTACCCGTGGTCGCGGTGTGCGGGCGTAATCAACTGACCGTCGAGGCGCTGCGCCAAGCAGGCATCACCGACGTCTACGCGCTCACCGACATCGAGCCCGATGTGGCGCGCTGCCTCGCCGAGCCCGCGCCGCTTCTGACGCGAATCGGCGAACTGATAGCGGCCGACCACCTGTCGGGAGAAGCTGGACCGACGCACATCGAGGACGGAGGTTAGGGCCATGAGCGACACCACCATCGACAGGTCGGGTGGTTTCCAACCGAGCGCACGGCTGCACAACGACGACCTCGCGCCCGCCAAGGAACGCAACTGGGGCACCTACAGCCTCTTCGCGATGTGGATGTCGGACGTGCACAGCATCGGCGGCTACACCTTCGCCGCGGGGCTGTTCTTCACCGGGCTCGTCGGCTGGCAGGTGTTCGTCGCCCTGGTGCTCGGCATCACCGTGGTCTTCTTCCTGATGAATCTCACCGGCTTCGCGGGTCAGGCCACCGGGGTGCCGTATCCGGTGATCGCGCGCATCTCTTTCGGCGTCTTCGGTGCCAACCTCGCCGCGCTGATCAGGGCGGTGATCGCCATCGCCTGGTACGGCATCCAGACCTGGCTGGCCTCGCAGGCGGTGGTCGTGCTCCTGGTCGCGGCGTGGCCCGGGGTCGCCGAGCACCGCGGCGCCGATTTCCTCGGCCTCGACATGCTCGGCTGGGCGGCCTTCGTGGTGCTGTGGGCGTTGCAGCTGTTGGTCATCCGGCGCGGCATGGAGACCGTGCGCCGGTTCCAGGACTGGGCGGGCCCGGCCATCTGGGTGGTGATGTTCGTGCTCGCCGTCTGGATCGTGGTCGAGGCGGGGTCGGACTTCTCGCTGAACCTCACCGATGAGCAGAAGTCCGGCAGCGCGGCAGTGCACGCCTTCTTCGTCGCGATCGCCCTCACCATCACCTACTTCTCGACGCTGCTGCTGAACTTCTGCGACTTCTCGCGATTCGCGCCGGACCGGCGCACCGTCGTGCGCGGCAACTTCCTGGGTCTGCCGGTCAACTTCATCGGGTTCGCCGTCGTCACCGTGGCCGTCACCGCGGGCAGCATCGCGGTGTTCGGTGAGGCGATCACCGACCCGGTCGAAATCGTTGCGAGGATCGACAACATCTGGGTGACGGTCATCGGGGCCATCACGTTCGTCATCGCGACGATCGGCATCAACGTCGTCGCCAACTTCGTGTCGGCGTCCTACGACCTGGCCAACGTCGCGCCCAAGTACATCGACTTCCGGCGCGGAGGTCTGATCAGCGCGGTCGTGGCCGTGTTGATCACGCCGTGGCACCTGTACAACAGCCCGGCGGCGATCTTCTACTTCCTCGGCGGCCTCGGCGCGCTGCTCGGGCCGCTGTTCGGCGTCATCTTCACCGACTACTTCCTCCTACGGCGGCAACGTATTTCGATCGAGGAGCTGTATCTCGACGATCCGCGCAGCCGCTACTATTACAAGCGCGGCTGGAACCCCAAGGCGCTCATCGCAGGCACCATCGCGGCGGTGTTCTCGTTGTTCCTCGCGCTCTACAAGCCGTGGGAGGCCTGGGCGCCGTTCTCCTGGTTCGTCGGCGTGATCCTCGCTGCGGTGTTGTACTACGCGATTTCCGCGCGCGACTTCCGGCAGCCCGAACTGGAGCCGACGACGCGAACCGAGGAGGTGCAACCATGAGCGACCTCGATCTGGTCATCCGCGCGCCCCGCCTGGTGAGCACGGCGGGGGAGGTGAGCCGCATCGTCGGCGTCAAAGACGGCACGATCGTTGCGATCGAGCCGATGGAATCGGACCTGACGGCACCGCAGGCGATCGAGTTGAGCGCCGACGAGGCGTTGCTGCCCGGCGTCGTCGACTCACATGTGCACGTCAACGATCCCGGCCGCACCGAGTGGGAAGGCTTCGCCAGCGCGACGCGGGCAGCGGCCGCAGGTGGCGTCACGACGCTGATCGACATGCCGCTCAACAGCATTCCGCCGACGGTCGACGTCACCGCGTTGGAGGTGAAGCGCAAGACGGCGCAGACCCAGGCGCACATCGACGTCGGATTCTGGGGCGGCGCCGTGCCGGGCAACGTGCCCGACCTGCGGCCGCTGTACGACGCCGGCGTCTTCGGTTTCAAATGTTTTCTGCTGCACTCCGGCGTCGACGAGTTCCCACCGCTCGACCCGGATCAACTCGAAGCGGCGATGCGCGAAATCGTGAAGTTCGACGGGCTGATGATCGTGCACGCCGAAGACACCCACGCGATCGAGCATGCGCCGACCGCGCACGGCGAGACGTATGCCAACTTCCTGTCGTCGCGGCCGAGGGGAGCGGAGAACCTCGCGATCGCGCAGGTGATCGAACTGGCCCGATGGACCGGCTGCCGGGTGCACATCCTGCACGTGTCGAGTTCGGATGCGTTGCCGATGATCGCGTCGGCACGTCGGGACGGGATCAGGATCACCGCCGAGACCTGCCCACACTACCTGACCTTCGCCGCCGAGGAGATCCCCGACGGGGCAACGCAATTCAAGTGCTGCCCACCGATACGGGAGGGCAGCAACCGCGAGCTGCTGTGGCACGGGCTGCGCGACGGCATCATCGACATGGTGGTCTCCGATCACTCACCGTCGACACCTGATTTGAAGTGCCTTGACATCGGCGACTTCGGCGTGGCGTGGGGCGGCATTTCGTCGCTGCAGATCGGGCTTTCGGCGGTGTGGACCCAGGCGCGCCAGCGCGGGTTCGGCCTCGTCGACGTCTGCCGCTGGATGTGTCAGGCGCCCGCGAAGCAAACCGGCCTTCGGCGAAAGGGCCGCATCGACATCGGATACGACGCCGACTTCTGCGTGTTCGCACCCGACGACGCGTTCGTCGTCGACGCGCGCCAGCTTCATCACAAGAACCCGATCACCCCGTACGACGGGCGCCCGCTCGCGGGTCGGGTCCGCAGTACGTGGTTGCGGGGCAAGCAGATCGACATCGACGGCGAGCCGCAGGGGCGGCTGCTGACGAGGGGGACGGCATGACTCATCAAACGCCGCGATATTACGCACCGACGGGTGGGCACCCGCCGCAGACCGAATTGACCACCGACCGCGCGGTTTTCACCGAGGCGTACGCCGTGCTGCCGCGCGGCACGATGCGCGACATCGTCACCAGCTATCTGCCGTTCTGGGACAACACCCGGCTGTGGGTGATCGCGCGTCCGCTGTCGGGTTTCGCGGAGACGTTCTCGCAGTACATCGTCGAGGTGTCGCCGGGCGGCGGCAGCGACCGGCCCGAACTGGACCCGGGTGCCGAAGGCGTGCTGTTCGTCGTCGAGGGCGGCTTCACCCTGATCATCGGCTCCGACAAGCACGATCTGACACCGGGCGGATACGCGTTCCTGCCGCCTGGCTGCGACTGGAAGCTTCGCAACGACACGGCGGAGACGGCGCGTTTTCACTGGATTCGCAAGGCCTACGAGCGGGTCGAGGGCATTGACGTCCCAGAGCCGTTCGTCACCAACGAAGTTGCGGTCGACGGCATCGAAATGCCGGGGACGCAGGGTCGTTGGAGCACCCAGCGGTTCGTCGACCCGTCCGACGTGCGACACGACATGCACGTCAACATCGTCAACTTCGAGCCCGGCGCGGCCATCCCGTTCCCGGAGACTCACGTCATGGAACACGGGTTGTACGTCTTGGAGGGCAAGGCCGTCTACCTGCTGAACAAGGACTGGGTGGAGGTGCAGGAGGGCGACTTCATGTGGTTGCGCGCCTTCTGCCCGCAAGCCTGCTACGCCGGCGGCCCCGGTCGCTTCCGGTATCTGCTCTACAAGGACGTCAACCGGCACGCCAAGCTGAGCAGGCAGTTCGTCTGAGCTCGCAGACGCGCGATTTCGTCGGGCCGCATTCGGCCCCCCACGGTTGACCACTGGGCTAAGTTGAATTCAACACAGTGGTCAATTTGTACGAAAGGAGCTGGGCGCTGTGGCCCGCGCGCGCGACTACGACATCGTGATCGGAACCCTGCCGACCGGACCGTTGAACGCCATCACCGACGTGGAGGGGGTGCGCGTCGGACACACCACCCTGATTTCAGGATCGGGTCCGCGAGTGCCCGGCGAGGGACCGGTCCGCACAGGCGTCACCGTCGTCATCCCACGCTCCGAGCCGTGAAACCGGCCGTTGTTCGCCGCGCCGCATCGGCTCAACGGCAATGGGGAATTGACCGGGCAGCACTGGGTCGCCGAGTCGGGCCAGCTCACCAGCTACATCGGTCTTACCAATACGCACAGCGTGGGCGTCGTTCGCGACGCGCTGATTGCACATGAGAAGAGCGTGCGGGGCGACGAGTTCTTCTTCTCGTTGCCGGTGGTGGGGGAGACTTGCGACGGAATCCTCAATGACCTGAACGGGTTTCACATCAGGCCCGAGCACGTCGAGGCGGCCATCGCAAACGCCTCCTCCGGCCCGGTGCAAGAAGGAGCCGTCGGCGGGGGCACCGGCATGATTGCCCATGGCTACAAGGGCGGGATCGGAACCTCGTCGCGGGTAGTGGGTGATTACACCGTCGGCGTGCTGGTGCAGGCCAACCACGGGGCGCGAGAACGACTGATGATCGATGGTGTGCCTGTGGGCCGGTTGCTGCCTCCGCCGCCGACGCCGACGCTCATGCCGGGACAGCCACCAGAGGGCACAGGATCGATCATCGTACTGGTGGCCACGGACGCGCCGCTGATCCCGACTCAGTGCGCGCGGCTGGCGCAGCGCACTGCGCTGGGTATCGCCCGCACCGGCGGCGCCGGTGAGAACGGAAGCGGCGACATCGCGTTCTGTTTTTCCACCGGCAACGACATCGCCGGCGACTTCGCCGCCGAACCCGGTCCCGACGTCGCACGGGTCAACATGCTGGCCAACCGGCTGATTGATGGATTGTTCTACGCGACGGTCGAAGCCACCGAGGAGGCGATCATCAATGCGATGTTCGCCGCACAGACGATGGAAGGCCCCGACGGATTCGTCGTGACGGCCCTGCCCCGGGACGAAACCGCGGAACTCGTCAAACGAGGTCGGGCGCTGGCGAGTTGAATTGGGGCGGCAGGTCAGGGTCGTTCGAGGATGGCCTTCCTGTCCTCGTCGGAAAGCTCGCGCACGCCGTCGATGACCTTCTTGCCGTCGGCGATGCCGATGTTCTCGAAACCGATTGCGTCGCGCAGCGCATAGATCGCTCCGATCGGCTTGTCTTGTTCGAGTAGATCGGCGATCTCTGCGCGCACCTTGAACGGAAGGTCTCGCAACACCGCGAATCGCTCGTCGTCGACCGCCATTCGCCGTCAGTTCGCGATCAGCTTGGCGGCGACGGTCACCAACCGGGTCGCCATGTGATCCAGTGCGGCCAGCGTGGCGTCGTCCAGATCGTTCTGGTTGTGCGGTCCGGTGACGTGGCTGACGCCGTAAGGATTGCCGTCGGCGAACTTCAAGCCGTCGGTGTAGCCGGGCGGCACCAGCACCCCGCCGAAGTGCATTAGTGAGGTGTACATCCCGATCAGCGTGGTCTCCTGCCCACCGTGCATCGTCTGGCTGGACGTATAGCAGGCATACGCCTTGTCGGCGAGCTTCCCCTGTGCCCACAGGCCTCCGAGCGAGTCGATGAACGTCTGAAACGGCGATGCGGTGCTGGAGAAGCGCGTCGGCGAGCCGAAGATGACCGCATCAGCCCAGACGATGTCGTCTCCTGTTGCGGCCGGAAGGTCCTTGGTGGCCTCGTAGTTGGCCGACCACGCCGGGTTGTTGGCGAACGTCTGCGGGTCTCGCGTCTCGGCGATGTGTCGGACTCTGACCTCGGCGCCTGCGCGTTCACCGGCCTTCGCCAAGTGTTCGGCCATCTTGGTGCCGTGCCCGGTCGCCGAGTAGTAGATCACCGCCAGCTTCGTCATCGATGCCCCCTTTCTGGGGTGGGAGTCGTCCGATTGTTTCATGCGCGGCCCAGTAACGAAAAGAATTGATGTGACGGGTCATTGGCGTCGGGGCTTCCCTTGAGGGTGTCTCTCGTGATGGGGCGGGTGTCATCCATCGTCGACGGGTCCGTCACCCGGGCCCAGTCTGTGACGATGGTGCGTGCGGTGAATTTCCATGCGCCGTGGCGCTTTTCGTACTTGTCGAGGTAGCGGCCGCCGACGATCACATCGACGTCGCGTCCGCCTGCGGCGAGCGTGTGTACCGCGATGGTGTAGATCTCGCCTTCGGCGAAGTCTTTCGATACCGCGAAGTTCATCGTCGTGATGTGATGCTGCATCGACCGGATATAGGGGCGGGCCGCGGTGAGCTGGTCGAGGAATTCGTCAGCGCTGCCCGCTGAGAAACCGCCGTGGGCGTCGACGGCGTCGTCGTGATAAAGCGCCTTCAGCGCTGCGATATCGCCGCGGTCGACGGCGCGGCAGTACGCGTGGGCCAGCTTTCCGAGCCTGAACTCGTCGATCATCTCGTCATACGCGTCGTCGATCGTCATCCTGACCTCACCCTCGATGCTTACCCCGCAGACAGGAAAGTCTTCCCTGCGGGCCGCTGGATTCTAGCTTTCGGGCGGTTACCTGGGCCTTCGCCGATCACGACTATTGCTTCAGCGGGAAACAACGACCGGGTCGAACACCTCGACCAATACCCACACACCACCCGCGACGCAGTGCCAAGGACACAACTGCCCGACAGGGCAGCGACCACATGAGGAGAAATCATGACAACCACTGTTGCGAGCCGTGCGCGCTGGCGCGGCCGGACCATCGCCGCTTCGGTGCTGGCTGCGGGCGCGGCCAGCGTCGGCCTGCTGGCCACCCCGGCTCCGGCGCAGGCCGCCCCGCAGTACATCGCACTGGCGCTCGGATACGTCAACGAGAACCCGCCGGTGACGATGGCTGGCGGTTCGGCGATCAGCGCCAGCCAGGAGCAGGCCGCTCAAGGGGCGCTGACGAACTGTTCGAACAACGGCGGAAGCCACTGCGTGACCGTGATCATCGGCACCGACCAGTGCGCCGCCGCCGCCTCGAACGACTTCGGCGAACGGGTCGGAGCCACCGCCGCGACTCGCGCCGCTGCTGAGAGCGCCGCCAAGGCCAAGCTGGAGATCTCGACAGGCGCGAAAGTGATCGTGTCGGGCTGCTCGAACGGCAACACCCCGCCGCCTCCGCCGAACGATCCGCCGCCACCGCCCGCCCCGAAGCAGGGCCCGACGATTTCGTTCGACAAGGTCCTGGGTGGCCTCGAGGTTCACATCACCGACCGCAGTGGAGTTCCGTCGCAGTGCACGTATGCGATGGACAACGTCAACCGCAGCTTCGCGTTGGCGGCCAATTCCACCTACAACCTGAGGCTCGTCCCGTTGATCCCGCAGTTCCGGGATCGGACCGCCACAGTCACGTGTGACAACGGAACGAGCACGACGGCGACGACGTTCTTCTGAGCCGCGCCTTCCGCGAACCGAATCCGCCCGGGCCGAAACCTCAACGGCCCGGGCGGGTTTCGTTGTCTGGCGTCATAGCCCTGGCCCCACACGCGGCGGCAGCGGCGGACAGAACGTGCCAGGCGCCGTGGTACTGCCACAGGCTGTCGGGGCGGCACAGCGGCGAGCCTGTGCGGCCTGCGGCGTAGGCCGCGAGGCCGAACACGAAAACCGCCGCCGCTGCCGCCCACAAGCGGCGTCGCTGTCTGCTGCTGACGAAGCCGGCGGCGTAAACAACCGCCGCGGCGATGATCGGCCAGTCGTGGGCAGGCTGCGCCCATGCCGGCTGGGGGCCGTGAAACGCGAAGCTGCCAACCCCGACCGCCACCAGCACCACCCCCGCAGTCGAAGCCAGCGGCGCCCGCAGTCGCAGCGTCCAGCACAACACGACGATCCCGGCGACGACATACGCCAGGCTCGTGATGGCCAGGACGGGTTGTGCCAGAGCGCCGTCGACGATGCGCTCGCAATCCGAGTGACCGAAATTCGCGATAGCGGTCAAGCCGACCATTGAGAGACCACGGTAACGACTCGCCTTCTCATACCGCAGCAGCCCACGAGCGAAGTCGCCAAACTGGACCCGTGTGGTGGTGGGGCATCGCGGCCGTGGTCGTCGGCGCGCTGCCTGCTCTCGCGTTCCCCGCCCCGTCCTGGTGGTGGCTGGCGTGGTTCGGCCTCGTCCCTCTGCTGTTCGTGGTGCGTGCTGCGCCGAGCCTGCGCGCAGGCGCCCTGCGGGCGTGGTGCGGTATGGCCGGCTACATTTTGGCCACCCAGTACTGGCTGCTGCCCAGTGCCGGGCCGCTGCTGCTCGTGCTGGCCGTCGGACTTGGCGCGTTGTGGATGCCGTGGGGCGTAGCCGCGTATCTGCTTCTGCGCGAACCGATCTCGACGCACAGGAGTATCGCCGCCCTTGTGGTACTGCCGAGCGCATGGGTGCTGGCCGAAGCCGTGCGATCTCTGCCGAGCCTGGGAGGTCCGTGGGCATCGCTTGGATCGTCGCAGTGGAACCAGCCAGCCATGCTGGCCTCCGCATCGCTCGGCGGCGTATGGCTCACCAGCTTTCTGATCGTCTGCGCCAACACCGCGATCGCCGTTGCGATCCTGAACCGGCGTGGGGCGACCCGCGTCGTCGCTGCGCTGACGGCAGTGGCGTGTGCGGTGCTCGGGCCGGCATGGTTTTGGCTCGGTCCGGCGCCTCCCGTGGGGTCGACAGTGCGGGTGGCGCTCGTTCAGCCCGGCAACATTGAGGAGTCCGGTGCCCGGCAGGCGGCTTCGGAGGAGCTGACGGCGGGTCTCGCGGGCCAGCAGCTGGATCTGGTGGTGTGGGGCGAGAGCAGCGTCGGGGTCGACCTCACCGACCATCCGGAGGTCACGACGCGGCTGGCGGCGCTGTCGCGGCGGGTCGGCGCGGACCTGCTCGTCAACGTCGACGCCCGCGACCGAGACGGCGACATCCGCAAGACGTCGGTGCTCATCGGGCCGAACGGATCACGCGGCGCCTACTCGAAGACGCGGCTGGTGCCCTTCGGCGAGTACGTGCCGCTGCGAGGGGTGCTCGGCTGGGCCACCCGTCACACGAAAGCGGCGGCCGAGGATCGGCGGCGCGGTGATGGGCTGGCGGTGTTGCACACCGACGGACTCGCCGTCGGGCCGCTGATCAGTTTCGAGACCACCTTTTCCGACCTTCCTCGTGAGGTGGTTTCGCTGGGCGCGCAGTTGTTGGCCTATCAGAGTTCGACGTCGTCGTTTCAGGGAAGTTGGGCGCAGCCGCAGCTGGCCAGCCAGGCCGCGGTGCACGCCGCCGAGGTGGGTCATCCGGCGGTGCATGCGGGATTGTCCGGTGTCAGCGCGGCTTTCGACGCGCGGGGGCGGCAGCTTGCCTGGTATGACGCGACCGAGCGTGGCGCGATCGTGGTGGAGGTCCCTCTGGGTTCGCGCACCACTGCTTTTGAGAAATTCGGGAATTGGGTGCTGTGGCTGGCAGTTTCGATACTCGCCGCCGCAAGCGTTCTAGCGACTCGTTGGCGTATTACGCATCAGCAGTTATGGCATCATTCTATGGAGAAGGAATAGTGCTCGACGATCGACCTCACTCGCAGCTTGGAATACCTGCCCACATGACGTGCGGCAAAGCGATCGACTTGGCTTTAGGCAGTTTCGCGCTTAAAGGCTGCATTTCGACATTTACACCGAACCCATTCCAGCATCGGAAGTCACCCACCGATCACTGGACAAATTAACCGGCGTGTACATCGCGCCTAACCGTCGTTAGGATTTTCAGTCAACATCATTGCCTCGCAGCGTCCAGATTCGCTCGATACCACCGCACCGTTGCTTCGATACCATCCCGCAACGTTATGCGCGGTCGCCATCCCGCTCGCCGCAGAATCGAAGTATCCAATAATTTGCGCGGAGTGCCATCAGGCTTTGTTGTGTCCCACTGTGTTTCACCAGCGTATCCAACGATCTCAGCAACCATCTCCGCGATCTCGGCGATGCTGTGGTCGACGCCAGTTCCAATATTCACATGGCTGTCAGAGTCGAAACACTCCAACAGGAATAAGCAGGCGCTCGCCATATCATCGACATGCAGTAGCTCACGCCGCGGAGTTCCGGTTCCCCAGTTGGTGACCGACCGAGCTCCGGTAACTTTGGCCTCTTCATACCGCCTGATGAGCCCCGGTAACAAATGAGAACTTGATTTGGCGAAGTTATCCCCAGGCCCGTAAAGGTTGGTAGGCATAGCTGAAATCCATGGCAGGCCGTATTGTCGCCTCACTGCCTGGACCTGGAAGATGCCCGCGATTTTGGCAATAGCATATGCATCGTTCGTCTGTTCAAGCGGACCCGTCAGCAGCGCTTCCTCTCTGATCGGCTGCGGAGCGAATTTCGGGTATATGCAGGAAGATCCAAGGAATAGTAACCTCGGCACACGCGCCGCAACCGCGGCGTCCAAAAGGTTCACTTGAATCTGCAGATTCTCCGAAAGGAAATCAACCGGATATCTGCTGTTCGCCATGATGCCGCCGACGCGCGCCGCAGCATCGATGATAACATCCGGCCTCGTGTCAAGAATGAAATCACGTGTAGCGGCTCGATCCGTCAGATCGAGTTCATTGTGAGACCGTAGAAGTAGGTTCGTGAAGCCTTCCGCCCGAAACTTGCGCACCAAGGCGGAGCCAACAAGTCCGGTATGCCCGGCGATGTAAACTGAAGAAGTCCGATCAAGGACGCCGATTGATCCTCCCATCGTTGGTCATGCACCGCCAGCGTCTATCGGTTTGTCAATCCACGGATGGCCTTCGCATTCAAGAACTGTGATGTCCGCATCGACCATGATCCGCGCAAGTTCGGCGGTATGGATAGAAGCCTTCCAGCCCAAGGAGCGAGCGGCCTTCGTGGGATCACCGACAAGCGAGTCAACTTCGGTGGGTCGTAGGTAACGCTCGTCGAACTTGACGTGTTTTTGCCAGTCGAGACCTGCGTGGTCGAACGCGGTCTGCGCGAACTCGCGCACGGTGTAGCCGCGACCTGTTGCGAGGACGAAATCATCTGGCTCGGAGGCTTGCAACATTCGCCACATCGCTTCGACATACTCGGGTGCATACCCCCAGTCACGCACGGCGTCCAAGTTCCCCAAGTAGACCTCTGACTGAATGCCGGCTTTGATGCGCGCCACCGCGCGCGAAATCTTACGCGTCACAAACGTCTCTCCGCGTCGCGGCGACTCGTGGTTGAACATAATGCCATTCACCGCGAACAAGCCGTAGGCCTCGCGATAGTTGCGGGTGCTCCAGTACAAGTAGAGCTTCGCGGCACCGTATGGTGATCGCGGATAAAAGGGATTTTCATTGGGGAGGCGGGGACGCGCCGAACATCTCCGAGGACGACGCCTGATAGAAGCGACATTGCACCCTTGATAGACGAACAGCTTCGAGCAGACGCATCGTGCCCACTCCCGTGATGTCGCCGGTGTAAACAGGTTCCTCGAAGCTGACGCGGACGTGCGACTGTGCCGCGAGGTTGTAAACCTCGTCAGGCTCGATAGTGCTAAGCAGCGTTACCAGACGGGTGCTGTCAGTAAGATCGCCATAGTGTAGGAACAGCCGCGCACCAGGTTGATGTGGGTCGACATAGAGATGATCGATGCGCGACGTGTTGAACGTTGACGACCTGCGAATGAGCCCGTGTACTTCGTATCCTTTGCTGAGCAGTAGTTCGGCAAGGTAGGAGCCGTCCTGTCCGGTGATCCCGGTTATGAGTGCTCGTTTCACTGGCTTCCTAATTCTTCATGTCCGGTTTCTTACAAGATCTCCAGGTGCTGCCGATACGGTCGGCCCCTGTTAGGGTCGGCGGTAGCGCAGTCGTGATGTGGTTTCATAGTAAGTGCGGCATCTAGATTCGCGTCGAAATCTTCGCGGATTCAGTCGTCGTCTTGCTGTCGCGCGCAGTCTGTAATGCAATTCCAGTTTCACGCCTGTATGCGCTCGCGCTTTATATAAAAATGGATTCGGATTTCGGCGAACCTAAGGATGGACGATTCGATTCGAGCGAATTGCTCGGGAGTGTAAATCGGTAGCTTTCCGCACAATCGCCTTCGTTGCTGCCCTGCTGGAAGCCGAGTTCAGTCAGTTCACCGGGCAGCCAGCCGCCGGCGCCGCAATCAGGTCCGCGTTGGGCGATCGGATCGTCGCTACGGATCGCGACTGGCCTCCGAGTTCTCATCGTAGCTGCAACGCGTCTGCGACCTAATGGGAGCGCCGAACCGGTGGCGGCGGAAGAATATGTCCAGCGCCTGCGGTCCAGTGGGCGAGGAACTGGGCGATTTGGCGTCTGGGGTCATGTTGGGCGCAGCCGCAGCTGGCCAGCCAGGCCGCGGTGCACGCCGCCGAGGTTGGTCATCCGGCGGCGCATGCGGGATTGTCCGCTGTCAGCGCAGCTTTCGACGCGCGAGGCCGGCAGCTTGCCTGGTACGACGCGACCGAGCGTGGCGCGATCGTGGAGTTCACGCTGATCGGCGATGCCGTCAATGTGGCCGCGCGTGTCGAACAGCTCACCAAAACCACAAAGGACACAATCCTTCTCACGAAAGAGACGGCATCAGCTCTCGGCGATCATCGCTGGCCTCTGGCCGACCGCGGACCCCATGCCCTGAAGGGGAAGTCCGCGGCCGTGCAGATCCTGGCGCTCAGGGTCGGCCTCCAATAGTCGGCTCCGTGCCAGGTGGCAGCGTCAGCCGGTGCGCGTCGCGCCGGGCTCCTGGATCTGTTGAATGATGTGGGTCGCGCTGTTGCTCAGATGCTCACGCATGCGCCGCTCGGCCTTGTCGGCGTCGTGGTCGGAGATCGCGGCCAGCATCAACAGGTGTTCGTGGTGCGCCTGATCCATCCGCTCAGCGGCGGCCCCAGAGCGGAACCGAACCAGCCGAAGCTGTGTGTGCACCGCCAGGCCGTGCTCCTTGAGTTTCCTGTTCCCGGCCACCTCGTAGATGCACAGATGGAAGTCTGACGACGGCCAGGCCTGCGTTTCGCTGCCGTGGCTGCGCAACGCCGTCGTCAGGCCTTCGAGGTTGCTTTCCAGCTTCTTGATGTCGTCCGGTGTGGCGCGTTTGGACGCGAGCCGGACGGCGAGCACATCGAGGGCCTCGCGGATCTCCAGCAGTTCGCGCACCTCGACTTCGGAGAAGTCGGCGACGAAGACACCGCGCCCGCTTATCACGGTGACGAGGCCCTCGTTGGCCAACAGTCGCAGGGCCTCCCGCAGCGGGCTACGGCTGATCCCCAGCGCGCTCGACAGCTCGACCTCGCTGAGCCGCTGTCCGGGCGAATACACACCGCCGAGGATGCGCGCTCTCACGATGTCGGCCGCCTGTACCGAGTAGGGAACGGCCTGCCGGATCTGATCGGTCACGGGCTACTCGCATATCGACGTTCGAGCTCGAAGTAACGAGGCAGGCCGAGCAGTTCGCTGCGCTCTTCGAGACTGACCATCTTTGAAGGGTAGAACGCGGTGACCTCTCCGTCGCGCATTAGCGCACCAAGCATCTCCTGCATCACCTTGATCGCGGTCTTCTGAAGCGAGCCGGAGAAGGTGATGAAGCTGAACCCGAGCTTGGCGAGGTCGTCGACACTGACCAAGGGGGTCTTGCCGCCCTCGACGAGGTTGACCATGAGCGGCAACCCCAGCGAACTGAGTTCGCCGCCGACGAACTCGAGTTCCTCGTAGGTGTGGGGGGCCTCCACGAAGATCATGTCGGCACCGGCCTCGGCGTAGAGCCTGCCACGGCGCACCGCCTCTTCGATGCCGTCGGTCGCCCGTGCGTCGGTGCGCGCGATGAGAACCAGCTCGGGGTCGACGCGAGCGTCCACGGCGGCGCGCAGCTTCTGCACCATGTCCTCGGCGGGGATGATCTGCTTGCCTGCGAAGTGGCCGCACCGCTTCGGCGATACCTGGTCTTCGATGAAAAGCCCGGCGACGCCGCCGTTCTCGAATTCGCGGATCGTGCGGCCGACGTTCAACGGGTTGCCGTATCCGGTGTCGCAATCGGCGACGACGCAGATGTCGACGGCGTTGGCGATGTTGCGGGTCTGGGTCAAGACTTCCGACATCGTCACCAAACCGACGTCGGGGGCGCCCAGCAGGCTCGCCGATACGCCGGCACCGGTCACGATCGCGGCGTCGAAGCCGGCCTGCTCCACCAGTCGCGCGGTCAGACCGTCGTAGATGCCCGGGGCGACCACCGGTTGGTCGGCCTTCAGCATTTCCCGTAGTCGACGGCGCTTCTCGTGGGGCTGAGTCATCTGTGCGGCTTCCTTACCAGTACTTGTCAACCAGTACTTGTCAGTTGTTGATGCGGTCAGATGAGGGCAGCACGAGATCGCCGTGCCGCCGTAGATAGTTGGCGAGGCCTCCGGCCTCCAGGAGGGCCCGCATCACGTCGGGCAGCGGGGTGGCGGTTCGCTGCAGCCCGCGCTCCTCGACCGTGACGCGCCCATGCTCGACATCGATTTCTATGACGTCATCTTGTTCGATACCCGTTGTGTCGCATTCGATTACGGGAAGACCGACATTGATCGCGTTGCGAAAGAAGATGCGGCCGTAGGTCGGCGCGACGACGGCCGATATTCCGCAGGCCTGCAGCACGCGCGGCGCGGTCTCCCGCGATGAGCCGCATCCGAAGTTCGGGCCCGCGACCACCACGTCACCGGCTTGGACACGGTCGACGAATCCCGGGTCGATGTCTTCGAAGGTGTGCCGGGCCATCCGGGCCACGTCGAGCGAGGCGGCCTTGTGCTGCGCGGCGATGATGTAGTCGGTGTTGATGTCGGCGCCAAAGCGCTGGACGCGGCCGCGGACGATCACGACGCCGCTCCAACAGGAGTTGCCGCTGATGTGAGGTGTCGACGCGGGTCGGCGATCACGCCTTCGATCGCCGACGCCATCACGGTCGCGGGGGAGGCCAGGAAGATGTCGGCGTTGCGATTGCCGGTGCGCCCGACGAAGTTACGCGGCGCGCTGGTGATCATCGTGGTGTCGTCGCCGGGTACGGCGAAGCCCGACGCGCCGGTACACCCGCTGCAGCCGGAGGTGCCGATGATCGCTCCCGCCTCGATCAAGCGCGCGATCAAGCCTTCCTGCAGGGCGTCGAGGTAGGCGCGTCGCGACGCGGGAGCGACGAACAGTCGCACCGACGGCGCAATCTTGTTGTCGCCCAACACGGCGACGGCGGCGCGGAGGTCGTCGAGCTGGCCGTTGGTGCTGGTGCCGATCGTCGCCTGCTGAATCGGTCGCCCCGCAACCTCGCTGACCGGCCGCACCCTGTCCGGGTTGGGCGGTTCTGCCACCAGCGGTTCCAGCATGGCCGCATCGACCGAGATGGTCGCCGAAAAAGTGGCGTCGGGGTCGGAGGCGGTGACGGGATAGTCACGCACCCCGAGGTCGGCCAAATGCCGGGCGAGTACCTCGTCGGCGGGCATGATCGCGAATTTCGCGCCCATCTCAACGCCCATGTTGGTCAACGTCATTCGCCCGTGCATATCGAGCGACTCGAAGGTGGAGCCGACGAACTCCAACGACTTGTACGTCGCTCCGTCGGCGCCCAGTAGTCTCAGCAACTCGAGCACCAGGTCTTTGGCGTATACGCCGGGCGCGAGCGGACCCTCGCAGACGATGCGGATCGTCTCGGGCACCTTGAACCAGAGCTTGCCCAGCATCATCGCCGTGGCCAGGTCGGTGGACCCGACCCCGGTGGCGAGCAGGTTGAACGCGCCCGCCGTGCAGGTGTGCGAGTCGGATCCGACGATCACCCGCCCGGGCACCGCGTGCCCTTCCTCGGGCAGCACCTGATGCGAGATGCCGCGCCCGATCTCGTAGAGATGTATCCCTTGGTCGGCCGCGAATGCCCGCATTTGCTGATGAAGGGCCGCTACGGGCGGTGTGTGCACTTGGGGAGCGTGGTCGAGAAACATCGCGACGCACGACGGATCGAAGACACGGTCACCGCCGAGTTCGGCGAACGTCTCAAGCGGCTGCGGCCGGTTTCCGTCGTGCGAAAAGACGAAGTCGACGGGGCTGATGACTATGTCGCCGGCGCTGACGGGATGGCCGACATGTTTGCTGAAGATCTTCTCGGCGATGGTGCTGCCCACCGGCGCCCCCTCCAGGCCGTCTGTGTGTTGTGTTCTGTCGACAGAGTACAGTACTTTGCATACGATGACAGAAATCACAGCCCCGCGCTGATCATGAGTGCGGACACACCGCAGAAGGTGGGAACTGCGTGATCCGGAAGCCGGCGTCCCCCGACGCCATGTCGGTGGGGGTTACTGCTCGATTGGCGGCGTGGACCGCCGAACTTCAGTCCTCCGCGGTACCCGACGACGTCTACGCGCACACGGCGCGCCTCGTGTTGGACGGGCTGGGTGTCGGGCTCTTCGGATCGACGACGCAGTGGGGCGCGGTGGTCGCCGATTTGCTCGCTGAGCAGGGCGGTGTTGCCGAAGCAGCCATTTGGGGGACGGGCGTGCAGGTGCCCGCGACCCAGGCTCCGCTCGCCAACGGCACCTTCATGCACAGCTTCGAATTCGATGATCTTCACGCCGCGGCCGTGATTCACGGCGCGGCGCAAGTGGTGCCCGCCGCACTGGCGGTCGCGGGGCATTGCGCCGCCGCCAGCGATCGAGCGGGCGCAGGCATTCCCACCGCGGAAGAATTCGCGCTGGCGTGCGTGGCCGGTTTCGAGGTCGGCGCCCGTGTCGGGTTGGTGACCGGGTCGGCACAGCTGAGCCGGGGTTTTCACCCCAGCCCCAACACCGGCCTGTTCAGCGCGGCCGCGACCGCGGGTCGTTTGCTGAACCTGGACGAACGCCAGCTGCGCGACGCCTTCGGCATTGCGGCGTCATCGGGCGGATTCCTCATGGCGGCGCAGTACGGCGCGATGGTCAAGCGCATGCATCCCGGGCGTTCGGCCCAGGCGGGCGTGCTGGCCGCGATGCTGGCGGCACGGGGTTTTTCCGGTATCGACGACGTGCTCGAGCAGCCCTACGGCGGCTTCGCCAGCGCATACGCAGGGGTCAGCGGGGACGCACTCGGCGAGATCGTCGACGACCTCGGCGAACGGTGGGAGACCCTGCGGTTCTCGGTCAAAGCCTATCCGTGCTGCGGCTCCAACCACACATCCGTCGACGCGCTGCGCAAGATCCTGGACTACGCACCCAACCTCAAGCCCGATGACATCGAATCGATCCACGTCGCCGCCTCCACCCTGACCGCCGAGCATGTCGGCTGGCCCTACGTGCCCGACAGCGTGACCTCCGCCCAGATGAACCTTGCCTACACGCTTGCGGTGCTCGCCGTGGACCGCGAGTTGTTCGTCGAGCAGTTCCGCGCGGACCGCATCGACGATCCGCGTGTGCTCGACCTGGCCGCGCGGGTGGCGGTGCAACCGGATGCCGACATCGACCGGGAGGGCCGAGAAGGACGCCACCACATCCGGCTCACCGTGACCACTCGCGACGGCGAACGCTACGTCGAGGAGGTCCGGCACGCGCTGGGCAGCTCGCACCGACCGCTGTCGGGTGATGCCGCGGCCGACAAGTACCGGAAACTCGCCGCCTCGGTGCTCGCCCCCAACCAGGTCGCCGACCTCGAAGCCGCTGTGCTCGCGCTGAGCGCGCCGCGTGCCGAGACGGAGCCGGTCGCCCGTCTGCTCGAACTTGTCTCGGCCGCGCCTGCCGCGACCCGATGACGCCCAACCGATCGTCGACCTCGAAGTGATACGGAAGGAAAGACAATGAAGTCTCCGACGACTCCGAAGTCTGGATGGACGCAGGCCTCGGCGCTGCACCGGTCGACGACGAAAGTGCTCGGCGCCGTCATCGGCATCCTCGCGCTTTTCGTCACGAGCGCATGCCATCTGCGTTCCGACAACAACGCCGAAAGTGGAGGCAATTTCCCGGACCGGCCGTTGACCATCATCGCCGCGGGTGATCCCGGAGGTGGTTTGGATCAGGCGGCGCGTCAGCTGGAGGCGGCTCTGAAAGCCGCTGGTGTCGACCAGCGGCTGACTGTCGAGAACAACGCCGGCGGCGGCGGGAACCCGGCGCGGGCCGATCTGCTCGGTCGTCCCAACGACGGCACAACCGTTGTCGCCGAATCGAATCGGATCTTCCTCAACCCGATTCTGGGAACGACCGACATGACCGTCGACAAGTTCACCGCGATTGCCCAGCTCACCAACGACTACCTGATCTGGGCGGTGCGAGCCGATTCCCCGTATCAGTCCGCCAAGCAGATCCTCGACAAGGTCGTGCAGAACCCCTCGTCGGTCAGCTTCGGCGTCGGCACCGTGCCGTCGGACGACCAGATCAATATCCTCAAGGCGGCCAAGGCATCCGGAGTCCAAGACTTGACCAAGCTCAACATCGTGGCCTTCCAGTCGGGCGGCGATCTGAACACCGAGTTGCTGGGGCAGCACGTCGAGGTGGTGTCGACCGGCCTGTCGGAGGCGGCGGCGCTTGCCGAATCCGGCAAGATCCGGCTGTTGGCGATCTCTGCGCCCGATCCGCAACCCGGTGTCGCACAGGGGGTCCCGACCTGGAACGAGTTGGGTCTCGACTTCACCGTCAATCACTGGCGCGGCATCTTCGGTCCGGCCAACATGCCGGAGGAAGCCCTCACCTGGTGGGAGGACACCATCAAGAAGGCGACGGAGACCGACGAGTGGAAGAAGCAGATGGAAAACGCCAATCTGACGTCGGACTATCTGCCCAGCGCCGAGTTCACCAAGGAAGTCAACCAACAATCCGAGGAGTACCAGGCAATCCTCAAGGAGGTCGGTCTTGCTTCTTGACCGCGCCGACGAGTCCGCGCAGGACGCCGACGATCGGCGTGGGCACGCCCGCGCCGATCTAGTCGTCAGCGGGGTGCTGGCGCTCATCGCGGTCGTGTACGGACTTGAGGCATTCGCGCTTCCGAAGACGTCTCCGAACCAGGCCGACATCGGACCGCAGGCCTACCCGCTGCTCATCCTGGTCGTTCTGGTACTGGTGACGCTGCTCCTGGCGGTGAAATCCGTTGTGGGTCTGATCGGTTCTCGCGGGGCGAAGGCACGCACCGATCGCCGCACGCTTCTGGTCGGTCTCGGCGTGCTGGCATTCAACATCGTGGTCACCATGTTGTATCTCGAGTTGATGATCCCGCTCGGATTCATCGTTTCCACCGCGCTTTTCGTTGCGGTGCAGGTAGCGGCGATCGGCGGTTGGCGCCGCTACGGCGGTCGGCGGATCCTGGTTCCCGTTGCAGCCGGGTGTCTTTCGGCGATAGTCATCTACGTGCTGTTCGCCGATTCGCTGGGCGTGCTGCTACCGCGGGGGATCTTCTCGCTATGAGGTCACCGCGATGAACGCCATCAACGAATTGCTCGGCGGCTTCTCGGATTTCGCGGCCAGCCCGCAGTTGATCCTGCTGGCTGCCGTGGGGGTATTGCTCGGCACCGTCGTGGGCCTGTTGCCCGGCATCGGTCCGTCGACGGCGATCGCGCTGCTGCTCCCCGTCGCCCTCGTGCTGGATCCGGCAACGTCTTTGGTTCTGATGACGGCGCTCTACATCGGCTCCGAGTTCGGCGGCCGCATCACGGCGATCCTGCTCAATATGCCCGGCGACGCCGGCGCGCTGATGACCACCATGGACGGCTATCCGCTCGCCAGAGCCGGCAAAGCCGGGACCGCGCTGACCATCTCGGCGATCTCGTCGTTCGTCGGGTCGATCATCTCCATTGTGGGCCTTGCCTTCCTGGCCGGACCGTTATCCGACTTCGGATTGGCTTTCGGTCCCAGCGCATACTTCGCCGTGGTCGTCATGGCGCTGATACTCAGCAGCACCCTGGTTGGAGAGTCGCTGTTGCGCGGCGGGATCGCCGTCCTGCTCGGCCTGTTGCTTGCCACCATGGGTACCGACACACAGGCCGGCGTGCCGAGGTTCACGTTCGGCATCTCTGAGCTCCTCAACGGCATCGACCCGATCATCGTGATCGTCGGCGTGTTCGGGTTGGGCGAGATCTATTGGAACCTGACCCACTCCAAGCGCGGCGGCGAGTTGGTGAAGGTGACCGGCGGCCTGTGGCCGCGATGGAAAGAGATGTGGGCGCTGCGGTGGGCCACCCTTCGTGGATCGCTGATCGGCTTCGTCGCCGGTGTCCTGCCGGGTTCGGGCACCACCATGGCGGCCTTCTTCTCGTACTCGATCGAGAAGAAGGTGTCCAAACACCCCGAGAAGTTCGGCACCGGGGCGATGGAGGGAGTCGCGTCGCCTGAGGCCGCGAACAACTCGGCGATCGGCGGCGCTCTGGTGCCGATGTTCACGCTCGGCATCCCCGGGTCGGGTACGACGGCCGTGCTGCTGGCCTACCTCGTGATGTACGGCCTGGATCCGGGCCCGGGTTTCTTCAGCGAGCACGGCGACATTGCCTGGGTGGTGATCGCTTCGCTGTTCGTCAGCTCGACGATGGCGTTGGTGGTCAACATCCCCCTGATCCCGGCGTTCGCCAAGATTCTCGACATTCCCGTGCAGATCTTGTTCCCGATCATCATGGTGTTGGCGCTGCTGTCGGGATTTGCGCTGAACAACTCGGTGTTCGACGCGTTGTTGACGCTGATCTTCGGCGTGGTCGGGTACCTGATGCGCGCTGCCCGCCTGTCGCCCGCATTGTTGGTCATCGGCTTGGTGCTCGGCACCATGCTCGAGCGCAGCTTCCGGCAGGCCTACCTTTTGGCCAACGGCAGTCTGGCAGACATGCTGCTACAGCCGCTGACGATCACGTTCTTCGCGATCGCGCTGCTGGCCGTCGCCGCTGACGCCGTTCGCTCCGCGGTGACCCGTCGCAAAGCGGCAGCGGCGCCGCGCCACGATCAGCAGCCGGCCGATCACGTCGGCTAGGCGTCAGCCGCTCCGTTGGCGTCGCGCGTTGCGATAGCGCGCTTAGCGCGCCACCAACGTATGGCCTGTGGAGGCGATTAGCCCTTTTCGGATCCACAGTCCATACACTCGTGGCGCCTAGAGGCGCTAATACCTGAGATGATCAGGTGCAACGCAGCCGACGAAGCGGGGAGTTGATCGGACTGGTCTCTGCACAGCGCGAGTTCGCGGCGTACGGCCCGTCGCATCTGGTCGTGCTCGCAATCTTCGTGGCCGGGGCGGCGCTTCTGGTGTGGCTTGGACGCCGGCTGCCGGAATCACGCAACCGGCTGTTGGGCCGCGTGCTGGCGGTGTTGCTTCTCGGGGCGTTCTGCGTGGCACTCGTCTACAAGCTGATCCGGCCGGACATTCAGACGTCGGTGCCGCTGCAGTTGTGCGACGTCGCCGAACTCACGGCCGCGTATGCCCTGTGGTCGCAACGGCATTGGGCATACGTGCTCACCTACTACTGGGGCTTGGTGCTGAGTTCACAGGCGCTGATCACCCCGGACGTCGGAACGCCGACCGAGGGCGCCCCCGATTTTCCGCACCACCTGTTCGTCACGTTCTTCACGCTGCACGTGCTGGTGGTGTGGGCGGCCATCTATTCGACGTGGGGCCGCCGCAACCGCTCGGGGTGGCGCGACTACCGGTTCGCGTTCCTCGTGACCCTCGCGTGGGCGGTGTTCACCTTCGGCTTCAACGCGCTCGCCGGAACCAACTACGGCTACCTCAACCGCAAGCCGCCCACCGCGTCGCTGCTGGACGTGCTGGGCCCGTGGCCGGTCTATCTGTTGACCGAGGTCGCGGTGGTGGCAATCGTGTGGGCATTGATGACATGGCCATGGGAGCGAATCCGGCAACGGGGCAGACGAAAGGTGGATGAGAGGATGCCCTGATGGCGGCCGAAGACATCCAGCGCAAGAACGTCACGCGCAAAAACAACGTCTCCTTCGCCGGCCCCCACGACGCGCCGGTGGTGATGTTGGCCCACGGCTTCGGGTGCGACCAGAACCTGTGGCGCCTGGTGGCCCGGCAGCTGTCCACCGCCTATCGGGTGGTGCTGTTCGACCACGTCGGCTCCGGCGCAGCAGATCCTGCCGCCTGGGACTCGCAGCGCTACAGCACGCTCGACGGCTACGTCGACGACATCGTCGACATCGTCGAGGGCCTCGACCTGCGCAACGTCACGTTCGTCGGCCACTCGGTGGCGGCGATGATGGGGGTCCTGTCGGTCGCGCGCACGGATCGGTTCACCCGGCTGGTCCTGGTGGCGCCGTCGCCGCGCTATATCGATGACGGTGAGGGATATCGGGGCGGGTTCTCGCGCCGCGACATCGAGGAGCTCCTCGAGTCGCTGGAGAGCAACTATCTCGGCTGGTCGCGGTCGATGGCGCCGGTCATCATGGGCAACCCCGATCGCCCGGAACTCGGGGACGAGCTGACCGACAGCTTCTGCCGCACCGATCCGGACTGCGCGCGCGTTTTTGCGCGTACCACCTTCCTGTCGGACAACCGCGACGACCTGCACCGAGTGACGGTGCCGACGCTGGTGATCGACTGTGCCCACGACGCGATCGCGCCGCCGGAGGTAGGGCGCTACGTGGTCGAGCACATTCCCGATTGCGAGTCGGTCACCATTGCCACCGATGGCCACTGCCCGCAACTCAGCGCCCCAGACGCCACGACCGAGGCGATCGTGTCATTCCTCAGCCGGTGAACGAGGCGGTGGGCCCTCACGGCGACGACGCGGACGACCTGTTCGACAATGCCCCGTGCGGCTATCTGATCGTCGGCTCGGATCGCCGGATCCGCCGCGCCAACGCCACCCTGGCCGGATGGCTGGACTACGACGCGGAACGCTTGGCGGGTATGCGGTTCACCGACCTGTTCAGTGTGGGCAGCCGGATCCACTTCGAGACGCATTTCGCCCCGCTGCTGCAGATGCGTCAGGAACTCAGCGGTGTCTCGGTCGAACTCGTCACCGCAAGCGGTGACCGTCTGCCCGTCTTCCTCGCCATCAACGCCCGTCGTGGCGCCGACGGAAAGCCCGTCGAGTTCCGTGTCACGTTCGACGACGCTCAAGACCGACGCTCATACGAGCGTGAACTTCTCGACGCGCAGCGACGGGCTGAAGAACAGCGTCGCAAGGTCGAGGTTTTCGCCCGCACGCTGCAACGGTCGCTGCTGCCCCCGACGCTGTCGCCGCCTTCGGGCCTCGAGGCGTCCGCCCTTTTCCGCGCCGCATCGGTCGACGACGTCGCAGGCGATTTCTATGACCTGTTCCCACTCAGTGTCGACAGCTGGGGGTTTTTCCTCGGCGATGTGTGCGGTAAAGGAGCAACAGCGGCGGCCGTGACGTCGCTGACGCGGTACACGCTGCGTGCCGCCGCCGTTTTCGACGAGGACCCGGTGGCGGTGCTGCACAACCTCAATGCCGTGCTCAACCAGGATGCGGTCGAGCTCGCGCCCGCCCGTAAGCGAATCTTGTTCTCAACGGTGATATTTGGCGTACTCGCCCGATCCGGCGACGGGTTCGACGTCCGGTTGGCGGCGGGTGGTCATCCACCCCCGATTTTGTTGCACCGGGCCGGCCACGCCGAGGAGGTGGACCTGCACGGCGGTTTAGCGGTGGGCTTGGTGGCCGAGGCGCGCTTCGTCGCATCCCGGCTCCATCTGTCCCCGGGTGACACTTTGCTGCTCTACACCGACGGGCTCACCGAAGCCCGGGTCGGCGACGGCGCCCAGCGTTTCGACGACACAGGCGCGCTGCTGAAATTCGCGCAGGCGCATGCGCCGACGACGCCCGATGCCATCGTGGCCGCCGTTGAAACCCTGCTCGACGACTTCGGCGCAGGCCTCGACGATGACGTCGCCGTGCTGGCGCTGGGAGTACCGCGCGGGTAATCGCCGGCGGCAATCAGGGGTGGGCCGCGAGGTAGAACTCGTTCGGCAGGCCGACGGCGAGGTCGTCGACGTCGAAGGGCTTGTCCAGCACAGCATTCAGCTCGTGGCGATCGATCAGCAGGCTGAGTTCGTAAGTCTGCCGCGCGAACAGCCGACCGATGAGCGGGTAGAGGCGGCGCATGACCGCCCGTTCCGCCGGTGTGCAGCGCGCCGCGCAGTACCCGACATGGCCCAGCTCGTCGGTGAGTATCTCGCTGTAGAGGCGCTCGATGCGTTCGGCGACGTCCGGCTCGTCGGCGAAGAGTTCCACTCCGATGCGGCGCAATTGGTGAAACATGATGCAGCCGGCCATTTCCGCGGCGCCGACGAACATGAAGCTCATCCGCTCGGGAAGAAAGACGCCGGTCTTGACGAATTGACGAATGACAAACGGCGGGGCAACCACCTGGAACGGCAGGTCGAAGATGTCGAGCACGTAGGCCAGCAGGCGGGTGTGGTAGTGCTCTTCGAGTTCCATGTATACCCGTTCGGGTGGCACGTCGTCACCGCTGTTGTTGCCGTAGGTCTCGCCGAGGCCGACGCCGAACCGCTCGGCCTGGTTGAGTTTGGCGGTGGCCAACAAGAACAGCATCCGACGGTCCAAACCCGGGTCGGGTCGCCGGCGACGCAGGTTGCGCGCGAACACCTCTCGATCCATGTGACGTTTCGACCGCACCGGGTCGGCCTGAAGGCCGGCGAAGAAGTCCTCGCGTCTGGCGAGCCGGCGGTTGAGCAGGTCGGCGGCACCGTCGCGCCGCGCGAGGTAGTCGCGGTAACCGTCAATTCCGGTGCTAGTCCTCATGTTTGATTCCTTTACTCATCGTCGACACATATCGATCCAGCAGACCGGCGCGGACGTCGGGCGCCGCGGTCGTCAGCAGAGCGAAGAGCCCCGTCATGAAGACGACGCCGAGTTCGGCGGGGTCGGCGCCCGAGGCGGCCGTCCCGGCTGCCTGCGCGTCTGCGATCGCGCCGATGACGAACTCGACGAGTGGGTGATCGCGTAGCTCGTCATCGAGCGGCCGCGTCGGCGAGAAATGCAGGCCGAGCATGTCTCGGAAGATCCGATCGCCCAACCGGGTTTCGGCATCGAGCACGTGAGCGACCAGTTGCGCGAGCAGCGCCTCCAGGTCGTGCGGCGGGATGTGCGACGCCTGAAGTTTGGTGACGACGCCGGCTTCCTCCACGCGTTCCAGCTCGATGAGGACGTGCTCCTTGGTGGGGAAGTGGAAGTAGAAGGTCCCCCTGGCCACACCCGCCGCCGCAACGATCGCGCTGACGTCCGCTCCCGCCAGGCCGGACTTCTTGAACTCGGCAACGGCGGCGTCGAACAACCGCGCCCGCGTCTCGCGTCGCTGGGCCTCCCTGACCCCGACAGCCTCGGCACCCGTAGCAGAAGTCGACGGCGGCATGACGAGGACGATAGGCCCGATGACTGACATTTGTCAATGACGAGTGTCAGCGAATTGCGATCCCATACCGCTCCCGGGGCGAATGTCGTCGCCGGGAAGGCCCAACGGCCCTAGCACGAATCGCTCGGCTGTTGAAGTGTCGAGTTGCCGGGATCGTCGAATCGCCCGGGCGGCAACGATTTCGAGGAGGACACCATGACTACCGTTCGTGAGATCATGCACTCCGACGCCACATGTGTTGGAGAGCACGAGACGCTGACCGCCGCGGCCCAACGGATGCGTGACCTGGGCGTGGGCGCGCTGCCGATCTGTGGGGACGACGACCGCCTGCACGGCATGATCACCGACCGCGACATCGTCATCAAGTGCATCGCGGCTGGGCGCGACCCCAATTCGGTCACCGCCGGCGAGCTGGCTCAGGGGAGCATCTATCACATCGACGCCGATGCCAGCGTCGAAGAGATGCTCAATGTCACCGAAGAGCACCAGGTTCGACGGCTCGCCGTGATCGACAATGAGCGCCTTGTGGGCATCGTCAGTCAAGCCGACATCGCGCGCCACTTGCCCGATTACGCGATCGCGCAGTTCGTCAAGTCGATCTGTGCTCCGCAGGCCATCGCCAGCCACTGACCCCGGACTGACACGTGTCTAGGACGGGCAGAACGTCGGCGCCGGGAAGGTCCAAGGGCCCTAGATCGGTTTATTTCGATGCGTTGAAGTGTCGGATTACCTGGATTGTCAGGGGGTGAGGAAGTCATGAGTAATCCGGCGGGCGGGCGACTGATGACGGCGGATGAGGGCATTCCGCTTGGGAGGGTCGCCGGATTTCCGCTCAGCGCGCACTGGAGCGTGCTGGTGATCGCGTGGTTGTTCACCTGGAGCCTGGCCACCACGCTGCCCACGGTCGCCCCCGGCTATGGGGCGCGCACCTACTGGCTGGCTGGCGCCTGCGGCGCGCTGATACTCCTGGCGTCGCTGCTCGCCCACGAGCTGACGCATGCGCTCGTGGCCCGCCGCGCAGGCATCGAGGTGCGAAGCGTGAAGTTGTGGTTGTTCGGCGGCATCGCGCGCCTCGGCGGCGACGCGAAGACCCCCAGGGAAGCGTTCTGGATCGCGGCCTCAGGTCCGGCGGTGAGCCTGGCGCTGGCGGCGGTGTTTGCGGGTTCGGCTTCCGGGTTGGACGCTCTCGGGGCGGCACCGATCGTCGTCGCGGTTGGCTGGTGGCTGTCGGGCATCAACCTGATTCTCGGCCTGTTCAACCTGTTGCCCGGCGCGCCGCTGGATGGCGGTCGCATTCTGCGTGCGTTCCTGTGGCGCCGGCACGGCGATGCGGTGCGCTCAGCCGTCGGCGCGGCACGGGCCGGACGCGTTGTGGCCTACGTACTGATCGCGATGGGGTTGCTCGAGTTCCTTCTCGGGTCGATTGTGGGCGGAGCGTGGATGGCGTTCATCGGTTGGTTCCTGCTCGTGGCCGCCCGCGACGAGGAGATGTCGGTCCTTACCCGCCAATCGCTGGCCGGGGTGACGGTCGCCGACGTCATGACCCCGCGCCCGCATACTGCGCCAGGCGGGATCTCCGTCGAGGATTTCATCCAGCGCTATCTGCTGGGTGATCGACACTCGTCATACCCCGTGGCGAACCCCGACGGCGTTATCACGGGATTGATCACGCTCAAGGAGTTGCGCGGTGTTGCGCCGGAACACCGCGCCACCACCATGATTCGCGACGTGGCCGTACCACGCGATCAGGTGACGACTGTGGCTCCGCACGAGCCGCTCGTTGCGCTGCTGGAGCGGTTGGCTCCGACTGGTGACGGCCGCGCCCTGGTTGTCGACCCCGACGGCCGGGTCGTCGGCATCGTGACACCGAGCGACATCACCCGTGTGATCGATGTGCGCAGCATCGCGATGCCCGCATTCAGCCGGTGATCGGGTGCTGTTCGACCGTGGCGACGAACGGCCTTCCGGGATGGGACTTCGGCCCCTACTGGGAGGCCGTCGGCGTCACGAGAATTGAAATGGCAACTGCCCCAATAGGATCACACCCTGAAGGAGGATCTGATGTCCAGTCTCGCTGTTCGCAAGCAACCGCAGTCGTGGCTGCCGGACTGGTCCGAAATGTTCACCGGCTTCCCGTCGTGGACGGCAAGTCTGCGCCCGTTGTTCGACACTCACCTGATCAAACTCGAAGACGAGATGGCAGACGGCCACTATCTGCTGCGTGCCGAACTGCCCGGTATCGATCCGGACAAGGATGTCGATATCACCGTGCGCGACGGCCAGTTGACGATCAAGGCCGAACGCACCGAGAAGAAGGAATCCAAGGGCCGTTCGGAGTTCTCCTATGGCTCGTTCGTCCGGTCGATTACGTTGCCGCCGGGCGCCGACGAGGACGACATCAAGGCCACTTACGACAAGGGCATCCTGACCGTGGACGTGGCTCTTCGCGAACAGGCCGCCCCGGCCGAGAAGCACATCGAGGTTCAAGCCGCTGGCTGAGCCAGATTCGGCGGCCCCCGGACCCGGTTTCACGCCGAGTTCGGGGCCGCTGCTTGGCTTGCGTAAAACGCCCTACGTGGGGGACTTTCGGCCCTAGTTCACGCGCCAATCGCTGGCAAAGATTCGGGTTCGGGTTCGCCGTCGCGTTCGGGTACAACAGATAGGGAAGAAAATCGCTTACGGCTTCACCGACCCGGACAGAGGAAGGGTGCTTTGTGAGCAACAGCGCTGAGAGCAACGGTGCGGGCACGCTGCGAGAGGTCGTCGAGCTCGACCGCGCCGAGGCCATGCGGCTGCTGGCCAGCGTGGGCTACGGGCGCGTGGTCTTCACCCAGGATGCGCTGCCGGCGATCCGCCCGGTCAACCACCTCGTCGACGCCGGTCAGGTGATTCTGCGCACGCGGGTGACGGCCCCTTTCTCGGCGGCCGTGCGATCAGGCGCAAATTCGGCGGTAGTGGTCGCCTACGAGGCCGACGATCTCGACCCGAAGCGCCGGACCGGCTGGAGCGTCGTGGTAACGGGCCTGGCCACTACGATCTCTGACCCCGACCGAGTCGCCCGCTATGAACAACTGTTGCAGCCCTGGGTGAACATGACGATGGACACCGTGATCGCGATCGATCCCGAAATCGTCACCGGCATCCGCATTGTCAACGGCACCGGCTGCTAACCCGATGATCTCTGCGTGAACCGTGCCCGCGCTTTTTCATCGGCGGCTCGCTGCTCGGCCGCGGTGACGATGACGGCGTCCGGTCCAGGGAACACCGTGGCCTCATGGTCGGAGGCCAGCCAGCGCACCGCGTACGGCGGCGCTCCGTCTGCGCCGTGCACTTCGGTGATCAGGCCGCGCTGGTCCGGCTGATCGACGTGAGTGCCCTTGATCACCAACCAGTCGCCTGGCTTAGCTTTCATCGCTCGGCTCCTTTCGGTCTTGTGATCATGCGCGCGCCCCTCATTGCCCGGGCAGAGCCGCTTGTCCACACCGACAGTGGCCGAAAGTCCCATCGGTACACGCCGCTGCCGGAAATCTTCGGGCTCGACTGGTTGGGCCCGGCCTCCAGTGGCAACGTGGTAAGCACGGCGCTTCAGCTCAGCGCCGAGCCGCAACCGAAGGGCGAGTGTGCGCGAGGACCGACTGCTGATACCCGGCCAGACGTGCTGGCGGGTGGCGCGTGCCGATCGGTTCGCCACCGTCATCGACGCGGCCGACTACTTCCGCCATGTCAAGGCGGCGATGTTGCGTGCCCGGCACCGAATCATGCTGGTGGGCTGGGACTTCGACGCGAGGATGACGTTCGAGCGGGGGACCGTGACGCTCCCCGGCCCGAACCAGTTGGGTGCATTTCTCTACTGGCTGCTGTGGAAGCGGTCTTCCCTCGAGGTCTACCTGCTGAAATCCAACCTGCGCCTGATTCCCGCCCTCGACGGGATCTGGTACGGCGTGACACCGGTGGCGTTCCTCAATCAGTTCAGCAGCAGGAGAATGCGATTCGCTATCGACGGCGCCCATCCGACCGGCTCGGTCCATCATCAGAAGATCGTCGTCGTCGACGATGCGGTGGCGTTCTGCGGCGGCCTTGACCTGACCGTCGACCGATGGGACACCAGATCACACGAGCATGACAACCGCGGCCGTCGAACGGTTGGCCGCAGCTACGGCCCACGCCACGAGGTCGCCGCGGGGGTCGAGGGTGCCGCCGCCCGTGCGCTCGCCGAGCAGGCGCGCGACCGCTGGCAGGCCGCGACGCGCCAGTCGCTGACACCGGTCGAGGCCAGACACATCGCGTGGCCCACGCGCTTGAAACCCGACCTGCGCGATGTCGACGTCGCAGTCGCGCGCACGCTGCCCGAACTCGGTGACCGCGTCGAGGTCCGCGAAGCCGAGGCGCTCAACCTCGCCGCGATCGCGGCGGCACGGCGAACCATTTACCTGGAAAACCAGTATCTGGCCGCTCGCCGGCTGGTCGACGCGTTGGCGGCGCGGCTGAGAGAAGACGACGGTCCCGAAATCGTCATCGTGCTTCCCCGGAAGTCGGAGAGCCCGCTGGAGCAGCGGGCGATGGACAGCGCGCGCCATCGGCTCATCCAGGTGCTGTGGGCGGCCGACGAACACTCGCGGCTGGGTGTCTACTGGCCGGTGACCGACCGCGGAGCGCCGATCTACGTGCACTCGAAGGTGATGGTGGTCGACGACCGGCTGTTGCGGGTGGGCTCGTCCAACTTCAACAACCGCTCGATGGGCTTCGACAGTGAATGCGATCTGGCCATCGAGGCAGACCCGGACAATCCAAGCGATGACGTCGCCCGTCACATCGTGGCGGTGCGCAATCAGCTGGTGGCAGAACACCTTGGCGTCTCGGTCGACGACTTCGAAGAATCGATGGCCGGCAGCCGCACGTTCCTTCAGGCGGTCAATGCGCTTCGGGGACAGGGCAAGACGCTACTGGCCTTCACCCGTCACACGGTGGCCGGCGAGGCGAGCCCGTTAGCCGAAAGCGAACTCATGGATCCCGACCATGTCCCACGGTCGCTGACACGAAGCGTGCAGCGTTTGATCGCTGCGCTCAGGCGGTGACCGTGCCGCGCCGATTCTCCTTGAGGATCTGGTCGCCACCGGCGATGCCGTCGTCCTAGGAGCCTGCTGAATTAGTGGCTTTGGGGGCGGGGTGCCTCAAAGCGCTCTGTGGCGCGTGTGTTCAGTCAGACC
>NZ_PDCP01000099.1 GCF_002553505.1 Mycolicibacterium agri | reverse complement strand
CCCTGCACCCGTCAATCATCCCGAAAACCCCAGCAGAACCACGCCCGCCACGCGGGATTAATTCAGCAGGCTCCTAGAGCGTTCAGCCGCAGGTAGTTCTCGGCGAGCGGCTCGACGACCTTGTTGATGTCGGCCTTGCGCTGGTCCATCCGCTGCGCCATCGGGCGGATGTTCTCGATCACGCCCTGCACCGGGCGGCGCGACTGCACCAGCATGTCGGTCAGGTCGTTCTCGGCCGACGCCAGCGGCTCGATGGCGCCTGCGATCGGGTCACGGCCCTCGGCCAATCCGGTGAGCAGCTGCTGCAATTGGTCGACGCTGGCGTCGAATTGGGCGCCCTTCTCGTCGACCGTCGCGAGCACCGTGTTGAGGTTGTTGATCACGTCGCCGATGAGCTGGTCACGCGCCGCCAGATTCTGCGTGAAGGCGCTGGTGGTGGACAACAGGTTGGACAGCGCGCCGCCCTGGCCCTGTAGCAGCTCCATCACCGCGCTGCTGACCTCGTTGATCTTCGCGCCGTCCAGTCCTTTGAGGACCGGGCGAAGCCCGCCGAGCAGCGCGTCCAGATCGAGGGCTGGCTGCGTGTTCTGCTGCGGGATCGTGCTTCCCGGCGGCAGCTTGCGCAGTTCGCCTGGGCCCGCGGTGATTTCGAGGTAGCGGTCGCCGACGAGGTTCTCGTAGCGCACCACCGCGCGGGTCGACGTGTACAGCTGGTAGCGCTTGTCGACGTCGAACGCCACGTCGACGGTGTTGTCGGGGTTGAGCTTCACCGCGTTGACCGTGCCCACCGGGACGCCCGCGATGCGCACATCCTGGCCGGCCTTCAGCCGCGACGCGTCGATGAAGGTGGCGTGGTAGCCGTTCTCCGAGGTGAACCGGAACTCACCGAAGACCACCACCAGCATCGCGGCCACCAGCAGCATGGCCACGGTGAAGATGCCGACGTTCCACAGCGTGCGATCGCGTCTCATTGGTACTCGTCCCTCTCGGCGAATGCGCCGTTGAACAGGAACTGCGCCGTCGACGGTGCGTCGAACTGCAACTCGGTGTTCGGCTGGTAGGGAACGTAGGCGTTATCGGTGACCAGGAACGGTGACTTGTACCAGGATCCGCCCAGCTGCTTGCTCGGAATGTTCGGCAGCCCACGGCAATTCGGCCCGCCGGAGGCGTTGACGATGGGCAGGCTTTCCGGATAGGTGTAGGCAGGCGAGCCGGGCAGGAAGTTCGACGAAACGAACAGCCCGGGGCGGGTGCCGCCGATGATCGGAGCGAAGAAGTCGACGGCCTGCGCGGTGCCCTGCAGGATGCAGCCGAACTCCGGGGAGTACTCGCCGGCCACCTTCAGCGGTGCGCGCAGCCGGTTCATCGCGGCGATGTAGTCGTTTTCTGCGGGCCCGAACGTGTCGGTGCCGTTGTTGGCCAGCCCCGTTGCCGCCAGCAGCGTAGCGTTGAGATTGTCCTGCTCGTCGACGAGGGTCTTGCTGATCGTTGGCGCATTCTGAAGGATCTTCGTCACGTCAGGTCCGGCGTCGCCGTAGATATTGGCCACCGTCGCCGTTTTCCGCAAGTCCTCCTGCACCGTCGGCAACTTCGGATTGAATTGCTGCAGATAGTAATTCAGGCCTGCAAGCAGTGCGCCGAGGTCGTCGCCGTGACCGCGCAGACCTTCGGCAAGCGCGCTCAGCGTCGCATTGAGGTGGACCGGGTCGATCTTGTGCAGCACGTCGGTCAGGGTCTGGAACAGTGTATTGACCTCGAGTTGCACCGACTGTGCCGCCACGTGCGCGCCTGCGCGCAGCGGGGTGTCCGACGGCTTGTCGGGCGGCACGAACTCGACCGACTTCGCACCGAAAACCGTTGTGCTGGCGATGCGCACGGGCGCGTTGGACGGGATGTAGCGCATCTCGTTGCGGTTGATCGCCAGCGTCAGCTTGGCCTGATCGCCGTCGTACTCGATGGATCTGACCTCGCCGATCTGGATGCCGCGGTACTTCACCTTGGCGTCGCGCTCCATCACCAGACCGGCGCGCGGCGAGGTCACGGTGACCTCGTCGGTGGAGGTGAACGCCGCGGTATACGCGAGGTAGGTGAAGACCACGGCGATCGCCAGAAGCGCGGCGAGGATCGCGGCGGCGATCCGCACGTGGCTGCGCTTGGCGTCTCCGTCAGACATCGTCCCCCACCTATCCGGAAAGGTTGAAGTTACCCGACGCGCCGTAGACGGCGAGAGAGATCAACAAGGTGATGGTGACGACGACGATCAGCGAGGTACGCACGGCCTGCCCGACCGCGATACCGACGCCGACCGGCCCACCGGATGCGTTGTAGCCGTAGTAGGTATGCACCAGCATCACCGCGATCGCCATCACGATGGCCTGCAGGAACGACCACAACAGGTCGGTCGGTACCAGAAAGGTGTTGAAGTAGTGGTCGTACAGGCCTGCCGACTGCTTGTTGATGAACACCGTGGTGAACCGCGCCGCGAAGAACGCGGCGAGCACCGACAGCGAGTACAGCGGGATGATCGCCACCAAGCCGGCCATCAGCCGGGTCGACACCAGGTAGGACACCGAGTGCACCGCCATCGATTCGACGGCGTCGATCTCCTCGGCGACGCGCATGGCGCCCAGTTGTGCCGTTGTGCCCGCACCGATCGTGGCCGCCAACGCGATACCCGCGATCACCGGCGCCACGATGCGCACGTTCAGGAACGCCGAAAGGAAGCCGGTCAGCGCCTCGATGCCGATGTTGCCCAGCGACGAGTAGCCCTGCACGGCGATGACGCCGCCGGACGCGAGCGTCAAGAACGCCGCGACGCCGACGGTGCCGCCGATCATCACCAGGGCGCCGGTGCCCATCGTCATCTCGGCGATGTTGCGGATGGTCTCCTTGCGGTAGCGGGTGACCGCGTTGGGGATGTAGCGGATCGTCTCGCCGTAGAACAGCGCCTGCTCGCCGAACGTGTCGACCACCTTGGGCACGCTGCGAAACGCCCGGCGCAACCGCAGCGTCAGGTCGTAGCTCATGGCAGCCTCTTCTTCGCGCAAGCGCTCATCAGCGCACCAGCACCCGCACGCCGACGGCCGTCATGATCACGTTGATCACGAACAGACAGATGAAGGCGTAGACGACGGTCTCGTTCACGGCGGTGCCGACCCCCTTCGGCCCGCCCTGCACCGTCAGCCCCCGGTAGCAGCCGACCAGCCCGGCGACGACCCCGAACAGCAAAGCCTTGATTTCGGCGAGCACCAGTTCACCGAGACCGGTGAGCACCGTCAAGCCGTTGATGAACGCGCCGGGGTTGACGCCCTGCAGGAAGACGGAGAAGACATAGCCGCCGGACAGGCCGATCGCACACACCAGCCCGTTGAGGAGCAGCGCGACGAAGGTGGACGCCAGCACGCGCGGCACGACGAGCCGCTGGATCGGGTCGATGCCGAGCACCCGCATCGCGTCGATCTCCTCGCGGATCGTGCGGGCGCCGAGGTCCGCGCAGATCGCGGTGGCCCCTGCGCCTGCGACCACGAGCACGGTCACCACGGGGCCCAGCTGGGTGATGGTGCCGAACGCGGTGCCCGCCCCGGACAGGTCGGCCGCGCCGATCTCGCGCAGAAGAATATTGAGAGTGAAGGCCACCAAGACCGTGAACGGGATGGCCACCAGCAGGGTGGGAATCAGCGAGACGCGCGCGATCATCCAGGTTTGGTCGAGGAATTCGCGGAACTGAAACGGTCGACGGAAGATCTTCACGAACGTGTCGATCGACATTTCGACGAACCCACCCACGGCCCGCGCCGGGACCGCAAGCTGTTCGATCAACCTCAGCTCCGTTCTCGGGGTAGGGGTGATCTGGCCATCCCGCCGTCATTCCGCCTTGGCGAATTGTCGCCGACCGGCGGCCGCGTCGGCCTGTCCACCCCTGGGTCGCTCGTTGCTCCAAGTGAGCCGGATCATACTAACTAGAACAAGTTCGCACTGTCAAAGAACAAATTCTAGAGACAATAACGTGACTTTTGTCCAGGTCAGGGCAGGTGCAGCGATCTAATTTCTGAAACGTGTTCTAGTCGCGGGACGCCGTTGTCCCGCGAGGCAGAAAGTATCACGACTCCATGAGTTGAGTCGCGGAGAAGCCGCGCTGCGGATCCCGGTCAGCAAAGTAGTCGCGAAGCGCGGAACTGAGCTTGGCAGGCACCCAGGCGTCGGCGTCCGCGGTGAACTTGCGCTCGGCTGTCGGTGCCGCCACCAGCGTCACCGTCGGGCCGTAGACGATGAACAGCTGCCCGTTCACGCGACCGGACGCCGGTGAGGCCAGGAAGCGCACCAGTGACACCACGTGCTCTGGCGAAAGGCTGTCGATCTGGCCCTCGGCCAGTTCGGGCGCCTCGCCGAACACCTCGGCCGTCATCGCCGTCCGCGCCCGCGGCGCGATCGCGTTGGCGCGCACCCCGTAGCGCTCCAGGGCCCTGGCCGCGGTCAGCGTCAGAGCTGTGATGCCCGCCTTGGCCGCCCCGTAGTTCGCCTGGCCGACCGGGCCCGCAAGCCCGGCCTCAGAGGAGGTGTTGATGATGCGCCCGTAGACGGATCCGTCGCCTTCCTTGGCCTTGGCACGCCAGTAGGCGGCGGCGTTGCGGGTGAGCAGGAAGTGGCCGCGCAGATGAACGTTGATGACGGCGTCCCAGTCCTCGTCGGACATGTTGAACAGCATCTTGTCGCGGGTGATGCCCGCGTTGTTGACGACGATGCCAAGGCCGCCGAGCCCGTCGGCGACCGACACCAGTTCGTCGGCGGTGCTGCGCTGGCTGATGTCGCCCTCGACCGCGACGGCCTTCGATCCGGCCGCGGCGATCTCGTCGAACACGTCCGACTTGTCCAGCGCCCCTGCGACGTCGTTGACGACGATCGTCGCGCCCGAGCGGGCCAGCCCGATCGCCTCAGCGCGGCCCAGGCCCGCGGCCGCACCTGTCACCACGGCGACCCGGCCGGAGAGATCGGTCAGGTCGTCTTGTTCTGCGCTCACTTATGAATACCTCTAGTCTCTGCGGTTCAGTGCAGCTCGGGGACACTCGGCGATCGCCTGCTCGGCGAGCTCCTCCTGGTCGGCGGGGACGGGATCCTGCTTGACGACGGCGTAATCCTCGTCGTCAAGGTCGAACAAATCTGGGGCGATGCCTACGCAGACGGCGTTTCCCTCGCAACGGTCGCGGTCGACCTCTACTCGCATCACAACCTCCTTAGCCTGGGCTGTTGGCCACGCCGTCAGAATACGAGCACGCTCGCTGGACCCCAAGACTAGAACGTGTTACAACCGGGAGTGCAATCAGGGTGAGACTTCTGTGCTGCCCAGCCCCAGGTAAAGGATGAGGCCATGCGGATCGGCTATACGCCCGAGCAGGAGGAGTTGCGCCGCGAGCTTCGCGCCTACTTCGCCAAGCTCATGACTCCTGACCGCGCCGAGGCGCTGGCCTCAGGCGACGGCGAAATGGGGCGCGGCAACGTCTATCGCGAGACCGTCGCGCAGATGGGCAAGGACGGCTGGCTGACACTGTCCTGGCCCAAGGAGTACGGCGGGCAGGAGCGCCCGCCGATGGACGGCCTCATCTTCAACGACGAAGCCGCGATCGCCAACGTCCCGGTGCCGTTCTTGACGATCAACAGTGTGGCGCCGACGATCATGCACTTCGGCACCGAGGAGCAGAAGAAGTTCTTCCTTCCGAAGATCGCCAAGGGCGAGTTGCACTTCTCGATCGGCTATTCCGAACCGGGCGCGGGCACCGATCTCGCGTCGCTGCGCACCACCGCCGTCCGCGACGGTGACGAGTACGTCATCAACGGCCAGAAGATGTGGACCAGCCTGATCGCCTACGCCGACTACGTGTGGCTGGCGGTGCGCACCAACCCGGAGGCCAAGAAGCACCGGGGCATCTCCATGTTGATCGTGCCGACCAACGCCGAGGGGTTCTCCTGGACGCCGGTGCACACCATGGCCGGCGTGGACACCAGCGCCACCTACTACCAAGACGTGCGGGTGCCCGTCACCAACCTGGTCGGCGAGGAGAACGACGGCTGGAAGCTGGTGACCAACCAGCTCAACCACGAGCGCGTCGCGCTGGTATCCGCACAGCCGATCTTCGTGGCGCTCAACCAGGTTCGGGAGTGGGCGCAGAACACCAAGGACATCCGCGGCAATCGGCTGATCGATTCGGAGTGGGTGCAGCTGAACCTGGCCCGCGTACACGCCAAGGCCGAGGTGCTCAAGCTGATCAACTGGGAACTGGCGTCCAGCTCCGAGGGCGCGCCGTCACCGGCGGACGCGTCGGCGGCCAAGGTGTTCGGCACCGAGCTGGCCACCGAGGCCTACCGGCTGCTGATGGAGGTGCTCGGCACCGGGGCAACCGTGCGCACCAACTCCCCCGGCGCGCTGCTGCGCGGGCGCATCGAACGGATGCACCGGTCGTGCCTGATCCTGACGTTCGGCGGCGGCACCAACGAGATTCAGCGCGACATCATCGGCATGGTCGCGCTCGGACTGCCCCGCGTCAACCGGTAGAGACGGAGACTGCCATGGACTTCACCACGACCGAAGCCGCCGAAGACCTCGGCGGGCTGGTGCGCACGATCACCGAGTCGGTGTGCACGCCCGAACGGCAGCGCGAACTCGACGGCCAGGACGAACGCTTCGACGCCACGCTGTGGAGCAAGCTCAAGGACGCCGACGTGCTGACCGCCACTGCGCCGGAGTCGTTGGGCGGCGGCGGTTTCGGCGTGCTCGAACAGGTCGCGGTTCTGGTGGCGCTGGGTCGACAGATGGCGGCGGTGCCGTATCTGGAGTCGGCGGTGCTGGCCGCGGGGGCGCTGGCCAAGTTCGGCGCCGAGGACTTGCAGAAGGCGTGGGCGGTGCCCGCGATCAACGGCGAGAAGATCCTGACCATCGCTCTCGACGGCGACATGGGTGAAGGACCGGTCCAGGCGCAGGCGTCGGACGGTGGCGGCTTCCGGCTCACCGGTACCCGCACGCAAGTGGGCTACGGCCCGATCGCCGACGCGTTCCTGGTGCCCGCCGAAACCGATTCAGGCACCGCGGTGTTCGTGGTCGCCAAGGAAGACGCGGGCGTGTCGGTCACCTCGCTGGACACGACCGGTCACGGCAGCGCCGGACACCTCGAACTGCAGGGTGTCGAGCTCGGCTCCGACCGGATGGTCGGCAGCGATGACGTCGTGTCCTGGCTCACGACCCATTCGACGTTGGGACGCAGTGCTTTTCAGCTCGGCGTGGTCGAACGCGCACTTGAGCTCACGGCCGCCTACGCGCGCGAACGCGAGCAGTTCGACCGGCCGATCGGCAGCTTCCAGGCGGTGTCGTCGCGGCTGGCCGACGGCTACATCGACGTCAAGGCTCTGCGTCTGACGGTGACCCAGGCGGCGTGGCGGTTGTCCGAGGATCTGCCCGCCGAGGTCGACGTCAACACGGCGGCGTTCTGGGCGGCCGAGGCGGGGCACCGCGTCGCGCACACCACGGTGCACGTGCACGGCGGCGTCGGGATCGACACCGACCATCCGGTGCATCGTTACTTCCTGGCGGCCAAGCAGACGGAGTTCGCGGTCGGCGGCGCCACGGCTCAGTTGCGGCGAATCGGCCGGGAACTGGCTGACACACCGGCTTGAATCACCCCCCGCGGACGCGAGGAGCGATGAATCCCCTTCAGGGAAGCCAGCTTCCCACCGTCACATCGCTGATCACGCCGCTGATCGACGTTGACGACCGCGGCGTGTACTTCGAGGAATCGTTCACGACGTGGCGCGACCACGTCGCGGAGGCCGCGGCGGTGGCGGCGGCGCTGCGCGAGCGCATGGATCCGAACCGTCCGCCGCATGTCGGTGTGCTGCTGCAGAACACGCCGTTCTTCTCGGCGCTGCTCGTCGCGGCGGGATTGACGGGCATCGTGCCGGTCGGGCTGAACCCGATCCGCCGCGGGGCTGCGTTGCAGCGCGACATCACGCATGCGGATTGCCAACTGGTGCTGGCTGATTCGGCGTCGGCCGCGGTGATCGGCGACATCGACCACATCGACGTCGACTCGCAGGAGTGGGCGGACGAGGTGGTTGCCCACCGCGGCACGCCGGTGCACGCCAGAACCGCCTCGCCCGCCGACACGTTCATGCTGATCTACACATCGGGCACCAGCGGTGACCCGAAGGCGGTGATCTGCAGCCACGGCAAGGTCGCGATCGCAGGCGTGACGATGACCGACCGATTCGGCCTCGGCGCCGACGACGTCTGCTACGTGTCCATGCCGCTGTTCCACTCGAACGCCGTGCTGGTCGGCTGGGCGGTGGCGCTGGCCTGTCGCGGCTCAATGGCGTTGCGGCGCAGGTTCTCCGCTTCGCAGTTCCTGCCCGACGTGCGGCGCTACGGTGCCACCTACGCCAACTACGTCGGCAAGCCGCTGTCCTATGTGCTGGCAACGCCGGAGCGCCCCGACGACGGCGACAACCCGCTGCGGGCGGTGTACGGCAACGAGGGCGCACCGGGCGACATCGAGCGGTTCGCGCGGCGGTTCAACACGGTCGTCGTCGACGGATTCGGCTCCACCGAAGGCGGAGTGGCGATCGCCCGCACCCCCGACACCCCGTCGGGATCGCTGGGCCCGCTGCCCGAGGGCACCGAGATCGTCGACGTCGACACCGGCGAACCGTGCCCGCCGGGGGTGACCGGCGAGATCGTCAACACGACGGGGCCCGGACGCTTCGAGGGCTACTACAACGATCCCGACGCCGACGCCGAGCGCATGCGCGGCGGCGTCTACCACAGCGGCGACCTGGCGTACCGCGACGAGAACGGCTACGTGTACTTCGCCGGGCGACTCGGCGACTGGATGCGGGTCGACGGCGAGAACCTCGGCGCCGCGCCGATCGAGCGGGTGCTGCTGCGGCATCCCGACGTCGTCGAGGCCGCCGTGTACGGGATACCGGCGCCCGATGTCGGGGACCAGGTGATGGCCGCGCTGCGACTGGCCGACGGCACCACGTTCGACGTCGACTCGTTCCGCGCGTTTCTGGCCGAGCAGCCGGACCTGGGGCCCAAGCAGTGGCCTGTCTACGTCCGGATCGCCGCCGACCTGCCGCGTACCGAGTCGTTCAAGGTGATCAAACGTCAGCTCGCGGCGGAAGGCACCGAATGCGGCGATGCCGTGTGGGCGATTCGGCGGTAACGTCGCGTAGGTGGGGTACCGCGACTTCGCACCTCCGCCACTGCTGCGCGACCTCGTCGAGCGCGCGTGGATGATCGACGGCCCGCCGGGGCCGGTGCGGGTGCTGCCCGACGGCTGTATGGACCTCATCCGGATGTCGGGCCACGTCGTCGTCGCCGGTCCGGACACCACCGCGTTTCTCAGCCAGCGGGATCGAGAGCCGTTGGTGGGGTTGCGGTTTCGGCCGGGCGCGTTGCCGCGGCTGCTGCGGGTGCCCGCCGCGGAGCTGGTGAACACCCGAACGCCGTTGCGCGACCTTGGCTTCGCCGACGAGGGCCGCCGCTCGCTGTCCGATCTGGCCCTGGCGCTGGCCTCCGACGAGCCGACCACCGAGACCGCACCGTGGTCGTTGGGTCAGCTGCGGCAGATCACATCGAGGCTCGCCACCGGTGCCGCGGTGGCCGATGTGGCCCGCCAGATCGGCTGGTCGAGCCGCACGCTGCAGCGTCAGTGCCGCGCCGTCTACGGCTACGGTCCTGCGCAACTGCGGCGCATCCTGCGGTTCCGTCGCGCCATGGAGCTCTTGGAGCAAGGAACGCCCGCGGCAGCCGTTGCGGCTGCGGCCGGCTACGCCGATCAACCGCACCTGCACCGCGAGGTCCGCGACCTCACCGGCATGCCGTTGACCGCGCTGCGTCAGGGCAACGGGCAGAACAGGTCGACCGAGACGCCGTCGGGGTCGATGACGGTCGCGTAGCGCTGGCCCCACGGCGCGTCGAACGGCTTGAGCGTTCCCGGATACCCGGCGCCGGTGATGCGCTCGTAGAGGGCGTCCACCTCGGAAGGGTCGCCGACCTGGAACGCCAGCGCGACCCGGCCCTCCTGCGTCGGCGGGGTCCACCCCGGGTGCATACCGGCGATGATCTCCTCGGTATCGAAGGCCAGCTTGTTGCCGCCGGGCAGCGTGACCTCCACGTGCGGGCCCGCCGGTTCGGGCACGTCGAGCCCCAGTAACCGGTAGAACTCCAGCGCCCGCGCCATGTCCTTGGTCGCGATCTCGACGACCGCCGATGTCACTCGAATGTCCATGCCCGCACGTTAAGTCGACGGTGCTTGCGCCGTCATGAACAAATCGGACACGTTGGAGACGGCGGTCTCACGGGGTCGCGCGGTCGGTCAGCTTGAAGACGCGCACGGCGTTCCCGTGCAGGTAGGCGTGCACGGCGTCGTCGGTCAGCCCCAGGTCGTCGAGGCCGTGGAGTGCATGCTGATGTCCGATCATCGGATAGTTGGTGCCGAAGAGGACCTTGCGTGCACCTGTGCCGGTGCGCATGAATCGGAGTAACTCGTCGGGCAGGCGCTTCGTTGTGTATGCGGACGTGTCGATGTAGACGTTCGGGTGCTTGCGAGCGACCGCGACCATCTCCTCCGTCCACGGATATCCGACGTGGCCGCACACGATGACGAGTTCGGGAAAGTCCAACGCGACCTCGTCGATGTAAGGGATCGGCCGACCCGTCTCTGAACGCCGCATGGGTCCGGTGTGGCCCACCTGCGTGCAAAAGGGCACACCCAACTCGACACACTCGGCGAACAGCGGATAGTAGCGACGGTCGGTCGGCGGCAGACCCCACAGCCACGGCACCACACGCAAGCCGACGAAGCCGTCGTCACGAACACGGTGCCGAAGCTCGCGCACCGCTGCCATCGGGGAGTCCAGGTCGACCGTCGCCAACCCGGCGAACCTGTCGGGAAATCGCGAAACCCACTCGGCCACTTCGTCGTTGGATACCAGATCGAGGCCGTTCGGTCCACGCCACGCTGACAGCAGACCGAAGTCGACGTCGGCGGCATCCATCGAAGCAACCGTCGCCTCGATGGGAACCTCGGAGTCCTTGTCCGGCATGGCGCCGCCGGTCCAGCGCCGCAGCGAGGCCAGCATGTCGTGGCGGAGAAACCGAGCGGTGGGGTGCTGCATCCAGACGTCGACGGTCATGCATGCCGACCTTACGACCGCGGTTATGTGCTAGTTCCCGCGGATGTCGTCGAGCCGTTTGGTCGCTTCCTCGAATCCGGCGACCAGTTTGGCGATGATGTCGCCGACGGGCCGGATCTCGTTCATCCGGCCGACGATCTGGCCGACCGGCATGGCGACCACCGTCGGGTCGTTCGACTCGTTCAGCCGCTGATGCGCCTCGCTGACGAGGATGTTCTGCAACGGCATCGGCAGCGGCTCTGGCGCATCGGGGGCGTCCCACGCGTCGGTCCAGCGGGTCTTGAGCAACCGCGCCGGCTTGCCGGTGTAGATGCGCCGCCGCACGGTGTCGGCCGACGTCGCAGCCAGAAGCGCGTCCTGGATGGTCGACCGTCCACTGGGCTGGCGATGGCCGAGGTCGTATTCCGCCGAGGTGAGAAACGCCGAGCCCATCCACACCCCCGACGCGCCGAGCGCCAGCGCCGCGGCGACCTGCCGTCCGGTGCCGATGCCGCCGGCGGCGAGCACCGGAGCCCTACCGTCAAGGGCGTCAACGATTTCCGGCCACAACACCATCGACCCGATCTCGCCCGTGTGACCACCGGCCTCGTGGCCCTGTGCGACAACGATGTCCACACCGTTGTCGACATGGCGCTGCGCGTGCTTGGCGCTGCCTGCCAGCGCGGCGACCGGGACACCGGCCTGGTGTACCTGGTCGATGACGTCGGTGGGCGGTGAGCCGAGCGCGTTGGCGATCAGCTTGATCGGGTGCTTGAGCGCCACGTCGACGTGCGACCGCGCCACCGAGTGCAGCCAGCCGAGCACACCTGCCGAGCGCTCCGCGTCGTCGGGCAGCGGCGGCACGCCGAGCTCGGCGAGGGTCTTGTTGACGAAGTCGCGGTGCGCCTGCGGGATCAGCTTGCTGATGTCGGCTGCGGTGCCCTCGGTCGGGATCTTCGCGGGCATGACGACGTCGACGCCATACGGCTTGCCGTCGGTGTTCTCGTCCATCCAGGTCAAGACGGCCTCGAGGTCGTCGGGGTCGTTGAACCGGACGCAGCCGAGCACACCGAGGCCACCCGCCTTGCTGACCGCGGCGGCCACCTTCTCCGACGGGGTGAAGACGAAGATCGGATAGGTGATGCCGAAGCGGTCACAGAGTTCGGTGCGCACTTGCTTGTCCTCCCGTCGCTCGCCCGTTCAGGACGTCGTGCTGACGTGGTTGGCGTTGACTTCGTCGGCGGGCCGTGACTCGGTCTGCTCCTTGGCCCAGCGGTAGTCGGGCTTGCCGGCCGGTGAGCGCTTGACCTCGTCGACGAACCAAATACTGCGCGGCACTTTGTATCCGGCGATCTCGCTGCGCACGAACGCGTCGAGTTCGGCCAGCGAGGGCCGCGCGCCTTCCCGCGCCTGCACGACGGCGGCGACGTGCTGACCGAACCGCGGGTCGGGCACGCCGACCACCAGCGCGTCGAACACGTCCGGGTGGCCCTTCAGCGCGGCCTCGACCTCCTCCGGATAGATCTTCTCGCCGCCGCTGTTGATCGACACCGAACCGCGGCCCAGCATCGTCACCGTGCCGTCCGCCTCGACCTCGGCGTAGTCACCCGGAATCGCATAGCGCACACCGTTGATGGTCTTGAAGGTCTCGGCCGTCTTCTTCTCGTCCTTGTAGTAGCCGATCGGGATGTTGCCCTTCTTGGCGAGCACGCCGCGCACGCCGGAGCCCGGCTTGACCTCGTTGCCGTTCTCGTCCAGCACGACGGTGCGGTGGTCGATCGTCACCCGGGGCCCGCCCATGTGGTGCTCGCCCTTGGCGACGACGGAGGTGCCGCCGAATCCGGTTTCCGACGAGCCGATCGAATCGGTGATGATCCGGTTGGGCAGCAGCTCGAGCAGTTTCTCCTTGATGCTGCTGGAGAACAGCGCGGCGGTGCTGGCCAACAGGAATAGCGACGACAGGTCGTATTCTTCGCCCTTGGCCTTCGCGGTTTCCAGCGCGTCGAGCAGCGGGCGTGCCATCGCGTCACCGGTGAAGAACAGCAGGTTCACCTTGTGCTTGTCGATGGCGCGCCACACCTCTTCGGCGTCGAATTCAGGTGCAAGAACGGTGGTTTGGCCGGAGAAAAGCGACATCCAAGTGGCCGATTGGGTGGCGCCGTGGATCATCGGCGGAATCGGGTAACGCACCATCGGCGGATTCTCTTTGGCCGCCTTGGCGAGGTCATATTCGTCTTTGACGAATTCTCCTGTGGCGAAGTCGGTTCCGCCGAAAAGCACCCGGTAGATGTCCTCGTGCCGCCACATCACGCCCTTGGGGAAACCGGTGGTGCCGCCGGTGTAGAGCAGGTAGATGTCGTCGGCGCTGCGCTCACCGAAATCCCGTACGGGCGAGCTCTTTTCCAGAGCGGAGTAGAACTCGACGCCGCCGTAGCGTTGGTAGTCGGCGTCGCTGCCGTCCTCGACGACCAGGACGGTCTTCACGGCAGGGGTGTCGGGCAGCACGTTGGCGACGCGGTCGGAGTACTGGCGCTCGTGCACCAGCGCGACCATGTCGGAGTTGTCGAACAGGTACCGCAGTTCGCCTTCGACGTAGCGGAAGTTGACGTTGACCAGTATTGCGCCCGCCTTGACGATGCCGAGCATCGCGATGACGATCTCGGTGCGATTGCGGCAGTACAGGCCGACCTTGTCGTCCTTCTCGACTCCCTGGTCGAGCAGGTAGTGCGCGAGGCGGTTGGCCTTCTCCTCCAGCTGCCCGTAGGTCAACTGTTCGTCGCCGCAGATCAGGGCGACGCGGTCGGGCACGGCGTCGATGGCGTGTTCGGCGAGGTCTGCAATGTTCAGGGCCACGGCACCAAACTAGAACGTGTTACATTTCGTGACAAGTCTGTGGCATTGATGCAGGAAGGCGGACCGATCGGTGAGCGACGGAGAAAACCCCACGAAAGGCCCCGACGCCCTCATTGAGCAGCGCGGACACACGCTGATCCTGACGCTCAACCGGCCGGAGGCGCGCAACGCGCTGTCCACCGAGATGCTCTCGATCATGGTCGAGGCGTGGGACCGGGTCGACAACGATCCGGAGATCCGCAGCTGCGTATTGACCGGTGCCGGCGGCTACTTCTGCGCGGGCATGGACCTCAAGGCGGCGACGGCCAAGCCGCCGGGCGACTCGTTCAAGGACGGCAGCTACGACCCGTCGCGCATCGACGCGCTGCTGAAGGGTCGCAGGCTGACCAAGCCGCTGATCGCCGCCGTGGAAGGGCCTGCGATCGCGGGCGGCACCGAGATCCTGCAGGGCACCGACATCCGGGTCGCGGGCGAGAGCGCGAAGTTCGGCATCTCCGAGGCGAAGTGGAGCCTCTACCCGATGGGCGGCTCCGCGGTGCGGCTGGTCCGCCAGATCCCCTACACCGTGGCCTGCGATCTGCTGCTGACCGGTCGCCACATCACCGCCGCGGAGGCCAAGGAGATCGGGTTGATCGGCTATGTCGTGCCCGACGGCCAGGCGCTGGACAAGGCGCTCGAGATCGCCGAGGTGATCAACAACAACGGCCCGCTGGCGGTGCAGGCGATCCTGAAGACCATTCACGAGACCGAGGGCATGCACGAGAACGACGCCTTCAAGATCGACACCAAGATCGGTATCGAGGTGTTCCTGTCCGAGGACGCCAAGGAAGGCCCACGGGCGTTCAAGGAAAAGCGCGCCCCCAACTTCAAGATGAAGTAGACGCGCGAAGACAATTGAGGCCCTGCTCTTTCGAGCAGGGCCTCAACTTTTCAGCTCAGTGCCAGTGCCACGGCGGTGGCGGAGGCGGTGGCGGGAACGCCGGCACCGGCCCGAGCACACTCATCGGCGCCGAGTCGGCCGTCGGTTGAGCGCTGGCCAGCGCGGCAGCACCTATGGCAGCCGCGAACAGCGCGCCCCCCAGAAGAACTCCGCTCAACAATCGTCGTACCGGAAAATGTCGAGCCATGACTACATCCTTCGGTCCTTCGGTATCCCCCATTTCTCTAGCCTAACTAATTAGGTGATCTAGGTGGAACCCGTGAAACCCTATGCATAGCTGACGCTTAAATTCTAAGTTCATCCAGCAAACCTTCGCGAACGTGAAACCTCGGCGACTTTTCGGCGACTTTCTCGCTGACGTTTCACACTCGCGGACCTCGCGGAATGCTGCCGCGGGGGCGTATTAGCGGTATTAGCGGTCGTCAGTGGTCGACGAATGTGACGTTCTGCTCGACGGCATTGCGCGGCACGTGAATGTTGTTGGCCGCAAACGACGTATCCGGGTAGCCGATCGCGAGCCCGCACAGGATTCGCATGTCCTCGCCGATGCCGAGTTGTTCCCGTACGACGTCGGGATAGCCGGCGATCGACACCTGCACGCAGGTGCTGAGGCCGCGGGCCGTCAGCGCCAGCAGCAGGGTCTGCAGGAACATGCCGACGCCCATCGCGTCGACGTAGTCGAGGTCGCGGTGCATGCAGACGATGCCGGCAAGCGGCGCGCGGAAGAACTCCCAATTGCGCAACACGGCCAGGCGTCGGGCCTCCTTGTCGTCGCGGGAGATCCCCATCGAGCCGTAGACCAGCGCGCCGAGCTCGCGCCGCTTGTGCGCGAACGACTCGGGCAGCACCGGCACATTCGGCGACTCCACCGCGGCGACGTCAAGCAGCGCCGCGACGAGCCGGTTTCGCGCTGCACCGGACGCCAGCACAACGTGCCACGGCTGGATGTTCGAGTTCGACGGCGCGCGCATTGCGAGGGCGAGCGCCTCGTTGACCAGTTCGACGGGCACCGGCTTGTCAGTGAGGAACATTCGCGTCGAATGACGATCTTGAATCGCCTGCTCCAGGTCGTACATCGTCGTTCCTCTCGCCGGAGACATTGTCACCCGGTGCAACTTTTTCAACGGCTATTTAATTCCTGACTCGTCGCGGATGGTCACCACGAGCGTGCGCAAACTCCGCGATTGTGACGGCGTGTCGGCTGCAGACACGCTCACTCGCCCGAAGGTGAGACCTCGAGAAACTCGGAAACTAGACGTTGAGGGGTTTGGTGGGGGTGAACGTCACCGGCATCGACTCCAGGCCGCTGACGAAATTGGCTGGGCGAAGCGGCAGCTCGGCGTCGGAGGCCAGCCGCATGTCCGGCAGCCGCTTGAGCAAGCGCTCCTGCATCAGCGAGATCTCCAGCCGGGCCAATTGATTGCCCAGGCAGAAGTGGGTGCCGAAGCCGAACGCCAGGTGATTGTTCGGGTAGCGGGTGATGTCGAACCGCTCCGGGTCGTCGAACACCTTCTCGTCGAAGTTCGCCGACTCGAACAGCAGGATCATCTTCTCGCCCTCGCGCAACTGTGTGCCGTGGAATTCGGTGTCGGCGGTGACCGTGCGCGCCATGTTCTTCACCGGGGCGGTCCAGCGCAGCATCTCCTCGACGGCGTTGGGCAGCAGGTCCAGATCCTTGATGAGGCGCCGATGCTGATCGGGATGGCGCAGCAGCTGCCGGGTGCCGCCCGACAGCGTGTGGCGGGTGGTCTCGTCGCCGCCGATCAACAGCAACAACACCTCGGTCACGATCTGGTGGTCTTCGAGCTTCTCGCCCTCCACTTCGCTGTGCACCAGCACGCTGACCAGATCGTCGGTCGGCTCCTTCTTGCGTTCGGCGATCATGCCCATCATGTACTCGCTGTAGGCCGCGAACGCGTCCATCGTCAGCTGGAACTGCTCGGGGTCTGCGGTACTGCTCAAGAAGCTGACCAGGTCGTCGGACCACCGCAGGAACATCTCGCGCTCCTCCGGCCGCACCCCGAGCATGTCGCCGATCACCGCCATCGGGAGCGGCGCCGCGATGTCCCACACGAAGTCGCACTCCCCGCGCTCACACACCGCGTCGATCAGAGTGTCGCACAGCGAGATGATCGATCCTTCAAGGTTTTTCACGCGTTTGCGGGTGAAGCCCGCGTTGACCAGTTTGCGCCGCAGCAGATGCTGCGGATCGTCCATCTCGATCATCATCTCGACGCCGGGCTGGTCGGGCCGGATGCCGCCTGCGTTGGAGAACAGCTCGGGGTTGCGCTCGGCGTCGATGACGGCCGCATATGTCGCGGCCGCGGCCAGTCCGTTGCGGTCGCGGAACACCGGCTCGTTCTCGCGCATCCACTTGTAGATCGGATGCGAGTCGCCGGCGTAGAAATTGCCGTCGGTCAGGTCAACGTCGGGTCGGGTAACTGTCATGCCTGCCTCCAGTTGCGTCGAATGCAATGTAGACGACGTACCAGCAACTGAAAATGCCATTACCGTTATCCCGCATGGCGCCTATCAGAACCGCATTCGCGTTCGTCGTGCTCGCGACCGGCCTTACGCTCACCGGATGCGCCGGGGACACCGCCGAGGACGCTGAACCCGAATCGCAGGCCGAGTCATCGCAGTCGAGCGTCGAAACGCCTGGGGCCGACGCCGCCATCGACGCGTGCGCGTTGATCGGGGGCGACGACATCGCCGAGCTGCTCGGCCAGCCGGTGGCGGGCCGCCCGATCGGCACGCCCGAGGCGCCCGCATGCACGTGGGAGAACCGCGACACCTACGAGTCGGTCACGCTCGAGATCGGCAGCCCGAACACCGCGGCCAACGGCACGCTTGCTCCCCCGGAACCCGGCTTCGGCGAAGTCGGCACACCGGGGCCGGACGGCATGCGGATCCTCGCCAGCGGCATGGTCGAGTTCCCCGCGGGCGGGCGGTCGAACACCGTGCAGGTCGCGGTGTTGTCGCTGCTTGGTCCCGACGCCGACAACGCCGCAGTCGATTTGGCCCGCAAAGTCACATCCCAACTTCCGCAGTGACCGAACTACAGTGACCAACATGCCTGAGTCCCAGCACACCATCGCGGGCACCGTCCTCACCATGCCGGTGCGAGTCCGCAAAGCCGACGTGCACACCGCGATGTTCTCCGTCGACGCGGCCGCGGCGCAGAAGCTCATCGACTACAGCGGGTTGCGTGTCTGCCAGTTCAGGCCGGGCCGCGCCGTGGTCAACCTGATGCTTGCCCGCTACATCGACGGCGATCTGGGCCAGTACCACGAATTCGGCACCTGCGTGATGGTCAACCCGCCCGGCTCGCATGCCCGCGGGCTGCGCGCGCTCGGCGACGCAGCGGCGTTCATCCACCACCTGCCGGTGGACCAGTCGTTCACGCTGGAAGCGGGCAGGCGCATCTGGGGCTTCCCGAAGATCATGGCGGACTTCACCGTTCGCGATGGAAACCCGTTCTCGTTCGAGGTGTCCGTCGAGGGGTCGTTGATCGCGGGCATCGAATTCGGCCGCGGCCTACCGGTGCCGATGCCGCCGCGGCGCCAGGTCATGAAGGCCTACACGTTCGCCGAGGGCACCACCCGCCGAGTGCCGTGGGAGATGGTCAACACCGGCGTGCGGTTCCGGCCGGGCGGCGCGACGCTGCGCCTGGGCGACCACCCGTACGCCAAGGAGCTTGCGTCGCTGGGGCTGCCGAAGCGCGCGATGGTGTCGGGATCGGTCGGCAATGTCGAGATGACGTTCGGCGACGCCGAAGTGATCAGCTGATATAGATCGAGTTAGTCCTTCTCAAATGCCTCCGGAGGTGTCAGGAAGGGATCTGTAACTGATTCCTTTGGC
>NZ_PDCP01000098.1 GCF_002553505.1 Mycolicibacterium agri | reverse complement strand
GTACCCAGGAGCGCACCGACTCCACGCCGTAGCCGAGCTGACGGGCCACCCGCGCTACCGTGCCCTGCTCGGTGCCCAGCTCTTTGCGCAGCGTGCGGACCATCCGCACCGCAGCAGCCTTCTCCTCCGAGCTGTAACGGCGCGTCGTGGGCTTCCCAGGCGACTGTTCCTTCGGCATACCTGCATCCTCGTTTCCAAGGTCAGGAGCCTCCAGCATTTCCAGGGCGATTCAGCGGTCGCGAGGCCGAGGCGGACTTGACGCCGACGCCAGTCAAGCACCGGGCGCCCCCATCGGTCCGTGCTTGGCGCGACGGCGAGTTTTGACAAGTGTGTCGTCGGATCGCGCGCTGTGAGCCCAACCCCCCGGTGTGCCCAGAGTGTGCCAAGACGCGCAGCAACGACCCGTGAAACGGTGGACGCGGTGACACAGCTGGGACTCGCCACCAGGACATATCGACATCACCGGCACTCGCTGAGACGGTGGAGACGCTGCACGGCAGCTTTACACACCAGCGGTCGGCGGTTCGATACCGTCCGCGCCCACCAACTTCAGGACGCATCCGCGGCGCCGTCGTGCGCCGGGTACGCGTGGATCAAGGCCGTCGTGAGCTTCGGCACCGCGTGGGTCAGGTCGTGCTCGGCTTCGTGCGCGATGTGGTGGGCCTCGCTCAGGTTGAGCCTCGGGTCGACGTCCAGTTCGGCGTCGGCGTGCAGCCGGTGGCCGATCCAGCGCATCCGCACGCTGCGCACGGAGCGCACGCCGGGGCGGGCCGCCAGCGTTCGCTCGGCGGTCTCGACCAAGTGCGGATCGACGCCGTCGAGCAGGCGGCGGAACACGTCGCGCACGGCGGTGCGCAACACCGCCAGGATCGCGACCGTAATCAGCAGGCCGACAATCGGATCCGCCAGCGGAAAGCCGAGGGCGACGCCGAGCGCGCTGAAAAGCACGGCGAGCGAGGTGAATCCGTCTGTGCGCGCATGCAGGCCGTCGGCGACCAAGGCGGCCGAGCCGATCCGGCGCCCGACCCTGATTCGGTAGAGGGCCACCCATTCGTTGCCGATGAATCCGATCAGCCCGGCCAGCGCGACCCAGCCGACGTGGTCGATGACTCGCGGGTGGATCAGCCGGATCACGGCTTCGTAGCCGGCGATGATCGCCGACAACGCGATCATCGCGACGACGAACAGCCCGGCGAGGTCCTCGACGCGGCCGAATCCGTAGGTGTAGCGGCGGGTCGCCGCTCTGGTGCTCAGCGCGAAGGCGATCCACAGCGGTACCGCCGTCAGCGCATCGGAGAAGTTGTGGATGGTGTCGGCGGCCAGAGCCACCGATCCCGACACGACGACAATGACGACCTGCGCTACCGCGGTCAGGCTCAACACCAACAAGCTGATCTTCACCGCGCGGATGCCGGCCGCCGACGATTCCAGCGCGTTGTCGACGCTGTCGGCCGCATCGTGGGAGTGCGGCGCGAAAACCTCTTTGATGACGCCGCGCAATCCCGGTCGGTGGTCGTGGTGGTGGTGCTCGTGAGTATGCGTGTGGTCGTGACGGGTTAGGTGGGCCATGGTCTTAGCCCTCCTGAGCGCGAAGCGAACGCACAGCCGGATCCGCGCGGTGGTGGGCCGGCACGCCGGGGCCGGCGTGTTCGGCGTTGAACACCGCGTCGGTGACCAGTTGGCGAACGTGTTCGTTTTCGAGGCTGTAGAAGATGGTGGTGCCAGCGCGGCGGGTGCGCACCAGACGCGCCATTCGCAGCTTGGCCAGATGCTGCGACACCGACGGCGCCGGCTTGCCGACGGCCTCGGCCAATTCGTTGACCGACATTTCGGCATCGCGCAGCGCCCACAGGACCTGGATGCGGGTCGGGTCGGCGAGCATCCTCAGCACTTCGACCACCAGCCGGACCTGATCCTCGGCGATGGTTTTGTGCTTATCTGCATTCATACGCAGATAGTAGCGCTAGAGGCCGGTTCCCAACATCGCGGCCGCGGTTTTGATGTGGCCTTCGCAGCCCAGCGTCGTCGCCAGATCCCGGTAGCGAGTAGCGCGTTCCCGGTATGCCGCAGCGTCGCCGCGGGCGCGAGCCAGCAGAGCGCGACATCTGAGCAGCGCGAGGTCGCGAATGACCGATCCGTCGAGCACTGGATGGGTCGACAGGCGCTCGACGGCGGCGTCCGCCTCCGGAATGGCCTTCTCGACGTCCGCTGTGGCGCCGCCCTCAAGCAAGGCGCCTACGAGTAACTCAGTGGCCCATGGGCAGAAGCCGAGGACTCGTGTGGTGTACAAATCATCGAGGCTCGCACGCAACTGCGAGAGCGCATCGCGATCGCCTCGCCAAAGCCGCACCTCCGCGTCACGTGCATCGATGACGGGCAGCATGGTGCGGTAATAGCGTCCCTCACAGATCATTTCGCGAACCTGCATCAGCAGTTCGTTTCCGTGTTCACGTTGCGTGGGATCTTGGTGCAGCGCATTTGATTTCGTGAGCAGCGCAAGGGCAAGAGCGATATCGTCGGAAGCTTGTTCGGCGCTTTGCAGTGCCTCATCGATGTTGCGGAACGCTTCAGCGTCTGCGACGACCACACCACATCCGATCCCGTTGTAATAGGTGTGCGTCATCACCGCGGCCTTCGATATCGGATCGGCGTCCTTGGCCATCTCGATAGCGCGGTCGAAGTCCTCTCGCCACCCGGGCAGGCCCACCCACCAGCGGGCCGTGGACCGGATCGCATATGCCCACGCCAGCGGAGATCCGATCACGTAGTCGCCCATGGTCTGATCGCCGTCGGCCTGGTCGATCAGTGTGTCGACCCACGGCAGCACCTCACCGATCTCGCCTACCACCATCTTGACGGCCGTCACGATGACTCCGACCCCGACGGTTAGCGTCGGATCCCCGATCGACTCGACGAGCGTCAGCAGTTCGTTCGCCGTCCTGGCGGCGTGCGCGGCTCGCCCTTCGATGAGGTCTTCACCGATCGACCCCACGGATGCGATGGCCATCGATCTCTTGTCGCCGGCCTGGTCACACAGGTCTTGCAACTCTTGAAATTCTGCGGCGAGGTTTCGATTACGAATACGGAAGCTGTTGGCGCACAACATGGTGCGCGGCGCAATCTGCAGATTCAAGCGTTCTTCGTCGTCGACGGGCAGTTCATCGGCAACTCGGGATGCTCTCTCCCAGCTCGTCATTGACGCCGCAATGTTGCGACTCTGCGACCATGCGGCGGACCGCATGTGCCAGCCATATGCGGGGCGCAGATCGCCGGCTGACTCAAAATGCTCAGCGATCAGCGCGGCGTTTCTGTCCGCCGACGTGTCGCGCGACTCGATGGCCGCGGCAAGCTTGCGGTGCATTGCGGTGCGATCGGCCTTGAGCTGGGATTCGTATGCGACGGTCCGAATCAGTGGATGCCGGAATGCGTATTCAGGGTGCCGGGTGAAGGTGACCTGGTCGATGAGCTCGGCCTGCAGCAGTTCGTCGACGATCGGGTCCACACCCATGGAGCTCAACAGTTCGGTGTCGAACCGCATGCCGATCACCGCTGCGGCACCCAGTGTCCGCTTGGCGGGCGGGTGCAGGCGATCGATGCGGGCGGCGATGGTCGCCTGCAGCGTGGCTGGAACGCTGACCTCCGCGCCGCCTTGTGGACACCTATAGGCGCCGCGCTCGCCGACGAGGACCCCACGTTCGACGAGGTCGCGCACGATCTCCTGGGTGAAGAACGGATTGCCGGCGGATCGCGCTGTCACCGTCCCGATCAACTCGTCCACCGAAGGATCCGGCCCGAGCAGCTCGCGCGCCAACTCAACGGTGTCCGTGTTGCTCAGGGGCGCTAGTGTCAGCGTTTGCGCGCCGGGGACGCGGCTGAGCGCGCCGTGAAATTCGGTGCGGTGCGTGATCAGCACCATGGCACGCGCCTGGGGAATCACCGTCAAGAGGTCGGCGAGCATGGCGTCGCTTGCGTCGTCGATCCAATGGACATCCTCGACGATGTACAGCGCGGGTGTTTCGCGCGCGACCGCTGCGGCTTTCACCAAGGCCGAAAGTCTGCGTTGCCGCGCGTCGGGATCGATCTTGGGCAAAGCGGCAGTGGGGCTCCGAACGCCGATGAGGTCCTCGAAGAGGGCGATATCGTCTTCGTCGGCATCTCTGAGACGGTCTCTCAGCCGGTTGCGCGCAGCCTCATGGCTGAGCGCGGGCAATCCGACGACGGCCTGCAGGAGCTGGACGACCGCGTGGAACGGTATGTCGCTTGTGTGCGATTCGCAGAAGGCCCAGAAAACGTCTGCACCGTGACTTGTTGCCTTGGTGGCGGTCTCGCGCACCAGTCGGCTCTTGCCGATACCCGGCGGTCCGACCAGCGCGACGGCCGAGCCGTAGCCGTCGACCGATCGCTGCAAGTTGGCCTCGATCGCAGCGATCTCCCAGCCGCGCCCGACCAATGGTGCATCGCCTGGGCGTGCACCGGCGTGAGGGGAGTGCATCCCGAGCAGTCGACGCGCGAGCACAGGCTCGTCAATGCCTTTGACAAGCACGGATTCCGGATCGCCCAGAACAGCGGTGTGCTCAAGCAACCGTGCGGTGGACTCGCTGAGCAACACGCCACCGGGCGGGGCAGCCGATTCCATCCGCTGTGCCAGTCCGACGTGCTCCCCGACGGCGGTGTATCCGCCTGCGCTTGAGGCGACTTCCCCCGCGATGACTTCTCCCGAGTCCAAACCCACCCGCAGAGCGAAGTCGAGGCCATCGCGGCGTTTCACTTCCGCGGCCAACTGCATCGCCTGCTGCTGGATGGCCAGCGCCGCGTAGCATGCGCGAACCGCGTGGTCTTCCAGGGCGATCGGCGCTCCGAACACCGCCATGATCCCGTCGCCGGTGAACTTGTCGACGGTCCCGCCGTAGCGCTCGACGACGCGGGCCGACCGTTCGACGAGCTCCGCCATGATCTCGCGAAGACGCTCGGCGCCAACGGCAGCCGCAATGTCCATGGAGTGCACCACGTCGGCGAAGACGACCGTCACCTGCTTGTACTCCGCGCGCGTCTCCGGCCGTGCCACAGGTGCGCCGCAGCCGTGGCAGAACCGGGCGTTCTCCAGAAGTTCGATGCCACACGCGCGGCACGACACAACGGTTCCTCTTACCCAGGCGGAGCGAAGAATTCGAGCGTTATGTTGTCCGGATCGCGGAAGCTCAGCCCGGATCCATAGTGGGCGTCGACGATGCCGCCGTGTGAAATGCCGAGCTCGTCCAGGCGCGTTTCCCACGCCTGCAATTCCGCGCGGTTCTCACAGCCGAAACTGACGTGGTCCAGCCCGACCCGGAACTCGGTGAAATCCTCGCCCTCCAGGGGCCGGTCGTGCTGATGGATTCCGAACAATGTGCCGTTGTCGAATGCCCAGACGACATGCCGGAAACCCGCGTCGGTGTGTTCATCGAGCACCGGATCGCTGCCGAACAGCGCGCGATACCAAGGTGTGCTGGCGTCGACGTCGCGTACCGTCACCGCGACATGATTGAGTGTCGTCATACCACCCGCCTCCCTCGACGTGCCCGAGCACGCATGTCCCACAGATACATTCGATAGCCGAACAGCCACACTTCGCGCGGGATCACATGGTCGGCGATCCGCAGCGCGGTCAGCAGCACTTCGAACTGGCGCTGCTGCGTCGACGACCACGACCACTTCATCAGCTCACGGAACTCGTGCGGCAGGAAGCCCTTGGTCGCGAAGAGATTGAACCGGCCCGCCAACAGCCGCAGCGGCGCGGGCAGGAAGGCCATAGCGGCAACCCCGTGCAAGTGTTCGCGCACCGGCGGGTCGATCCTCAGTTCGTCGAGTGTGCGCTTCCAAAACTCGTCGAACGCTGCCCTGTCCGGCGGCCACATGTCATCGCGTACCTGCAGCGTCGTGCCCAGCTTCCTGGCGTCCTGATAGATGGCGTCGGCGGACGCGTCATCCAGTGGGCCGTAGAGGAATTCGTGCTGGTCGACGTAGTACCGATACAGGCAGGCGGCGACCCACAGCTGCAGCCGGGGATCAAACGCGTTGTAGGGCAACGGGCTTGACTCCGTCGAGCGCACCAGTGCATGCACCTTGTCGATCTCGTCGCGGATCAATTGACGGTCGGCAGCGGTGCCCATCGTAGCCACGGCCAGGTAGGTGCCGGTGGTGCGGGCCCGCTTGAACGGGCGCTTGTAGACGTTTCCGCTGTCGACGGGGCTCTCCAGCACGCCGTATCCGACGCCGGGCAGCGACAACTGCATGATCACATTGGCCGCAGGCGCCAACATCGCGGCCGGGTTGATCAGGTCGACCACGCGGGTCGGCTTCCGCGGCGCACCTAGCCTCATGATCTGAGTACATCACTTTGTGAGACGCTCGCAGCGTGTTTGTGCCGAAGTATCCGGCCAGGGCGGCGGGCATCGCGATCGGCTACCTCGCCGACCTCGTCTTCGCCGACCCCAGGCGCGGACACCCGGTGGCATTGTTCGGCCGCGCCGCCGCCGGCCTCGAGCGATTCACCTACTCCGACACCCGCCTGGCGGGTGCACTCCACGTGACCTCGCTGCTCGGCGGGCTCGCGGTCCTCGGCGTCACGGGGGAGCGGTACGCCGCACGGCGGGGCCCTGCATGGGCAGCGGCGCTGACCGCGGCGACGACGTTCGTTGCGCTCGGGGGCACGTCGCTGGCCCGCACCGGCGACCGGATGGCGGATCTACTGACCCGCGGCGACATCGACGGCGGCCGGGACCTGCTGCCCTCGCTGTGCGGTCGCGACCCGGCTTCCCTGGACGCCGACGGCCTGGTCCGCGCCGCGCTCGAATCGGTGGCCGAAAACACCTCCGACGCTCAGGTCGCTCCGCTGCTGTGGGCTGCGGTCGGTGGCGTGCCCGCGCTGCTTATGTACCGCGGGGCGAACACGCTCGATGCGATGATCGGCCACCATTCGCCGCGCTATCAGCGATTCGGCTGGACCGCAGCGCGTTTCGATGACCTGCTCAATTTCGCCGCGGCCCGCGTGGCCGGTGTGCTGGTGGCGATCTGCGCGCCCGCGGTCGGCGGCTCACCCGCGAGCGCGATCCGGACGTGGCGGCGGGACGCGGCTCGCCATCCCAGCCCGAACGCGGGCGTCGTCGAAGCGGCGTTCGCAGGGGCGCTGGGCGTGCGGCTCGGCGGGCCCACGCAATACGCGCACCGGCTGGAGATCCGGCCGACCCTCGGTGACGGGCCCGCACCGCAGACCACCGACCTGGCGCGCGCCGTGCGGCTGTCGCGGGCCGTTCAGGCCGCCAGCGCCGCGCTGGCGATCGTCGCGGTCAGCGCCGCTTGCCGTAGCGGTCGGCGAGCTTCTCCTCGGTGGTGAGTGGCGCGCTCGGTGCGCGGGCCTGTTCGGCGGCCTTCTCGCGTCGGCGCGCCTTGACCTCGGCAAACACGAAGTAGCCCAATCCGATCGGGGCGATGATGCCGAAGGCGATCCACTGGATGCCGTACGACAGGAACGGGCCGGCATCCAGATGCGGCAGTGGGATCGCGCCGAGGCCGCCGGGCTGATTCTCGACCAGTTGCAGGTACGACCCGGTCAGCGGAACATCGAGCAGCGTCGAGATCTGCGCGGTGTCGATCGCGTACACCTGCTGGGCCCCGTCCTCGCGGAACGGCGGCTTGTCCTGGGGGGCGGTTTCGGAGTCGCGCAGCCGCGCGGTGATGGTGACCGCCTCCGTCGGCGCCGGTGGAATGTCCGGCACCCGCGAACCCTGTTCGGGTTTGACGTACCCGCGGTCGACCAGAACGGTCGGGCCGCCGTCGACGACGAAGGGGACCAGCACCTCGAACGCCGCATCGCCTTCGACCACCCGCAGCCGCGCCAGCACCTGACGATCGGCGAGGTAGTGACCGGTCGCCGTCACCCGATGCCACTGCTCATCGGGAGCGGATGAATCCTGCTGGGGGAGAACGCTTGTGAGCGGAACGGGCGCAGCCGACAGCGATCGGCTGATCTGCTGGTTCTCCCGCGAGGTCTTGGTGTTCTTGCCGAGCTGCCAGGGCGCCAGGACAGTGAAGCACAGGTAGGCGAACGCGATCACCACGACGATCAGCGCCAGCCAGCTTGGCCGGAGCAGGAACGCCCACCTCTTCATCAGCTCGCGATCCCTCGCCCCGCGAGTTGTTCGTCCACCCAGGCGTGCAGTCCCGGCAGTGTCGCCTCGATGACGGCGAAGACATCTTCGAAGTCCTCGTGGGTGCCGTAGTAGGGGTCATCGACGTCGAGCGCGTGCGCACCCGAGCGCGGGTCGAACGACCGCAGCATCCGCAGCCTGCTGGGCGGCACCCCCATCTCCCGCAACATCCGCTCGTGATTGCGGCCCAGCGCGACCACGAGATCGGCCGACAGATGGTCGTCGTTGATCTGGGCCGCACGGTGATCGGTCGGATAGCCGCGGTCGCGCAGCACGCGGCTGGCGCGGTTGTCGGCGCCCTCGCCGACGTGCCAGCCGCCGGTGCCCGCACTGGTGACCCGCACCGCCTCGGCCAGCCCCCGCTGGCTGATCTGGTGCGCGAACATCTTCTCCGCCATTGGGGAACGGCAGATGTTTCCCGAGCAGATGAAAGTGATGTGCAAGCGAGCCTCAGACATCTCGGAAATCTCAGCCATCTCAGCCCTCTCAGACACCGAGTACCTCGCGTAGGTCGTCCACTGTCGCGACACGCGCCGCCGGGGGCAACGCATCGGGCTCGTCGAAGTCGGCCTGGCCGTAGCCCCAGTCCACCACCACCGTCGCGATGCCGTGTGCCGCCGCGCCCTCGACGTCGTGGGCCCGGTCGCCGACCATCATGACGCGTTCGGGCAGCGGCTCCAGCTGTGCGAGTGCGTGGGCCATCACCTCGGATTTCGTCGCGCGCACACCGTCCAGGCTGGCCCCGGCGATGACCTCGAAATGGCCGTCGAGCTCGAAATGCGCCAAGATCCGACGCGCGGTGGGCTCTGCCTTGGACGTGGCCACCGCCAGCCGCACACCCGCGGCCTGCAGGTCGCTCAGCAGTTGCGGAATGCCGTCGAACAGCCGGTTCATCGCCCAGCCCCTGGTCGTGTAGTCGGCGCGGTAGGCCGCGATTGCGGCGTCGGGGTCCTCGAGCCCCATCTCACGCAGCGTGTGGTGCATCGGCGGGCCGACGATACGGCTGGCCAGGTCACCGTCGGGGACCTCGACACCCACTTCGCCAAGGGCGTGACGGAAGCTGGCCACGATGCCCTGCGCGGAGTCGGTCAGGGTGCCATCGAGGTCAAAGATCACCAGCTGCGGCGTCGAATCCTGCGAACTGGCGCTGGTCGCCGCGGCGGTGTCATCCAGGGTCGTCACACATCCATTGTCTCTGACGGCGCATTAGGGTCGTGACTGTGCCAAGTACAACCCGCGCGGGCGCCCGCTACCACGGCGACCAGGCTGCGGGCCCGGGCATGCTGGACTTCGCCGTCAACGTCCGCGCCGCCGCGCCGCCGCCCTGGCTGCTCGACCGGTTGTCGTCGCGGCTGACCGAGCTCGGCAGCTATCCCAGCGCTGCCGACGAGAAGCGGGCGGTCGCCGCCGTGGCCGCCCGGCATGGCCGTTCCAGCGACGAGGTGGCGCTGCTGGCCGGCGGGGCCGAGGGCTTCGCGTTGCTGCCCAATCTGCGGCCCACCCTGGCAGGGCTGATCGCGCCGTCGTTCACCGAGCCGGAGGCCGCGCTGGCGGCGGCTGGGGTTCCGCTGCACCACGTTGTATTGGCACCGCCGTACCACCTGGCCGACGCCGACGTGCCCGACGACGCCGATCTCGTAGTGGTCGGCAACCCGACCAACCCGACGTCGGTTCTGCATCCCCGCGACCAGATCCTCGCGCTGCGCAGGCCGGGCCGCATCGTCGTCGTCGACGAAGCGTTCGCCGACGCGGTGCCCGGCGAGACCGAGAGCCTGGCCAATACCTCGCTGCCGGACGTGGTGGTGCTGCGTAGCCTGACCAAGACCTGGTCGCTGGCCGGCCTGCGGGTCGGCTACGCGCTGGGCGCGCCCGACGTGCTCGAGCGGTTGACGGCGCGGCGCGCACATTGGCCGCTGGGCACGCTGCAACTGGAGGCCATCGCCGCGTGCTGCACGCCGGAGGCGGTGGCCGAAGCCGACGCCGGGGCACGCAGGCTGGCGGAGTTGCGCAGCGAGATGGCGGCCGGGTTGGCGGCGGCTGGCCTGACGGTGGTGGACGGGTGTGCCCCATTCGTCCTGTTCGGCGTCGCCGACGCCGAGCTGATGCGAAAGCGACTGGATGACAGAGGTATTGCGGTGCGCCGATGCGACACCTTCGTCGGGCTGGACGGGCAGTTCCTGCGAGCAGCAGTCCGTCCCGACTGGCGGGAGTTGGTCGATGCGATCATCGAGGTGATGCCATGAGTGTCCGATTGTCCGACGTGATCGACGTGCTGGATGAGGCGTATCCGCCTGCGCTGGCCCAGGATTGGGATTCGGTCGGGCTGGTGTGCGGCGATCCGGACGACGACGTCGATTCGGTGACCGTCGCGGTGGATGCCACCGCGGCCGTCGTCGACGAGGTACCCGAGCGCGGCCTGCTGCTCGCGCATCATCCGCTGCTGCTGCGCGGCGTCGACACCGTCGGCGCGCACACCGCGAAAGGGGCGCTGCTGCACCGGATGATCGGCAACGGGCGGGCGTTGTTCACCGCCCACACCAACGCCGATTCGGCCAGGCCAGGGGTGTCCGACGCGCTGGCCGAGGCGCTGGGGCTGACGGTGGAAGAGGTGCTGGCGCCTGCGGTTAGTGCGCCCGACAAGGACAAGTGGGTGGTGTATGTACCCGCCGAGAACGCCGAGACGGTGCGTGAAGCGATGTTCGCCGCGGGCGCAGGCCACATAGGCGACTACTCGCACTGCAGTTGGAGCGTCTCCGGCACCGGTCAGTTCCTCGCCCACGAAGGCGCCAACCCCACGATCGGTGAGGTCGGCACGGTCGAGCGGGTCACCGAGGATCGCATCGAGATCATCGCCCCCGCCAGACTGCGTGCCCGTGTGCTCGCCGCGCTGCGCAAGGCGCACCCGTACGAGGAGCCCGCGTTCGACATCTTCGCGTTGGCCCCCGTTCCCGAGGACGTCGGCCTTGGCCGCATCGGTTCGCTGTCGCCGCCATTGCCGCTGGCGGGCTTCGTCGAGCGGGTGCGTGACGCGCTGCCGCGCACGTCGTGGGGGATCCGAGCGTCGGGCGAGGACGACACCCTGGTTTCGCGGGTGGCGGTGTGCGGCGGCGCTGGCGACTCGCTGCTGGACGTGGTGGCCGCCGCCGGAGTCGATGCCTACGTGACGGCCGATCTGCGGCACCATCCGGCCGACGAACACCGCAGGCGCTGCGATGTCGCGCTGATCGATGTGGCACATTGGGCGAGCGAGTACCCGTGGTGCACCCAGGCCGCCGAACTCCTCCGCGGCCACTTCGGTGACTCGCTGCCCGTGCGGGTGTCGGCGATCCGCACGGATCCGTGGAACATTGAGAGAAACGAGCCATGAAAGCTGAAGTCGTGCAACAGCGTTCGCTGCTCGAGCTGGCAGAGGTCGACGCCGAACTGAGCCGGATCCAGCACCGGTCCAGCCACCTGCCTGAGCAGCAGCGCCTCGAGGAGGTCCAGCGCAACCACCGCGAGGCCAACGACAGATTGGCCGCGCTGCGGCTGGCGCTCGAGGACTTGGACGCGCAGATCAAGAAGTTCGAATCCGAGATCGAGTCGGTGCGGGCCCGCGAGGACAGGGACCGCGCGATGCTCGACGGTGGAGCGATCAACGCCAAGCAGGTCACCGACCTGCAGCACGAACTCGAGACCCTGCAACGCCGCCAAGCCGACCTGGAGGACTCGCTGCTCGAGGTGATGGAGCGCCGCGAGGAGCTACAGGCCGACCAGTCGAAGGCACTCGCCGAGATCGACGCGCTGGAAAGCGAGCTGGCCGAGGCCCAGCATGCCCGTGACGAGGCGCTTGCCGCGATCGAGCAGACCAGGCACCAATGTGTCTCGCGGCGTGACGAATTGACCGCCCACCTGGATGCCGATCTGGTGTCGCTGTACGAGCAGCAGCGCGCACGCAGCGGTACCGGCGCAGGCCGGCTTCAGGGTCGCCGGTGTGGCGCGTGCCAGCTGGAGATCGACCGCGGCGAGTTGGCGCGCTTCGCGGCGGCTCCCGAAGACGAGGTGCTGCGCTGCCCGGAGTGCGGCGCGATTCTGTTGCGGGTGAAGGACGGCGCTAAGTGAAGGTGATCGTCGAGGCCGACGGCGGGGCGCGCGGAAACCCCGGTCCCGCGGGTTACGGCGCGGTGGTGTGGTCGGCCGACCACAAGACGATGTTGGCCGAAAGCAAAGAGGCGATCGGGCATACCACCAACAACGTCGCCGAATACCGCGGTCTGATCGCCGGTTTGACGGAAGCGGCCAAGGTCGGCGCCACCGAGGTCGACGTGCGAATGGATTCCAAGCTGGTCGTCGAGCAGATGTCCGGTCGCTGGAAGGTCAAGAACGCCGACCTGAAAGACCTGGTCGCAGAAGCGAAGTCGTTGGCGGCTAAGTTCGACCGCGTCACCTACACCTGGGTCCCGCGCGACGACAATGCCCATGCCGACCGTCTGGCGAACGAGGCGATGGACGCGGCGGCTGCGGAGTTGGACCCGCCGGCCGCTGAGTTGGACCCGCAGGCCGAGCAGAACACCGAAAGACCGGCGCATGCTCCGATGTCACCGGCTGGCTGGGTCGGTGCCCGCGGTGCGCCGACCCGTTTCCTGCTGCTGCGCCACGGGCAGACCGAATTGTCCAAGCAGCGACGGTATTCCGGTCGGGGGAACCCCGCGCTGACCGACATCGGCCACCGTCAGGCCGACGCGGCCGCTCAGTATCTCGGACAACGCGGCGGCATCGCGGCGGTTCTCACGTCGCCGCTGCAACGCGCCTACGACACGGCGGCCAAGGCGGCCAAGGCGCTGGGTCTCGACGTCACGGTCGACGACGACTTGATCGAGACGGACTTCGGCGCATGGGAGGGCCTGACCTTCTCCGAGGCCGCCGAACGTGACCCGGAATTGCACCGAAACTGGTTGCGCGACACCAGTGTCAACCCACCGAACGGGGAGAGCTTCGACAGCGTAGCCCAACGGATACAGCGGGCGCGCGGCCGAATCATCAACGAATACGCCGGGCAGACGATCCTTGTGGTGTCGCATGTGACGCCGATCAAGACGGTGCTTCGGCTGGCGTTGGACGCCGGGCCCGGCATCCTGTACCGGCTGCACCTCGATCTGGCGTCGCTGTCGATCGCCGAGTTCTACCCGGACGGCGCCTCTTCGGTGCGGCTGGTCAACGACACGTCGTACCTGTGATCAGTCGTGTAGGTGCATCCGCTCGCCGTGCACACCGAAGATCGTGATGGCTTCGGCGGGCCCGTCGACCACGCCGAACCAGTGGGGTGTCCATGTGCTGAATTCGACGGCCTCGCCGGGCTTTACGACGAAGTCACGCTCGCCGAGGATGAGTCGAACCTGGCCGGACAGCACATACATCCAGTCCTGGCCTTCGTGAACGGGTAACTCGGCGGGAGGTTTTCGGCGTCGGGCGGAGATGCGGATCTTGAAGGCGTGCAATCCGCCGGGGGCCTGTCTGGTCAGCGGCCAGTACGTGATGTCGTTGTGGGTATGCGACGCGCCGCGGATGCGCGGGTCGGGCGCTTCCGGCACGCGCAGCAGTTCGTCGGTGCTGACCGACAGTGCTTCGGCGAGCCGGGGAAGGTGGTCCAGGGCCAGGCGGCGCTTGCCTGACTCGAGTCGGCTGAGCGTCGACACGTCGATGCGGGCTCGGCGGGCGACATCCTCGAGGGTGAGGCCGCGCTGTGCGCGCAGTTCACGCAGCCGGCGTCGAACACGAAGGTCGACGTCGTCCTCGGAGTCCTTCTTTGCCTGCATGGCAAAAAACATTGGCAGAACGCCAGGCGCCGTGCAACCTGGTCTCATGACTGATGTGTGGGATTGCGTGGTCGTCGGTGGCGGCGCCGCGGGCCTGAGCGCCGCGCTGGTCCTCGGCCGGGCAAGGCGACGCACCCTCGTCGTCGACGACGGAAAGCAAAGCAACCTGGCGGCGTCGGGAATCGGTGGCCTGTTGGGCCACGACGGCCGCCCGCCCGCGGAGCTGTACGCGCTGGGGCGACAGGAGCTCACCGCCTACCCCAGCGTCGAAGTCCGTTCCGGCGTGGTGGTCGGCGGCGTGCGAGACGACGATGGCTTCATGCTCGACCTCGGCGATGGACGTCACGAGCGGACGCGGCGTGTGCTGCTGGCGACCGGGATGCAATATCGGCCTCCGGACATTCCCGGACTAGCCGAACTGTGGGGTCGCTCGGTCTTTCATTGCCCGTTCTGCCACGGTTGGGAGGTGCGCGACCAACCACTGGCCGCATTGGCCCGTGGTGAGCGCGCGGTGCATTCGGCCTTGATGCTGCGCGGCTGGAGCAACGACGTCGTGCTGCTGACCAACGGGCCCGGTGGTCTGCGCGACGACGAGCGGTCTCGTCTCGCCGCTGCAGGTGTGCCCGTCGACGAGCGGCCGGTGGCCGAATTGATCGCCGAGGACGGCGAGTTGGCGGCCGTCGTCTTCAGCGACGGCACCCGACTGCCGCGCAGCGGTCTACTCGTGACGACCACATTGCACCAGCGGTCGTTATTGGCCGACCAACTCGGCACGGCTACGGCCGATCCGACGCCGATCGCCGAAAACCCGGTGGAGATTGACCCGCTCATGCGCACCACCTCGCCCGGCGTCTTCGCGGCGGGCGACCTGTCCGTGTCCATGCCGCAGGTGGCCGCTGCCATCGCGGCCGGCTCCATGGCGGCGGCGGCCGTGGTGCAGAGCCTGCTTGCCGACGACGTTGGATTGCCCGCACCGGAATGGAGAACACATGTCCACGCATGAGACGAAAGAGCACTGGGAGAAGCGCTACCAGGAAAACGACCGAGTGTGGAGCGGACAGGTCAACGTCCAATTCGCCGAAGTTGCAGGCGATTTGCCACCCGGTCGAGCGCTGGACCTGGGCTGCGGTGAGGGCGCCGACGCGGTGTGGCTCGCCGAACGCGGATGGGAGGTCGTCGCCGTCGATATCTCCGACACGGCGTTGACGCGCGGCGCCGAGGCGGCGAAATCCCGTGGCGTGGCAGACCGCATCGACTTCCGTCAACTCGATCTGTCGGAGCGCTTCCCCGAGGGCACGTACGACCTGATCTCCGCGCAGTTCCTGCACTCAACGGTGTATCTGGATCGGTCGAAGATCCTCGCAGAGGCCGCCAAAGCGGTGCGACCCGGCGGTGTGCTGGTGATCGTCGATCACGGCTCGCCGCCGCCATGGGCGTCGAAGCTCGATCATGTCCATGACTTTCCCAGCCCCGAAGAGGTGGTCGCAGGACTGAACCTGAGCGACGAGGAATTCGAGCGGGTGCGGGTCGACCAGGTCGAGCGGCAAGCCCGCACTCCCGACGGCGGTACGGCGCCGTGGGTGGACAACGTGATCGTGCTGCGCCGAAGGGACCCAGGCTGATTCTTGGGATCGGTAGCGATTCGGCGGTTGTGCACTTTTCTCATGATCAACAAGCGCAAGCGCCAACGGATCGTCACCGGCGCACTCCTCGCGGCGGGCGTGGCGCTGGCCGGGCTGAGCCCGGCCGCCACCGCGCAGGCCCTGCCCGGCGGTCCCGTGCCGCTCAGTTCGTGGCCCGGATGCCCGGAGAACAGCCCGGAAGGCCCGTGCACCTGGTGCCCCGGAGATCCGCCGGTGCAGACCGGAAATCGCCGGATCAACCCGGTGGTGTGGGATGAAAACGTCTGTCACACCTATTGGTACGTCTACCACGGCCAAGGCAACGTCGCGTCGAACATCTTCGAGGGACCGACGCCTCCGCCACCGCCGCCTCCGCCGCCGAACCTGACTCCGCCGCTTCCCCCCGGGTGGTGCTGGTCGCTGTTCATCCCGACGACGAGCTGCCCGAACGGCTGACCGCTGAATGGGTGCGCCAGAACGGTTCTCGCAACTGGCGTTTCAGCACTTTGCCCGGGCCGGACTGGGGGAGTGGGGTGTCGCGGAACTCGACGGTGCGCGGGCACTTGTAGCCGGCGATCTGGGTGGCACAATGCTCGATCACGGCCTCGACAGTCAGATTGGCGCCAGGACGCGGGACGACGATGGCGTGGACGCATTCGCCCCATTGGGAATCCGGAATGCCGATCACGGCCACTTCGGCCACGCCTGGCATCAGTGAGATCGCGCTCTCGACCTCGGCCGAATACACGTTCTCGCCGCCCGAGATGATCATGTCCTTCAGCCGGTCGACAATGAAAAGAAACCCCTCGTCGGCGAAATAGCCGGCATCGCCGCGAGGCTCGAGAGATTGACCTCGCCGATCTCAGGGCTGTGCACCAGCATGTTGATCATCGTCGGCACCAACGCGGCATGTGTTACCTGTTCCCGCTCCATCGTCTGCTGACAGTCCGCAGCATCGAAGCGCGGAATGAGCACATGACGGCCCCCGCAGGCGGTGACACCGAATGTCGCGCCGCCGTCGGCGAGATGAAACATCGGGCCGCAATGGATGTATGTCGCGTCCTGGTCGTAGTACATCCCCGCGATGACGTTCATCGCATTCCACACCAGGTTGTTGTGGCTGAGCATTACGCCTTTGGATTTCCCCGTGGTGCCGCCGGTGTAGAACAAGCCGGCCAGCGTGTCGCCGCCGGCGCCGACATCGGGAATCGGATCTGCCGCGACGAGGTGCTCATAGGACCGGACGCCCGTCGCCGGCGCAGCGTCGTCGAGATAGAACATCGCTTGTATGGCCGACTCCCGCCCGGTCACCTCAAGAGCGGGTGCCTGCATCGCGCTGTCAAAGAACAACACGCGGGCCCCGGAATCGTCGAGGATATCCCGGATCTCAGGCATCGCCAGCCGGATGTTCAGCGGCGCCAAGACCGCACCGATCCATGGGATGGCGTACATCAACTCGAAATAGCGGTCACTGTTGAGCGCGAGGATTGCGACACGATCCCCGCGCCGCACGCCGACTTCTCTCAGCCCGCCCGCGACCCGCGCGACGCGGTCAGCCGTCTCAGACCAGACGCGGCGCCGCTGCCGGAACACGGTCGATTCTTGCCGCGGACGAATCTGTGCTGCGCGACGCAACCCCTGGGTCAGGTACATGGCAATCCCCGCTTAGGTGTTGCCGCACGATAATCGCGGTCCGCCGCGCTGAATCGCTTTCTCGCATTTCCGCCGTCGGCTTTTCCATTCGCGGTATCGGTCCGGCATGCATCTCGCGCACGGCCGATAACCGGCTGCGACGGCGGCGGCTTCGTCGGCGAAGAACACGCGATGCTTGACGTAGCCGCCCTTGGCGATCGCGCGCAATGCCGTTGGGCAGTCCAGCCGTCCGTAGATGCGGGTCTTCCGGTGCCCGCCGAGGGTGCCGCGAGCGGTCATGCGGCGTCGTGGAAGACGAGGCCGAGGGTGAACCGCTCGCCTGAGCGCACGGCCGAAACACCATGCCGGACAGGCGCTGCCGACCATCCGCGAGCGGACTCGACCGGACGTTCGCGGGTGGTGAAGACGAAGCCGTGGCCGTGGGGGAGCAGCGTGGCGGTACCGCGTGACTGGGCGCGGGGCCGCTGCTCGACGAGCAGGAATTCGCCGCCAGTATGGTCGACGCCCGGCTCGGACAGGTTGATGACGACCTGTAGAGGAAACACCAACTCGCCGTAAAGATCTCGGTGCAGTGCGTTCCAGTCGCCAGCGCCGTATTTGAGCAGGATCGCCGTCGACTTGGTCTGGCCCGCGGCGTGGCACATGTCGAGCCACTCGTCGAGGTCGTCCGGCCACGGGGCGGTCCGTCTCAGCTTGGCCCACCAATCGCGGGCGATCGGCAGCAGACGCGGATACAGCGCATGCTTGAGCTCGTCGATGGGCTGCGGGTAGGGGCGGTCGAAGTAACGGTATTGCCCTTCGCCGAACCGATACCGGGCCATGTCGATGGTTGCGCGGAACAGGCTGTCGTCGGCATACAGTCCGCGAAGCTTCGCCGCCTCGGAGTTGGTGATCAACTGCGGCAGCAGAGCGCCGCCGAAGGCGTTGATCTCCGCGGTCACCGCGGCCCAGTCGGCGGAGTCGACGCGCTTGTGCCATTTCGTTGCAGTCGTTGCGGCCATCAGAACAACCGCGCCTCCCTCAGCTCGGCCGGCTCTTCGAGATTGAGCAGAAACTGCTTGCGTTGCAAGCCACCTGCGTAACCGGTGAGCTTCCCGTTCTTGCCGACTACCCGATGACACGGAACGACAATCGATATCGGGTTACGGCCGACCATCGCACCCACCTCCTGGGCCGTCGTGCCGTCGGCAAGCTCCGTCGCGAGTTCGCCATACGTCAGCGTCTGGCCGTATGGGATCGTGATGAGCCGCTGCCAGATCCGGCGATGCGTGTCGTTTCCGTCGAGTCGGGTAGGGACCTCGAAATCGGTCCGCTCGCCCGCTAGGTAGTCAGTCAACTGGCGCCGGGTCGCAGCGAGCACGTCGTCGGTGGTCGTCTCGATACTGGGTCCGAAGTGCTGGGTTGGCGGTCGGTGCCAGTGATGTCGGAAGTACAGGCCGATCAGCGCGGCGCCGTCAGAGACCAGCGTCAGCTCGCCCAGTGGGTTGTCGATGACCGCATGTCTGGTGTTCATTAGTTCCTCCTCACCTAGTAGACGACCGCGCCTGGCGAGGTGTGAGTTTGTCGGACTGCTCAGGGTGCGGCATGCGACTAGTTTTGTCGGTCCCCTGAGTAGTGTCGAACGTATGTTCGATGGATTTGTGTTCCACTGACTCAAACTTTTTGACAGGGTCGCGTTATCCACAACGCGGCCGATGTTGAGGAGGTTGAGTGAGGGATGG
>NZ_PDCP01000097.1 GCF_002553505.1 Mycolicibacterium agri | reverse complement strand
GGGCAATGCTCCGCGACCACGCCGTCTACCAGCCCACAACTACTGCTGCGGCCGCTTGACAACGTCATTGAGAATCTCCTTCAAGTGGGTGTCGACGTCAAAATTCCAGAACGGCCCGACGACGGAGAAAGCGGCGTTGTAGATCAGCAGACCCACATCGAGGTCGGCGAGGTCGGCGACGATGTGATCGAGGTCGTCGCGGCTGGCCAGATCCGCGCGCATCGCGCGCGTCTGCACGCCGGCGGTGCTGGCGATGTCGTCGGCAAGCCGCCGTGCCAGCTCGACGCGCCGTGCGATAACCGCGACATTGAGACCTCGTCGCGCGCAGTCTCGCGCGAAGGCTTCACCAAGCCCCTCGGACGCACCGGCGACGACGGCCCACGACCCGTAGCGTTTCGCGAACGATGTCATGGCTGGCTCGCATCAAGTGTCGTGACGGGCCGCGTGAACGGGTGCTCCCGCCACATCCGGATCAGCACCCAGATCGGGACGATCAACCAGCCCGCGTTTGTTGCGAACACCAGCGGCAGATGATCGCTGGCATACGGGCCGGCGATCTCCTCGCCGAGGATGATGGTGACGGTGGCGAGCATGACCGACGCCCAGATGATCGACCAATTGCGGATCCACTCTCTGCCCTTCCAAAACGCATACAGCGCAGCGATATAGAAGGGGCCGTACACCACCTGGTCGATGATGACGATCGTGGTGTACCACACCGGCCGCTCGTACAGCAGCGGGTCGAAGTTCGCGAAGTACCAGTGCAGGAAGTCGACCATGTACGGCAGCGGCCACACCGGATACGTGAAGTTGTCGGGGTCGCGGATGACGAGCTGCTCGATATCGGCCTGGTAGGTCACGAACGTGACATTGACGAGGAAGAAGAGCCACAAGATGATGTCGCCCTTGCGTTCCCGAAGCGGAATGACCTCGCGTGCGGCGGTGACCGGCGTTGCTACGGAAAGTGAACTCATGAGGCGAACTCCATCGACAGACTCGTCGGCCCACTCAGGCCGAGCAGCGGTTTCCACGGCACGGTGCCCACACAACGGGGACGGGGAAGACGCTGAGACAGCACCTTCAGCGCCTCGGCCAACTCGAGCCGCGCGAGATTGGCGCCGAGACAGTAGTGCACCCCGCCGCCGAACGTCAGGATGGGCGGTGGATCGTCACGGGTGATGTCGAACCGCGTGGGGTCGTCGTATATGGCCGCATCCCGATTGGCCGCATAGGTGTTGACCACAATGAACGAACCTGCGGGGAACGTGTATTCGCCGGTCTCGGCGTCGTCGACGGCACTGCGCACGGTGGAACACATCGACGGAGAGTGCCGCATGGTCTCCTCAACCGCGCGCATCGCCAGCTCGGGCCGCTCGCGCAGGAGCGTCCATTGGTCGGGGTGGTCGCACAGCACCTGCATCGACGCCGCGAGCTGGCTGCGGGTGGTATCGGTTCCGGCCACCAGGATGCTGAAGGCCAGCATCCGCAGCTCGGCGGCGTCGAGTCGGTCGCCGCGATCTTCGATCCGGATCAGCTCGGAGAGCAGATCGTCGGTCAACCGCTGCCGACGCTGGGCGATCATGTCGTCGATGTAGGCGTCGAATTCGTCCCACGCCTTGAGCACGACGGGCTCTTCCTCGGCGAGGTTGCAGTCGAAGCTGACGATCTTGAAGATGTCCTCGGCCCACAGCGAGAACTTCCGCCAGTTCTCACGCGGTGCGCCGAGCAGCGCGCAGATGACCGGTATCGGGTAGGGGCGAGCGATGTCGGCGACGAACTCGCACCGGCCCGAGTCGACCACACCGTCGATGAGTTCGTTGATGACGGCATGGATGGTGTCGTGCATGCGGGCGGTCGCCCGAGGCGTGAACGCCCGCGAGACCAGGCTGCGGAGCCGACGGTGTTCCTCGCCTTCCATGTTGAGGATGCTGCGGGTCACCCTGTCCCACAACGGTCCTGAGGTGATGCCGTGCGCCGACAGGTGGATGCCGGTGGGCACCACGAAACGCGGATCTCGAAGAATTGTTCGAGCGAGGTCGTAGGACAGCACCTCGGGTCCGATGGGGCCGAGTGCGATGGGCGCGGCCTGCTGCGCGTCCCTGAATTGCGGATAGATGTCCTGCGGCGTGTCCGTGACGTCATAGTGCAGAACCGGAAGGCCGGCCTCAAAGACGCTGGGCTTGGTGGTGTTCACGGTCGACTCGGTCATCACAGCTCACGGAATGTTGGTGTCCAGCAGTGTGATCGGCAGATCGAACACCGACAGGTCGATCTCTTCGAGATGTGTGCCGTCGCCCTGCATCTTCTGCCGGAAGCGGATGTCGGCACCGTAGCGACCGGTGACCGCCTCGGCTGCTTCGGCGTCGGGGACCTGGACCACGACGGTGTAGATTCCGTCGCCTTTGGTATCGAGGAAGTCGGCGACCGATGCGGCGACGGCGGCGGTGGCTCCGGGGAGCGGGCTGATGAGCTCGATTCCGTGTTCCCAGTCCAGGTTGATTCGTAATCCGAGTTCGGGCAGTTCAGCCGGTGCGAGGGTGAAGCCGAGGCTGGTGAACATCTCCGCAACGGAGTCGTGGCGTTCGGGCGCGATGGCGAAGACCACGTGATGGAGCGAAGGTGTGTTCTCAGACATTGGCTGCGCTCTCGGGGTCGACAGCGACCTGCGGGCCGGGACTGAAGAGGACTGGGAGCCTACGGAATCCGCGGGTGACGGAGTTGCCGTGGAACACGGTCTCCGAGTCGGACGCAATCGTGTAGTCGGGGAGCCGAGCCAGCACCTGCTCGATGCCGATGCGGAACTCCAGCCGTGCCAGGTTGGACCCAAGGCAGCGGTGCACGCCCGACCCGAAGCCGAGGTGTCGGTTGGCTTGCCGGTCAAGGACGCAGCGATCTGCGTCAGGGAACTCGGCGTCGTCGCGGTTGGCGGATGCGTAGTTGACGATGACCGATTCGCCGGGGCAGAAGCGGTGGCCGTTCAACTCGGTCTCTTTGGCGACGGTTCGCGGAATCCCATGGATCGACCCGCCGAACCGAATCAGCTCCTCGACGGCGCGCGGCATGATGTCGGGCTCGCGGATGAGCCGGTCGCGCTCTTCGGGATGTGTGCCGAGATAGTGGAAGGCGAACGACATGGCGCTTGCGGTCGTCTCGAGCCCGGCTTGGACCAGAAGCATGGCGTTGGACACGACGTCGTTGAACGCCAGCTTCTCGCCGTCGATTTCGGCTGCAAGCAGCACGTCGATCATGTCGTCACGCGGTGGTGCGTCGATGCGCGCGGACACGGCGTCGTGGATGTGTTGGTACAGCCCGCCCCATGCGGCCATCCGCGCGTCCTCGGTCGGCCCGTTCAGCGCGTCATCGGTCAGGTCGATGCACAGCGGGACGTCGTCGACCGGCATGCCAAGCACATACTTGAAGAAGACCACCCCGGGCTGCCGCCACGCGACCTGGGCCAGATCGCCCGTCCCCGACTCGATGAAGTCATCGATGAGACGGTCGGTCTCCCAGCGGATCTGCGGTGTCAGCGCCTTCATCCGCGCCGGTGAGAAGTACGGGTTGAGCACCTTGCGGAACATCTGCTGCCGCGGCGGGTCGAGCGTGATGACGAGGTCGCCTGCGAGCTTTTCGGCGGCCTCCGGCGTGGGGTTGCTGGAGAAGTGCTGCCAGTCCTGAAGGATCGAGTAGCAGTCCTGATAGCGCACCGCCACCCACGCGCCGCCGGGGGTCGGGGTCAGGAAGGGGGTGTCGGTGTGGGCGAACGAATCACGCCGTCGCATCACCGAGTAAACCGCGTAGAGGAAATCGTTGTCGTTGAAGTCCTCGTGGCGCAGATCCCAGTTGTCCGCGTGCTGTTCGGGCGTCGGCATCAGCCGCCCTGTCCTTCCGCGGCTTGGCGGGCCACGCGTTCGTCGTGGATCTTCACCAGTTCGCGGAACCCCAGCCGGTGGTATTTGGGAGTCGGCTGAATGCCCCACTCGTCCTGTGCGGTGTCCTTGCCTTCAGCGCCCTCGGGCGGACCCAGCGGAGGGTAGGGGTACTTGCATTCCAGATTGTCATCGGAGAAGCGCACCTTGAGCAGTTCACTGCAGATCTCGGTGAGGCTCAGCGTGGGGTAGCCGTAGTAGACCGCCATGAAGGGCAGGGTGAATGCGCCTTCGATGACGAGCGCGACCAAACACACCAACACCGCGCGCTTGATCCACTTGTGCATGCGGGCGTAGTAGGGGGTGGTGCCGGGCGGCAGGTTCTCGTCCGGCTTCTGATCCTCTGTGGTAGCTGGCGTGGTCATAGTCGTGCTCCTTCAAAGGCATTCAATCGGAGAAGATTTCGCGGTTGACCGTGTGCAGATAGGGGATGGCCAGGAACGGCGTGATGTAGAAGATGTCGTAGAGCCACCACCCGATGACTGGGAACACCACACCCGCGTAGCGCACGTCGGCGTACATCGTCATGTTGAACACGTACAGGCACCAGATGAGCACGCCCATCCAGCAGGTGACGATCATCCACTGGTGGCCCCACCGCTTCATCTGCAAGAAGCCGATCGCCGCGGCGCAGCGCATCGCGAAGACGGTGAGGATCATTCCGAAGACCATCGCCTTTTCGCCGGGTGCGGCCGCGCCGCCGATCCAGGCTTCGTTGTAGTGCCAGAAGTAGCCTGCGTCGAACATGGCGCCCCAGCCGACCATCAGCACCCTGTTGATCAACGTGTGGTTGGCGACGAGGTCGAGCGCCCACCCGACGCTGTTGAGCATGCCGTCGATCAACACCAGATAGCCGATGAGCGTGACGATGATCGGCCGCACCGACAGACCCGCCCGCAGCGCTTGACGTTGCAGCCAGACCCCGCGCATGAAGATCGGGAATCCGATCAGCCCCGGCGCCCACATACCCATCAGGGCAGCGCCGGCGATCATCCACTTGTCCGCACGGCGCTGAGCCTGACGCGACTGCTCCTCGTGAGCGTCCAGGCTGACCGAACCGCCCGGCGCAGCCTGTGGTTTGACGCCCGAAAACCGGTTCAACAGCGGCAGATTCACAAGTCCCACCAGCCCCGCGCGAACGACATGTACAGCTGGATCGAGAACATGATCAGTAGGTAGCCGTAGATGACTATTTGCAGCACGATAAGCGCCCGCTTGCGCTTGCGTTCCTTCTGGTCCATTCGAGAGCTCCTTCCTAAAGCAGGCTGGCCGCGGCGATTTCCCGCAGCCCGTCGGTGATGGCGCCGTCGGTGGATAGCGGGGCGAGGATGGCGGCCTCGGCCGCGTCCAGTTCGCTTGCTCCCGCGGCGATGAGCTGCGCGGCGGTGACCAGCGCCCTGGTCGAGGGCGGCTCGAAGTGAAACGCGTCGTCGGCGGTGCGGATGGCGACCGCGCACTGCACCAATCGCTGCGCCGTCGGCAACGGGATGCCGGCTTCCGCGACGATCACTTCTGCCTCGCGGTCAGGAGGCAGATAGCGCATCGGCAGCGTGACGAACCGCTGCCGGAACGACGGCTTGAGCTCCTTCAGCGAGCTGCGAAAGGCGGGGTTGTACGAGCACACCAGCATGAAACCGTCTGGCGCCTCGACGACTTCGTTGGCGCGGTCGAGGTAGAGAGCTCGCCGGTGGTCGGTCAGCGAATGCAGGATGGCCAGCGAGTCGTGGCGCGCCTCCACCACCTCGTCGAGGTAGCAGATGGCACCGGCCTTCACCGCTCGGGTCAGGGGCCCGTCGGTCCACACCACATCGCCGCCGGTGACCATGAAGCGGCCGACGAGGTCGGAACTGGTGAGGTCGTCATGGCAGCTGATCGTCACTACCGGGCGTTGCAGCAGCACGCCCATGTGCTCGACGAACCGGGTTTTGCCGCAGCCCGTCGGGCCGGTGAGCATTACCGGCAGGCGGCGTTGGAAGGCCTGCTCGAACAGCTGCACTTCGTTGCCATTGGCGAAATAGTCATTCGACGTCACGCGGACACCAACTCTCGATGAACATGGGCAAGGACACGGGGGAGTTCCTCGACGCGCTTGATGCGCTGAGATCGGCGTGGACCGAACACTTCTGGCAGCGGATCGACACGGGTGGGCCCGACGCCGACGTAGTACACGGACACGCCGGCGTCGTTGGCCTCCTCGACCGCGTGTGCAGCATCGGCCCACGCGTAGCGGCCTTCGTAGCCCTCGTCGGAGATCAAACCGTCGCCGATGACGATCAGCAGGCGTCGTTCGGAGGGCTGCGCAAGCAGTCGGCTCGTCAGGTGGCGTATCGGCGCGCCGAGCCTGGTGTATCCGCCTGCGGCCAGACCCAGCTTGCTCGGCGGGACGAACCTGCGGTCCTCGAAATCCTTGAGGCAGCGGACCTCGACGCGGTGGCGGGTGTTGCCGGTGAACACGAAGACGCCGTGGCGTTCCCGCGCGAGCGTCATCGCGCGGGACAGCGCATCGGCGCAGGACAGTTCGAGGGCGAAGATGCGCCCGCCGTGCACCCCGAGCGACGAACTGCCGTCGAGCAGCAGCGCGGTAGTGACGTCGCGGCTGCTGGGGAGCAGATCGCGGAAAATCCGCGGTTCGTCGGCCTCGCCGGCGGCCAGGTCGATGTAGTGGCTGACGTATCGATCGACGTCGACGTCGCAGCCGTCCTCGAGGCGGCCGGTCATGGCCCGGTGTGTGTGCTCCTGGAACCACTTGCGTAGTTCGGCCGCGACGGGGACCGCGTGACGCACGCGGTGGGTCTCGGTTTTCTCCAGCACTGCCACGTGATTCGGAAGGAAGCTCTGCGTCCACATGTTCCACTCCGGGTAGGGGATGCCGGGGCGATGGTCTGGCGTGATGTCGAAGTCGTTGTCCTGCGGCCGGTTCGGCGGCGGCAGATTGGGGTTGCGGACGCCGCCGTCGCCGCCGACGGGCACCGAGTAGGGCCGGGGCAGCCGCTTCTGCGTCGTCGTCCACGGCATCCTGCCGAAGCTGTGCCGCAGTTTATCGCCGATGCCCTGCGGCTCCGTGTAGGCCACGGGAAGGTGGCCGAGAAGCGCGGGAACGTCGAGCGGTTCGGTGGTGTGCGCCAGTTCGATTGCGCGGTTGAGCATTTCCCGCGTGTCCGTGTCGGCGTCGGCGATGTCGATGCCGGGCAACGCGGACCGCAGTTCCGCCATCAGCCCGGGCCAGCGCGAGAAGATCCAGCCGACCGCGACGGCGGCCTCGACCAGGCAGAGTGCCCGCAGTTCACGCGCGGACAGTTCGTTCAGCCGGTATTCGGTGAGCCGGTCCTTTGACGGTGAGCATTGCAGCGCGACACCACATGTCAGGGTTCGACGGCTCCAGGCCGGCGGGACCGGATAGGGCACGTGCACGTGTGTGAGCGCCGCGTTCAGACCCAACGCGCGGTGGGCGCCGGTCACGAGCCGGACCCCATCTCGGCGCTGTCCGCTCAATGCAACCGCGGTCACGGCGCAGCTGCGTTCAAGCGCCATCGCATGGGCATCCGAGAGGTCGGCCATGAGAATCGTCAGAAGGTGCCGATGTTGGAGAACATCCAGTACCAGAACCAGATGATCAGGATGGTGCCGCCCCACGCGGCGACGTATCGCAGTATTTCCCACAGAAATGCCATGGCTGAACCTCCCTGGTGACGGACGGCAGTGACGGACGGCAGTGACGGACAAGGAGTCATCGGGCCTCCAGACTTCGGACGGCGGTAGCGACCAATTCCCTGAGCATGGTGGTGCATGCGGCCTGGCCCGGCGTGGTGCTGAGCACCCCGTAGACGCTGAGCAGGAAGAAGACCGCGCTACAGAAAGGATCCACGTCGGGGTGGGTTTCACCGTCCTGGCGGGCGCGGTCGATCTCCTTCACCAGCGCCACGATGACCGGGTGGTCCGTCCACGCTTCGCCCTGGGGGCGCGATGGCGAGAAGTGCAGCGCCAGAACGTCTTTGAATAGAAGGTTGCCCAATCGACCCTCGACCGAGATCACCAGCTCGGTGGTCTTGGCGAGGGTGGTGGCGATGTCGCGCGGTGTCTCGAGGAAGCGAGCGAGTTCGGCGGCGATTCGCGCCTCTTCTCGCGACTCGAGTTCCAGCACTACGTGTTCCTTGGTCGGGAAGTGGAAGAAGAAGGTGCCGTGGGCGACGCCGGCGGCGGCCACGATCGCGCCGATGTCGGCGCCGGCCATGCCGCAGCGCTTGAACTCCGCGGTAGCCGCCCCGAGGATGCGCGAGCGGGTCTGCAACCTGCGCGCCTCGCGGGTGGTGGGCTTGACCGATGTCGTCATGAATGCCGCTCAGTCGGTGAAGATTTCGCGGTTGACGGAGTGCAGGTAGGGGATGACAAGGAACGGCGTGATGTAGAAGATGTCGTAAAGCCACCAGCCGATGACCGGCAGGACGACGCCGGCGAAGCGGACGTCGGCGTACATCGTCATGTTGAACACATAGCCGCACCAGATGACCACCCCCATCCAGCACGTGATGATCATCCACTGGTGACCCCACCGCTTCATCTGCAGGAAGCCGATCGCGGCGGCGATCCGCATCGTGAACACGGTGAAGATCAGCCCGATTTCCCAGCCCTTTTCACCGGGTCCCGCGGCGCCGCCAATCCACAGTTCGTTGAAGTGCCAGAAATAACCCGCGTCGAACATGTTGCCCCAGCCGGTGAGCAGCACTCGGGCCAGCAGCGTGTGGTTGGCGACCATGTCGAGTGCCCACCCCACGGTGTTGATGGCGGCGTCGATGATGACCAGATAGCCAAGCAGGGTGACCAGCATGGGGCGCACGGACAGGCCGTCGCGTTGTGCCCGCCGCAGCAGCCACACACCGCGCAAGAAGAGCGGCAGGCCGAAGATGCCGAGCGCGGTTGTGCCGATGAGGATGCTGCCCGAGATCAGCCACTTGTCGGCGTGACGCTGGGCCAGTCGCGATCGTTCCTCGTGCTCGTCGAGGCTCAGCCCGGTGGCGGGCGCCGCCTTCGGACCACCGTTCTTGGCGCGCAGGTTCACCATGGCCAGGTTCACGCTTCCTTCCGCAGCCGGACCACCTTGTTGTAGTCCAGATACTGACTGAAGTCAATGACTGCAGTAAGCGAAACTACGCCTGCAAGCTGCGCAGTGTCCTGGCGACGTAGTCGTCGAGCATGGCTGCCCGTGTCGGCCAGCTGGTCGTTGTCGTCAGCAACGCGTAGAGGCCGAGCAGAAAGAACACGGCGCTGTTCATCGGATTGACGTCGTCGGCGACGCGGCCTTCGGCCTTGGCTTGCTCGATCTGCTCGGCCATCTTCACGATGAGCGCGTGGTCTCGGCCGTCCTCGATCGGCGGCCGGGTCTGAGAGAAGTGCAACGCGAGGAAGTCCTTGAACAGAAGCGCGCCGAGGCGACGCTCGAGCGCGACGACAAGCCGGACCGCTTCGTGCAGCGCCGCCTCGAGGTCATTCTTGCGTTGCGCAAAACGACTGAACTCGTTGGCGATTCGCTGCTCTTCGCGATGCTCCAGCTCGAGCAGCACGTGCTCCTTCGTCGGGAAGTGGAAGAAGAAGGTGCCGTGGGCCACCCCGGCCGCCGACACGATCGCGCCGACATCGGCCTCGGCCATACCGGCGCGTTTGAACTCCGCGATGGCCGCACCGAGCAGGCGCTCTCTAGTCTGTAGCCGCTTCGCTTCGCGCGCCGAGAGTTTGTCTGCCGTTGCCATCGCCTGTCTTCCCGTCCGCCTTCTGCTCGCGCCGCCGGCACGTCCACCGGGTTCACGGTCAACGATATGGCGTGCCGTCAGCGTGCGGGTGCCGCGGTCCGAGGCGAGTCGCGAGATCGCTTGTTGACCTGAGTCAGCGCGCGACGTTAGATGGGGGTCGGCACCGGCCAGGTGAAGGAGGGCCATACGGCGATGCGCAGGGTAGTCCAGTTTTCCACCGGCAACGTCGGCCAACATTCGCTGCGGGCCGTCATCGGCAGACCCGATCTCGAGTTGGTGGGTGTGCATGCCGCCAGCCCGAACAAGATTGGTCGCGACGCAGCCGAACTGTGCGGGTGGCGCGAGCCAACCGGCATAGTCGCAACCGATGACATCGATGCGTTGATCGCATTGCAGCCGGATTGCGTCGTCTACACCGCGGTTGGTGAAACCAGGCCCACCGAGGCCCTAGAGCAGATGACCAAGTTTCTCGCTGCAGGCATCAATGTGGTGGCCACGTCGATGGTCTGGTTGGTGACGCCACGCCAGGTCGACGACTGGTTGCGGGTGCCGCTCGAGCAGGCCTGCGAGCAGGGCAACGCCTCGCTGTACGTCAACGGCATCGACCCCGGCTATTCGGGTGACACCCAGGTGCACAGTGCGCTGAGCCTCGTCACCCGCGCCGACTCGATCACCGTTCAGGAGATCTTCGACTACGCCAACTACGACGATTACGAGTTCACCGGAACCTCAATGGGTTTCGGCACCACGCCGGAGGACAAGACGCCGATGCTGTTTCTGCCGGGCGTCTTGACCACGATGTGGGGCGGTCCGGTGCGCAATCTGGCCGATCAACTCGGCGTTGAACTCGACGTGCTTCGCCAGCGCATCGAGCCCTGGTACACCGAGCAGCGGATCGAATGCAAGATGGCAACCGTGGAGCCGGGAGGATTGGCCGCCGTGCGGTTCGCGGTCGAAGGCGTGCGCGACGGCGTGCCCGTGATCACCATGGAACACATCACCCGGCTGACCGCGGCCTCGGCGCCGGACTGGGAATTCCCGCCCGACGGCAAGCCGGGCGTGCATCGCGTCGTCGTCGAGGGCGAACCGCGCGTGGAAGTCAACACGCACGTCTCCCACCCGACGCTCGATGTCACCGAGGCGGGATGTGTCTCGACCGCGGCCCGCGTCGTCAATGTCATCGACTGGGTGTGCCGGGCGCCGAAAGGCATGCTCGCGGTGGAGGATATCCCGTCCGCCGAGGCCATCCGCGGCCTGATGTGGAAAGCCTGAACTATTCCGTGACGTGCTTGCGCAGCGGCCGCGCCGCGGTCTCTTTCATCGTCAACACCGTTGCGAGCGAGACGATCGCCGCGATGATGAGGTAATAGGCGGGCGCGAGCTCGTTGCCGGTCCGGTCCGTCAGCCACGTCGCCACGTATGGCGCCGTACCCCCGAAGATCGCCACCGAGACGTTGTAGCCGATGGAGTACGCGCCCGATCGCACCCGCGTTGCGAACAACTCGGCGCCCGCCGCCAGCGAGGCCGACACGAACACCGCCTCCACCGCCGCCAGGCCGGCGTGCCCGGCGACTGCGGCCGCAAGGGAACCCGAATTCAGCAGCACGAAAAGCGGATAGGCGAACACGATGGAGCCCACCGAACCCGCAATCAATAACGACTTGCGACCAATCCGGTCGGACAGGGCGCCCAGCGGTGGAATCAAAACCAGGGCAACCACACTGGCGATCGTGATCGAGACGAACGCGTCCATCTTGGTCAGCTTGAGGGTCTGGGTGAAGTAGCTCGGCAGAAACGTGAACACCGTGTAGAAGCCCACGTTGTGGACGAGGACGAGGCCGAAGATCTGCAAGATGGGCCGCCATGAGGACGTCAGGGCCTCCTTCAGCGGCGACTCCGAGACATCGCCTTCGGCCTGCAATTCCTCGAACTCAGGCGTATCGCGAAGGCGCAGACGGATATAGAGGCCGACGACGCCGAGCACACCTGCGAGCAGGAACGGTATCCGCCAGCCATACGAATCCATGGCCGCCTCGGACAGTACCGCCTGCAGCACGGTGACGGTGATCGATCCGAGCAGGAAGCCGACCACCACCGACCACACCAGGAACGAGACGATGAATCCGCGGTGCTTGTCCGGTGCGTACTCGGCGAGGAAGCACGCCCCGCTGCCATACTCGCCGCCCGCTGAAAACCCCTGCAGGCAGCGGAGAAGCAGAAGGATCAGCGGCGCCGCGACGCCGATGGTGTCATAGCTCGGCACGAGGCCGATCGCGAAAGTGGAACCCGACATCAGCAGGATCACGATGGCCAGCACGCGCTGGCGGCCGATGCGGTCGGCCAGCGGGCCGAAGAAGAAACCACCCAGTGGGCGCATGAAAAAGGCCGCCGCGAAGATCGCAAAGGTGTTGAGCAGTGCGACGGTGTCGTTGCCGGACGGGAAGAACTTGTCGGCGATGTAGGTGGCCAACACGCTGTAGATCGCGAAGTCGAACCACTCGACGGTGTTGCCGATCGCCGCTCCCCGCACCGCTTTTCGGATGGCGGGCGTCTCGGGCTGTCGGTGCGAGACCTCATCGGGCAGAGTCATGGCGCTTCCTTCGAGCAGTCGAAATCACCCGTGTCGTCGATCTGTGATGTGCCTGTGGCCGAGCGCGTGGACCATGGCCAGCGACGGCCGGCGTGTAAAAGTACCGCCTGTGGCGTCACTCCGCACGTCAAGAACGCAGCCGGAAATGGGGTCGCGGGAACGCGTGTCGGTCGCTTCCATGCCGCCAGGATTGCCGGATTCGCCCGGATCTAACACTCTGCCCGTTGATGAGGCCGGTGATGCGAGGGTGACGGTCGCTAGTCGGCGACCGGCGCGCGCCATCTGCCGGGCAGCAGGCTGACCGATATCGCCGAGATGATCGACACGGCGACGAGGTAGCCGACGATAGCGTCGCTGGTGTGGGTCGCGTTGTAGAGCGCGGCCGCGATGGTCGGCGCGAACGCGGCCGCCGTCCCGTAGATGAGGAAGTCGTAGAACTCGACGGTGGTGCCGATGAAGCTGGCCACCGCGACGCGCACCGGCGACACCCGCGTTGCGGCGGCCGCCTCAACGGACATCGTCGGTGTCAGTCGCTGGCCGGAAGCGGTTTGGCTTCCTTGATGGTCAGCGGTGTCGTCCCCACCGACAGTGTGCCCTTGCCCGCCTTGGTCACCAGTACCTCGGCGCCGTTCTCGTCGACGTAGCGCTTGCCCATCAGATTCCCATCGGAGAAGGCGGGATCCAGCGTGAATTCACTCGAGACTTCTTCGCCGATCGGCACCATCGGAGCGCCGCCGGCGCGCAGGTCGCCGAGGCTGTCGGCGGACCTGACGACGATCACCTGGGTGTCGCACACCTGGCTCTGCAGGCGCGTGCCGTTCTTGATCATTGTTGGCTCCTAACTGGCGTTCAGCTCGCTGACGAGTTCGCGGCGCAGCACCTTGCCCGTCGCGTTGGTCGGCAGTTCGTCGCGGAATACCACCTTGTCCGGTGTGCGCGACCCGCGCAGTTGGCCCCGCACGAAGCCGCGCAGATCCTCCACGTCGGGGCAGGACCCCTCAGCGGGCACCACCACGGCGACGATGATCTGACCCCACTGCGGGTCGTCGGCCCCCACGACGGCGCAGTCGCGCACGTGGGGATGCTCGACCAGCACGTCCTCGATTTCGGCGGGTGCGATGTTCTCGCCGCCGCGGATGATGGTGTCGTCGGACCGGCCGCCGATGAAGAGGTAGCCGTCCTCGTCGAGGTAGGCCACGTCTTTGGTGGGGAACCAGCCGTCGTCGTCGAGCACAGAACCGATGTCGGTGTACTTGCCGGACACCTGTTCCCCACGGACGAACAGCTCGCCGGGTTCGCCGGGGCCGAGCACGGAGCCGTCTTCGGCGCGGATCTGCACCTCGACGGTGGGCACGGGGCGGCCGACCGAGCCCAGTCGGCGTGCCACTTTCTCGTCGGCAGCGGCGAGCGCCTCGCGGTGGTCGTCGGGGGTCAGGACCGCGATCGTCGAACTGGTCTCGGTGAGCCCGTAGGCGTTGACGAACCCGACGTCGGGCAGCAGCGATAAGGCCTTGCGCACCAACGGAAGTGCGACCTTCGACCCGCCGTATGCCAGCGAGCGCAACGTCGGCAACGCGGCCGATTCGGCCTCCAACACCGCGACGATCCGGTCCAGCATCGTGGGCACGACAGTGGCCGAGGTGACGCCTTCGTCGCGCACCAAGCGGATCCACTCGCGCGCGTCGAAGTTGGTCAGATACACCATCTTTCGGCCTGCGTAGAGGTTGGACAGTGCCGCGCTGACCCCGGCGATGTGGTACGGCGGCACACAGATCAGCGCCGCGTCATCGGGCGCCGCCGAACCGAACTCCACGGTGCCGGTGATGTAGCTCGTCAAGTTGTTGTGCGTCAGCTCAACGGCCTTCGGCCGCGACGTGGTGCCGGAGGTGAACAGCACGACGGCGACGGTGTCCGGATCGGCGAATTCGACGGCGGGCTCGGCGGTGCGCGCCTTCTCGATGAACTCGTCGGATGAGAGCACCTGGTTACCCGCGCCCGTCACAACGTCGGCGTACTCGGCGTCGGCGATCACCAGCGGCGTCGGCAGCCGATCGATCAGTTCGCGCAGCCCGTCGGCGCTGAGCCGGTAATTCAGCGGGGTGACGGGCACCGACGCGCGCGCAGAGGAGAAAAGCAGCAGCGGCAACATCGCCCCGCCGGTGCCGACATAGGCCACGTGCTGCGCGCCCGAGGCCGCTATGACCCCTGCTGCGCGGTCGGCGAATTCGCTCAGTTCATTCGCCGTCCACCGCACATCGCCGGAGACCACAGCCGTCCGGTCGGGATCGCCCGAGGAAGCCATCTCGAGCAGCAATGAGATGCTCATGATTTGTCGACGAAGATATCAAGTTTGGGATCGCCGCCACCGCCGTAGCGCGACAGGTCGGTGACGCCCGCCTCGGCCAGCACCTCGGAGTCGATGAAGCACTTGCCGTTCACCTCGGCGGCGGGCCTGGAGAAGATCTCGACCGCGGCGTCGCCCATGATCTGCGGGGCGCGCGAACGGGCGGCCAGCTTGTCGCCGTCGGCGAGGTTGGCCACCGCGGCGGTCGCGATGTAGGTCTGCGGCCACAGACAGGCGAAACCGATTCCCGCGTCGGCATATTCGGCCGCCCAGCCCAGCGACAGCAATGTCATGCCGTACTTCGACAGCGTGTACGACGGGTGTGCGCCGAGCCAGTGCGGGTTCATGTTCAGCGGCGGCGCCAGCGTCAACACGTGCGGGTCGGGCGACTTCCGCAGATGCGGTAGCGCGGCCTTGGTCAGCAGGAACGTGCCCCGGACATTGATATCCATCATCAGGTCGAACTTCTTGGCCGTGAGCCGCTCGGTCGGTTCGGTGGCGATCGCGCTGGCGTTGTTGACGCAGATGTCGACGCCGCCGAAGTGCTCGACCGCCGTGTCGATCGTGCGCGCCACGTCGTCCTCGTTGCGCACGTCGCCGACGACGGCCACGCCCTTGCCGCCCGCGGCCTCGATTTCGGCGACAGCGGTGTGCACGGTGCCCGGCAGCTTGGGGTGCGGTTCGGCCGTCTTGGCGAGCAGCACGACGTTCGCACCCCGCCCGGCCGCGCCGAGCGCGATCGCCAGGCCGATACCCCGGCTGGCGCCGGAGATGACCAGGGTGCGATCGGAAAACGTCTGGGACATGGCGCTCCTGTCGACGAGCCTCACCCTAACAAATCGGTATTGGCATTCTCATTTTACGCAAGTGCCATAATCACTGTGTACCGGGTCGTCGCCCGGTTTCCCGTGGTGTTCGCACCCGATAAGCCGTGCACGTTTGCGATTTGCGGTATTGGCATTCTCATTTTTTGCAAGTACGTTATCGAGTGATGACCGACCCAGCTCACACACCATCCGGCATCCCGCTGCAGCCCGTGTACGGACCGGCTGATCGGTCCAGCGAACCGCCTGCTCCGGGTACGTATCCGTTCACCCGCGGCAACTTCGCGAGCGGATATCGGGGCAAGTTGTGGACCTTCCGGCAGTACTCGGGCTTCGGCACGGCCGAAGAGTCCAATCGCCGCTACCGATACCTGCTGGACCAGGGCGGCACCGGCCTTTCGGTGGCACTCGACCTGCCGACCCAGTGCGGCTTCGACTCCGACGATCCCGAGGTCAGCGAGGAGGTGGGCCGGGTCGGCGTCGCGGTCGACACGCTCGCCGACGCCGAGATCCTGTTCGACGGCATCCCGCTCGATGCGATCAGCACCAGCTTCACGATCAACGGCACCGCCGCCATCCTGCTGGCCTTCTATGTCGCCGCGGCGGAGAAGAAGGGTGTGCCGCGCGCCAAGCTCACCGGCACCATCCAGAACGACATCCTCAAGGAGTACGCCTCCCGCGGCACCTGGATCTGGCCGCCGGAGCCCTCGCTGCGGCTGATCGCCGACACCATCGAGTTCTGCGCGGCCGAAGTGCCGAAGTTCAACGCGATCTCGGTGGCGGGCGCGCACTTCCGCGACGCCGGCGCGAACGCCGTGCAGGAGATGGCGTTCACGCTGGCCGACGGGGTCACCTACTGCGATACCGTCATCGAGCGCGGCCGGATGACCATCGACCAATTCGCGCCACAGATCTCGTTCTTCTTCTACACCCACGGCGACTTCTTCGAGGAGATCGCCAAGTACCGCGCGGGCCGGCGGCGCTGGGCCACGATCGTGAGGGAACGCTACGGCGCCACCAGCGACAGGGCGTCGATGTTCCGGTTCGGCTGCGTATCGGGCGGCGCCTCGCTGTACGGGCCGCAAGCGCAGAACAACATCGTGCGCGTCGCCTATGAAGCGATGGCCTCGGTGCTCGGCGGCGTGCAGTCGATGTTCACCGCCGCATGGGACGAGCCGTTCGCGCTGCCCACCGAGGAGTCCGCGACGCTGGCGCTGCGCACCCAGCAGATCCTGGCCTATGAAACGGGCGTGGCCGCCGTCGCCGACCCGCTCGGCGGCAGTTATTTCGTCGAGGCGCTCACCGACGCGACCGAGGAGAAGATCATCGAGATCATGGCCGATCTCGAGGCCCACGGCGGCATGGTGCGCGCGATCGAGGACGGTTATCTGCAGGGCCTGATCGCCGACGAGGCGTTCAAGATCCATCAGGAGATCGAGTCGGGCGCCAGGCCCGTCGTCGGGGTGAACAAGTTCGTCACCGACGAGTCGACGCCGGACGTCGCGATGTACGAGCTTGACGCCGAGGGCCGTGACACCCAGTTGAAGCGGCTGTCGAAAGTCAAGGCCGAGCGTGATTCCGGCGCGGTGGCGTCGAGCCTGGCCGCGCTGTCGCGCGCGGCTGAGGGCGACGACAACCTCATGCACTATCTGATCGACTGCGCCAACAAATACTGCACGGTGGGAGAGATGGTGAACGCACTGAAAGCCGTGTGGGGCGAGTTCCAACAGCCGGTGGTGTTCTAGTGTCAATCAACAGCTTTGCCCAGGATTTCGCCTCGCCCGCCCGGGTGCTCATCGCGAAACCCGGTCTCGACGGCCATGATCGGGGCGCCAAGATCGTCGCCCGCGCGCTGCGCGATGCCGGGTTCGAGGTCATCTACACCGGAATTCGGCAGCGCATCGAGGACATCGTCTCGATAGCGCTGCAGGAGGACGTCGCGCTCGTCGGGTTGAGCATCCTGTCGGGTGCGCACGTCGCGCTGACCACCCGCACCGTCGAGGCGCTGCGGGCCGCCGACGCCGGCGACATCGCCGTGGTGGTGGGCGGCACCATCCCGGAGGCCGACGTGCCCAAGCTGCTGGCCGCCGGTGCGGCCGCCGTGTTCCCGACCGGCACACCGCTGGAGGCGCTCGTGCGCGACGTGCGCGCGCTGACCGAGAAGGCGGGGGAGTCGGTATGAGGCTTGTTCACTCGCCGAACGTGAAGCCTGTGCGATTTCCGGGCCGATTTTTCGCAGAGGATTCACGCTCGGCACGGGGGAACGGGGGACTGCCGGGCGGACGCCGAGGGTTGGCACGCGGAAACGGGGGATTGCCATGCGCCTAGGCGTGATGATCGGCGCCGAGCGCGGCGACATGACCCGCAAGGTGACCAAGCTGGTGTCCGACATCGAGTGGGCCGAGTCCGCGGGCATGGACACCGCGTGGATGCCGCAGGTGCCCGACGATTTCGACGCGCTTTCCATGGTGGCGTTGATGGCCGCGCACACCTCGCGCATCGAACTGGGCACCGCCGTGGTGCCGTTGCAGGCGCAGCATCCGGTAGCGCTTGCCCGCCAAGCTCTTTCGATCCACGCGATCGCGGGCGGTCGTTTGGCGCTCGGCGTCGGCCCTTCGCACCACTGGATCGTGCGGGACATGCTGGGCATCCCGTATGAGAAGCCGGCCGCCTACACCCGCGATTACCTCAAGGTGCTCAATGCCGCGATCGCCGGTCCGGGCCCGGTCGACGTCGAGAACGACTCGTTCACCGTGCACAACCCGACCGTGTTGGCCGCTGAGACACCGATGCCGGTGCTGGTGGCGGCGCTGGGCCCGGTGATGCTGCAGATCGCGGGCGAGCACGCCGACGGCACTGTGCTGTGGATGGCCGACGAGAAGGCCATCGGTGAACACATCGCGCCCAAAATCACCAAGGCGGCGGCCGAGGCAGGCAGGCCCGCGCCGCGGATCGTCGCGGGAATCCCGGTCTGCCTGTGCGCGAACTCGGAGATCGATGCGGCCAAGGAGCGCGCGAATCGCATTCTGGCCGAGGCGGAGACGTCGCCGAACTACCAGCGGCTGCTCGACCGCGGCGATGCTCGCAACGTCGGCGATCTGTGCGCAGCCGGCGACGAGGAGGCGATCCTGGCGCGGTTCCGCCGCTTCGCCGACGCCGGTGTCACCGATCTGTCGGTGCGGCTGCTGCCGATCGGCAACAACCGCGACGAGCTTGTCGCCTCGAAATACCGCACCCGCGAGGTGATCGCCGAGCTTGCCAAGGCCCTCCGGTGACCGGCCAGGGACCGCTGGCGGGCATCCGCGTCCTCGAGGTCGGCGTGATGCTCGCCGGTCCGTACGCCACGATGATGCTCGCCGACCTCGGCGCCGAGGTGATCAAGATCGAGCCGCCGGGCGGCGAGATCTCGCGGCAGGTCAGCGACAGCTATTTCGCGAGCCTGAACCGCAACAAGCAGAGCGTGGTGCTGGACCTCAGGTCGGAAGGGGGGCAGCGCCGGCTTGGTGCGCTGGTCGCGGAATCTCATGCGCTGCTGGTGAATATGAAGCCCTCGGCGATACGCCGGCTCGGGCTCACCTACGAGGCGCTGCGCCGCTACAACGACAAGATCGTGTGCGTGGCGCTGACCGGGTTCGGAATGGACGGCGGTGACGATCCGGCGTTCGACTACGTGATCCAGGCGGGGACCGGGGT
>NZ_PDCP01000096.1 GCF_002553505.1 Mycolicibacterium agri | reverse complement strand
GAGCTCGATATCTACTTCTGCGATCCGCACTCGCCATGGCAACGCGGCAGTAACGAGAACACCAACGGGCTGCTGCGCCAATACTTTGCTAAAGGCACCGACCTATCAGTGTTCCCGGCCGACTACCTCGACTACGTTGCCGCCCAACTCAACACCCGACCCCGCAAAACCCTCGGCTGGAAGAAACCCGCTGAAGTCCTCGACGAGCTACTCTCAAACCCGCCAAAACCACCCGCTGTTGCATCCACTGCCTGAAATCGCCCCAGGAAGAGGCGGACTTTAGCGTCTGCTCGCGGTTGAGAGGCTCTAGGAGGTGAGGCCGAGGACCCGCAGCGCGTTCTGCTTGAAGATCAGCGGCAGCACCTCGGGTCTCATGTCGAGCGCCTCGAAGTCGCGGCGCCACCGCTGCGGCTCGATGTACGGGTAGTCGGTGCCGAACAGCACCTTGGTGCGCAATTGCCGGTTGGCGGCGTGCACCAGCTGCGGCGGGAAGTACTTCGGCGACCACCCGGACAGGTCGATGTACACGTTGGCCTTGTGGGAGGCGATCGCGATCTGCGCGTCCACCCACGGCACCGCGGGGTGCGCCATCACGATCGTCAGTCCTGGGAAGTCGGCGGCGACGTCGTCGAGCAGCATCGGGTCGGAGTACCTGAGCTTGACGCCGTATCCACCGGCCAGCCCCGAGCCGAGGCCGGTCTGGCCGGTGTGAAACAGGGCGGGCACACCGGCCGCGGCGATCGCCTCGTAGATCGGGTAATACACCCGGTCGTTGGGCTCGAACGCCTGCAGGCTCGGGTGAAACTTGAAACCCTTGACGCCCAGCTCGATCTGCCGGTTGACGTCGTAGACGGCACGCTCGACGGTCAGCGGGTCGACGCTGCCGAACGGGATCAGCACATCGTTGTTGCGCGCGGCGCCGGCGATCAAGTCGTCGATCGAGTTCGGCGGATGCCCGGATGCGGTCTGCGAGTCGATGGTGAAAACGACCGCGGCGGTGTTGCGCGCACGGTAGTACTCGGCGGCCGAGTCGACGGTGGTCGCGTCGGACGCCAGCTTGAAGTACTGCTTGGTCGCCGTGATCAGCTCATCGGAGTAGGCGCAGTGCCCGTGATCGTCGGCCTCGACATGGGCATGGATGTCGATGGCGTCGATCGCGTCGAAATCGATGCCGTAGGTGTACTTTTCGCCGGGCATCCGAGCAGCCTAACAAGCTGCTCACGCAACGCTTAGGCGGCCGCGAAGACGCTCTTGAACCTGTTCAGCGACTCGCGGATGTCACTCTTGAGCGCCGCGGCGACGACCATGCCGATGGGGCCGAACAATGCGGGACCGCCCAGATGGACGTCGAACGTGACGACCGACCCGGACGGATCGTCGGCCGGCTTGACCTTGCCGATCAACTTCACCTTGACACCGCCGACGCCGTCCCCGTTGAGGGTCATGGCCTGCGGCGGCTTGAAGTGGACGATGGTCCACTTGATCCGGTTGGGCATGCCCTTCACTTCCACGATCGACTCGACGACCGTGCCCTTGTCCAGGTTTTCGGGCAGCTTGCTGCGCCACACCCGGTGGATGGTGAGCCAGTCCTTGTACCGCGACAGATCGGAGGCGCACTCCCACGCCTTCTCCGGCGGCAATGGAACATCAACGGAGACAGACAGTTTGGCCATATGTCAGGTTATGCTTCGGGTTTTTGCGGATCGGTTTTGTCGATGGCCTTCTTGGCCGCCTCCTGCGCCTTGTCGACGTGAGAGGCGTACTTGCCCTGGGTTTTCTTGTCGACCATGTCGCCGGCTTTGTCGATGGCCATATCCACCTTGTCGGCGTTCTTCGATAGCAGGTTCTTGACCTTATCTAGAAATGCCATGGGTCTTACCCTACAGCTACTTCCAGAGCCGTCGCCGCTCCCCGAGAACGGATCCCTGCACCCACCAGGCCACCTCGATGAGAGCGGCCCCGATCACCCCGATGACCAGCGCAATCGCCGTCACTTCGAGGTTCGAGGGATCCAGCATGAACAGCTTCTGCGCCAGCGGAATCGAGAAGATCACCACGTACGCCAAGCCCGACACCGCAACCAGCGCCACCCGCCACCACTCGTACGGCCGGGCCACCACGGCGAGCACCCACACGGCGGTCACCAGCAACGTGATCAGCGCCGCGGTGGAGGCCTGCGTCTGGTCCTCGACGGAGGCCTGACGACCCTCGTACGCGACGAGGTAGGAGACGAACGTCGCGATGCCGATGATGATCCCTGACGGCAGCGCCGACGTCATCACCCGGCGCACGAAGCCGGGGTGCGCTCGCTCGTTGTTGGGCGCCAGCGACAGGATGAACGCCGGGATGCCGATGGTGAACCACGCCGCGATCGTCACGTGGATCGGCTGGAACGGAAACGGCAGCGGGTCGGTGTCGAAGATCTCCGACGCCAGCCCGGCGAGGCCGACCAGGCTCGCCAGCAGCACCGAGTAGACCGTCTTGGTCAAGAACAGGTTCGACACCCGCTCGATGTTGCCGATGACGCGGCGGCCCTCGCCGACGACGTGCGGCAGTGTCGCGAACTTGTTGTCCAGCAACACGATTTGGGCGACGGCACGCGACGCAGGACTGCCCGCGCCCATCGCCACTCCGATGTCGGCGTCCTTGAGCGCCAGCACGTCGTTGACGCCGTCGCCGGTCATCGCGACGGTGTGGCCGTGCGATTGCAACGCGTGCACCATCGCCCGCTTCTGGTCGGGCCGCACCCGACCGAACGTGGTGCACTCCTCGAGGGTTTCGGCCAGCCGCTCAGGATCCTCGGGCAGCTGCCGGGCGTCCATCGTCTCGCCCTCCAGGCCCAACGCACCCGCGACGGCGCCCACCGACACCGCATTGTCGCCCGAGATGACCTTGATCGAAACCTTCTGCGAGGCAAAGTAGTCCAGTGTGTCGCGGGCGTCCGGGCGGACCCGCTGCTCGAGCACCACCAACGCGGCCGGTGTCACGTTGCCCGGCGCCGCGCGGTCGTCGACGGGCCGGTCGCTGGACCCGAGCAGCAGCACCCGCAGCCCTTTGCTGCCGATGCGCTCGGCCTCCTCGGCGACGGGAGACGACGGGTCGAGCAGCACGTCGGGCGCTCCGATCACCCAATTGCCGTGCCCGTCGTAAGACGTTCCGCTCCACTTGGTGGCGGACTTGAACGGCGCGCTTGCGGTCGCCGTCCAGCCCGGCGGCATCTTGTAGGCCTCCGCGATGGCCTGCATGCTGGCATTCGGCCGCGGATCGTCGGCGGCCAACTGCGCCAGGATACTCCCGACGTCGGCGTGGTCCAACGGCTTGAGATCGGCGACCCGCATGCCGTTCTCGGTCAGCGTGCCCGTCTTATCGGCGCAGACCACGTCGACACGGGCCAGGCCCTCGATCGCGGGCAGCTCGTTGACCAGACACTGCCGTCGACCCAGCCGAATCACGCCGACGGCGAACGCAATCGACGTCATCAGCACCAGGCCTTCTGGCACCATCGGCACCAGCGCACCGACCATCCGCAGCACCGATTCGCGCCACCCCGCGCCCGTGGTGAACAGCTGGGTGTAGATGATCAGCAGACCGGCGGGCACGAGCAGATAGGTGATGAACTGCAGAATCTTGTTGATGCCGTTGCGCAGTTCGGATTTCACCAGCGTGAACTTGCTGGCTTCCTCGGCGAGTTTGGCGGCATACGCCTCACGGCCCACCTTGGTTGCGCGGTAGGCACCGCTGCCCGAGACGACGAAGCTGCCCGACATCACCTCATCGCCAGGGTCTTTGGCGATCGGGTCGGCCTCGCCCGTCAGCAGCGACTCGTCAACCTCGAGATTGTTCTCCTCGACCACCGCGCCGTCGACGACGATCTGGTCGCCGGGGCCGAGTTCGATGATGTCGTCGAGCACCACCTCGCTGGGCATCATCGGTCGCGACACCGGTCCGGACCGGGTGAGCCTGCGCACCAACGGCTTTGCCTGGCCGACGATGGCGAGTTTGTCCAGCGTCGCCTTGGCGCGCAGTTCCTGGATGATGCCGATCGCGCTGTTGGCGATGATCAACAGCCCGAATGCGCCGTTGATCACCGAACCGGTGGACAGAACGATGATGAACAGCACGCCGAGTATCGCGTTGATGCGCGTGAAGACGTTGGCCCGCACGATGTCCGAGACGCTGCGCGCGGCCCGCGTCGGCACATCGTTGGTCTTGCCCTCGGCTACCCGCGCCGCGACCTCAGCTTCGGTGAGGCCCGCGGCCACCACAGTCGTCATCGGTGCTCGATGTCCGTCGCGCCAGCGCTCATCGGACGAAGGTCCCCTTACCGAATTCGTCGTAATACTCGAGCGTCAGTTTAGGGCCGTCGAACGTCGCCTTGCCGATCGAGCCGGGTGGCGAGTTCTCGCTGACCCATTCGTAGCTGAACACGTTGCCGCTCCAATTGATCAGCGGCACATTGAGCTCCCCCAACTCCAGGTGCAGGTTGCCGTCCTTCTCGCTGACCCGAGCCGGACCCCAGTAGTCGTTGTTGTAGGTGCCGAGGTACGACGACCGCGGCGCCGACGGCTCCGGGTTGGCCGGTGGCTTCTTTCCGACGAGGGACCCGACGGGCTTCTCCATATCCACCATCACGGCGTGATACAGCTCATACCAGTCCTCGCGAATCTCGCCGAACTGCACGAGGTCGGCGAACTGCGCGGTGAGGGCTTCGGGCACACCGGAGGGTGTGGCGTTGGTCAGCGCGACGATCGCCACATCGGCCGACGGCAGGATCACGAAGTTGGCGCCCGCGCCCAGTTCGAATGCGCCGGAATGGCTCAGCTGGGTGCGCGCCGCCGAGGTGGTGCCGACGTTGAAACCGAAGCCGTAAAAGCCGCTTCGCATCGCCGGCTCGCTGGCCCGAGTCGCCACCATCTGCGGGGTCGCGGCAGGCAGCAGCGCCTCTGGTTCGATGATCTGCTTGCCGCCGTAGCTGCCGTCGGCCAGCATCATCGCCAGCCAGCGCGTCATGTCGTTGACCGACGAACTGGCCCCGCCCGCAGGGGCTTGCGGGTCGGCGTTTCGCACGTAGCGCGGCTCGTAGCGGCCGTCGACGTGAATGTGCCCGACCGCGCGGTTGGCCCGGTTGCGGTAGTCGTCGAACCGGTAGCTCGTCGACGCCATCCCCAGCGGGCCGAACAGCACCTGCTGGGCCAGGTCCTCCCAGGACCTGGCCGCACCGGCGGCGACCGCCTCGGCTGCCGCCGTCAACCCGAAGTTGGTGTAGGCGTAGGAAATTCGGAACGGTTCCAGCGGCAGGTCGCGGAGCCGTTCGAGCACATACCGGCGGTCGTGGCCGAGGTCTTCGAGTTCGTCACCGGCGTGATCGGGCAGCCCGGACCGGTGCGAGAACATGTCGCCGACGGTGACCATCTTCGTGACGACGGGATCGGCCAGCGCGAACCACGGCAGCTTGCTCACGATGGGCGTGTCCCAGCCGACGGCGCCGGCGCTGACCTGCTGCGCCACCACGGTCCCCGAGACGGACTTGGACACCGACGCCAACTGAAAGACCGTGTCGGGGTCGACCCGATTGTCTTCGACGTCACCGGCTTTGACATCGCGCACACCGAAGCCCTTGGCGTACACCGTCTTTCCGTCGTGCACAACGGCGACAGCCATGCCGGGAATGCCGGACTTGTCCATCAGGTCCTCGGCGAGACCGTCCAGCTGGGCGACCGCATTGTCGACGGCGTTCTCCGGCAGCGGCATTGCGGGCACCAGCGGTGGCGGGACATCGGACTTCGGCGTCGGCGCGGCGGTCGACGTCTCGGCGTGCTCGGCCGATCCCGAACTGCAAGCCGCCAGCAACAGCGTCGTCGCGGCGAGAACGATCCATGGCGCACGCAGCGTGCCTGCTTTGCTCACAGCAGCACGCTAGCCGGTTAGTGCCGCCACCACGGGTCGAACGCCGACGCTTGTTCGGGCGGCTGCTGTGGCGATGACGTGGGATCGACGCGCTCGCCGGGCCGCGGGACCGTCACCTCGACGCCCGCGGAGTCGGCCGCGGTCAGCAGTCGCTCGATGGGCTCCGACCAGGGGTGCGGGGCGAGCCGGAACGTCGCCCAGTGGATCGGCAGCAGCAAGCCCTTGCCTGCCTCGGCGATGTCGAGATGCGCCCGCACCGCCTCTTCCGGGTTCATGTGGATGTCGGGCCATGCCGGGTGATATGCGCCGACCGGCAGCAGGGACAGGTCGAACGGGCCGTGGTCCATGCCGATTTCGGTGAAGCTCTTGGTGTATCCGGTGTCGCCGCCGAAGAACGCGCGATGGCGCGGGCCGATGATCACCCATGACGCCCACAGCGTGGTGTTGCGGGCGAACAGCCGTCCCGAGAAGTGCCGTGCCGGAGTGCAGATCAGCGTCAGCTCACCGATGGTGTGGCCTTCGTGCCAGTCCAGTTCGACGATCCGGTTGTCCGGGATGCGCCACTTGCGCAGATGTGCGCCGACCCCGAGGGGCACGATGAACGGCGCACGCTGACTGTGCGCGAGCCCGACGATCGTGTCCATGTCGAGGTGGTCGTAGTGGTCGTGGCTGATCAGCACCGCATCCAGCGCGGGCAGCGCCTCCAGCGGCACCGGCACCTCGTGCATCCGCTCCGGTCCGACCCGCCGCGACGGCGAACAGCGTCGGCTCCACACCGGATCGGTGAGCACTCGGTACCCGTCGACCTCCACCAGCGCCGAGGAGTGCCCGTACCAGCTGGCCGCCAGGTCGAGCGGGGTGGTGTCGACCTTCGGCGACACGGCCAGCGGAATGGGCTTGCGCGGCCGGGCCGACTCCCGCGAGCCGATCAGCTCGCGCAGCAGCATCCACTGCTGTTCGCGGTCGAGGTTGAGCATCGAGGCGGGGTCGACGTTGACGAACACGCCGTCGCGGTAGTTCGGCGACCGCTCGGCGACCGAGCGGATCTCGTCGGGGCTGGCGCCGATCGCGGCGGGCGAACCCTGCAGCGCGCGCAGCAGCCATCCGGTCGCGGCCACCGTGGCGGTGCCTGCCGCGAATCGCAGCGCCGCGCCGAGCATGGTGGTCAGGCTCCCTTGAAGTTCGGTGGCCGCTTCTCGATGCGGGCCACCTGCGCCTCGATGACGTCCTGGCTGCGCCATGCCTTGTCGAACAGCGCCTGGTGCTCGGGCCACGGCTCCTCGTAGGCGCCGTCGTCGTTGAGCACCCGCTTGGCGTGCTGCAGCGACAGCGGCGCGAACCCGGCTATCTCGGCGGCCCAGGCCTGCGCGTCGGCCAGCGTGCCGATCCGGTTGGCCATACCCGTCTGCAGGGCGACGTCGGCGGTGAGGCGTTCGGCGCCGAACAGCATCCCCCGCGCCCGGCCGGCACCCACCAGCGACGTGAGCCGCCGGATGCTCCAGTTGTCCAGTGCGAGACCGTATTTCGCGATGGGGAACTGGAAGTACGCGTTGGGTGCGACGACGCGCAGGTCGCAGATCATCGCCAGGATGACCCCGGCGCCGATGGCGGGCCCGTTGATCGCGCCGATGACGGGCATCGGCACCTTGTCGATGGCGAGGTTGAGCGCCTTCGCCTTGTCGGGCAGCTCCTCGGCGACGCCGGCCGCGTCGGACAGATCCGCCCCGGCGCTGAACACGTCGCCCTGGCCGGTCAGCACGATGACGCGGACATCTTCGGTCGCGGCCTTCTCGACCGCCTCCCGCAGGGAGTCGACGAGCTCGCCGTTCAGCGCGTTGCGCCGTTCGGCGCGCTGCATCTCCAGGGTCAAGACGTCGCCGTCGCGGGTCACACCAATCATGCGTGCAGCCTATTAGGGTCGTCCTGTGAGCCGAATCGGCGCCCTGCAGCTACGCGACGCGGTGCTGGATGAAGGGTCTTTCCGCAGCTGGGACGGCCCGCCGCTGCCGGTGGCGGCTCGCGACGAGTATCGCCGCGAGCTGGCCGAGGCCGCCGCGGCCACCGGGCTCGACGAGGCGGTGATCACCGGCGAGGGCCGTGTCTTCGGGCGCCGCGTCGCGGTGGTGGCATGCGAATTCGACTTCCTCGCGGGTTCCATCGGGGTGGCGGCCGCCGAACGGATCACCACGGCGGTGGCGCGCGCGACGGCGGAGCGGCTGCCGCTGCTGGCGTCGCCGAGTTCGGGCGGCACCCGGATGCAGGAGGGCACGGTCGCGTTCCTGCAGATGGTCAAGATCGCCGCCGCGGTCGAACTGCACAAGCGCGCGCATCTGCCCTATCTGGTCTACCTGCGCCACCCGACGACGGGCGGAGTGTTCGCCTCGTGGGGTTCGCTGGGCCACATCACGGTCGCCGAACCGGGAGCGCTGATCGGCTTCCTCGGGCCCCGCGTCTACGAGCATCTCTACGGCGAACCGTTCCCCGCGGGCGTGCAGACGGCCGAAAACCTGCAGCGGCACGGCGTCATCGACGCCGTCATCCCGCTGGAAAACCTTCGCGCCACGCTGGATCGCGCGCTGAAAGTCGTCGCCGACCCCCCTGATCCCCCGCCCCCTGAGCCGGAACGCGTGCCGCTGCCCGACGTGCCCGCGTGGGATTCGGTGATCGCGTCGCGGCGGCCGGACCGGCCCGGCGTCGCCCAGCTGCTGCGCAACGGCGCAACCGAGCGGGTGTTGTTGTCCGGCACAGGGTTTGGGGAGGCGGCGACGACGCTGCTGGCGCTGGCACGCTTCGGCGGCCAGCCCGCGGTGGTGCTGGGACAGCAGCGGGTGGCTTCCACCATCGGCCCAGCTGCGCTGCGGGAGGCGCGGCGCGGCATGGCGCTGGCGGCCGGGTTGAAGCTGCCGCTGGTGCTGGTGATCGACACGGCGGGACCCGCGCTGTCGGCGGAGGCCGAACAGGGTGGCCTGGCCGGCGAAATCGCCCGCTGTCTGGCCGAATTGGTGACGCTGGACACGCCGACGGTGTCGGTGTTGCTCGGCCAGGGCAGCGGCGGGCCCGCGCTGGCGATGGTGCCCGCGGACCGGGTGCTCGCCGCGCTGCACGGCTGGTTGGCGCCGCTGCCACCAGAGGGCGCCAGCGCGATCGTCTACCGGGATGTGGATCACGCCGCGGAACTGGCCGTCGCGCAGGGCATTCGATCGGCCGACCTGCTGCGCGACGGCATCGTCGACGTCATCGTGCCCGAATTTCCTGACGCCGCAGACGAACCCGTCGAGTTCACCAAGCGGCTGTCGGCCACGATCGCCGGTGAACTGCATCGGCTGCGCAGCGCCCCCGACGACCAACGGCTGAACACGCGGTTGGCCCGCTATCGCCGCATCGGACTGCCGGAAGGCTAGCCGCCGAGCTCCGACACCGTCGAGTCGAGAATCGCGGCCTGCTCGTCGAGTTCGCGATCGGACGGCTCGTCGCCGCCGAGCCGCTTGATCAGGTCCTCCCGCGAAACCACCTGCAGCGCACCGCGATAGTCTTCGTCGTCCGCCTCGGCTTGGGAGATGACCTCAGCGCGGCCCTCGATGAACACCAAGACAGCGTCGCCGCGTTCGTCGTCCAGCAGCCGTCGCACGTCCGCGGCCGCGATAGCCATCAGTTGCCCCGTCCGGTCTGGTTCTGCGATTGATCGACACTCATGCCTTAGCCTATGCCCGTTCGGGCGTTTTCTATGCACACCCTAGGCGGCCGCGGCAACCAGGGCCGCGATCATCGCGCCGACCGTGATCAGGTCCAAGGGCAGCCGCAGGATGCTGCGGCGGGTCCACCGAACAGCGGCGGCTTCGTCGACGCCGGCCGGGTCGGCCTTCTCGAAGGCCAAGGCCTTCGGCACGAAGTCGAACAGCGACCAGATGCGCATGACGGCGTGGCTGACCAGCGCGACGATCAGCGCGATCCGCATGCCCGCGTCGGACCAGCCCACGATGAGCGACACGATCAGCAGCACCTCGAAGACGGTGTGCGCGGGTATCCAGAACCGCTTCCTGGATACGCCACCGCGGGTGGGCTGGATGATGTCGGGCCGCTTGGGCCACGCCGGATCGACGACAAGGTACTCATAGAGACCGCCGCCGAGGCTGATACAGGCCGCGACGGTCGTGGCTGCGATCAGAAGGACAGTCGGGGTCCACATCTCACCCCCGATTATCCGGAACTATTCGGTGCGTTCCAGTACGCGGGCGTTGCCGCGGGTGCGGTAGCACAACACCGTGACGGCGACCACCACCTCGGTCAGCGCCAGCGCGGTGGCCACAGTCATCGTGGTCGATTGCGCGACAGCGGATCCCATCGCCGCACCGGTGCCGTGGTGGCCGACGGAAGCCGGCAGATGCACGGCGACCATCGCGAGGTTCATCAGCGCCACCAGACACCACGCTCGCACCGTGCCTGCGCGCCACAGTTCGCGCGCGCAGTACAGGCATGCGCCGACCATGCCCGCGAGCAGCACCGCCGACGCGGCGTTGGCGGCATCGCCGAGCATCGCGCCGTGCAGGACGGCCGACGTAGCGGCCAGTCCGGCCGCCGCTCGCCGCGCGATCACTCCGGAGCGCTGTGCGGCGAACATGTTCGACATTGTCGGTCACGAATCGAGATAGCGCTGCACAGTTGGCCCCAGCCAGTCGACGATCTCGTCGCGGGACATGGCGACGATCGGCGGCAGCTTCAGCACGTGCAGGCACAGCGCCAGGCCCAGCATCTGCGTCGCGATGAGCGCGGCCCTGCGTTCAGGCGCAACGGGATTCACCTTCGCGACGACCGGCAGCAGCTGGCCCGCGAAGATCTCGCGCATGCGTTTCGCGGCGTCGTCGTTGGAGGCGCTCGTGCGCAGCAGCACCACCATCGCCTCGTCGCGGTCCCAGCGGTTCATGAAGTGCCTGACCATGCGGGCGCCGATCTCGTCGCGCGGCATGCCGTCCACGTCCGGCAACTCGAGGTCGAAGTCGGCGGCGGCGGCAAACAGCTGCTCCTTGTTGCCGAAGTACCGCATCACCATCGACGGGTCGATGTTGGCGTCGGCCGCGATCGCGCGGATGGTGGCCCGCTCGTAGCCGGATCGGGCGAAACGTTCCTTGGCCGCGGCCAGGATCACCGCCTTGGTCTCTGCCGAAGATCTGCGCATGCCAACAATTGTATGCCAACAGTTGTTGACTTTAGCGAGTCTTGCGCGCATAGTTAAGTCAACAAGCGTTGGCATAGTGAGGAGATGCGCCATGAACAGCAGTTATGACACCGACGTCCTGATCGTCGGCGCGGGTCCGACGGGCCTGACGCTGGCCGCGTCGCTGGCCCAACGGGGCATTTCGGCGACGCTCGTCGACCGGCAGGCCGCCGGGGCGAACACGTCACGGGCCGGGGTGGTCAACGCCCGTAGCCTCGAGGTGCTCGAGCGCGTCGACGTGGCGCGGCGACTGGTCAAGGAGGGCATTCAGGCGGCCCGGTTCAACATCCGCGACCGCGCCCGCACATTGACCGCGGTCGACTTCAGCACACTGCCGACCGACTACCCGTACTCGCTGCTGGTCCCGCAGTCGATCACCGAACGGCTGCTGCTGGACCGGCTGACCGAGCTGGGCGGGTCGGTCGTGCGCCCGGTGTCGCTGACGACCATCGAGCAGGACGCCGACGGCGTCACCGCGACGTTCGACGACGGCCGGGTGATCCGGGCGCGCTATGCGGTCGGCGCCGACGGCATTCACAGCACCGTGCGCGAGCAGGCAGGCATCGGCTTCCAGGGCGGCGCGTATGACGAGTCGTTCGCGCTCGCCGACGTGCACCTGACCGGTGACGTGTCGCCCGACGAGGTGAATCTGTACTGGGCGACTGCGGGTCTGACCGTGATCGCGCCACTGCCCGATGGCAGTTACCGCGTCGTCGCCCCGGTCGAGGACGCGCCCGAAAACCCCTCGGCGCCTTTCGTTCAGCAGATTTTGGACGACCGCGGGCCGGGCGGCCTGACCGTCATCGACGTGGTGTGGGGCTCGCGGTTCCGCGTCCACCACCGCGTCGCCGACACGTTCCGCGCCGGGCGGCTGCTGCTCGCGGGCGACGCGGCCCACGTGCACAGCCCCGCAGGCGGGCAGGGCATGAACCTCGGCATCCAGGACGCCGTCGCGCTGAGTGAGGCGCTGGCGGGCGTGCTGGCCGGTGGCCCCGACTCGCTGCTGGATGACTACAGCGCGGCCCGTCGGCCGATCGCGCGTGACGTCGTGGCGATGACCGACCGGCTGACCCGGCTGGCGACGCTGCCGCGTGCGGCCCGCCCGCTGCGCAACGCGCTGATCCGCGTCATGGGCCGCATCCCGAAGGCGAACCGGGCGCTGGCCTGGCGGCTCAGCGGCATCGTGTACCGGTAAAGGCCCACAGGATCACGCCGACAGGGCCACCAACGTATGGCCTGTGGAGGAGAATCGGCCATTCAGGATCCGTAGCCCATACACTCGCGGGCTTCGCAGGGGTACGCGAGCGGTGTTAGGCCAGCGAGTCGATCCAGGCGCGGTGCAGCGCGGCATACCGGCCGTCGTCGCGGTGGATGAGCTCGCTGGGCGGGCCGTCCTCCACGATGCGGCCGTGCTCGAGCACCAGCACCCGGTCGGCCACCTCCACCGTCGACAAGCGGTGCGCGATGACCAGGGCGGTGCGGTCGTTGAGCACGGTCTCCAGCGCCCGCTGCACCATGCGCTCGCTGGGGATGTCGAGCGAGGAGGTGGCCTCGTCGAGGATGAGCACTGCGGGGTCGGCGAGGAACGCGCGGGCGAATGCGACCAGTTGGCGCTGGCCCGCCGACAGCCGGCCGCCACGCTTGGCGACGTCGGTGTGGTAGCCGTCGGGCAGCGCCTCGATGAACCGGTCGGCGCCGACGGCCTCGGCCGCGGCACGCATCTCGGCGTCGGTGGCGTCGGGCCTGCCGAACCGGATGTTGTCGGCGACGGTGCCGTCGAACATGAAGTTCTCCTGGGTCACCATCACGACGTGGCGGCGCAGTTCGCTCTGCGCGATGTCGCGCAGGTCGATTCCGTCGAGCGTCACCGATCCGGATGTCGGATCGTAAAACCGCGCAATGAGTTTGGCGATCGTGGTCTTACCCGCACCCGTCGTGCCGACCAACGCGACCGTCTGCCCCGCGGGCACGGTGAGGTTCAGGTCCGGCAGCACGGGCCTGCCGGGCACATAGGCGAAATGCACGTCGCGGAAGGCGACTTCACCGCGCACCGACGTCAGCTTGACCGGATGCGCCGGGTCCTTGATGCCGGGGCGTTCGGCGAGCACGCCTGCCAACTTCTCCAGCGCCGAGGACGCCGACTGAAAGGTGTTGAAGAACTGCGAGATTTCCTGCATCGGCTCGAAGAACATCCGCAGGTAGAGCAGGAACGCCGCCAGCGTGCCGATCGTCATCTGCCCGTGCAGCACCCGGTAGCCGCCGTAGAGCAGCACGACGCCGGTCGTGATGTTGCCGACCAGCTTCACGCCCGGCATGAAGATCGCCAGCAGCTTGAAGGTGCGCTCGTTGTCGGCGCGGTACCGGTCGGCGATGTCTTCGAAGATCTGCTGGTTGCGCGGTTCGCGGCGGTAGGCCTGCACGGCCTTGATGCCCGTCATCGTCTCGACGAACTGCACGATCACCAGGGCGGCGCTTTCGCGGACCTTGCGGTAGGTCTTGGCCGACTCGGTGCGGAACCACCACACCAGCACGACGAGGATGGGGAACGCCGCGAGGCACATCAACCCGAGGCGCACGTCGAGCGTGATGAGCAGGATCGCGGTGCCGACCAACGTGAGCACGGCGGTGATCAGGCTGTCGAAGCCGGTTTCGAGCATGTCCTGGATGGCTTCGACGTCGTTGGTGGAGCGGCTGACCACCCGACCCGAGGTGTAGCGGTCGTGGAACGCGATGTCGAGCCGCTGGAAGTGGCGGAACACCCGGCGGCGCAGTTCCAGCAGCACCTTCTGACCGATGCGGCCCGACCGGTGCAGGAAGTACACCCGGCTGATGGCCTGGATGACGACGACCACGCACAGCGCGGCGACGATGGTCAGCAGCGTGTGCGCGGATCCGCCGTCGACGATCGGCGGGATGCCGCGGTCGATGCCGCGCTTGACGAGCAGCGGAACCGACAGTCGCGCAGCGTTTTCCACGACGACGACGACAGCGAGGAACGCGACAACCCAGCGGTACGGCCGCAGAAGCGACAACAGCAGGGCGCGGGCCTCACGCCTGCGCGGCAGCGACTCGTCGATCGGCAGGTCGTCGCGCTGTTCGTCGAACCGGCCGCGCCAGTCGTCGACGCGGCGTTCGTCGTCGGCGTCGGGGATGTCGACCGGGGTGGTGTCGGTGGCGGTCATCGGCCCTCGGCCTCCGGGTGCGAGGGCGGGAACAGCAGCGTGGTCGCGAAGCGGGGATCGCGGGCTTCAGACGCGCGCTCGGCGGCCTCCTGCTCCTCGTAGGCGTGGCCGAGGCGGTTGCGGTTCTCGTCGTCCTCCCATGCGCAGGCCCGCTCGACACCGTCGTCGAGTTCGTCGTCGGCGGCGAGCAGGTAGCGGTACTGCGGGACCGTCGCCAGAAGTTCGGCGTGCGTGCCGACGTGGGTGATCGTGCCGCGCTCCAGCAGCGCGACCTTATCGGCCAGCAGAACGGTCGAAGCGCGGTTGGCCACAACGATTCCGGTCACGGAATGCAGCACCCGGCGCAGCGCCTCCTCGACGATCGCCTCGGTGTGCACGTCCAGCGCCGAGAGTGTGTCGTCGAGCACCAGGATCTTGGGCGCGGCGAGGATGGCGCGGGCCAGCGACAGGCGCTGACGCTGCCCGCCGGACAGGCTCATGCCTTGCTCACCGATGCGGGTGTCCAGGCCGAACGGCAGGTCGTAGACGAACTGCGCGGCGGCGACCTCGATGGCCTGCGCGAGCTCCTCCTCGGTCGCGTCGGGCCGGCCGAGCCGCAGGTTCTCGGCGACCGACATGGAGAACAGCGTCGGGTCCTCGAATGCGGTCGCGACGGTCTGCCGCAGCGCGGGAAGCGACAGGTCACGAATGTCGGTGCCGTCGATGAGGATTCGGCCCTCGGTCACGTCGTAGAGCCGCGACATGAGCGCAGCCAGCACCGACTTGCCCGAACCGGTGGAGCCGACGAGCGCCAGCGTCTCGCCGGGTTCGACGGTGACGGTGACATGGCGCAGTGCCCAATCGTCGGTTTCGGCGCGGCTGTCCGAATCGCCGGACGGCGGGAAGCGGAAGCCGACGTCGATGAGGTCGAGACGTCCGCCCGCAGGCGCCTGCGCGACGGGCCCGTCGGTGATTTCGCGGGGCGCGTCGAAGATCTCCGCGATGCGGTTGGCGGCCGTGAACGACTCCTGCGTCATCGACAGCAGGAAACCCAGCGACGCTATGGGCCACACCAGCGACAGCATCATCGTGATGAATGCGACCAGCGTGCCCATCGTCACGTAGCCGTGGCCGGCCGCGTAGGCGCCGAGGCCGAGCACGACGATCAGCGTCAGGTTCGGGATGATTTCGAGCAGGGTCCAGAATTTCGCCGACACCGAAACCCGGTCGACCTGCGTGTCGTAGAGGTTGGTGAGCTGTTCGTCGAAGCGGTCGTAGACGTAGTCCTCGCGGCCGAACGACTTGACCACGCGCAGGCCCAGCGCCGCCTCCTCGACGTGGGTGGCGACGTGTCCGGACTGGTCCTGGGCCAGCCGCGACAGCCGCGTGTACTCGCGCTGGAAGTGCAGCACGGTCGCGGCGATCGGCACGATCGACACCAGCACGACAACGCCGAGCGGCCAGTACATGGCCAGCAGGATCGCCGTCACGACGGTGATCTGGATGACGTTGAGCAGCAGGAACACCATCCCGAATGACATGAACCGACGAATAGTGCTCAGGTCGTTCATGATTCGCGACAGCAGCTGCCCGGACTGCCACCGGCCGTGAAACGACATGGGCAGGACCTGCAGCTTGGCGTAGAGGTCCTTGCGAATGTCGGCCTCGACGCCCATCGTTCCGCGGGCCACCAGCCAGCGGCGGATGAACCACAGCACACCTTCGGAGATGCCGACGCCCATCGCCGCGGCGCCGAGAAGCCACAGCCCGCGCTGGTCCTGATGGCGGACCGGCCCGTCGATCACGGCCTTGGTCATCAGCGGAATCGCGACCGTGGCGACCAGGCTCAGCAGCGCGACGGCGATCATCGCGATCCAGCGCACGCGGTAGGGCATCAGGTACGGCAGCATTCGCCACAGATCGGAACTGATGCGTTTGCGCGCCGGTGGCGGCGCCACCGCAGGCTGTCGATGCATCAGGGATATTTCAGGCACTAGACCCCAAGTCTATTTGCGTGCTCAAACCGATATTCGGCAGCAGAGAGTCGAGCAGTCGCCTGCCGGAATGCAGTTTCGCGGTCATGCCGCGACCTGTTGCGTGCCGAACTGCGTCTCGTAGAGCTCGGCGTAGCGGCCGCCGCGGGCCAGCAGCTGCTCATGGTTACCGCGCTCGACGATGCGGCCGTCCTCGACGACGAGGATCGTGTCGGCCGCCCGCACGGTCGAAAGCCGGTGGGCGATCACGATCGAGGTGCGCCCGGACAATGCCTCGGCGAGCGCCTGCTGCACGGCGGCCTCGGAGGCGGAGTCCAGCGACGCGGTGGCCTCGTCGAGCACGACGACGCGGGACCGGCCCAGCAGCAGGCGCGCAATGGTCAACCGCTGCCGCTGGCCGCCGGAGAGCCGGTAGCCGCGCTCCCCCACCACCGTGTTCAAGCCGTCGGGCATCTCGGCGACGACGTCGGCGAGCCGGGCGCGTTCCAGGGCCCGCCACAGCTCCTCGTCGGTGGCGTCGGGCGCGGCCAGCCGCAGGTTCGACGCGATCGACTCGTGGAACAGGTGCCCGTCCTGGGTAACCATGCCGACGGTCTCCTTGAGCGACGCGGATGTCACGTCGCGCACATCGACGCCGTTGAGGCGTATCGCTCCGCTGTCGACGTCGTAGAGCCGCGCGATCAGCGACGCGATCGTCGACTTGCCCGCTCCGGAGGAGCCGACGAGCGCCACCATCTCACCGGGGCGGGCGGTGAACGAAATACCATGCAGCACTTCGCTTCCCGCACGCAGGTCGTTCTCGCTGAGCACGGCGACCTCTTCGAGTGAGGCCAGCGACACCTTGTCGGCCGACGGATAGGAGAACCGCACGTCGTCGAACTGCACCGAGACCGGCCCGGCAGGCACCGGCACCGCGTCCGACTTCTCCCGGATCAGCGGGACGAGGTCGAGCACCTCGAAGACACGCTCGAAACTGACCAGTGCACTGGCGATTTCGACGTGGGCATTGGCCAGCGACGTCAGCGGCGCGTACAGCCTGGTCAGCAGCAGGGCCAGCGCGACGACCGATCCGGTCTGCAGGTGCCCGCCGATGGCCAGCACACCGCCGAGCCCGTAGACCAGTGCCAGCGCCAACGCCGACATCAACGTCAGCGAGTTCATGAACACCGACTGCAGCATCGCGGTGCGTACCCCGATGTCGCGGACCCGGTCCGCGCGGACTTCGAATTCGCGCGATTCGGTCACCGGGTTGCCGAAGAGTTTGACCAACGTCGCTCCGGGCGCCGAAAAGCGTTCTGTCATCTGGGTGTTCATCGTGGCGTTGTGGATGGCGGCCTCGCGGGCGAGTTTGGCCATGGTGCGCCCGATGCGGCGGGCGGGGAGCAGAAACAGCGGCATCAGAAGCAGCGACAGCAGCGTGACCTGCCATGAGATGCGCAGCATCACCACCAATGTCAGCGTCAGCGTGACGATGTTGGTGATGACGCCGGAGAAGGTGCCGGAGAACGCCCGCTGCGCGCCGAGCACGTCGTTGCCGAGCCTGCTGACTAGCGCGCCGGTGCGGGTGCGGGTGAAGAACGCAACAGGCATGCGCTGAACGTGGTCGAAGACGGCGGTGCGCAGGTCGAGGATCAAGCCTTCGCCGATGGTCGACGACAGCCACCGCGTCACCAGCGACACCGCGGCCTCGGCGACGGCGATCGCCGCAATGATCGTGGCCAGCACGACGACCGCACCCATGGCGCCCTTGCCGATCTCGTCGACGACACGGCCCGCCAACAGCGGTGTGGTCAGCCCGAGCACCGCGCTGACCACACTGACCGCGACGAACGCCGCCAGCCGTCGGTGGTGACGTTCGGCGAAGCGCCAGATCCGGCGCAGCAGCGTGCGATTTGCCAGGGACCGCAGATCGCCGCCGCGGGCGTGCGTCTGCCGGTACAGGGTGCTGCGGGCGGCCGCCTCAATGCTCATGAAATCACCGTAAAACCTCAACAATGGATGAGGTCAACGACTTCCCTGGGCGGCGTGGCGCTAAACGCGCTGGCTGAGCCGGGCGAGGTCGGCCTCGATGGCGGCGACGCGCGCGGCGTCGATGCCCCACGGCTTCTCGACGCCGACGCGCTCGTCGAGATCCCACAGCACGCAACGTTCGCCTGGGCCCGCGACCATCGACCATGCGATGACGGTGCGGCGCAGCTGTTCGCGCATCGGCTCGGTGGCCGCGGGAGCGCCAGCGGGAGCGCCGCCTTCGGGATGGTGATGCAGGAACTGCCCGTAGGCCCTCTCGCAGAACGCGGAATACCTTGCGGTGCAGAGGATGAAGCCGTGCCACGCTTCGTCGACGGCGTGCGAGGGCATGCCGATGATCTGATTGTCACGCAGCGCCGCGGCACAGCAGCGCAGCCACTGTCGCAAACCTTGTTCGATGAGCTCACGTGGCTGCCACGGGCAGGTCTTGAACACGGCGGGCGGCAGTGCGAGCGCCGCTACCTCGGCGTTCGATCGATCCAATGAATTCAACCTGCGATGACGTATGCAATTACTGTAGTCCGCTCTGGCAAACGGCCGTAGCCTTCCGTCATGAGTGCGTATCTGGTAGCGGCCCTCCTCACCGGCTTGGCCGGCCTGTCCGGGGTGGCCGCGATCGATGCGCTGCGGCGCAGACGGCCCCGCCGGCGCACGCCGACACGCGACACGTCGACCGGCGGCACGCCCACCCGCGCCACCTCGACCAGCAGCACGTACCGGCCGGGCCGGGTCACCGACCGCAGATCTCTGTGGGCGCGCCGGTACGGTGCAGGCGCAGCGATATCGGCGGCCGCATGGACGGCAGGGGCCGACGGGCTTCGTCTCTCCAAACCCAAGGACAACGTCGGTGATCCGCTCGCGCGGTGCGGCGGCAGCCCTGGAGTGGTCGGGGGCGACGACGGATGCGGCGGCGGCGTCGGATGCGGGGCAGGCGGCTTCGGTAGTAGTGGTTTTGGGGGCCAT
>NZ_PDCP01000095.1 GCF_002553505.1 Mycolicibacterium agri | reverse complement strand
CCGCAGGGTCCTCCCCCACCCCCGGCGCCGTTGCCGCCCGACTGCCCGCCGATCAACATCCCATTCCTGGCGCCGGCACGGTGCGGCGGGCTGTAGGCGTTCGCCTATAGGCTGGATTGGATGCATCGCCACAGCTACTTCGCGTACGGGTCCAACCTGTGCGTGCAGCAGATGGCGCTACGGTGCCCGAACGCGCGCAATCCGCGGCCCGCGACGCTGACCGATCACGACTGGTTGATCAACGAGCGCGGCGTGGCCACCGTCGAGCCATTCCAGGGTTCGACGGTGCACGGCGTTCTGTGGGAGGTCGACGACCACGACCTCGCCACGCTCGATTCCGCCGAGGGCGTGCCGGTGCGGTATCGCCGGGATCGGCTGATCGTGCAGACCGACGCGGGTCCTGCCGAGGCGTGGGTGTATATCGACCACCGCGTCGACCCCGGCCCGCCGCGGCCCGGCTACCTCGAGCGCATCATCGACGGCGCGCATCACCACGGGCTGCCGCACCGCTGGATCGATTTCCTCCGCCGTTGGGATCCGTCGAGTTGGCCGGTGCCCAAGAACAACTCGGGTCCCGGTGCGCCGCAATCACTTTCAGAGCTGCTGGCCGATCCCCGCGTACGGGAGGAAAGCACGCTGCGATCGCCATTCGGGTTCATGGCGATCCACGGCGGCGGGCTCGAGCAGATGACCGATGTGATCGCCGAACGCGCGGCCGACGCAGCGGGCGCGTCGGTATACCTGCTGCGGCATCCGCAGAACTATCCGCACCACCTGCCGTCTCGGCTCTACGATCCGGCCGAATCCGACCGCCTCGCAGAGTTTCTCGACCACGTCGAGGTCGTCGTCTCACTGCACGGCTACGGTCGGCTGGGCCGCAGCACCCAGGTGCTCGCCGGCGGCGCCAACCGTGCGTTCGCATCGCACGTGGCCGACCACATCGCGGTGCCGGGCTATCAAGTGGTGACCGACCTGGGCGCGATCCCGCGCGAGCTTCGAGGCCTGCATCCCGACAACCCCGTCAATCGCGTGCGTAGCGGCGGCACCCAGCTCGAACTGTCGCCGCGGCTGCGAGGCATCAGCCCGCGCAGCGCGCCACCCGACGACGACGGTCTGTCCCCTCCGACGTCGGCGCTGATCCAGGGCCTCGTCGCGGCGGCGCACAGCTGGCGACTAACGTCGGCTCAGTGCACCGGCCAATCCTCTTCGCACTCATAGCCTTTCTGGTCGCGGTTGCGGCTCCCGCCCATGCCGACGTTCGCGCCGTCGACGCCGCACTGTCGCGGGCGGTCGAGACGGGTGACTTGCCCGGCGGCGTCGTCGTCGTGCGCAACGGCGCCGACGTGATTCGCTACAGCGCGGGCCACTCCGACGTCGACGCGGGCATCCCGTTTGAGCCGGACACCCATGTCCGCGCGGCCAGCATCACGAAAACCTTCGTCGCCGCAACGGTGATGCAGCTCGTCGCGGAAGGTCGGGTGAACCTCGATGCGCCGATCGAGACGTATCTGCCGGGGCGAATCCACGGCGACGGCATCGACGGCAACGCCATCACGGTGCGGCAATTACTGCGCCACCAAAGCGGTTTGCCCGAGTACTTCGACGACGTCACCGCGATTCCCACTCAACCCGTGACGGCCGACCAGCTGCTCGACAGCGCGCTGGCCCGGCCGGCGCAGTTCGCGCCGGGCACCCAGATGAAGTACACCAACACCAACTACATCGTCGTCGGCCTGCTCATCGAAGCCGTCACCGGCCGTCCGGCCACCGACGAGGTCACCCGTCGCGTCATCGCGCCGCTGGGCCTTCGCGAAACCTATTTCCCCGCACCGGGTGACACCGGGCTGCGGGCACCGTTCGCCCACGGCTACGAACGCGAAGACGGGGTGCGCACGGACGTCACCGACTTCAACGCGTCGGCGACCGGGATGTCGGGCATGCTGGTGTCGACCAACGAGGACCTGTCGGCGTTCATCGGCGCGCTCGTCGACGGTCGCGTGGTGCCGCCCGCGCAGTTGCGCGAGATGATGCAGACCGTTTCCATGCCCAACCGTGACGGCGCGATGAGCTACGGCCTCGGCCTTGCCGCGATGTCGCTGCCCTGCGGCGTCACGGCATGGGCGCACGGCGGCGATCTGCTCGGCTATCACAGCGTGATGGCCAAAGCTCCCGGCCGCGAGGCTATTTCGGTGACACTGACCCAGGATCCCGACGTGGCGAGCGTGTCGGAGGATCCGCGGGCAGACATTCTCACCGCGCTGTACTGCTAGCTTTCACTCCAAGGTCGCGGCGGCCGCTTCGGCGAGGACGTCGGCGATGTCGTGTCTGCGCTGCCATGCCCGCCGCTGCCGCATGGCGCCGTTGCCGTGTTCGGCGATGCGCGTCATTTCGGAGCGCACCATGTCGTAATCGCCGACCGATTCAAGTGCCGGCCGGATGTGGTCGACAAGCCCGTCGAGCAGCTGCACTGTCGGCACCGCCGCATGGCTCTCGGTCAGGTCGATCGCATGCCCGTCGAGCCCGTCGCGCGCGGCCTTCCAGTAGGCCGCCCGCAGCGCGTGGTCGGCCAGCGGGGGAAGCGTGTCACCGCGCCGCTCTTCCGCCAGCGCCGTCATCACGCAACCGCGCACCAGCGCGGCCAGCAGCACCGTCTCGGCCACCGTCGCGGGCACATCGGCGACGCGCACCTCGACCGTCGGGAAATTGGCCGACGGGCGCACGTCCCAGTAGGTCATTCCCTCGTCCAGCATCGCGCCGGTGTTGAGCAGCATCCGGACGACGGCGTCGTACTCGTCGGCGGACTCGAAGTGCGGCGGCGGTCCCGCGCTGGGCCAGCGCTGCCACAGGATGCTGCGCCAGCTGGCGTAGCCGGTGTCGGCGTTGCGGTACACCGCCGAGTTGGCGGCGACGGCCAGCAGCAGCGGAAGCCACGGCCGCAGCCGGTTGCTGACGCGGACGGCGGCTTCGCGGTCGGGCACGGCGACGTGCACGTGGCAGCCGCAGATGCCCTGCTCGTGGGCGATCATCCCGAACCGCTCGCCGATCTTGCGGTAGCGGGAGGTGTCGGTGATCGGGAATTCGTGCGGCACCGTCGGCGGCAGTCCCACCGCCAGCAGCCGCGCGCCGTCGGCCTCGGCGGCTTCGGCGGCGATGTGGCGGAGCCGGGTCAGTTCGGAGCGGAGTTCGTCGGTGGTGGCCGCGACCTCCGTCGTCGTCTCCACCTGGCAGGTGGTCAGCTCGAGTTGCAGCTCGACGCCGCGCGCCTCGGCACGGCGGGCGACCGACGCGTTGCGCGCGACGGGTTCACCGGAGGCGGGGTCGACGAGAAGGAATTCCTCCTCGACACCGACTGTGGGATGACTGGCCATGGGCTTGAAAAGTTGATCCGGCCCGCCGGAATTCTCGTCGACGGGCCGGATCACGCGATGGCTCCTTGCGGTTGTACTCCGCGGGGCCGCGAAGTCTGGCGGCCTGAGTATTGCCCCGAACGGTTTCGCGCCAAACATGAAAATGGGGCTTGATTTTGACGCTGGTTTATGCGTCCCGGGTCGTGAATTCTGTGGCGCCACAACCACTCATGCAAAAACCAGGGAGTTCGGCAGTGGCGGACATCACCTACGATCGCGGGGTGGCCAGAGAGTTCCGGTTCGGCGTCGGCCTGCGTGTCGCCAAGTCGTTGTCGGCGGTGCAGGACGCGGCGCGTCGCGCAGAGGACCTCGGCTTCGACGTCTTGCACCTGCCCGATCACATCGGGGCGCCCGCACCGTTTCCGACGTTGATGGCCGCGGCCGCGGCCACCGAGAGGCTGCACCTCGGCACGTTCGTGCTGAATGCCTGCTTCTACAAGCCCGCGCTGCTGGCCCGCGACGTGGAGGCGCTGCGGGACCTGTCGGGCGGGCGCTTCGAGCTGGGGTTGGGTGCCGGTTATGCCCAGCACGAGTTCGAGGCCGCCGAACTGCGGTACCCGAGCGCCCGCGAGCGGGTCGAGTACCTGGGCCACGTCACCGAGCACATCCGAGAGCATCTGCCCGATGTGCCGATCCTGATCGCGGGTAACGGCGACCGGCTGCTGACGATAGCGGCACAGCAGGCCGACATCATCGGGCTGACCGGCGGCCAACCGATCAGCGACGAGTCCGATCTATTCGCCGAGCGCATCGACTTCGTGCGCCGCGCGGCCGGTGACCGGTCTTTGGAGTTGAACCTCGCGATCACGGCAATGCCTCGCGACGAGTCGGGTCAGCCGGACGTGTCGATCACGCGGCGATTCCTGCCGCACCTGTCCCACGAGGAACTGTTGTCGACGCCCGCGGTGCTGTCCGGGTCGACCCGCGACATCGCCGACACCCTTCGCGGCTACCGCGACACCTACGGCGTCAGTTATTTGATTGTCCAGGACAAGCATGCCGAGGCATTCTCGAAAGTAATCGCCGAACTGCGGTAAGCGGCTTCGGCGCGCGGTTTCAGATGGACCGAGCCGGGGAACAGTCTTTCGTCATGGGAGTGCCGTTTGTGCAGCGCAGCGACGGGGTCAGGCGACCTCGCCGCACGGTTGCGCGTACTCGCCGCGCCATCGTCATGGCTTGGCACTGCCCATCGTTGTTCGCCTGCTGGATCCGCGAGGGGTATCCGGAATGGGCACCGCGGCGCGGGCATGTAGCGCTCGTCGCGATGTGTGGCCGGGACGGGTCGCTGATCGACCAGCGGCCCCGCCCGGCCCACTAGCGCAGGGCCGGAGTGCCGTGCACGCCGCGCGGTAAGCTCCCAGCGTCCCGCCCTCGTAGCTCAGGGGATAGAGCACGGCTCTCCTAAAGCCGGTGTCGCAGGTTCGAATCCTGCCGGGGGCACTCGTTTTCGCTGGTCAGCGATGGTTTTCAGGTGCTCGCCGACTGGCCTCGGTTTGTTGCGGTCGTTGCGGTGGTCGGTGATTGGTTGGCATCAGACGACGCAGCCTGGCTGCCGATAGTCAATCGCCTGGCATCAGCCGCCGATGAGCGCGGCCTCTTTGCTCAACGCATCAGGTGCAGCGGATCGGCCGGAGAAGCCCCTCAAACTCGGAGCTGGCCAGAAACCTGACACGGTCGACCCTCACGCAATGGCAGCCGACGATCGAGGGCAACCTGCGACGGTTGCCGCGTCCTCACTGGACTCAGCCGACGATCGTGCATCGAGTCGCGAAACCGTGTGCTCTCCGAGTGCCCCCTAAGGATTCATCGGGTCACGTGCCGGCCCAGGGCCGGCGTGTGTCCGAATTCTGCGGTTCCGTCTGGCTTGTCGACGCCGGTTGAATCTCGGCGCCAACGGTCAGATCCATAAAGGCGCCGCGAAGTAGATCCAGTGGGTTAGCAGTGAGACCCGCAGTGGCCCGTATGTGTTCGGCGACCGCATTGTCGGGAACGAATGGACTTCTGAACCGAACCTCGAAGCCTTCAAGCGAGCTCACACCGACACCGATAGGAGCACCGACCGGACTCGTCGCCGAATCCGTCGAGAATTCGCCCAGCACTGCCACTGCCGATTCGCGGGTACGAACGGAGAAGCACACCCGTAGCGCACAGTTGTCACGAGTGCTAGTCGGGATGCTGTTAGCGGTCGGCCTTTGGGTGCTGAGAATAACCAGAATGCCAGCGGATCTTCCGCGCATAACCAGGTCCCGAACGATGGCATCAATCTCCGCGCCAACGGCTTTCGACTCCTTTGAAGGGAAAGATCTAGGATCCAAATACAATTGACACTCATCGATGACGACAACCACGACGGGATGCAGTCGACTGGGTCCAGCAGACCAAAGGTTCGCGCGGCCATAGAGTTCGCGCGCCTTGCGCAAGCGTTCGTGCATCAACATCTGCACGTCTCGCAAGGCATCTCGGACTGTTTCGAGCTTCCCAGCAGCGTCGCCACCGATATAGCGATAGGCCCGCGGGGCCAGCCCGTCCAAGTCGTAGCCTCGCTTGCCGTCAATCAGAAGCCATTGAATGTCGTCTCGTTCGGCCAGCGAAGCGAGTGCGAATGTGAGCCAGTTGTTCGTGCCGCTGCCAGGGAGCCCGCCGACGACCACCCCACTCAGATTGCGGCAGGATTCCGCAACCCAGCGGCCTTGCTCGTCGACGCCGAGCGGCAACTCCCATCCGCGTGAACGCGGAACCGATGAAAGCGCATTGGGCGCGCCGAGCGGATCGCGCACGCGCAATTGCAGTTCGAATGTCCCTGGTTTCGGCTCGGCCACTGCCACTTCCCGCACCCTCAGCGTCGAGCTCAGTCGACCGCAGTAACGCTGCCAAACATCGCGGCTTTGGCCCGGCGCACCATCCACGGTCACCGCCAGCCCATACGGCGCCTCAGTCACTTCAGCCACAGTCGGTATGTATCGAACTGAGCGCCGGTCGCTCCAGGCGACCCCAGTCATGACACCCCTCGCCCGAGCAGAGCGCGTTCGTCGCAGATCGGCATCGACACACAGACCCAAGATCTCCATCAGGTCCGCCCACTTGTCGCGTTGCAGGACGATAGAAGATGCGTAATACAGTTCCGCTCCGAACATCGCAAAACGCCGATGACGCCGGAAACGCATCGCGACAGCAATCGCAGCGCCTAGTACCGCCGACGCGCAAATTAACCCGAACAACAGATTGCCGAACCCGGCAAGGGCAGCAACACACCACGCGAAAATCACGATTCCCGTGATAACTACGGTCCGACGAGCACGCACGGTCGGCCCTCCCCTCCGTGCCTCCGGCGATGTTCCGGCGCGTTCGAATCCCGGCGCCGAACCCCAGAATCGCCTGACGCACATCGTCTATAGCCCTTTGACGGTGGCGCGCCGGATATCGTATCTGACTGATTGCAATCGCGACACACCGAAACACGGATCAATCCCGAAACTTGATGGAGATCGGCCACTTGCCGATAACGCTTGCCGCAGGGCCCACACGCGCGACCACTGTTTTCAGTGAGGACGTCGTAAGGCGTTGTCTCAAAGTCTTTTTGAAAGGTCCAGGCAACCGAAGTGGCGAAGGGGATCCGTATCACGGCTGACGAACGCGCACGCCCGCTAAATGGAGCGCGAGTTAGCGACCGCGACCTGAGGCACGAACTGTCGCTGCTGCAACGTTTGGACTCCCCGACTGCCCCTTTGCTTTTCGCGCACGGCGCCAACGACATCAAGGTGCCGCCCGAGGAGTCGGAGCAGATGTATGACGCTTGCGAGCCCTCGGCCCCACCCTCGAACAGCCGATGTTCGACGACGATGGTCACGAAAATCGCCAAGCGTGAGAACCAAGCGGTGCTGACCAAGGCCATGTGTGATTGGCTTGTCTCGGCGTTCGGTCCCACGCACGACGTGTGACCGAATCGTCGGCCGTAGCAATGTCTACCGAGATTGTCGCGGGTAGATAGCTGCGCGCGGAGTAGAGGTGGCAGAACGGATGGAGGCACATGAAAGGCGGCAAAATTCTCAGCGTTCTCGCGGTGGTCTGGTTGCTGAGCGGTGCGGTTGCCGCGTACCAGCGCGATTACTTCTCCGACAGCGAAATCACCTGTGCGACAGTGGCGAGCATCGCCATGACCGTGGTTGTCGGGCCGATGAACTACAGAGGAGTCAACGCGGAGGCCACCGACTGCCAGCTACCGGAACCCAGCCAGTAGTTAACTGGCAGTTGATGATTGGGGTGGCCACGATTGTCCCGGGAGCGATCCCGCTTGTTGATGGTTTGCTGGTCAACCTGTCGATCCTGGCCTACCTCGGTGTGCAACTGCTCGTCATCGGCGCGGTGTAGCGCATCCCGGCGTCCGTCGGACGGCCCGTCGGTGGCCGCAGGATGTGGCACTGACAGCTAACCGGCGCGCCCGGCCGTCGTGACGGCGCCGGGCTTCACCGAATGCGGCGTCGAGTTCAACAGTCCGAACGTCGCTTGTGCCATCAACCGGGCGCCAGACTCGCCGAGCGCGAAGTCCAGGTGAAAGTCGATCAGGCCGTCGAGCGCTTCCCCGGGGTTCGCCGACTGTGCGACGACGGCCGTCGTCCCCGCCAGCAGCCGGCGCGTGCAAGAACGGTGGTTTCCACATTCGCCTCCGCGAAGGAGCCCTGGGTTGCAGCCGGGGGCTTCGCAGGTCAGCGGCTCGACGGTTGACGGTGCCGTCAGGATGGGCCGAGCAAGGGCACGTTCGGGCCCAATCTCGTGGAGTCGCCTCCACGTTGGATCGATCATTCGAGAGCGTAGCGTCAGCCTGTAGGAATACAGTACGCCTCTATTGTCAAAGTCACTGCTGCTCAGCGCCTTTCGCGATTTTGAAGCGATCGAGCCTTATGTGCACGTCTCGCCTGGGACAGGGGAAGAAAATTGATCTCTGGCCGAACATATGTTCTAATAATTCGGGAGCCAGCCCGTAAATGCGGGCGACGTTCAGAAGGACGTTAGGAGAATCGCCGTAACGATGACTGTTGACACTCTGCCAGCCGCAGCGCCGTCCACCGACGTCGACACTCCGGAAATCTCGACTTCATCCGAGAGCACTCCGCCCGAGAGCACGCCAGCGCCCGAGGCGCCCACCGCCGCGGAGAAGCCGAAGAAGGCCCCGGCCAAGAAGGCGGCAGGCAAGAAGGCCAAGACTCTCGAGCTGACCCTCACCGTCACCGGCACGGCCGACGGCGAATGGCGCGCCGAGCTCAAGCAGGGCAGCAGCTATCTGGCCCGCGATCTGGCCGTCGCGGCCGCCGCCGTCTCCCGCGCGGCCAAGGAACTGCACGAGGACCTCTCGACGCCGATCGATCAGGTCATCGAAGAGGCCCGCGCCCAGCAGGCCGCCAAGGTCGCCGCCCTTGAAGCCGAGCTGGAAGCCGCCCGCAAGGCGCTTGCCGATCTGGAGTAGCCGGACCTATCACGCCGGTTCGAGCACGTCGACCTGCCGCCGCAGCGTCGCCAACGATTTGGCGAGCAGCCGCGACACGTGCATTTGAGAGATGCCGACGCGACGGGCGATCTGGCTCTGCGTCATGTTCTCGAAGAAGCGCAGCTTCAGGATCGTCTGTTCGCGCTCGGGCAGGGCGGCCAGCAGCGGTCGTACCGTGTGGATATCGAGAACCTTGTCCAGGTTGGCGTCTACGTCGCCGAATGTGCTTGCCAGAGAACGTCCCTCGTCCTCGTCACCCGCGAACGCCGGCGTGTCCGACGACAGCGTCGAGTACGCGCTGGACGCGATCTGTGCCTGCACAACCTCTTCCCGGTCGATGCCGAGTTCGGCGGCGATTTCACTGGCCGTCGGCGCGCGGCCCAGTCGCTGGAACAGCTCTTCGCGGCACCAATTCAGCTGCGCGTTCAACTCTTTCAGCCGCCGCGGGACCTTGACCGCCCACCCGTGGTCGCGGAAGTGGCGGCGGACCTCCCCCATCATGGTGGGAATCGCAAACGCCAAGAAATCCGCGCCGTTGTCGGCGTCGTACCGCTTCACCGCGTTGACCAGCCCGACGCGCGCCACCTGGACGAGGTCTTCAACGGGTTCGCCCCGGTTGCTGAAGCGCCGGGCGATGTGGTCGGCGAGCGGCAAGCAGCGCTCGATGATGGCATCGCGACGACGCGCATACTCGACTGATTGCCTGTCCAGTGTCGCGAGTTCTCGGAAAACCTCTGTCAGGTCGTCATATGTTGCCGGCGGTTTCATGGCCAGCCCCCTTTGTTCCGCCGATATAGCGGCTCGGGGCTGAACCTGTGAACGTTCGGCGAGGCTCGGCAGATCTCGCGTAATCGTGGTAACGACCGCTCATCCAGCTTTCGGATGACGAGGCCGATGTGTCGAGCCTACGCCGCCGAAGCCGCTGGCCCTCCGTAATCGCCGCACCCAGGACTGTTCGGAGTATTCGCACGGCTTCGTCGATGCCAAAAAGTCCTGGATCGGCTCGAGCAGTCGAGCGCTGTGCGTTTCATGCGGGTAATGCCCGGCGCCGTCGATTTCGACGGTTACCGCATCGGGTACACGGGCCGCGAAGTCCCGATGATGGTCGGGCGGAATGGTGGTATCGGCGCTTCCCCACGCGGCCAGCACCGGGACGCCGTGCAGCAGCCCGGTGTGACGTCGGGCGCTGACCGCCTGCCCACGCCAGTTGATGACCGATCGGGCGGTGCGGATGAACGCCGTTCGCTGCTTGCTGTCGCGAAGTGCTGTCAGCAGGTCGGCGATCTGCTCGGCGTCGGGCCCCGACAACCACGCCGGTAGCGCAGCCATGGTGCGGCTGGTCACCGCCGCCGGGAGTCGGCCGAGGGCTGCGATGATCGCGTCGGCCCCCGGAAGCGTGGCGGCCCTCAGCGCGACGCTGACCTCGGGGCCCAGCCCTCCACTGCTGATGAGGAGCAGTCGGTCGACGCGTTCGGGAAACTGGTACGCCGTCTGCAACGCGATGCCGCCACCAAGGCTGTGACCGACCACCGAAAAACGCTTGTGCCCCAGTGCCAACGTCAGATCCCGCAGCGCGCAGGCGTGCGCACCCAACGAGTAGTCGCCTGCGGGCAGATCCGACTCGCCGTGACCCGGCAGATCGGGGGCGATCACCGTATGGGTGCGGGCCAAGTCGTCGATCAGGTATTGCCAGGTCTGTCGCGTGCCGCCCAGCCCGTGGACCAGCAGAAGGGCAGGCCCGTCGCCTGCCACGGTGTAGGCGATCGACCCGACGGCAAGGTCGATTCGACGCTCTTGCGGCGCAGCGACTAGGTCCGATGCGCTCGTAGTGTCCAGCGTGTCTGTAATGAGGGCGCTCCCGTCACGGCGATATTGATTGCCCGGTGTATACCCGCTGAGCACCGGTTTAGTCGTGACGTCGCTTACCCAGCACTGCCGCGCCGGCTCCGGGGCCCCGCCACACGAACCCCCAAACCGACACTTGGGCGCGAATTCGCGGCGTGTCGCAACCCAAATGTCGGTTTCGGCGCAGAAAGGGGGGCGGTTCCGCTGTCACGCGGTTTGTCGGGTGTCGATGACGCGTTGCGCAACATCGATGAGCCTGGTGTTGGTGTCCTGAGACAGCCGCCGCAACATGTCGAAGGCGCGCACGTCGTCGACGCCGTAGCGCTCCATGATGATGCCCTTGGCCTGACCGATGCGGTCACGGGTGGACAATGCCGACTGCAGTTCCTCCCCTTCGCGGCTGGCTAGAATCGCTGCTGCGGCGTGCGCCGCCAACACCGTGCCGATCGTTTCTGCTTCGCTGTCAAAAGCGTTGGGCTCGAAGGCAAATAAATTCAACGCGCCTGCCGTCCTGCTGGCGGTGTAGAGCTTGAGCGACAAACCGCTGCGCACACCGACCTCGACGACCGCAGGCGAGTACTTCGGCCAGCGGTGTTCGCTGCGGAAGTCGTCGGTCCGGATGATCACCTCGTCCAGCGCCGCCTGCACGCAGGGCCCCTCGTTGAAGGTCATCTGCAGCACGTCGAGTTGGTGCGGCAGGTCGTCGGTGCCCGCCAACGAGTCGAACTTGCCGCCCTTGCGGATCATCAAGATTCCCGCGCTGTCGGCGCCAGGGATCAACTCGACGGCAGTCTTGGTGACGTCGGCGAGCACGTCGTCGACACTGCTCGGAGACGCGACGTTTCGAGCCAAGTCGGCCATCCGCACAGCGAGTTCATGGTTTCGCTGATTGATCATCAACGCAGAGTTCCCCAGAACCGACGTACGCACACCGAACGTTTGTCATTTGCCGAGGTTGGCAATGCTGCGTGTCAGGTGGGCGCGGCGGTCGACTGTCGCGCCCGCTGAGGTCTCGTCGGTTCAGACCTGGAGCCGACGAGGCCGCCCTATTTGGTCTTCCCGCTTTAGTCACTCTGTTAGTTGTAGTACGGTGTTCCCATGGCCAGCGCCACGATCGTCTGGATCCTCGGCGGCTATCAGAGCGACTTCACCCGCAACCTGGCCCGGGAGGGCCGCGACTTCGCCGACCTGACCACCGAAGTGGTCGACTCGACGCTCGCGGCCGCGGGAGTGGGCGCCGACGCCATCGAGGTCGTGCACGTCGCCAACGCATTCGGCGAATTGTTCGCGCGCCAAGCACATCTCGGGGCGATGCCCGCCACCGTGCACGAAGACCTCTGGGAGACACCGTCATCGCGTCACGAAGCGGCATGCGCGTCCGGTAGCGTCGCGGCCTTGGCCGCGATCGCCGATTTGCGCTCCGGCGCCTACCGAACGGCGTTGGTCGTCGGCGTCGAACTGGAGAAAACGGTGCCCGGCGACACCGCCGCGCAGCATCTCGGCGCGGCCGCCTGGATCGGCCACGAGGGCGACGACGCCAAGTTCATGTGGCCCAACATGTTTGCCCGCGTCGCCGACGAATACGACAAACGTTACGGCCTCGATGACGCCCACCTGCGGGCAATCGCCGGCCTGAACTTCGCCAACGCGCGAGCCAACCCGAACGCCCAGACCCGCGGCTGGACCGTACCCGACCTGACGGTGCGCGGCTCCGACGACGACGCCAACCCCGTCATCGAAGGACGACTGCGCCGCTTCGACTGCAGCCAGATGACCGACGGCGGCGCGGGTATCGTCCTGGCGACCGACGACTTCCTGCGCGATCATCCCTCGGTCCGCCCCATCGGCCGGATCGAGGGCTGGGGCCACCGCACCGTCGGCCTCGGCCTGCAGCAGAAGCTCGACCGGTCCGCCGCCAACCCGTACGTGCTGCCGCACGTCCGCGGCGCCGTGGAAGATGCGTTCGACCGCGCCCACGTCCGCCTCGACGACGTGGACGGTTTCGAGGTGCACGACTGCTTCACGCCCAGCGAATATCTCGCGATCGACCACATCGGCCTGACCGGGCCCGGCGAATCCTGGAAGGCCATCGAGAACGGCGACATCGAGATCGGCGGCGCGCTGCCGATCAACCCCAGCGGCGGGCTCATCGGCGGCGGCCATCCCGTCGGCGCCTCGGGCGTGCGGATGCTGCTCGACGCCGCCAAACAGGTCAGCAACACCGCGGGCGACTACCAGGTCGAGGGCGCAAAAACGTTCGGCACTTTGAACTTCGGCGGCAGCACCGCCACCACCGTCAGCTTTATCGTCGGATCGGCAGAGGGGTTATAAATGGACGTCGAGATCGTCGGCAAGTGGCTGTCGACCCTGCCCGAGGACGATGACCATCCCTACCGGACGGGACCGTGGCGCCCGCAGACCACCGAGTACAACGCCGACGACCTGGAAGTCGTCGAGGGTGAGATCCCGCGCGACCTCGACGGGGTGTACCTGCGCAACACCGAGAACCCGCTGCACCCGTCGCTGAAGTTCTACCATCCGTTCGACGGCGACGGCATGATCCACATCGTCGGCTTCCGCGACGGAAAAGCCTTCTACCGCAACCGATTCATCCGCACCGACGGGCTGCTCGCCGAAGACGAGGCCGGCGGTGCGCTGTGGCCCGGCCTGGCCGAACCGATCCAGGTCGCCAAACGCGACTACGGCTGGGGCGCGCGGACACTGATGAAGGACGCCTCCAGCACCGACGTCATCGTGCACCGTGGCACCGCGTTGACCAGCTTCTACCAGTGCGGCGACCTGTACCGCGTCGACCCGATGACGGCCGAGACGCTCGGCAAGGAGGACTGGCGCGGCGGATTCCCCTTCGACTGGGGCGTGTCGGCGCATCCCAAGGTCGACGAGGCCACCGGCGAGTTACTGTTCTTCACCTACAGCAAGCAGGCGCCGTACATGCGTTACGGCGTGGTCGACGCAGACAACAACCTGGTGCACCTCACCGACGTCCCGCTGGCCGGTCCGCGGCTGCCGCACGACATGGCGTTCACGACGAATTACGCCATCCTCAACGACTTTCCGCTGTTCTGGGACCCGAAACTGCTGGAGGCCGACATCCACTTCCCCGGATTCCATCCGGACATGCCGTCGCGGTTCGCGGTCATCCCGCGCCGCGGCGGTCCCGACGACATCCGCTGGTTCGAGGCCGACCCGACGTTCGTGCTGCACTTCACTAACGCCTACGAGGACGGCGACGAAATCGTGCTCGACGGCTTCTACGAAGGCGACCCCGTACCCGTCGACACCCTCACCGGTGACAAGTGGCAGAAGGCGTTTCGCTTCCTGGCGCTCGACCGGCTGCAGACCCGGTTGCGCCGCTGGCGGTTCAACCTGGTCACCGGCGCAACCACCGAGGAGCAGCTCACCGACAGCATCACCGAATTCGGCATGATCAACGGCGGCTACGCCGGCCTGCCCTACCGCTACGCCTACGCCGCGACGGGCAAGCCGGGCTGGTTCCTGTTCGACGGGCTGGTCAAGCACGACCTGCACACCGGCGCCGAGGAACGCTTCGGCTTCGGCGACGGCGTCTACGGCAGCGAAACCGCCATGGCGCCCCGACTCGGAAGCGCCGCCGAGGACGACGGCTACCTCATTACCCTGACCACCGACATGAACGACGACGCGTCCTACTGCCTGGTGTTCGACGCGACCCGGGTCAGCGACGGCCCGGTGTGCAAACTCCGTCTGCCGGAGCGCATTTCCAGCGGCACCCACTCGACCTGGGCCGACGGCGCGTCGCTGCGGCGCTGGCACAGCACCGACACCGCGGCCGAGGCGATCGGGCTCTAGGGCCGGTGGCGCCGCGGCCGCAGCCCAACGCCGTTGCCCGCATGCTCGGGCTGTTGGGCGACGAGTGGACGCTGCTGGTGCTGCAGCAGGCCCTCCTCGGCGCCACCCGCTACGGCGACTTCCGCTCCGGCCTGCCCATCTCCGACGCGGTGCTGACCAACCGGCTGCGCACGCTGACCGCCGAAGGCCTGTTGGAACGCCGTGTGTACCAGAAGAATCCGCCGCGCGCCGAGTACCTGACCACGCCGCGCAGCCGCTCCCTGTGGCCGATGCTGGTGTCGATCTGGGCCTGGGAGCGACGCTGGGTAAGCGACCATGTGCCCGCACTGCCCGCCATGCGACACACCGCCTGCGACGCGGAGTTCGCACCACAGGTGATCTGCCGCGCCTGCGGCGAGCCGGCGAGCGACAAGGACGTCGTCGCGCAGTGGGGACCGAGCGGCACCTGGGCCCGCTCGATACCGGCGGTGACGACGCGGCGCCGGTCGGGGTCGGCCGAGGCAGGCATGTTCCCCCAGACGATGAGCGTGCTCGGCAACCGCTGGGGCTTCGCGATCCTGGTCGCCGCGTTCGTCGGCTTCAGCCGGTTCACCGACTTTCAGACGCAGCTCGCCGCTCCGCCGGGCTCGGTGGCCGACCGGTTGTCGATCTTCGTCGCCAACGGCGTGCTCGTCGCCGCCGACAACCGGTACCGCCTGACCGAGAAGGGCCGCGGCCTGTTCGCGGTGATCATCACCGCGCTGCAGTGGGCGCAGCGCTGGTTCGAGGCGCCGGAAGGGCCCGCGGTGGAGTTAGCTCACACGGCCTGCGGCCGGCGCTTCACCGCGGGCCTGACGTGCGACCAATGCGGGGGCAGGCTGCGCGGATCACAGGTTGCCAGGAGCTAGCACTCTTGACAGCAGAGTGCTAATATCCGAGGTGCACAATGATTTAGCTGCCCGCCAGGGTGGCGGGCACCATCACGACACAGGAGGTGAATTGCTGTGCTGTCTGATCCGTTCAGTGACCTTGAAGCCTTGACCCGGGGCTTGCTGAGCACCGGATCAAATCGCGCTCCTCGGTTCATGCCGATGGACCTGTGCAAGATCGATGACCACTATGTCTTGACCGCCGATCTTCCCGGCGTCGATCCCGGCTCGGTCGACGTGAGTGTCGACAACGGCATGCTGACGATCTCTGCGCATCGCACCGCGCGCGGTGACGAGGGTGTGCAGTGGATGGTGAACGAACGATTCTTCGGCAGCTACCGTCGTCAGCTCACGCTCGGCGAGGGCATCGACAGCGACCGCATCTCGGCGACGTACGAGAACGGTGTGCTGACGGTGACGATCCCGCTCTCCGAGAAGGCCAAGCCGCGCAAGATCGAAGTCGCGCACGGCGGCGAACAGAAGAGCATCGAGACCACCACGGTCGACGCTGGATAAACCGAGGAGCAACGGGTCGCGGCGCTAACCGTGGCGGTCCAGTCGAAATTGCAGGTGCCTTCTAACCGACAGCCATTCGTGATCGAGGACCGAATACACCACGGTGTCGCGCCGCGACCCGTCAGGCAACAGTTGGTGGCTGCGTAGCACGCCGTCGAGTTTCGCGCCGAGCCGCTCGATGGCCGTGCGGCTGGCGAAGTTGAAGAAGTGCGTGCGGAATTCCACTGCCACGCAGCCCAATACCTCGAAGGCGTGCGTCAGCATGAGCAGCTTCGTTTCGGAGTTGACACCGCTGCGCCGCGCCGATTCGCCATACCACGTATTGCCGATCTCGAGCCGACGATTGCGCGGGTCGACATTCATGTAGCTCGACGACCCCACCACGGTGCCGTCCAACCGGCGCACCACGAACGTCAGGCCCGTGTCGGGTCCCTGCACGCTCAGCCGCATGTCCACCCACTCGGCCGCCGTCTGCGGCGATGGCGCACCGGTGTACCACAGGTTGCCGACATCGCCGTCGGAGGCGGCCGCCGCGATCTCGGAAACATGCTCGCGGGTAAGCGGTTCCAGCATCACCCAACGCTGCCCGGTCAGGGTGACCGGTTCGATGAAGCCCGTCACGAGCGCCGCCCGACCGACGACCACGCCACCACCATCGTCCACACGGACAATACGATAGCGACCACGGTCACACCGGCACCGATGTAGAACCCGTACCCCGCAGAGATCGGTGGGTGCACGTTGAGCCGGTAATACCACATCGTCAAAGCCCCGATCAGCACCGAGATCGCAAGGGCGGCAGAGGATGCCGCCCGCGCCGACAGCCCGCGGGCCGCCATTGCACCCGCCACGATCAGCGCCGACGCCAGCAGCGCGATCAGTTGGCCCGCGCCGAAGCGCGGCGGCAGTGACAGGCTCCCGACGATCCCACCCAACGCGTTGGCACGTCCACCGCCGTCGGCGCTGGTCGTCAGCCACGGCAGCCACACCGCGACAGCAAGGATCGCGGCGCACAACGCGACAAGCCAGCCGGGGCTCAGGCGACCCATGGCGCCAAGACTATCCGGTGTGCCGCAAGGTCCATGTGAGCGCGTAGTCGGCCACGTCTTCCCACCCGCGGACCGCGGTGATCAGATGCGGTCGATTCTGAAACACCTTGAAATCGGTCGCCGCACGCGATCGGCGGTACCGGTTGTAGTTCTCGTAGACCACCGACGCCGGCATCAGGTGGTCGCGGTCGCCTGCGATCAGCAGCAACGGGGCGCGGTCGCTCTTCGTGAAATCCACTGTGCTGGGCGCCGTCGACTTCGGCACCAGGTCGGCAAACGCGACGTCGAACACCGCACGCCCCGGTGCGGGGATCGTCAGCCGCGCATGCAACTCGTCGGACTCACTGCGCGACAACGTATTCGCAAACGCATAGTGGAAATGCCCGGGCGTGATCGGCACTTCCCGATGCCGGTTGCGCGGGTCGCGCAGGACGAAGGCCACAGATCTCAGCATCGACAGCGGGGCCCGCAGCACACCGCGCGGCTTCGACGGCTGGATGGCCACGCCCGCCGTGCCGACGCCGCGGCCCAGCAGCAACTGTGTGATCAGCCCGCCCATCGAATGCCCGATGAGAATCGGCGGATCGGGCAGCGACCGCACGAACGCCTCGAAGTGGTCGGTCGCTTCGGCCAGTCCGATGTCGGGGCCTTCCGGCCAGGCCGGCGCGTGCACGCAGAGGCCCGCATCGCGGTACCGCTCGACCCAGGGGGCCCAACTGGCCGCGGATAACCACAGGCCGTGGATGAGCACGATCGGCGTGGGACTCGACATCGTTCTCTAGTGTGGGTCATTGACACGGATTCGAGGTGGTTATGCGATGAGCGAGCTTCCGGACTGGGCAAAGCGGCTGAACCTGTCGCCACATCCCGAAGGCGGCTATTTCCGGGAGACCTGGCGAAGCGGTCTGTCGATCCCCCAGTCCGCATTGCCGATGGATTACGAAGGCCCGCGCAGCGCGGGCACCGCGATCTTGTTCCTGCTCATGCCCGGTCAGCAGTCGGCTTGGCATACGGTGCGCAGCACCGAGATATGGCTCTTCCACCGCGGCAGCCCGCTGTTGCTCGAGTTCGGCCCCGAACAAGACAGGGCCGCAACGCATCTGCTCGGCGCCGACATCGTCGCCGGTGAGCACCCGCAACTGGTGATACCGCCGGGCAACTGGCAGCGGGCGCGGCCCCGCGACGACGAGCCGTCACTGGTCAGCTGCATCGTGGTGCCGGGGTTCGACTTCGCCGACTTCTCGATGGCCGCGTCTACCGACTGAGCAGTTCGATCGCGGCCGACACCAGTGCGGCGTTGTCGGGTGCGGGTGAGCCGTCGGGCAACAGCAGCGTGTCCTCAAGGCCGATGCGGGTCTGCACCCCGCGCGCGCCGGCGTGTTGCAGCAGCGGCCAACAGCTTTCGTCGACGCCGTGCAGGAGCACCGATGCGGGCGAGCCCGCCGCCATCACCGCAGACAGCACGTCGTCGGCGACGGTGGTGTCGGCGTCGGGCCCCAGTTCGACCATCACCCGCAGGCAGTGCTCGGCGACCTCCGATTCGGCCCACGCCTCGGCCGCCTCGGCGTGGAAGATGCCCGCCTCCACGCCGATGCCCATGCCGAGCAGCAGCTTTGCCAGCGGTTCGGCGCCGTCCTCGTGCCAGTTCACCGACGCGAAGTCGGGTCGTACCCGCCAACCTTCGACGGTGCGCAGGCGTTGCTCCGGGTCCGGCAGCGCCCACGCGCCCGTCGTCACCCCAATCGGCAGGCCGGGCACGCCGTGTCGCGCGGCATCGACCGCGGCACCGACGACGTCGGGGTGCAGCGAGTCGACGCCGTCGGCGGTCTTGGGGTGCAGGTGCACCGCCTTGGCGCCGGCCCGGTGCACGGCCAGCGCGGCATCGGCGATCTGCTGCGGGCTCACCGGCAGGGCCGGGTGCTGATCGGGCGTGCGGGCGCCGTTGATGCAGGCCTTGACGTAGGTGTTCGGGCTTGGCATGCCCCCATCTTCTCTCCTGATGCCCAACTTCTCTCGCGAGCAGACGCTCGTGCCCGCAAAAGCCCAGGCGATTTCTGGGGGTGATTGCAACAGCCACCTTGTTGGAGGTTGTTGTGTATCTGAAGGCTTATCCCTGGATTATGCGTCAGTTCTGGGATCGCGTTCGGGATGGGATGTCTGCTGGCGAGGCTGGGTTAGCCGTCGGCGTGTCGGTCCGCAGCGGACGCCGGTGGTTTGCTGACGCTGGCGGGGTGAGACCTAAATTTCTTGACGAGGGGCCGCGGAAGCGGCCGCGGTTGACTCTGGGTGAGCGTGTAGTGATCGATGTGGGCGTG
>NZ_PDCP01000094.1 GCF_002553505.1 Mycolicibacterium agri | reverse complement strand
ACAACCGCACCGGCGAGTCGGGCGGACGGGGCCAAAACAGACCGTCCTACCGGGGCCAAATCAACCTGTCACAGCCAAAATGCTTGAGCACGTGCAGGTTCCGCGATTTCCACCACCGAGAATCGGCGAGCCCGCGCGCTTTCGGCTACTCCACCACGCCAGCGTCGTCATCACCGACGGCGAATCGTTCCGCATGCGCCACGCCCAACACAAGCGAGGTGAGCGCCCCTGAACTAACCTCAACCCCTGCAAGGGAATGGGGACTTTTCCTGGCCACCAGCGGCGACTTCAACATGGCCACGGACATTCAGAACCGTCAACCCGCGGATCAACGCGCCGACTTTTTCAGGTCTTAGCCTCGATTTTGCATGCCGGTGGGGCGGGAAGCAGCGGTATGTTGAATCGTGTTGTGTGGGATCGGTTTTCGAGATGTGGATGCGTTTGGCCGTCCCGTGTCGCCGGGTTGGGCGGGCTTTCCTGGGGCCGATGAGTCTTTCGTGTCGGTCGGTCAGATGGGCTGTCGGTCAACCGAAGGCGGTGCGGATGGCCTGCCAGGCGGCCGCGATCAGAGCGGCCCAGCGCCAGGTGACATCGATACGCAGCCGTAGTTGGCGTGCGCTGCGGGTGATGCGGGCGGCCACGTGCAGGACCCGGTAGCGGAAGGTGGTGATCTCGGCGCGGGCCAGGCCGGGGTGGCTGGTGAATCCGATGAGCCGGCACCAGGTGACCAGATCGGCGGCGGCCAGGATGATCTCGAGCCAGGCGGCGTTGGCGTCAAACGCCTGACACGGCAGGTTACGCAGGCCGGTGGCTTTCAGTTCGCGGATGCGGTCCTCGACGCGGGCGTGCTGGCGGTGCCGCAACTCCAGGCCGGCGACCTGGCCGGGCACCACACCGGCCGGGGTGTCGGTGATGAACGCGGTGACCCGCATCCCGTCGGCGTCGGTGAACCGTAACTGTGCGCCGGGGTGGGGGCGTTCTTTGCGCAGGACCAGCCTCGTGCCGGCGGGCCACGAGGACAGGGTGACCAGGTCGGTGGCCTCGGCGACCCAAGCGCCGGCGCGGATACCGCCGTCGCCCTCGATCGCCGGATACCAGCACTGCCCGAGGTTGAGGGTGTCCACCGCGTCCTGTACCCGCCAATCAACGGGGTAGCCGAACGAGAACCCCGCCCCCTGTTCGCGGCAGGCCGCGGCGAAATCGTGGGTGGCCCCGGCGGTGTCGCAGCGCACCAACACCGCCGGCTTATCGGGGTCGTCGCGATGATCGGGGTCGGGCCGCCACCGCGGCGGCAGCGACGCCAACGCCTGGTCCAGGACGGTGACGTGGTCGGTGGCGGTGTTGGAGCCGGCGCGACCGGTGCGCAGCAGCCCCGCCAGCGCTTCACGCCCGGCGATCTCGGGGCGGTCCACAAAGGCCAGCAGCGGGTGGTGACCGTAGGTTTTCTTCCAGGTCGGGGCGGCTTTGTCCTTGTTGTCGGAGTGATCGTTGACCAGGGTGGCGTCGATATCGATGTGCAACCAGTCCCCGGCAACCGGGGCGGCGCCAGCCTCCCAGGCGCGCTGGCCGCAGCGCGTGCGGCACGCACCCGCGGCAGGTGCGCGGCGTCGATGCGTTCATCGACCAGCCGCCACATCGTCGTCGTGGAGGCTTTGGCGCCAAAGGCATGCTCACGGTCGCCGCACAGCTGACCGACCCCGTCGATGCAGTCCGCCCCATCGGCGACCGCAGCAGCCAGATCAGCGAACACCTCCCCGGGTGCATACACCCACCGGCCGCGGTAGGTGTCGGCCAGCGCCGCGGTGACCTGCGCCGATAACCCGGTCCGGTCAGCGAGCTCACGCAGCATGCCCATCCCGGCGTGCGACACGACACCATGGCCGTCGGCCGACACTTTCACCCGTGGTACGACCGCGATATTCTTCACCTGCGAGGTGCCTTCCAGCTGGAACGATTGAATCTTGGACAAGTCCAATTATTCCTTGCAGGACAGGCACTTTCGCTTATCTACACACCCTCAGCCAGAACATTTCGTGAAAAATCCGGGTTAGTAATTAGATCTTCTACGGCTATCGAAGGTGTTCGGCGAATGCCGTGCACTCATGTATCGAGCACGAAGCAGACGCGCTGAAGCCTCAGGAAGCAGGCTAGCCGTGTTCACTTCTTCGGGGAACCATCGGGTCACACAACGAAGCTGTCTCTGTCGGTCACAGGCCGTCGTCGACCTTCGAACTCGAACTGGCGCGGCGAGAGCGTATTTACCGGACCAAGGTCGCAGAACAATATCGAATCCTGAGAACTGTCGATTGTCTGGCTCACCTCAACGCGCATCCGGACTGCCCGCCCCGGAACCGTGTCGACGACAAAGACACTGTATTGCACGCGATCCCCATACTTTGAAAGTACTTTGGCAAGCTGAGCCCGTCGTCTGTCGTCGGTGACGTCATAGGCGATCAGAATTCGATGAGCATCTTGACGGGTCATCGAGTGCGAATTCCTCTGTATGCTGGTGTCGTTCCATCGAGGACTCCGAGAATCATCCGCGCCTGGACTTCCATCGCTCTGCGCCAACTGACCGAGTATCCGAAGACGGGGTGCTTGAACTCCTGTTGGACCCGCCGCTCGTATGCGCTCGTGACAACTCGTCGCGTCTTTTCTCCGAGCATTCGTCGTCCAGCTGTTCGCGGTAGATCCGCCACAACGACCTCGCCATTGTTAATCATGCCAACTACGGCTGAATCTGCAACCGGCGCACGGAATTCCTCCATAAGATCAAGGGCGAGTGCAGGCTTATTGCGTGCAGCGGAATGAAGAAATCCAGCGTGGGGATCCAATCCGCAGGCGTGGATTGCGCGAACGACGTCCGCCAGTAACAGCCCATAGGCGTAATTCAAGAGAACGTTCAAGGGATCGTCGGCATGTCGGCCTACCCGGCCAGGCCATCGCGATAGGAAGCCTGGGTCGATATCGTCTGACAATAGGGCTGAAAAGTGGCCGAAATAAACTGCGGCCGCTTCTCCCTCAAGGCCGTAGAGGTGGGTGATGTCGGGCGCGTCTATACACTTGCGTGCAATCGCACGTAACCGAGCCACAGCGGTCTTCACATCGGCTCGAGCATTGCGTCGCAACTGAGTGGCTTGGTTCGATACCTTCGACCGGATGAATTCGCGCGCAAGATCGAGACGGCCTATGCTCGAAGCAACATGCTGGTTCACTCTCGCGAGACCGTTCGGCGACGACGCCGGCCGTGCGCTGCCGACTACACGCCCTCTACCAGAACACCAGACTATCGAATAACCGCGCCAAAGGACCTCGCGGATTAGAGCACTGGCGATGTCGACATTGCCATGCACGACGATGCCCACGATCCGCTCAAGAGGAACGCTTGCGATCTGGTCGTGTTGCTTTGTGACGACTACGCGTCCTGAACGCAGCGAAGCACGGCTGCCCGGTGTGGTGAGATGAAGAATGTCACCATGTGGGTTGCTGACCGCAATTCGTCGTGGGGCCGCCACCTGGTTATGCTCATCCGGCAAGCAAATCGATACATGCGAGCATGAGGCACAGCGGGGATCATCGAGTAGCGGTGGCGGCGCCACTCGCTGCCCGATGATTTCGCGGGTTCTCGCCACCCATCGTTCTGCATTCCGGAAGTCCGATGGTGAGAGCTGCACCTGCACTGAGCGACGTTGATCAGTGAAGTAGACTTCCTGCGAAATCACTTTGACGCCAATTGATTCCAAGCACATCCGTTGGAGGGCTAGCTGAACAAGGTTGGCCTCGCTGACCTCGGCGATACGTCGGACGGGAGTGGACTTGTACTCGACGACTGTGACCGCGTTGTCCTCTACTGTCCTCAGGATGTCGCATCGCCCTGAAACGCCGAGACCGTGGTGATGAATCTCGACCGATCGCGTGCGCCCTCGTGCCGCACCAGGGCTATCGACGCTGGTGTGTGCGGCGACCCCCGTCTCGATCTGAGAGTGCACTACTTGCTCGCCGGCGGCTTCTATCCAGGCTCGCCGCTCGCAGAAGACGGTGTGAGCGACTAAGCTCACCGGGATCTCGATGATGTTCAAAGCGTGGCTTTCTGGCATGGCTTTCTGTTATATGGGGTCGAACTCTCCGGCGAGTATCTGTCTTTCAGGAGCGGATGCACTTCCTGCTACGCGTACGGCGAATCGCACGAGGCCGGTAACTCCGGATTCACGCAATGCCTCCTTGCCGACAGCGCGTTCGGAGGATCCGGCTGGAGCGAATGCAGCGCTGTCGAAGGCGCGGGACCGTAGAATTCGGCGAAGCTTCGCCGGTGATGTCGGCGAGGTGACGAGCGGCAGGGCCATCATTTCCGGGTGGACCTTGGTCTGTGGGTAGGCGCCCGGAGTGAACGATTGACGCCCAATACGGTGAGTGATGCGAAATGCGGACAGTCCCCACAGGGCACACCACGCCATCGCATTGTCCACCGGACCTGGCGGAACTAGTCCGGTTCCGGAGCGAGATTCCGGCCTGTCCTTCCCCATCTCGTCGACAACAGCGTCACCGACGAGTCCGGCCATGATCGCGTCGCTGGATCTTGCTGCTACTGCTTGGGCCAAAAGCGCCAACCGGTTTCGAGTGAAGTCTTCGCCCCTGTTACGTGTCTTCATCTCCCACCGAGACGCCCCGCGGTCGGGCTCCGGAAGTGGGCTGTCAAGAAGCCAGTACGCAGGCTCGCCTAGTGCCTGGAGCATCAATGAGTCGAGCCAGGCTTGGTTGGACTCTGCATCGAGAACCGCACATCGGGCGTCGTACAGACGCTTCCATTCATCCGGTTCACCGGGAGTTCCGATGCGCGGGCTGAAGAGGCCGACTTCAAACGTCTTCCCTTGCCCTTTTACCGCTGCTATTTGTTTCACCCAGGACTCTGTTTGGTTGTGTTTAACTGCATGTGCGCGTACAGCTTCGGCAACCTGCGTGGCTGTTGATCGAAGTCCGCTGAGAATGAGCCTGGGCTTAGCCTCGTCTGACCAGTTGAGTCGGATATCACGTTCGCCGGCGTCCTCGAGAATGGCGCTGAGCCCGTAGCCAGCGAAGTGGTCGAGTGCCCGAGTATGGTCCGATCCCAACATAAAGACGGTCATGACCCCTCCTTCGACACTGTGCAGTCAGCCGCTCTCAAAAGCGCCTCGTAGTAGGCGCACGCCCACGGCCCAATCTTTCGGTGTGTGTCTTCGATGAGCGTCTCCCACGCGCCACGATCGAAGAGTTCGATGGCAGCGGACTCTCCCGACCGGTCTGCCGGGTCCAGAAGATGGGTTGCGTTGTGCGGGAACGCTAATCGTCCCCGCCCGTGGCTTGTTCCAATCAGGCGCAGTACCAGTTCCCGTTGCCCGCGGCGGAGGTCTTTGAGGGTGTGCTCAGCAAGGACAACCGAAAGCTGCTCGTGGCGCCAGCCCGGCGGCAGAGCGGCGCGTGTCTTGTTGAGTTGAGGTTGGCGGCTTGACTTGCCGCCACTCTTGGCCAGGAATGTGGTATTGGGCTTTCCACCGAGGATGGTTTGGAACCTGCGGTCGCGCTTACCATCGTCGTGATGGTGACCGGCAAGTTCGAGAGTGCTAACTTCATACTCCGTCAGGGACAAATGTGTCGCAAGTGCGCGTGCCCGACGGGCAACGGCGGCAGCATGCACGTCGAGTTCAACAGCAGATGTGCCGTCCCACATCTGCCGGGCTTCTTCATCGTCGACGACAAGACGCGCCGGCTTGAGCACAACCCAGGGGACGGTATGCTCCTCGTCATCTTCGAAGGGGCGTCCTACGATGACCTGGTCTGAGCGGTCGAGGGTGTCATTGACCAACTGTTGGACAATGTTGGCGGCGTCGGCGTCATTGGCAACGATGTCGTCGATCTGCAGGAAGAGGTCCTCATTCCTGGACCGCCAGAGAACCTCAACTTCGTTGTCATTTTCGATCCCGCCCCACGTAGTGTGCTGTTCTTCTGTGCCATCGCCATAGTCAACGATGGTGTGTTCCAGAACGATTGGATGAATCGAATCAAGGATCAATACATCGCCGGGACGAGGGCCTTCTCCTGTGTCAACTCCGATGCGGCTGATGATTCCGTTCCGCCACACGAATGCTCGGCTATATGGCGCTTCGGCCTTGCCTAAAGTGCGACAGATATCACGCGCGCGGTGAACGGGCACCGGAAAAATTTCGCGGGCGGCGGGCGGGGTTACTTGTAGGAGGGCCAGCGAATCGAGATCATGCTCGGGGAGTTGCGCGCGTAGTACGACACCGCAATCTTGATTGTCGGGCTCGAGATCATCGCGCAGCCACAGTGATCGCTCCTGGGGCGCCGCTAGATCCTCACTCGTGGTGGAGAGGGCTTCGACGTCGCCTGCCTCGAGTCGCGCGTAAACCAATCGCTTGTCCTTTGCCACAGGTGCAGGATCGAGAGTGATCGCCGACGGCGCCAAGCCTGCCGGGTCGGTTGCGCGTCGCACTAGCCATTCAAGCGCTTGCTCCAATTCATCCGCATCATAAGGACCGCTTCTGGTTGGCGCACTGTGTGGACCGATTACGATGATGGATCCTGACTCCCGGGAACCCAGTCGGTTGACACGACCCGCTCTCTGAGCGAGGGCCGGCCCCGGGGCCAGCTCGGTGACGAGCGAGGCGAAGTCGATATCCACGCCCACCTCAATGGTTTGGGTTGCGACGATAATCCCGACAGTAGGATCACCTGTGGGTCGGAAAGCATCAGGGTGAGCGGCGATCTGGGCGGTGAGGTCCATCGGCCGCATTGGACCAACCCAGGTGAGTACGTGATTTCGCGCCGCCTCGCCGGCGAGTCGTTTTCGAAGATTGTCTGCCACGCGGATCGCCGTCGAGACCGTGTTGACGATACAACCGACTGTGCCTTCCGGTGTGTTCTTCCACATCCGGACGACGGTGTCGCTGATTTCGTTGATGTACTTGTCTGAAGGTCGCTTATCCGGCCACAAGTCGGTCGGTTGATATGTCACCGGTTTTGGACGTCTGAGCCGCTGTGCGAGCTCGGCATCGCTTGCCAGATCCGCGTCATCGACACCGACGGAGCGTCTTCCGATGTCACTCGTGGGTGTCGCAGTTGTTTCGACGATCTGCAGTGCGGGCGCCGGTGCAGGATTACGTTGGATCAACTCACGCACTCGGCGGGCGGTTATTAGCAACTGCTTGTTCAGATGTGCCTCGTCCAGCACCATGACCGAATCGAACGCGAGCAGACCTGCCTCGCGCGGATGGGCGTGAGGTGATGAGCCATAACCGCCGAAGAGGAGCCGACTTCCCCACATGTCGGGCGTGGCGCAAATGATCATGCAGGATGTAGGGTCATCCACCCAGGAACGATCGGGTAGCAGGCCCCCCCTAAGCGTTGCCAGCGCGAGAACGTCCTCTGACGGAGCCGAGTCGTGGCGTACGCGGCGTAGACCTTCAGCGACTTGAGCCACCACATCTGACTGTGGCATACGCAGACTCGCTCGCAAGTCCAATGCCCGTTGCTCGTGAGCATCAACGATCGTGCGGCGATTGACGACAACTGCAAGCCGCCGCGGAACCCGTGGCCCGTTGTTGCAGCCGTATAAGGCATTGACGAACGCATGTACATCAACAACATTCGACTTGCCCGCGCCCGTCGGTGCGACAATAGATTCGGGCCATTCCCCTGTCTCTGCGATCATGCGGCACAGCCGCGATTGCCATGCAAAGGGTGGATAGCCATGTATCGCAGTGAAAAAGGAGTCGAAATCTTCGACATTTAGTTCAGTCATTCTGTCACACCCCAACTCTCAACGAGAGATTCAGGACGGTCGATCGGACATAGCAGACCGCAACCGAGATGCCGGCTTTGACCGATCGCGATCAATGCCTGATCCGGCAAGAGAGAGCCACCGAGTAGGTGCAACCGATACGGTTGAGCAACAACGCCGTCTGGCATTTTGTGGGCGTATTTTCTGACATCAGCGTCGGGTAGTGGCGAGGTCACTACTGCTCTGACACCACGAGATTCAACGGCGTCAACGGTCGCAGCGTAGCGTTCTTCGGCGGTTCTTGCCGAGACATGTGGCAATTGGTCACGGAATACGAATCCCACTGAAAGCTGCGCTGATTCGGCAAGAGTCCAGGCTCTTCGTCGGGGCCGACGTGGCCGTCGGGTCTCAGGCATGACAGCGGGCAAGCTCTCCCACACCCGTATCACGCCAGGGCCGGGCGCCTGCCAAAAAGTCGCGGCATCCACTATTGTGCGTTGGCCGAGAAGGATCGGTTGTTGGTCGCGCCTGTAGAGGCGTGTGACGTTGCGCAATGCACGGTTCGTGATCTCCAGTGCATCGTTTGGTACGAGTATTGCGATTCCCGCCCCGAGGTGAGGATGTCGCGACATACTCATCACCGCAGCGTCGATGGGCTGGATGGCAACCCGATTGGCCTCCGGAGCAGTGCCTGGTGCGTATCGTCCGGTGATCACTGAAGACGCGTCAGTGTCCAGTGCTGCGACCATCGCCCGGTGCAGAGCGATTGACCACCCGACACGCTCAGAGTTGGGGATAGGCGTATCGATACTGATATGGATAACGTGCCGCCACGGAGCCGCTGGCGGGTTAGTGGTATCGATCGGGTTATAGCCGATATCGACGGCATTGTTATGGCTAATGGGTGGCGCGCTCGGTTGTTCGGTTTCTTTCCAACGGTCCTTCGCAGGTGCGGGAGGGGTGTGGGGATGTGCTTCCGCGTGCAATTCGTCGAGCTCGCAAAGGCGGCCACTAACGGGAGTCGCGATGCGAATGTCTGCGGGGGCAAACGGTGATACCCGTGATGACCGGCGATGTGTCGGGGCGATCTCACCGAATTCGAGTATGACCGGCGAGTGAGCCTCACCCAGGCACGGAACGTCCTCGCAGAGTGTGGCTAGTGCCTCTGCGACATCCGCTGGTACATCAGCCCAGCCCCAGCCGATCGGGGCTGAGATCGCCGTCCCCGTTCCAACGGCACGTGGCGTCTTCCGACGCATTGGACTCTTGCTCACATTTTCCACGACGCCTTCATCCCGGAAGGCAAATTCCTTGACATTCGCGTTCTCGCGCACGGGTGGAAGCTCGACAAACTCTGGTGGGTTGTCCTCGATCCATTCGAGCGCGCGCGTGATGGATGAACGTCTGGCCAGCGTGGCTCCTCGGACATCGGCAGTGCTGCCCCGCGATGCTGCTGCTACGAGAGCAGCGTGCAGTCGCAGTGTTGAGGGAAGTGCGTCAGGTGAGCCGTCTGGTCGATGGCCCACATATACGCCGAGTGGGAAGCGCGCACGGATTCCAGTAACCGCCATGGTTACTCCTCAGCATCCGCATCGGCATTGTCTACGATGAGTTCGTTGCCGATTACCTCGAAGACCTGTCCCTCCCAGCGAATTCCAGCAGTGGAGCGCGCAGTCTTGATTGCTTCGTCGAGCAGAGAATCTGCAGTCTTGATGTCGATGGGGTCTAGTGCGATGACCTGGCCGTAGCGCGCGTCTAACTCAGTACGCGGCTGGGCTGCTTCGCGAAGGTTGCAGTTGGCACGGAGATTAAGCTCTGCGTTGGCACGAGCGAGTCCCGCTAGTGCGAAGGCGCCAAGCAGTGCTCGGCACGCCGCATCCCCGTCAGGCCCGGCGCCGAATCGCAATTGCCGCAGCGCCGCGAAAGACAGCACGTGGGAGCGGATAATGCGACGGCAGGCCACCAACCCGAGATTCTCAAGTGTCGGAGGGATAGAACCCAGTCCGAGCGTGGACGCCGACGTACGCCCGTTTTTCGATTTCTTGACATCTTCGCGGATCTTGGTGGCGAGTTTGGGTGACAGCTCCGCCTCTTGATCGACCAGCAGGTCTTCAAGTTGCTTACCGGTCAGCCGAACACTGGCGGCGATGGAGTCTGACCGGGCGCCGCCGCGTCTTGGCGGTCGGATCGAGTCGATGTCGTGCTCACTTTGGTCGGCGAGCTCGCCGATAATATCGCCCGTGAGCGCGCTACGATACCGGCCTTGACGGGCACGGCGTGTTGAGTCCCAGCCACCAAGAACGAGTGCGGCCGGCGCCAGCTCGAGAATCGGCCGCACGTCTGCCGGTGTTGCGTCACGAGCGGCACGGTAAGTTGGATGTTCGGTGACACTCTTGCCGTCGACGTGCCCGGCACGAATGTGACCGTCGTACAGGCGATGGGGCAACTCTAGGTCGCTGGCCGATGTTCCGTCTGCGTAACGGACAACGATCCTCGGCGTAAGAGCCAGCGGCTCTGTGCCGTCGGCAATTGCCTTAACGATCTCGTCCTCGATTCTGTTCAGCTGAGATGCTTTTCCGTCGACCAGGACACAGTTCGCGGCGACCCCATCGATGAAGCGTTGCTCATAGCAGTACGTTGCACCGCTTCCGCGGGCAGGCACGAATCTGGCCGGTGCTATGCCACCGTGTGATCCCTCGGCCGCCACCAACTCTGTGACTGACGTGAGGGTCGCTGCACCGCCCGGACGGCAGGCCTCCAACAGTTGATTGAAGTTAAGTGTGCTCATGATGTCTCCCTGTCGGTCGATATAGGAAGGCGTTATGTGATGGACGGAGAGTAGTGAAGCAGACCGACAAGTGAACAAGGCTTGAAATCGATACGGGCATTGGAGCAACCGTTGAGCGGGCCCGTTGGGTTTAGGAGTGGTTCTTGAGGTGCTGCGCGTGCGATACGAGTGAGACGGACTCCATCGCCTTTGATGCGTCGGGTCCGCATCCTCCCGGCCCGCAGCGGCCAGCCGGAGCCCGCTTGGACCTGGTCAAATGCAAGTTGACGCAGAGTGTGCCAGCCATCTGCCGGACCTGGCCGCGGCCGCGGATGGTCTGCGCCCGCATCGTCGACGAGGAACTTGGAATAATCCGGGTCGTTCTATGCGTCGAGATGGTTTCCAATCGTCGCGGCTACCCGATTGGGTGCCGACAAGCGGACGCGTGCAGACCTTCTGGTTGATTCTGCGCCTACGGCGAGAAAGTGCGAGTGGACGTCACCGTGAGCGCAGAGTCAACGAGATCGATGCCGTCGTCAGGCCACCCCGGGGTCGGACGTCTGCTCTGGCGCGGCCAGCACGTCGTCGATCTGGTACTTCTTGGCGGCCTCGACGGCGACGGACTGATCGACCTCGCCGTCGTTGGCCAGCGCCTCGAGCACCGCGACGACCACCGATTCGGCGTCGGTGTTGTAGTAGCGCCGTGCGGCGGGCCGGGTGTCGGAGAACCCGAAGCCGTCGGTGCCCAGCGTCAGATAGGTGTTGGGCACCCACGGCCGGATCTGCTCGGGAACCGCGCGCATCCAGTCCGAGACGGCCACTGCGGGGCCGCGGGTGTCGGCGAGCACCTGGGTGATGTAGGGGACCCGCGCCGGCCGGTCGGGATGGCGTAGTTTTTCCTTCTCTATCTCCACGCCCTCGCGGTTGAGCTCACCCCAACTGGTCACCGACCACACGTCGGCGGCCACGTCCCACTCCGCGGCGAGCATGTCGGCCGCGCGCAGCGCCTCCGGCATGGCCACGCCCGACACCAGGATCTGCGCCTGCTTGGCCTTCTGCTCGGGCGCCTGCCGGTAGCGGTAGATGCCGCGCAGCAGGCCCTCGACGTCGAGGCCCTCGGGTTCAGGTGGCTGACGGTAGGGCTCGTTGTAGATGGTGATGTAGAAGTAGACGTTCTCCGGGTTCTCGCCGTACATGCGGGCCAGCCCGCTCTCGACGATGTAGGCGATTTCGTAGGCAAACGCCGGGTCGTAGGAGACGACGGCCGGGTTGGTCGACGCCAGCAACAGCGAATGACCGTCGGCGTGCTGTAGGCCCTCACCGGTCAGCGTCGTCCGGCCTGCCGTCGCGCCGAGCACGAAACCGCGCGCCATCTGATCCGCGGCCGCCCACAGCCCGTCGCCGGTGCGCTGGAAGCCGAACATCGAATAGAAGATGTAGACCGGGATCATCGGCTCGTTGTGGGTGGCATACGACGTGCCCGCCGCGGTGAACGACGCCGTCGAGCCCGCCTCGTTGATGCCCTCGTGCAGGATCTGGCCGACTTCACTTTCCTTGTACGCCAACATCAACTCGGCGTCCACGGAGGTGTACAGCTGGCCGTTGCGGTTGTAGATCTTCAGGCTGGGGAACCACGAGTCCATGCCGAAGGTCCGCGCCTCGTCGGGGATGATGGGCACGATGCGCGGCCCAATCTCCTTGTCCCGCAGGATCTCTTTGAACGTGCGGACCATCGCCATCGTGGTGGCGACCTCCTGGTTGCCCGAGCCCTTCTTCAGCGCCTTGTAGGCGTCGCGGCCGGGCAGTGTCAACACCTTCGACTTGGTGCGGCGCTCCGGCACGAAGCCGCCGAGGGCCCGCCGCCGCTCGACCATGTAGCGGATCTCCGGCGCCTCCGGGCCGGGGTGGTAATACGGCGGCAGGTAGGGGTTCTTCTCCAACTCCGCGTCGCTGATCGGAATGCGCTGAGCGTCGCGGAAGAACTTAAGGTCTTCCAGCGCAAGCTTTTTCATCTGGTGAGTAGCGTTGCGGCCCTGGAAGTGGGCGCCCAACGAGTAGCCCTTGATGGTCTTGGCCAGGATGACCGTGGGCTGTCCCTTGTGCTCGACGGCCGCCTTGTAGGCGGCATACACCTTGCGGTAGTCGTGACCGCCGCGCTTGAGGTTCCATATCTCCTGGTCGGACATGTGCTGGACGAGTGCCTTGGTGCGCGGGTCGCGACCGAAGAAGTGCTCACGCACGTAGGCGCCGTCGTTGGCCTTGTAGGTCTGGTAGTCGCCGTCGGGCGTGATGTTCATCAGGTTCACCAGCGCGCCGTCGCGGTCCGCGTGCAGCAGCGCGTCCCACTCGCGGCCCCAGATCACCTTGATGACATTCCAGCCGGCGCCGCGGAAGAAGGACTCCAGCTCCTGGATGATCTTGCCGTTGCCGCGGACCGGGCCGTCGAGCCGCTGCAGGTTGCAGTTGATCACGAAGGTCAGGTTGTCCAGCGCCTCCAACGCGGCGACGTGGGCCAGGCCGCGGCTTTCCGGCTCGTCCATCTCGCCGTCGCCGAGGAACGCCCAAACGTGCTGGTCGGAGGTGTCCTTGATGCCGCGGTCGTGCAGGTAGTGGTTGAACCGGGCCTGATAGATGGCGTTCATCGGGCCGAGGCCCATCGACACCGTCGGGAACTCCCAGAAGTCGGGCATCAGCCGCGGGTGTGGGTAGGACGGGAGGCCGCCGCCCGGGTGGCTGTGCTCCTGACGGAAGCCGTCGAGCTGTTCGGCGGTGAGCCGACCCTCGAGGAACGCGCGGGCATAGATGCCGGGGGAGGCGTGGCCCTGGATGAAGACCTGGTCGCCGCCGCCGGGGTGCGACTTGCCGCGGAAGAAGTGGTTGAACCCGACTTCATAGAGTGCGGCCGAGGAGGCATACGTCGAAATATGGCCTCCCACACCGACTCCCGGTCGTTGCGCGCGGTGCACCATGATCGCGGCGTTCCACCGGATCCAGGCGCGGTAGCGGCGCTCGATCTCCTCGTCGCCGGGGAACCACGGCTCGCTTTCGGTGGGGATGGTGTTGACGTAGTCGGTGGAGGTCAGCGCCGGGATCGCCACGCGCTTCTCGCGCGAGCGCTCCAGCAAGCGCAGCATCAGGTAGCGCGCCCGGGCCGGGCCCTGGCGTTCCAGCAACTGGTCGAACGACTCGAGCCACTCGACGGTCTCTTCGGGATCGATATCGGGAAGGTAGGACGCAACGCCTTCGCGGATCACGCGTACCCGGTCGGGTTCGGCTGCGGTACCAGAGTTTTGGGCCAGGTCCTGGCGCGCGAACTCGGTGGTCAACTTTGACTCCTCGGTCGGAGGTGTGGGTCTAACGACACTCTCTATCCTTCACCTATCGTGCCCCACCCGCGCCGCGGGTGGTGGGTAGTGCAATGAACCGCCCTCGGACCTGTCGAACCGGTAACGTCTGCAGACTGTGCGGATGGCAGGGCTGACCGGCGCGGTACCGCTGCGGGTCGGCGCGCTCGTGGTCGGTGGCCTGGCCGGACTGGGGATGATCGTCGTCGGCTGCACGTCGGTCACCGAGGGTTCCCCGACGGTGAACGCAACCGACGCGCCGATCTACCAGGCGTCGGTTTCGGCGTCGATCGAGGAGTCCAAGGCGTCGTCGAGCTCCCGCGAGTCGGAGCGCCAGCAGGCGATGACCACCCAGGCCATCCACACGTCGTGCGAGGCGTTGAGCTCCAGCAGCGTGGACTCGATCACCGCGGTCAACGACTATGTCAGGGCCTTCAACGAGGGTTCCCCGGACGCGGCGGCCAAGGCGGGCCCGGCGATCGACTCGCTGAACCACAGCGCCGACCTGGTCGCAGGCAGCATCAGCGACCCGCTGCCACCCGATCTGCGCGATTCGCTGAACGGGTGGGTGGACGCCGCGCGGGGGGTCGCCAACGCCATTGCCGGCAACTACGGGCCCGATGAGTTCAACGCGGCGGTGACCAAGTTGAACGACGTCAAGACGACAGCGCTGGACCGGTGCGACGCCGCGTATCGATGAACTCAGACCGCCAGCCGACGCCGGATACTCGGGTCGTGCGACGATATACCGATCAAACGAGCAGTTAAAGGAGGACCGACGTGGTCGCGGCGGCGAACGCCCCGAACTACGCCCAACGGCTGGGCATCCAAAAAGGTCAGGTTGTGCAGGAACTGGGCTGGGACGAAGACGTCGATGACGACATCCGGGCCGACATCGAAGAGGCGTGCGGCGCCGAGCTGCTCGACGAGGACGCCGACGAGGTCATCGACGTGGTGCTGCTGTGGTGGCGCGACGACGACGGCGATCTGGTGGACCGGTTGATGGACGCCATCACCCCGCTCGCCGACGACGGCGTCATCTGGGTGCTGACCCCCAAAACGGGCAAGCCCGGGCACGTGATCCCCGCCGAAATCGCCGAATCGGCGCCGACGGCCGGACTGATGCAGACGTCGTCGGCCAATCTCGGTGACTGGATCGGCAGCCGGCTCGTGCAGCCGAAATCGAAGGCCGCGGGGAGACGCTGAATGCTGGAGTCGGGTACCGAGGCGCCCGATTTCACGCTGAAAGACCAGAACAACCAGCCGGTCACCCTCAGCGACTACCGCGGCGCCAAAAACGTGCTGCTGGTGTTCTTTCCGCTCGCGTTCACCGGCATCTGCCAGGGCGAGCTGGACGAGATCCGAGACAACCTGCCACGCTACGAGAACGACGACACCGCGACGCTGGCGATCTCGGTGGGTCCGCCGCCGACGCACAAGATCTGGGCCATCCAGAGCGGATTCACGTTCCCGGTGCTGTCGGATTTCTGGCCGCACGGCGCCGTCGCGCAGGCTTACGGGGTGTTCAACGAGGCCGCAGGCGTCGCCAACCGCGGCACGTTCGTCGTGGACCGGTCCGGGATCATCCGGTTCGCCGAGATGAAGCAGCCCGGTGAGGTTCGCGATCAGGCGGTGTGGGCCGAGGCCTTGGCCGCGCTGAAGTCCGGCTGAGGATTTCCGGTCGCAGGTCGTGGCCGTGTAGCCTGCACCCGGCACGGGCGCGTAGCTCAGTGGTAGAGCTCTGGTTTTACACACCAGCGGTCGGCGGTTCGATACCGCCCGCGCCCACCAGTGGTATTCCAGGTCAAATGGGGCAACTGCCGTGACGGTCAACCCCCCGCTGTGCCAATAATGTGCCAGCAGGTCGGCCGCTCTGTGGTGGCAAGCTCCGTGCAGCACCGACCGCCTGGCCACCCTCTACACGGCCGCCGCCACGATGGGGGCTTCTGATGTCGCGCTTGAGCCGTTCCGAATCTTCTGGCGAGACTGATCCTTCTCTGCACTAAGTCGAGTCTCTGGTCGGCTCGCGCACTGGGACAATTCACGCGTCTGATGCTTCCGGTAACTAACGAATCGACCGTGACAGCACGGTCCAACCTAGCCATTTCCGTCGGTGCAGCGTGCGAATATCTAGCCAATGGAACGTGTCAAAACAGGTGTTTGAGAGAGGTTTGCTCGTGAGGCTCGACAGTGTCTATAGCCGCTTCTTTCGCTCGCTCAACTTCGACTACATCCGCCAGTCAGCACCCGGGTATCAACCGGACGCCTGGGACGAAACCCCGCACAGCACGGAGTACCCCTTCGTCCGCTTGCGGCTAGAACCGGACATCACAACCGTCGTCGGCGCTAACGAATCCGGAAAATCGCAGATCCTAGACGCCGTATCCGCCGCTCTGACAGGCGATGGCTACGACCGAAGCGACTTCTGCCGCTACTCGCCGTTCTTCTCTGTCGACCGAACCCTGGTTCGGCCTGAGTTCGGTGCGTTGTTCACAGAGGTCAGTCGGGCGGATCTCAGGATCATCGCCACAATGTGCGACGGCCTAGATGAAGTCGCGTCAGCGGACCGCCTGGCCGTGTTCCGCATGAACGAGACTCCACAGCAACGTCTGTACCTAAGGCGAGACGGTGAATGGTTGCCACCCGCGAGAATCAAGAAGTCCACAATGCTCGACGAGCTCGGGCTTCCAGCGATTTACCGAATCGACTCCGAAACCGCTCTTCCCGACAGCGTGCCGCTTGAGTTCCTGGCAACTGGCAAGCCCACGCCTGGCATTGGACGGAGCCTGGTCCGCGGAATATGGGACGTATTCTCGTCGAATCCCGGTTGGTCGAATCGAGTACCGCCGTTGGCAACGCCGCCGGAGAGATTGCCGACGCTTTTAAGCAGAAGCGCGAGCTCGACGCAGACGAACTGGCCCGTTTCAAGCTAGCCGAGGAGCTGCTTATCACCGTCGCCGGTCTCGAACGGGATCTGTTCGCTGAGCTCCAACGGGCTGTTCGGACGAAGAACGGGTACGCCAACAGCATGAGCATGTCCCGAGTCGCGTGGAATTTTGGTGACGATCCACGGTGAACTCTATGCCGCGGCACCGACAGTTTCGGTGCCGGTGTTGGGATTGGCGTGTCGGCGCAGGGCGTCGACGAGCTGGGGCATCTGCTTGTAGCCCTTGATGCGGCGGAAGGACCGTTCGGCGTTGAGCATGCCAGCCGCGGTCCAGCGCAGCACCATCTGCCCGTCGCGCCAGCGCGTGACGTTACGGTTGGTCGTCCGGGCTATCGAGATCATCGACTCGATCGGGTTGGAGGTGGTCAGTGTCTTGGCGAGGCGGCCGTCGATGCCGAGCCGGGCCACGGTGAACATCTCTTCCAGCCCCTCGCGCAGCGACGCGGCCGCGCTCGGATAGCTCTTATCCAGTTGCGCAGCAAGGCTTTTAGCGTTGGCCAGCCCGGTGTCGGGGTCAGGGTGAGCGAACGCCTTGATCAGCTTGGCGTCCACCCAGGCCTGCTCCTTGTCGGGCAGGTGATCAGCGACATTTCTCCGCTTGTGCAAGGTACATCTTTGGATCGCCGCCTTGGCGCCGAACACCTCCCGCACCGCCGCCGAGAGCGCCTTGGCGCCATCGATGACGACCAGCAGCCCATCGTCCACCGTCAAGCCACGCTCGACCAGATCGGCCAACAGCGAGCGCACCACGGTCTTGTTCTCTGTCGAGCCGTCCCACAGCCCGACCGGTTTCTTCGTGCCGTCGGCGGTGATGGCCAGCGCCACCACCACGCACCGCTCGGCCATGTGCTCACCATCGAGCATGAGCACCTTGATGTCCTCGCCCGTTAGGTCGCGGGCCATCAGCTGGGCCAGCGCAGTCTCGGTCTGTTTGACGAACCGGCGCGAAATCGCCGAGCGGCTAGTCGATTTCGCCTCCTTGTCGACCCCGGTGCCGACCGGTTCGGCGACCCGCGCGTGCCGGCGGGTGGCCACCCCGGCCAGCATCCGCTCCATCACCACCCGCGTCAGCACGTCCTCGGCAGCGAAGTGGGTGTAGCTGGCCAGCGCCACCTCGTGCCCATCCAGAGTGCGCGCCCGCGGCCGATCCACCGCCACCCGGCGCCCGCCCAGCGTGACCGAGCCGCGCCCTGTGCCGTGGCGCACCGCGGCCCGATTCGGATCATGCTTGCCCTTCGGTCCGGCCACCTCAGCAATCTCGGCCTCGAACAGTGCCTGCATCACCGCCATCCCGGCGGCCACGCTCATCGCCAACAGCCCCTCTCGCGCAGCGCCAGCGATATCGGTCAGCGCCAGTGCGATCTCCTCCGGCAGATCAGGCAACACCACGGCATCGGCCGTGTCAGCAATGCGAATAGTAGGTACGGTTTTCATGGCGGTCCCTTCCTTCGTGGGTGTTCTTGGTCGTTCACCCGAAGACCTACCATCAGGCAGGCCTCAGGTGAGGGACCGCCACCTCAAATTCCACGACGACCGGGACAACCTCAACAGCATCGTAGACACGATCAACACTGAGCTGGCTCGCTCTTTGAACTTCCCAAGCTGGTGGTCGCAGGACTCTCAGTTTGAGCTCTTTGTCTCGCTTTTTGAGTACGACTTGATTTTCATGATCCGGGATCGGACCGGCCGATCTTATGGCTTCGACGAGCGCAGCGACGGGCTCAAATACTTCCTGAGCTACTACGTCCGCTACCGCGCTCACGCGGACCGCTCCGACGGACGCCCAGAGATCCTCCTTATGGATGAACCGGACAAGTTCCTATCCTCTTCGGGTCAGCAAGATCTGCTGCGGATCTTCGAGTCATTTGCGAATCCAGACGACGGGAAACGACCCGTCCAAGTCGTTTACGTAACTCACTCACCGTTCCTGATCGACAAGAACCACTCCGAACGCATCCGGGTGTTGGAGAAGGGGGAGTTCGACGAAGGCACCCGAGTAGTAACGAGCGCCGCCCAGAACCACTACGAGCCCTTACGTTCCGCCTTTGGCAGCTTTGTTGGGGAGACGACCTTCATTGGTAATTGCAACTTGGTGCTCGAAGGTCCCTCCGATCAAATCTTGTTGGCTGGAATCTCAAGCTGGCTTGGGCGCCAGGGCATTCCGGCGCTGGAGCGTCTTGACTTGAACTCCATCACTTTGGTACCTGCAGGCTCAGCTTCGCACGTTCCGTACTTGGTATACCTCGCACGTGGACGCGATGCGGACAAACCTCCGCTGATAGTGCTGCTCGACGGCGACAAGCCCGGTGACGAGGCCCGATCCACGATAAAGCGCGGTGGGGCACGACGGAAAGCCCTGATCTCGGACGAGCTAGTTCTGCAGCTAAGTGACCAAGTGTTGGACGGTTTGAGGAGCGATAACCCCAATGGTGCTAGGACAATTGAGGACCTGATACCGGTCGAAATCGCCATTGAAGCTGCTGGGGTCTACTGCGAAGAGTTCGTCCCGGACGTCAATGTCGGTGAGCTAGCCCTCACGAGTGCTGAAGTGTTCGACGGCGCGAATAGCAAAGCCTCCCTAGAGGCGATCGAGAGCGCCATTGCGACGGCCGCCCAGATGCCATCGTTTCACCTAGACAAAGTCGGTTTTGCACGCAGCGTCCTCACCATCTTGAAGCGGCGGCCGACCGACGATCCCGACATTGAGGTAGTCGACGCCAACTTCCGGCTGCTCCTTACTGAGCTCGGCAGACGGCAGCGCAAGGCGGTCAAAGCCGAGTGAATCGCCCTGGATTCGCCGGAGGCTCGAGCTATTGGATTCCGACCAGGGGTTGGTCGGTCCGTGATGCATCGTAG
>NZ_PDCP01000093.1 GCF_002553505.1 Mycolicibacterium agri | reverse complement strand
CACCGGCACCTCACACCCCGCGAGCCAGCCAACCCCGGCACTCGCAACCGAGTAGGAACAAAACCTGGGGTAGTTCAACCCGCTGTTGCATCCACTGCCTGAAATCGCCTGGGGTTTTGCGGGCACAAGCGTCTGCTCGTGAGGCAGCGGCGCGGGGTTCTGTTAGGCGGGTTGGCGCTGGTGGGTCGTGAACTTGTCGAGGTTCGCGTGGAGGAACTCGCGCATGGTGACGGGTTCGCGGCCGGTCAGCGCCTCGAATGCAGCGCGGTCCGCTGCGAGCGAGCGACCGCTCTTGGCCACCGTCTCGCCCACGGCCGAGATGTGCTGGGCCATCGCGGGATTGACCACATCGTCGGTTTGCGACAGCGACAACAGATCGTCGCGCCACTGATCCTTCGTGATGGACTCAAAGCGGACAGCGTCGCCGGTGAGCTCGGTGAGCAACCCGGCGATATCGACGTGGCTGAACTCCTCGGTCCCGTTGGCGTAGTGGATGGTTTCGGGGAAGCGCGCGGGATGCAGCAGTGCGGCCAGGCCCAGCTCCGCGGCGTCGGCGCCGTTGATCCACGGAACGCCGTTCTCGCCGAAGGAGTTACGGATGAGCCCGCGTTCGCGGACATCACGAGCGTGCAGTACGGCGATGTTCTCGTGAAACAGCGCGACGACTCGCAGGATCGTCAGGTCCAGGCCTGCCCATTCCAGAACCTGCTCGGCCAGCCACTGGGCGCGCCCGAGTTCGCTCGGATGATCCGGATGAGCCGGACCCATCGACATCACAACCGTTCTCGGCCGACGCCCGACCTGCTGGACGGCCGAGGCGTAATTGGTCGCGGCGGACACGACGCCCGCGTCGATCGGATAGGTGAAGTACGCCAGATCGACGTCGGCGAGCGCGGGCACCAGACTGCGGCGGTCGTGCAAATCGCCCACCGCGATCTCGGCGCCCAGCGCGGCCAGCCGCTCGGTGCGCTCAGAAACCGTGCGCGCCAACACCCTTACCGCGCGGCCCGCGTCGCGCAGTCGTCGCACCAGGTGCTCGCCCGTGTTACCGTGCCGCCCCGTCGCACCGGTCACCAGGATCGGGCCGTCGGCTTCCACTTGTGAATCCACATATGCTCCTTGTGTTTTGGTGTCCTTCGCTCAGTCGAAGGTGAACAGCACCTTGCCGCCGCGCTGTGTTGTCTGCGCGTGCGCGAGCGCCTTCTGGTAGTCCTCTAGGCGATAGGTCGCCTCCACCGGCACCGACAGCTCGCCGTCGCTAACTAGCCGGGCCAGGTAGGACAGGGTGTCGCCCACTTCCCGCCGCGGCGCCCGGAAGAACCAGTTACCGAGCCAAAAGCCCGTGTAGCGAATCTCTTTCGCGAAGAGGTGCGCCGCCGACGGACCCGACGGCGCACCGGTCAACGAGCCGTACATGACGGCCTTGCCGCGGAATTTCAAGGCGTCGAGCAAGGGGCAGACAGATCGCCGCCCAACGGGTCAATGACCAGGCTCAACTCATCGCCGTCGAGCGCGCGGGTGATGTCGGCGGCGAGGTCGGGACCGCTGACGAGGACGACGTCGCCGCCCGCGTCGCGGATGTCGGCAGCGGCATCCTCGCGCCGCACGACGTTGAGCGTCTTCAGCCCGCGCCGCTTCGCAAGCGCGACGACGAGGCGGCCGACAGCCGAATTCGCCGCCGTCTGTCCGACCCAGTCGCCGACGGTGAGGTCGGCCTGCTCCAGCAGCAGATGCGCGGTCGCTGGGTTGATCGTCAGCATCGCCAGCTGCTGCGGATCGGCGTCAGGCACCGCGACGACATCACGCTCAGCCACCACAACGTGCTGTGACCAGGTGCCGTATTCATATGTCGAAAGCAGGATCACACGCATGCCGACGATGGTTCGGTCGACGTCCGGGCCGGCCTCTTCCACGACGCCGACGCCTTCTGCGCCGACGGTCGCGGGCAACTTCGGGCGTATCAGGTACTTGCCTTCGATGAGCAACAGGTCCGAGGGGTTGATCGCGGCGGCCTCGATTCGGACCCGTACCTGGCCGGCGGCCGGCGATGGTTGAGGGCTGTCAGCCAGTTCCACGGCGGTGTCCGGGCTGCCGAACTGGGTCAACACGAGATGCTGCATGGGTCCTCCTGCCGAAACGAGGTAAACCGATCGGTGTACCGACCGTAGCCGGATTGTCGTGTGCGATCAACCCGGCCCCGGCTCCTCGTCGAACGTGCATAAATTGCGAGATATTCCGCGAAACTTCGCAAGAATTGCACGTTCGGCGCCAAGAACGCTCGTCCACCGTAGGATACCGGTCGGTATACTATGGCCATGACCGAGCAAACGGCACGGCGCGGCGGCAGGGGTGCGCGGGAGCGTCTGGCGTCGACGGCCGCAAAGCTCTTCTATCGCAACGGCATCAACGCCACCGGCGTCGAGACCATCATCGAGCAGGCCAACGTGTCGAAACGCACGCTCTACCAACACTTCTCCAGTAAGGCCGAGCTCGTCGAGAACTACCTGCGGGCGCTCGACGAGACGGGCACACCGATGGAGCGTCCGCTGGACCGGGTCGAGTTGTCGCCCCGCGAGCGCCTGCTGGCGATCTTCGAGGCTCCGCCGATGGACCGCTTCCGCGGCTGTCCCTTCCACAACGCCGCGGTCGAATCGGCGGGAAGCTGGGTAAACGTCGACGCACTCGTTCGCGCTCACAAGCGGCGGTTCGGCGAGCGGCTCGTCGCGGTGGCCCAGGAGGCCGGCGCCGAGGACCCCTACACGCTGGGCAATCAGCTGCTGGTGTTGTTCGAAGGCGCGACGGCGCTGGCGACCTCGCTCAACGACACCGCCGCCGTGGTGCACGCGCGCTCGGCGGCCGCGCAACTGATCGACGCTGCCACCCGCAAGCGCCGTTGACATGCACGGTCGATGATGTCGCCCTGCCCGCCTAGACTCGACGGCGTGCTCATCGGATCGCACGTTCACCAAGACGACCCCCTCGCGGCGGCCGAAGCCGACGGCGCCGATGTTGTGCAGTTCTTCCTCGGCAACCCGCAGAGCTGGAAGAAGCCCAAGCCGCGTGAGGACGCCGAGACGCTGAAGGCGTCGAGCATGCCGCTCTATGTGCATGCGCCGTACCTGATCAACGTCGCGTCGGCGAACAACCGCGTTCGCATCCCGTCCCGCAAGATCCTGCAGGACACCTGCGACGCCGCCTCGGAGATCAACGCCACCGCGGTCATCGTGCACGGCGGCCACGCCGACGACAACGACATGGAGGCCGGTTTCGAGCGCTGGGTCAAGGCGCTCAAGTACCTCGAGACCGACGTGTCCGTCTACCTGGAGAACACCGCAGGCGGCGACCACGCGATGGCACGCCATTTCGACACCATCGCCAGGCTGTGGGAGCACATCGGCGACACCGGCATCGGCTTCTGCCTGGACACCTGCCACGCGTGGGCGGCCGGAGAAGCGTTGGTCGATGCCGTCGACCGCATCAAGGGCATCACCGGCCGCATCGACCTGGTGCACTGCAACGACTCGCGGGACGCGGCCGGCTCCGGCGCCGACCGGCACGCCAACTTCGGCACCGGCCAGATCGACCCCGAACTGCTGGTGGCCGTGGTGAAGGCCGCCAACGCTCCGGTCATCTGCGAGACCGCCGACGAGGGCCGCAAGGACGACATCGCCTTCCTGCGCGAACGCGTCGGGTGATAACGGGTCGATAACCGAACGGGCCTCAAACGTGCGGCAGCGCGGCGGTTAACTAGGCTGCTCAGCGTGTCCGCGATTGACGAGGCGCCAATTGCGGCGACGCGCGCCGTCCACGGCCCCGTCCCGACCCGTGGTCGGTGGCTCCGGGTCGTACGTTGGGTTGCCGTCGTCGTGTGGGCCGTCGTCATCATCTATCGGACCGTCACCGACGGCTTCGCCTTCAATCGCGAGCTTCTCCTGCTCTACATCGCGACCGGCCTGCTGGCCGCCAGCATCGGTCAGGGCCGCCGGATGCTCTACGTCATCCGCGACTGGCTGCCGTTTGCCCTTGTGCTGCTGGCCTACGACCTGAGCCGGGGCGCGGCCGATATCGTCGGACGCCCGACGCTGTGGCAGTGGCCGGCCGACGTCGACCGCGCGATGTTCTTCGGCGTCGTGCCGACGGTGTGGCTGCAGGAGCAGTTGAAGCAGGCCCACCCGCCGTGGTGGGAAGTGGTGCTCAGCTGCGTCTACATGTCGTTTTTCATCCTTCCGTATGTGGTGGCAGCCGTGCTGTGGCTGCGCAACCGCGAGGAATGGAAGAGGTTCGCCAAGCTGTTCGTCGGGCTGTCGTTCGCCGGCCTGGTGATCTACGCGCTGGTGCCCGCGGCGCCACCGTGGGCCGCGGCTCGCTGCACGCCCGCCGATGTCGACGGCGGACCGGCCAACCCGCGCTGCATGTTCCGCTCCGCGCGTGGCGTGCCCGACGGCGGCCTGCTCGGCGCTATGCAGAACAACCAGGACGGCGCCAACATGTGGGTGGAGCGGATCGTCGGACGCGGCTGGGGCAACCTCAACCTCCACTCGGCGACCGCGCTTCTCGACGCCGGTCAGGCCAGCGTCAACCTCGTCGCCGCGATCCCGTCTCTGCACGCCGGGATGACCGCCGCGATCGCGGCGTTCCTGTGGAACCGGGTGCGCCGCGGATGGCGACCGGTCCTGGTCGCCTACGTGCTCATCATGGCGTTCACGCTGGTGTACACGGCTGAGCACTACGTCATCGACATCCTGCTCGGCTGGGCGCTCGCCGCGGTCGTCATCGCAGTCCCCAAACTCTTGGCCAGACGCAGACGCAAACGCAAACGCGGCGACCCCGATCACACAGAGCCTGCCGACACCGAGATCGCGGAGACCGTCGTGCTGCCTGGCCGCCGGGCGCCTGGCGAACTGCGGGCATTGCTGCCGCTACGATTCCGGAATGGCCGACAGCGAAGCGACCCAGCGACTTCCCCAGCACCCACCGTCTCCGGCGAAATCCGGTGACGGAGGGGCCAACTGGGTGGCCGTGCTGTCGCTCGTCATCGCCTTGGCAGCAATCGGCGTCGCGGCGTGGGCCATGGTGATGGCCTGGCCGAAGACCGAGGAGACTCCGCAGCCGACGGCCGAATCCAAACAGCGGGTGTGCGACGCGTTCAACACCGTCAGCGCGGCGGTGCAGTTGCAGACGCACGCCGATCTGGGGCCCGATCCCGTGGCGTCGACCGCGGTGGCCAGCAACGCCCGGCTGTCGCTGATCGGCGGCGGCGAGTACCTGCTGGGCCGCATCGACGACCAGACGCCACCGGACCTCGCCGACGCCGTTCGCTCCTTCGCGAACATCTTGCAGGACATCGGCATCAACGCTCTCGCCGGGGCCACCAACGACGACCCGCAACAGGCCGCGCGGCTGACCGCCGGCGAGGAGGGCCGCACGAAGGTCGCCGACCTCTGCAAGTGATACCGCATCGCGGTTAAGAAGCAGGAGCGCGCGCGATGCACCTGAAGTCGCCGGCCATCGTCCACGCATTGGAGACGCCGCTGTCGTTGACAGTCGTGCCGTGCGCGGAAGTTTCGTTGTCGATCGTGCCGGTGTAGTGGTTTGTCGGCGCATGCGGGGAAGGGCCTTGGTTGTAGGGCCCAGCCTGTTCATGGAACGCGATGGTGAAATCCAGGTTGTTGGTGCCCTTCACAATTCCGCCGTCAACAGGCCCAGACCAGTCGTATCCCTGTGCGCCGCGGTAGCTTCCGGTGCCGCCGCCGTCCATACCCGCCCAGGAGACGTGCACCTGCAGACCGTTGTCCTGCTGAATCACGTCGTCGGTGTTGAAGATGATCCAGTCGCAGTCGTTCGGCGCGAGCGGGAACGGCGCGACTGGATCCGCGTGGGCGGGTCCTGCCGCGGTAAGGCTTGCCGCTGAGACAAAGGCTGCTGCGAATGACCGGACGGCGACGGTCTTCAGAGACATGGGGGACATAGGACACCTCCGAACGCGACCCGCGATTGCCGTCCGTCGAACCTATGCCTGCAAACAGCCAGGAAAAATCGGGTGTTTCCCTATGCTTTGGCCATGCATTCAATTGGTGAGACGTTGCGGCAAAGCTGCTCGGCCCATCCGCAGCATTACGACTATTGTGCAGCTGTCGCAAAACTGTAATATCGATGGCATGCCAGACACGCACGTCGTCACCAACCAGGTTCCGCCGCTTCAGAACCACAACCCCGCCACCTCGCCGGTGTTGACCGAGGCGCTGATCCGCGAGGGCGGCGAGTGGGGGCTCGACGAAGTCACCGAACTCGGGGCGCTCTCGGGCAGCGCGCAGGCCCAACGGTGGGGCGAGCTCGCCGATCGCAACCGCCCCGTGCTGCACACCCACGACCGCTACGGCCACCGCATCGACGAGGTCGAATACGACCCCGCCTACCACGAGCTGATGGGGGTCGCGATCGGCCACGGGTTGCACGCCGCACCGTGGGCCGACGATCGGCCGGGCGCCCACGTCGTCCGCGCCGCCAAGACGTCGGTGTGGACGCCCGAGCCCGGCCACATCTGTCCTATCTCGATGACGTACGCGGTCGTTCCTGCGCTGCGCTACAACAAAGAGCTCGCCGATACCTACGAACCGCTGCTGACGAGCCGCGTCTACGACCCCGAGCTGAAGATTCCGACCACCAAACTCGGAATCACCGCGGGCATGTCGATGACGGAGAAGCAGGGCGGATCCGACGTGCGCGCGGGCACCACGCAGGCCACCCCGAACGCCGACGGCAGCTACAGCCTGACCGGGCACAAGTGGTTCACCTCGGCGCCGATGTGCGACATCTTCCTGGTGCTGGCGCAGGCGCCTGGCGGGCTGTCGTGCTTCTTCCTTCCGCGTGTGCTTCCCGACGGCACCCGCAACCGGATGTTCCTGCAGCGTTTGAAGGACAAGCTCGGCAATCACGCCAACGCCTCATCGGAGGTCGAATACGACGGCGCCACAGCGTGGTTGGTTGGTGAAGAGGGCCGCGGCGTGCCCACCATCATCGAGATGGTCAACCTGACCCGGCTGGACTGCACGCTGGGCAGCGCGACCAGCATGCGCACCGGGCTCACCCACGCCATTCATCACGCCCAGCATCGAAAGGCCTTCGGCGCCTACCTGATTGACCAACCTCTGATGCGCAACGTGCTCGCCGACCTCGCGATCGAGGCTGAAGCCGCCACCATCGTCGCGATGCGGATGGCCGGCGCCACCGACGCGGCGGTGCGCGGTGACGAGCGGGAAACCCTGCTGCGCCGCATCGGCCTTGCCGCCGCGAAGTACTGGGTGTGCAAGAGGTCGCCGGGACATGCCGCCGAGGCGATGGAATGCCTCGGCGGCAACGGCTACGTCGAGGACTCCGGCATGCCGCGGCTCTATCGCGAGGCGCCGCTGATGGGCATCTGGGAAGGATCGGGCAACGTCAGTGCGCTGGATACGTTGCGGGCCATGGCGACTCGGCCCGAATGCGTGGATGTGCTGTTCGACGAGCTCGCCAAGACCGCCGGGCAGGACCCTCGGCTGGATGCCCATGTCGACGGGCTCAAGCCGCAGCTGGACGACCTGGAGACCATCCAGTACCGGGCCCGCAAGATCGCCGAGGACATCACCCTCGCGCTGCAGGGCTCTCTGCTGGTGCGGCACGGGCATCCGGCGGTGGCCGAGGCATTCCTGGCCACCCGGTTGGGCGGTCAGTGGGGCGGCGCATACGGCACCATGCCGACGGGGCTGGACGTCGCTCCGATCCTCGAACGCGCCATGGTCAAAGGGTGATTTTCATCGGCGAGCAGACGCTAGTGCCCGCAAAAGCCCAGGATATAGCGGACCTTAGCGTCTGCTCGCGCAGGAAACGGCGCAGGAAAGGGGAGGCTGGATGACGCACGCGATCAGGCCCGTCGACTTCGACAACCTCAAGACGATGACCTACGAGGTCACTGATCGGATCGCGCGAATCACGTTCAATCGCCCCGAAAAAGGCAACGCGATCATCGCGGACACCCCGCTGGAGCTGTCGGCGCTCGTCGAACGGGCCGACCTTGATCCCAACGTGCACGTGATCCTGGTGTCCGGCCGCGGCGAGGGCTTCTGCGCGGGCTTCGACTTGTCCGCTTACGCCGAGGGCTCGTCGTCGGCCGGCGGCGGCAGCCCGTACGAGGGCACGGTGCTGTCCGGCAAGACCCAGGCCATCAACCATCTGCCGGATCGGCCGTGGGATCCCATGATCGACTACCAGATGATGAGCCGCTTCGTTCGCGGCTTCTCCAGCCTGATGCACTGCGACAAGCCCACGGTCGTCAAGATTCACGGCTATTGCGTGGCAGGCGGCACGGACATCGCGTTGCACGCCGACCAGATCATCGCCGCAGCCGACGCCAAGATCGGCTATCCGCCGATGCGGGTATGGGGTGTGCCCGCGGCCGGCCTGTGGGCGCATCGCCTCGGCGACCAGCGCGCGAAACGCCTTCTGTTCACCGGGGATTGCATCAGCGGCGCGCAGGCCGCGGAGTGGGGCCTGGCCGTGGAGGCGCCCGACCCCGCCGACCTGGACGAGCGCACCGAACGCCTCGTCGAGCGCATCGCGGCGATGCCGGTCAACCAGCTCATCATGGCCAAGCTGGCGCTCAACAGCGCGCTGCTGCAACAGGGCGTGGCGACCAGCAGGATGGTCAGCACCGTCTTCGACGGCATCGCCCGGCACACACCGGAGGGTCACGCGTTTGTCGCCGAGGCCCGCGACCGGGGCTTTCGCGAGGCCGTGAAGAGCCGTGACGAACCGTTCGGCGACGCAGGCCGCAAGACCTCAGGGGTGTAACGATGGCCACGCTCAACCGGATGACCGCCCGATCGGTGGTGCTGAGCGTACTGCTCGGCGCGCATCCGGCGTGGGCAACCGCTGCCGAATTAGTCCGGCTGACAGCCGATTTCGACATCAAGGAGCCCACGCTGCGGGTCGCGCTGACAAGGATGGTCAGCGCCGGCGACCTGGTGCGTTCCGAAGACGGGTATCGGCTCTCCGACCGGCTGCTGGCCCGGCAGCGGCGCCAGGACGACGCCATCAACCCGCAACTGCGGCCGTGGGACGGCAGTTGGACGACGCTGGTGATCACCAGCGTGGGCGTCGACGCCCGTGTTCGCGCGAACCTGCGAACCACACTGCAGCAAAACAGGTTCGGCGAACTGCGCGAGGGCGTGTGGCTGCGGCCCGACAACTTGAAGGTCACGCTGCCCGACGAGGTCCTGTCGCGGGTGCGGGTGCTGCGCAGCTATGACGAGGACTCCCCAGCACTGGCCGCGCAACTCTGGGATCTGCCGGAGTGGGCGCGCACCGGCAGACAACTGCTCGACGATATGGCGGAAGCCGGCGACATCCCTGGGCGATTCGTTGTGGCGGCGGGCATCGTCCGCCACCTGCTGACCGACCCCGTCCTGCCCGCCGAACTACTGCCCGACGACTGGCCAGGCGGCGCGCTGCGAGAGGCCTATGCGCACTTCGCAGCCGAACTGGTGGCCCGACGAAACGAACCACAACTGATGGAGGCGACATGAGCGTGAGAGTCGAACGCAGCGGTGCGGTCACAACGGTCATCATGAACCGGCCCGAGGCGCGCAATGCGGTCAACGGGCCGACCGCCGCCGAATTGTTCGCCGCCTTCGACGAATTCGACAAGGACGACTCGGCGTCGGTCGCAGTGCTGTGGGGCGACAACGGAACCTTCTGCGCCGGAGCCGACCTGAAGGCGTTCGGCACACCGGACGCCAACCCCGTGCACCGCACCGGCCCTGGGCCCATGGGCCCGACCCGAATGGCCCTGTCCAAACCGGTGATTGCGGCGATCAGCGGCTACGCGGTCGCCGGTGGCCTCGAACTCGCGTTGTGGTGTGACCTGCGGGTGGTCGAAGAGGACGCCGTGATGGGGGTGTTCTGCCGACGTTGGGGTGTCCCGCTCATCGACGGCGGCACCGTGCGTCTGCCGCGGCTGATCGGCGAAAGCCGGGCGATGGACCTGATTTTGACCGGCCGCGCCGTGCAGGCCGACGAGGCGCTCGAGATCGGCCTCGCCAACCGTGTCGTGCCGAAGGGTGCGGCGCGGGAGAAGGCCGAGGAGCTCGCCGCCGAGCTCGCCGCGCTGCCGCAGCAGTGCATGCGGGCCGATCGGTTGTCTGCGCTCAACCAGTGGGGCAAGTCCGAATCCGAGGCCATGGAGTTCGAATTCGCCAGCATCGCGCGCGTCAAAGACGAGTCGCTGGCCGGCGCACAGCGTTTCGCCGAGGGCGCGGGCCGCCACGGCGCCCCTGCCTAAACCAATTGCCGCTTGCCGACGAACTCCTCGATGGCGTCGGGCGGCCACCTGCGCGCCGTCGTGCTGCCGGATCTGCTCGCCGAGCCGGGCGGCCGCCTGCCGGTAGGACGGCTCGCGCAGCAGGGTCGACACGGCCGACCGGATGCGCTGCGGCCGTGTGTGTTTCGTCAACAGGATGCCCGCGCCTGCGCGCGCCAACGACGCCCCGACCTGTTTCTGGTCGATCATCGGGTTGGTAGGCATGACGACCTGCGGCACTCCGAACGACAACGCCCGCATCGCCGTGCTGTGCCCGCCGTGGCCCACCACCAGCGACGCGGTCGCGAGCACCTCGTCGTGGTCCAGCCAAGCGTGTAGGCAGGCATTCGGAGGCACCCGAAGGCCTGTTGCGTCGATGCCGGGCCCGACCGTCACCGTCACCTCGACGGCCAGCGGCGCGAGCGCGTCGAGGATGTTCTGCAGCATTCGGCGCTGCCCCGCAAAGGCATTCGTGCTCAGGCTCACCAGAACGCGCGGCACGGCGGCAGGCGTCGCGGCGCGTCGACGGCGCACCGGCCCAGGGTCGGGTCCGCGGCCACCCGGGCGAAGCTCGCCATCGTCGCCAGCAGGGGCGCTGCACGGTTGGGTCGAAAGCCCTTCCCGCCGTGAAGGGTTCGAATGGCAACCCGGCAGCGCGGACACGGTCGCCGATACCGTGATGGCCGAGGACATGAACGTCGGCGCCGCGGGCCTGCAGCGCACGGGCGACGGCCAACTGCGGTGGTAGGTTGCCGCCGCCGTCGACAATGACGAACAGAATCTTCACGACGCTTCCCGCCCGGCTCCGCCGACATTCGTTGCGGCGCCTGCCAATAGCGACTCCACCATCAGCAGCATCCGGTCGTGTACATCGTCGACGGATAGGCCGCGATCAAACCGCAGCAGCTTCCAGCAGTAGACGTCGGTGGCGACGACGAGGACGTCGCCAACGCGAGAACGCAGATCGGTGTCATCGGGAAGCCGACCGGCGAAGGCGTCCTCCACCCATTGCCGGTGGGTGGCCCGGCCCTTCCTGTTCATCTGCGCCGCGCGAGGCTCGTTCTCGTCGGCGAGGATCGCCAGCACCATCTCGCCCAGCCGTTCGTAATGCGCGAGGAGCACCCGCACGGCACCCGGCGGGTCGTTCCGCGGCGGCCTGCGTTCGGCCACCACATCGGCGAAGGCCCGCGACCATGCCGCCTCGATCAGGGCATCGCGGCTGCCGAAGTGGCGCAGGATCGTCTTGACGGTCACATTCGCCCGCGAGGCGATCGCAGGCAGCGTGACCGCAAACGATCGTTCGGCCATGAAGGTGTCGATCGCGGCTTGGACGATCGCGTCGCGCGTGGCGCTTTTCGCCTGCGCGCGCGTGCTCATGTCGTACTTCCGCTCTTTGGTGTCCATACCTATGGACACCAAATGCCGCCAGGAAGTCAGCCCTTGTTGATCTTGTTTCCCGAGCCGGTGTCGTTGATCTTGGGGTCGCCGTCTTTGTAGGTGATGGTGTTGTTGAACCCGACGACGCTGAGTTCCTTGTCGACGCGCTCCATCGTGACCGTGTTGTCCGCGCCGCCGATGTTGGCGTTGGCGCACGTCCCCTTGACGGTGAGTTTGTTGTTGTTGCCGCCGATGTTGAGGGACTTGCCGTCGGCGCAGTCAAGCTCGGTCGTCGTACCGACCGACCCGTAGTTGATGGTGTTGCCGATCTCGACCTGGCCGCCCTCGGATCCGACCGTCGCCGTCGGACTGCCGGTGTCGCTGCTCTCCGAACCGCAACCGGCCAGCCCGATCATCGCAGCCGATGCGGTGACACCGATCAATACGGGCATCTGCATGCGCGTACTCCTCGAATTAGTGCGAACCCGACGACAATTCAGGCTCTCACGCCGGAACGCGGTCGATCCAGTTCGTCATACCCAGTTCTCGGCCGCGGTCCCACACGATCGGTTCGCCGCTCTTGTAGAAGACCCTCTGGTCGAAGCCGTAGACCGTGATGTCGTTGACCACGTTGTCGGCCACGATCGTGTTCGACGAGCCCTGCACCGTCACGGCCCAACAGCTGCCGAGCGCGTTGATGGTGTTACCCGAGCCGTTGACGAACAGCGTGGCCTGGTTGCAGTCGATCGTCTGAGTGGAGCCGATCGAGGTGATATGCGTGTCGCCGTTTTTCGCCTGTGCTGTGGGCACGCCCAGCGCCAGCGCGGCCGGCACCGCCACCGCGCACGCGGCACAAAAGCGACTCAGCACTGTCCATCCCCCACCGGTCATGGCTGTAGAGCGTACGTCCTGGGCGCAAACGATGGCAGCAGTTGGTCAGTCCCTTCACAGGTCGGGCGGGCTGGGCGGAAGGACTCGCGGCGCCTCACGCCGCTCGGTAGCGTGTGGAGCAATGCGTCGGCGTTTCAAAGCGGTTGCTGCCGCGGCGGTCACAGCGGTGGTGGCCATTTCAGGGTGCTCGCAGACCGTGGAAGGGACGGCGCGTCGAGCCGGTCCCGCCGTGCCCGACCCGGAACGCAGCTTCGGCTATGTCGACGACCGGTGCGGGTTGCTGGAAGACAGTTCGATCGAGGAGATGCTTGGCGCTCAGAACGTGGTGCGGCCCTACAGCGGAGCCGTCTGCCAATACGTGTTGGAGCGCGACGTGAAACCCGGCCCTGGCGCGGAGCCGGGCACCATGATCGACGTCGTCTACAGCTGGTTCGAATCGGGAAGTCTGGAACGCGAGCGCGCACTGGCCGCGGAACGCGGCGCGCAGATCACCGACAAGGACATCGAGCGCCACCAGGCGTTCCTGGCCCGCCGCGACACCAACGGCGCGGCCTGCAGCGCGACCGCGGCGGCCGGCTCCGGGGTGGTGAGCTGGTGGGTCCAATACCGCGGGAAGACCGACGTCGATAGCTGCACGGACGCCGAGAAGCTGTTGGCGGCGACGCTGTCGTCGGAGATGTGACCATGGTCGTCGGGAAACTCTGCGCAGCGGCCCTGCTCGGCGTCGCCATGGTGGTTGCCGGCTGCGGCGGCCACGAACAGCTGCCGCCGGCCGCCACACAGACCCCCGCCGCACGGCCGGACGGGGGATTCAAGAGCGGCGAGTGCAATGGCGTCACCGACGCCGACGTCGCCAAGGCCGCAGGCAACGGGATGTTCACCAAGGTCGTGGACAGCGACGCCGGGTGCTTCTGGCAGGAGAACACCATGCTCGGGTCGTTCGGGGCGGGCATGGGCATCTCGACGTGGTGGTACCGCGGCAGCGACCTGGACACCGAGAGGATGCTCGAGACGCGGGCCGGCCGCACGCTGACCGAACTCAACTTCGAGGGGAACAAGGGGTTCAAGGCGTTCGACGCAAACGCGTGCAGCATCTATGTGTCCAAGGGCAGCGACGTCATCACGTGGTCGATCCAGACGATGAACCCGGCCATGCTGCCGGATCTGTGCGGCATCACCGAGCAGCTCGCCCAACTCAGCCAGGACCGTGTCAACTGAGGTCAACACAAACTAGAGGTGTTAGTTTTTCGCATATGGCGACCCGGCCCGCAGTTCAATCCTCCGGTCGGCGACCGGCCAAGCTGAGCCGGGAGTCGATCGTCAACGCGGCGCTGACATTCCTCGACCGCGAGGGCTGGGATGCGCTGACGATCAACGCGCTGGCCACCCAGCTGGGCACCAAGGGCCCGTCGCTGTACAACCACGTCGAGAGCCTCGACGACCTGCGCCGCACGGTGCGGATGCGGGTCGTCAAGGACATCATCGACATGCTGACCACCGTCGGGCAGGGCCGCACCCGAGACGATGCCGTGATGGCGATGGCCAGCGCCTACCGCAGCTACGCCCATCACCACCCCGGGCGCTATTCGGCGTTCACCCGGATGCCGTTGGGTGGCGACGATCCCGAATTCACCGAGGCCACCCGTGAGGCGGCCGCGCCGGTCATCGCGGTGCTGGGGTCATACGGGCTGGACGGCGAGGAGGCGTTCTACGCGGCCCTGGAGTTCTGGTCGGCGATGCACGGGTTCGTGCTGCTGGAGATGACCGGGGTGATGAACGGGATCGCCGATACCGATACTGTGTTCAGTGACATGGTGATGCGGCTGGCGGCCGGCATGGAAAGGCGTTGAGTGAGGCGCTGAAGGGCTCAGCACCTCCGTAGGCATTGACCTGCGGGAAGGTGCTCGGTCGCGGGTTTGGAGCGATGTGCTCTGCCCTGGTATCGTGGACGGCCGTGCCTGGCAGTAGGCGGTTGCCGCACGCCGGGCCAATTCGCGTGTCGTGAGCATCGGAAATTGGATCGCCAACTATTTCGGTGCGACCGCCTGCGACACTCCCGGTCGCGGGGTAAGCGATCGGGACAAAACAGCAGTACAGAGACTTAAGAACCAACAGAACAAGCGCAACACAGAAAGCCGGTAGATGCCAACCATTCAGCAGCTGGTCCGCAAGGGCCGCCATGACAAGGCCGCCAAGGTTAAGACCGCGGCCCTCAAGGGCAGCCCGCAGCGCCGTGGCGTGTGCACCCGCGTGTACACCACCACCCCGAAGAAGCCGAACTCGGCACTTCGCAAGGTGGCACGCGTCAAGCTGACCAGCCAGGTGGAGGTCACCGCTTACATCCCGGGCGAGGGCCACAACCTGCAGGAGCACTCGATGGTCCTGGTGCGTGGCGGCCGTGTGAAGGACCTGCCCGGTGTGCGCTACAAGATCATCCGCGGCTCGCTCGACACCCAGGGCGTCAAGAACCGCAAGCAAGCACGCAGCCGTTACGGCGCCAAGAAGGAGAAGAGCTGATGCCGCGCAAGGGGCCCGCACCCAAGCGTCCGTTGGTCAACGATCCCGTTTACGGGTCGCAGCTGGTGACCCAGCTGGTCAACAAAGTTCTCCTGAAAGGGAAGAAATCGCTGGCCGAGCGCATTGTATATGGTGCGCTCGAACAGGCTCGTGAGAAGACCGGTACCGATCCGGTCGTCACCCTCAAGCGCGCTCTCGACAACGTCAAGCCCGCTCTTGAGGTCCGCAGCCGCCGTGTCGGCGGTGCGACCTACCAGGTTCCCGTCGAGGTGCGCCCCGATCGTTCCACCACGCTGGCCCTGCGTTGGCTGGTGAGCTTCTCGCGGCAGCGCCGGGAGAAGACGATGGTCGAGCGCCTGGCGAACGAGATCCTCGACGCCAGCAATGGCCTGGGCGCCTCCGTCAAGCGGCGTGAGGACACCCACAAGATGGCCGAGGCGAACCGAGCCTTCGCACACTACCGCTGGTGAGCGCTGCCGCGGCAGCGTTGCCGGCAGTGACTGACAGCTAATACACGCGAGCGAAAGAGAAGACTTCTTGTGGCACAGAAGGACGTGCTAACCGACCTGAGGAAGGTCCGCAATTTCGGCATCATGGCCCACATTGATGCCGGCAAGACCACGACAACTGAACGCATCCTCTACTACACCGGTATCAACTACAAGATCGGTGAGGTCCACGATGGCGCCGCCACGATGGACTGGATGGAGCAGGAGCAGGAGCGGGGTATCACCATTACCTCGGCTGCGACAACGACCTTCTGGAAGGACCACCAGCTCAACATCATCGACACCCCCGGGCACGTCGACTTCACCGTCGAGGTGGAGCGCAACCTGCGCGTGCTCGACGGTGCCGTTGCCGTGTTCGACGGCAAGGAGGGTGTGGAGCCGCAGTCCGAGCAGGTCTGGCGGCAGGCCGACAAGTACGACGTGCCGCGCATCTGCTTCGTCAACAAGATGGACAAGATCGGTGCGGACTTCTACTTCTCCGTGCGCACGATGGGGGAGCGGCTCGGCGCCAACGCGGTGCCGATCCAGCTGCCGATCGGCGCGGAGAGCGAGTTCGAGGGCGTCGTCGACCTGGTCGAGATGAACGCCAAGGTCTGGCGCGGCGAGACGAAGCTGGGCGAGACCTACGACACCGTCGAGATCCCGGCCGAGCTGGCCGAGAAGGCCGAGGAGTACCGCACCAAGCTGCTCGAGACGGTCGCCGAGTCCGACGAGGAACTGCTGGAGAAGTACCTGGGCGGTGAGGAACTGACCGTCGAGGAGATCAAGGGTGCGATCCGCAAGCTGACGATCGCCTCGGAGATCTACCCGGTGCTGTGCGGCAGCGCGTTCAAGAACAAGGGCGTGCAGCCGATGCTCGACGCAGTCGTCGACTACCTGCCGTCGCCGCTGGATATGCCGCCGGCCGTCGGTCATCGGCCGGGCCAGGAGGACGAAGAGGTCATCCGGCACGCGAGCATCGACGAGCCGTTCGCCGCGCTGGCGTTCAAGGTCGCCTCGCACCCGTTCTTCGGCAAGCTCACCTATATCCGCGTGTACTCCGGGACCATCGAATCCGGCCACCAGGTCATCAACGCCACCAAGGGCAAGAAGGAGCGGCTGGGCAAGCTGTTCCAGATGCACTCCAACAAGGAGAACCCGGTGGAGCGGGCGTCCGCGGGCCACATCTACGCGGTGATCGGCCTGAAGGACACCACCACCGGCGACACCTTGAGCGACGTGAACGACCAGGTCGTGCTCGAGTCGATGACCTTCCCCGATCCCGTTATCGAGGTGGCCATCGAGCCGAAGACCAAGAGCGACCAGGAGAAGCTGTCGCTGTCGATCCAGAAGCTCGCCGAGGAGGATCCGACCTTCAAGGTGCACCTGGATCAGGAGACCGGTCAAACCGTGATCGGCGGCATGGGTGAGTTGCACCTGGACATCCTGGTGGACCGCATGCGTCGCGAGTTCAAGGTCGAAGCGAACGTCGGCAAGCCCCAGGTGGCCTATAAGGAGACCATCCGGCGCGCCGTCCAGAACGTCGAGTACACCCACAAGAAGCAGACGGGTGGCTCGGGCCAGTTCGCGAAGGTCGTCATCAACGTCGAGCCGTTCGTCGGCGAGGACGGTGCGACCTACGAGTTCGAGAACAAGGTCACCGGCGGCCGCATCCCGCGCGAGTACATCCCGTCGGTGGATGCCGGCTGCCAGGACGCCATGCAGTACGGCGTGCTGGCTGGCTACCCGCTGGTGAATCTGAAGGTCACGCTGCTCGACGGTCAGTATCACGACGTCGACTCGTCGGAAATGGCGTTCAAGATCGCCGGCTCCCAGGCGCTGAAAAAGGCTGCGGCGCAAGCGCAACCGGTAATCCTGGAGCCGATCATGGCTGTCGAGGTCACCACGCCCGAGGACTACATGGGTGAAGTGATCGGCGACCTGAACTCCCGCCGTGGTCAGATCCAGGCCATGGAGGAGCGGAGTGGCGCACGCGTCGTCAAGGCGCTGGTGCCGCTGTCGGAGATGTTCGGTTATGTCGGCGACCTCCGGTCGAAGACCCAGGGCCGGGCGAACTACTCCATGGTGTTCGATTCCTACGCCGAGGTTCCGGCACAGGTGTCGAAGGAGATCATCGCGAAGGCGACGGGACAGTGAGGACACGAGGGCGACAGCCCGAGGCCCGGAGCTGGCCCGGAGTCGAGCGAATGGGCCGGGCGAAGGCGACGGGACAGTAATTCTGACCCGCTGGTTTCGCGAGACCACACAACTGCAAAGATCAACCCACCTGCTTTACAACAAGCACCAACACAGTCCAGGAGGACAAAGAAGTGGCGAAGGCGAAGTTCGAGCGGACGAAGCCGCACGTCAACATCGGGACCATCGGTCACGTTGACCACGGCAAGACCACGCTGACCGCAGCTATCACCAAGGTTCTGCACGACAAGTTCCCCGATTTGAACGAGGCGTCGGCGTTCGAACAGATCGACAACGCGCCTGAGGAGCGCCAGCGCGGCATTACCATCAACATCTCCCACGTGGAGTACCAGACGGAGAAGCGTCACTACGCGCACGTCGACGCTCCCGGCCACGCTGACTACATCAAGAACATGATCACCGGTGCCGCCCAGATGGACGGCGCGATCCTGGTGGTCGCAGCGACGGACGGCCCGATGCCGCAGACTCGTGAGCACGTGCTGCTGGCCCGTCAGGTCGGCGTCCCCTACATCCTGGTGGCGCTGAACAAGGCCGACGCGGTGGAGGACGAGGAGCTCATCGAGCTCGTCGAGATGGAGGTCCGCGAGCTGCTGGCCGCCCAGGAGTTCGACGAGGACGCCCCGGTCATCCGCGTCTCGGCGCTGAAAGCGCTTGAGGGCGACGAGAAGTGGGTCAAGAGCATCGAGGAGCTGATGGACGCGGTCGACGAGTCCATCCCGGATCCGGTCCGCGAGACCGACAAGCCGTTCCTGATGCCCGTCGAGGACGTCTTCACGATCACCGGCCGCGGCACCGTGGTCACCGGTCGTATCGAACGCGGCGTGATCAACGTGAACGAGGACGTCGAGATCGTCGGCATTCGTCCGGAGACCACCAAGACCACCGTCACTGGCGTGGAGATGTTCCGCAAGCTGCTCGACCAGGGCCAGGCCGGTGACAACGTCGGTCTGCTGCTGCGCGGTGTGAAGCGCGAGGATGTCGAGCGCGGTCAGGTCGTGACCAAGCCCGGCACCATCACCCCGCACACCGAGTTCGAAGGCCAGGTCTACATCCTGTCCAAGGACGAGGGCGGCCGGCACACGCCGTTCTTCAACAACTACCGTCCGCAGTTCTACTTCCGCACCACCGACGTGACCGGTGTGGTGACGCTGCCGGAGGGCACCGAGATGGTGATGCCCGGTGACAACACCGACATCTCGGTGAAGCTGATCCAGCCCGTCGCCATGGACGAGGGTCTGCGCTTCGCGATCCGCGAGGGCGGCCGTACCGTCGGCGCCGGCCGGGTCACCAAGATCATCAAGTGATGTTCTGATCTAACACGCCAAAGTGGCGCTCATCCGAAAGGGTGGGCGCCACTTTGCGTTTCAGCCACCACCCCGTTTCGCCCAAACCGACAAACGGGCGGGAAAGTACGGGTAGATCGCGCCATTTCGTCGATCTCGGCGACCGCCACGATCTGGTGCGACGCGGCGCGCTGGATGTTTCCGTGCGCGCTTCCGCGCACCCATGATCCAGCCTGAGAACGGGCTGAGGGCACACGCAAACAGCGGGCATAGCACACTACCAGATCTTGAAACAGCTAATTGTTGAAATCATGCAAAGACCTACGATGTGTCCTAACTCCAGTTACTGTACAGTTGCCATCTAACGCATCTGGTGATTACCGGCTAAACCCTTTGCGCATTTCACAGTCCTGAAAACGCAAATTTTGCCTGTTCAAACACATACAGTCCGCTGATCCCAACTCACCAGCGTTTTTGTCATCGGCCAAGATCAACCTTCGCTAAAAGGATCCGTCCCGGTATCTGACGATACGGCTGCGATGCTTGACACCATATCTAGCAAAGAATTAGTGTCACGTGTCGCAACTTAAGGTTTACACAGCTTTCATCTGAGGGTGGGAACAGATGGCGTCGAAAAACACTGCCGCGCATCGCGCCGAGGGCAAGCGGGGCGGTGCACATCGCGCGCCCCGAACGCAGCAGTCGCTGGTGGTGCGCACGGCCGCGGTCGGTGGGGCCTTCGCATGCATCGGATTGGCGGCAGAAATCGGCGTCCCGGACGCCGACGCCTTATCGATTCTCCTGCCGTCCGGCAACGGCAACGCGACCCAGATCAACATCCTCGAAGGCAACGTATTTCGCCCGCAGTTCGGGCTGGGCGGCTGTTGACCGTCTCTGTGGATGACGACCGCGGGGTGGCCATTCTTCATTGAGGCTGCCGATGTGGCGGTCGGCGTGGT
>NZ_PDCP01000092.1 GCF_002553505.1 Mycolicibacterium agri | reverse complement strand
CCCTGCACCCGTCAATCATCCCGAAAACCCCAGCAGAACCACGCCCGCCACGCGGGATTAATTCAGCAGGCTCCTAGGCGGCGAGCTCGACGACGTCGACCTCTAACCGCCTATCGTGGAGATGTACACCTCGGTCATCAAGCTGCCGTAACTCTGGCCTACACGCATCGAGAGGCGCGATGAGCTGCTGTCATTACCATCCCACCGGTGACGAAGCGCTGGATTCCACTTTCACCGTCGACTCGTCGCGGATCACCTTCGGCCGCGGCTGCCTGGCCGAGTTGGGGGACCGCGCCCGTGCCCTCGGCATGACGCGGGTGGCGTTGTTCTCCGATGCCGCCGTTTCGACCCTGCCGGTCTTCGAAACCGCCGAGCGCTCGCTGCGCGCCGCAGGCGTCGACGTCGTCATCTACACCGATGTCCACATCGAACCGACCGACCAGTCCTTCAAGGACGCCACCGCATACGCGGCAGAGGCGCGGCCGGACGGTTACGTCTCCGTCGGCGGCGGATCGGTGATGGACACCGCCAAGGCGGCCAACCTGTACGTCAGCCACCCGGCCGACTTCCTCGCCTACGTCAATCCGCCGGTGGGCGAAGGCATTCCGGTGCCGGTTCCGTTGCAGCCGCATATCGCCTGCCCGACGACGTCGGGCACGGGAAGCGAAGTCACCGGCATCGCCATCTTCGATCTGCTGTCGCTGGAGGCCAAGACCGGAATCGCCTCGCCCGCACTGCGTCCGACCGAAGCGCTGGTCGACCCGGACTGCACCGACAGCCTGCCGGCACGGGTCGTCGCATGCAGCGGCCTGGATGTGCTGTCGCACGCGCTGGAGTCGTACACCGCCAAGCCGTTCGTGCGCCGCTCCGCGACGCCCCGGCCCAGTCTTCGACCGATGAGCCAGGGCGCCAACCCGTGGAGCGACCTCGGCAGCCTGGAGGCGCTGCGGCTCCTCGGCCAGTATCTTCAGCGCGCGGTCAACGATGCCGAAGACCGCGAGGCCCGTGAGCAAACCATGTGGGCCGCAACGCTTGCCGGCATCGCGTTCGGCAACGCCGGCGTACACATCCCGCATGCGATGGCGTATGCGGTGGCCGGGCAGGTGCGCGAGTTCCGGCCCGACGGGTACCCGCAATCCGAACCGCTGGTGCCGCACGGCATGTCTGTAATCCTCAATGCCCCTTCGGTTTTCCGCATCACCGCGGCCACTTCTCCGCGGCGGCACCTGGAAGCCGCCCGTCAGCTGGGCGCCGAGACCGACGGCGCCGCGGACGAGGATGCAGGAGAAGTGCTGGCCGACGCTCTGATGGGCATCATGCAAGAGGTCGGCATGCCCAACGGGTTGTCCGCGGTCGGGTACGGGGAGTCCGACTGCGAGAAACTCGCCGAAGGGGCGTGGCCGCAACAACGCCTGCTGCAGAATGCGCCGGTCGAGACCGACAAGCCCATGTTGGCGCGGGTCTTCGCCGATGCGCTGCGCTATTGGTGAGCCGTCGTTCCGCTAGTCGGCCGTGTGCACGATCAAGATGTCGATCTTGGCCTTGCGGGCGGCCTCGCCGGGCACCGAGCCCAGCAGCCGCTCAGCGGTCGAGGCCAGCCCGACGTCGCCGACGACGAGCAGATCCGCCTGTACCTCTCGAACCAGCTTCACCAGTGCGGGCACCGGCGCTCCGGGTATCGCCCGCTCCTCGACGCTTGTCGCGCCTGCCTTGCTCGCCCGCTCGTGCGCGTCGCGCAGGATTCCGTACACGGGCGCGTTGCCGTGCAGCATGTAGCCCTCTGCGCGCAGGGAGTCTGCCGCACGCGGGTCCACGACATGGTCGTGCGACGGCGGTCGCGACCAGCCGCCCTTTTCGGTATGCGGGACATGCGCGCTGGCGATGATCAGCCTGGCGTTCTGCTGAGTGGCGACCACCTCGGCTGCGCGCTCAACCGCGCGGAATGAGGACTCCGAGCCGTCGGTCCCGACCACCACGGTCCGATACCAGTCCATGTCGCCTCCTCGGGTCGGTCGCGGCGACTAGACGGTAACGCGGGGCCGACCCCCGGCAGGCGACTTTGGCAATCGTCAACGGGTCGGGGCGGTGGCCTTGCCGGTGCGCTCGCGGTGTTTGCAGCCCGGCCAGCAGCACGGTCTGCGTTTGCCTTCCTCGAGTTCCTCGAGGGTCCGGCGGATGCGTCGCTCCCGGGTCTTGTCCTGCTTGGCGTCCTCGACCCAGCAGATGAACTCGTTGCGCGCGAGCGGCGTGATGTCGTTCCACGCTTCCAAAGCTGTGTCGTTGGCGGTCAGGGCGGTGCGCAAATCAGCGGGCAGCTCATGCACCACCCCACCTGGCACTCGCTTACTGGTCATGGCGCCAGGTTAACGCCTCTCCCAGCCTCTCCCGCGAGCAGACGCTAAGGTCCGCCCTGTCCTGGGCTTTTGCGGGCACGAGTGTCTGCTCGCGGGGAAAGGTGAGGCACCTACGGCCTAGATTGGGAAGTCGTGACCACACTGCACGACCCGACCATCCGCGGTTTCGCCTCCGACAACTACTCCGGCGTGCACCCCGAGGTGCTTTCTGCGATCGCCGCCGCCAACGACGGCCATCAGGTCTCTTACGGCGACGACGTCTACACGGCCCGCCTGCAGGAGGTGTGTGCCCGACATTTCGGTGCCGGTGTGCAGGTTTTTCCGGTGTTCAACGGCACCGGCGCCAACGTCGTCGGGATGTTGTCGATGCTGCCCCGCTGGGGCGCGGTCGTCTGCGCCAAGACGGCGCACATCCACACCGACGAAGGGGGAGCGCCAGAGAAGGTCGCCGGCATCAAGCTGTTGCCGGTGCCGACGACGGACGGCAAACTCACCCCCGAACTCATCGCCGAGGAGGCCTGGGGCTGGGGCGACGAGCATCGGGCACAGCCGCTGGTCGTCTACATCACCCAGTCGAGCGAGCTGGGCACCGTCTATTCCCCTGACGAGGTGCGCGCAATCGCCGACTATGCCCACGAGCGCGGCATGCGCGTGTTCATGGACGGCGCCAGGTTGTCGAATGCCGCTGCGGCGCTCGATGTTCCGCTGCGGGCTTTCACCACCGACGCCGGCGTCGACGTGGTCACCCTCGGCGGCACGAAGAACGGCGCGCTGGGCGCCGAGGCGGTGGTGGTGCTCGATGCGGAGGCTTCCGACGGGCTGCGCTATCTGCGCAAGCAGCAGATGCAGCTGGCGTCGAAGATGCGGTTCGTGTCCGCGCAACTCATCGCGCTGTTGGACGGCGATCTGCACCTGCGCAACGCCCGCCACGCAAACGCGATGGCGGCGCGCCTGCGTGCCGGGTTGGAGGCGGGCATCGCCGACGGCATCCTCCGCGGCATCGAATTCACCCAGCCGACGCAGGCGAACGCCGTCTTCGCCATCCTGCCGCCGGGGATCGCCGACAGGCTGCGCGAGCGCTTCCGCTTCTACGACTGGGACGCCGCGCGCCGCGAGGTGCGCTGGGTGTGCAGCTTCGACACCCAGCCGGATGATGTCGATGCATTCATCGCAGAGGCCGCTCGATTGCTGGCGCGAAACGGAATCTAGGCAGCAGAACTGCGAGTGAGGGCCTGCGTAGATTCCGTCTCGCGACGGGTCGGGCGGGCCTGACGCCGACCGGTTGTCAGGGCTGCTTGGTGTAGCGCTGCAGGAAGACCACGGCCCAGAACGCGCCGAGCACCGCGATCGCAGCCCACCAGGCGAGCGATATCGCCAGCCAGAGTCCGGAGTATCCGAGGATCGGCAGTGTGGCCGCGGTGAACACGAGCCAGAAGATTTTCCACAGCGCGACCACTGCGGCGATGCCGGCCATGATGCCCGTCACGAGGCTGTAGGTGCGGTCGACCCGCTGCACAGACTCGTGAACGCGGGCGGGGATGATGCTCATTGGTGTGTCCCTCTCGTCGTGCGGCGCCGGGGCGGCGTCGGCATGGCGCCAAGTAGATCCACCCATGACGGCTACCGATCCCAAGAAGACCGAGGCTTACCGGGCACTATGATCCTCGCTCCGATGACGATGTGCCCTGTCGCGGGCCGATGCTCTCCAGTTGACTGAGGCCAAGTCACAGGAGGATCCCATGGAGCCGCAGACAAGTCAGTCATCGACCACCCCCGATAAACGTGATCTGATCATGGTGTCGTGCTATTGCGACCTGGACTGTGCCCGCGACGATTTCGCCGAGTTGGCCAGGCAGATCAAAAAGCGGAGCTTCAACGTTCGCGAGTCGGTTCTGCTCGGGAAGAACGCTGAGGGGATGCCGATCGTTCTCGACACCAGCAGCGGCCATCACGGCCGCACGGGCGCGATCGTTGGCGCGGGCATGGGCTTTCTGCTCGGTGTGCTGATGATGCCGACCCTGCCGATATCGGTGGCTGTGGGTGCGGCCGCAGGCGCCACGGTCGCAAAGTTCGCCGATCACACGCTGAAAGCTGGTTTGCGTCACGACATCGCCGAACATCTGGAAAACGCGACGGGTGTCGTCATCAGCGTCGTCGGTGCGCTTGACGAGTTGTGGGCCAAGCGGGCGTTGAAGCACGCGGACGCGTATGTTGCTGTGCCGTACCCCAATTCGACGATCGCCAGCCTGGAACGAGCCGTCTCCGACACCATGAGCAAGGTCAATCCGGACAACGAGGGCTGAATCATCCGGCCGCCCACTGTTTCGCGCGGTCCAGCTCGGCCTCGCTGAAAAGGGCGATCTCGCCGGGAACCATCCAGCCCAGCGCGTGCAGCGTATGGGCGATCCATTCCTTGTCGGTGACCACGGCGACGCGCTTGAAGGCCGAATGATTGCGCACCAATGCGCCGATTCCCATCTTCAGGTCCTCGGCCAAGCCGCCCGGCCCGAACCCCTCGTAGTCCTCGGTGATGACCTCGACGAGTCGTATCTCGTCGGATTTCAACAGCCGCTCCATCGTCGGCTTGAAGTCGCGCATCTCCTGGCCGCTCACCCGGCCGGACACGCGGAAACCGGTGACGCCGTCGGGCATGTCGGGCAATAGCTCGATCATCGAGGAGTCTCCTCAAATTCAGTGCGGTGACGCGGGTTTGGCCGGCATCGCCGCGACGCGCGGGGTGTCCACGCCGACCCGGCCAACGGCCTGCGCGCCGCCGGGGTCGCCTAGCGGCTTGTCGCGGCCGGGCAGCACACTGTAGAAGAACGCGGCGTTGTCCTCGATGTGCCAGCGTTCCTCTTCGGGCAGGTCGGTTTCGAATTCGATCGCCTCGACCCGGCACACCAGCTTGCATGCACCACAATCGACGCATTCGTTGGGATTGATGTAGAGCGACCGTGCACCCTCATAGATGCAGTCCGCGGGGCATTCGAGTACACACGATTTGTCCATGACGTCGACGCACGCCGAACCGATCACATAGGTCATGGCACCAAGGTAGGAATTTCGCGTGCCACGTCGCGGGAGCAGAACGGCCCCAGCACATGTGACCTTGGTCCTCATCCTGGGGACCATTGCCTCCGGCCCATGCCGCAGCAAAGTCCTAGCGTCATGGACAGTCGTCGAGCAAGGAGGGACGTCATGGCTAAGCAGGTCTTGACCCACGGAGTTGTCGTGGGGGTCGACGGCTCGTCTTGTTCGCAGGTGGCGGGGCGCTGGGCAGCGCAGGAGGCGGTGATGCGTCGGGTACCGCTGACCGCCGTCTACACCGTCCCGCCCGTGCCGACGGCCATATCGCCGCTGGTGTCACCCGGCGGCAGGATTCCCGACGAAATCCTCGCGGCGCAGGAAGCCGAGGCCCGCAGGATCCTCAGCGACGCGGTGAAGCTCGCCGAAGAGGCCACCGCCGGTGCCCACCGGCCGGAGATCAACAGCGAGATGCGCCTGGGCCGAGCCGTGCCGACCCTCGTCGACCTGTCCAAGACAGCCAAGATGGTCGTGGTCGGCAGCCGCGGCCGAAGCGGCAGGCACCGCCGCTTGCTCGGCTCGGTCACCACAGGCCTGATCCACCACGCACACTGCCCGGTGGCAGTGATCCACGACGAGATCACGGCCGAGCAGCGGGCACAGGCGCCCGTGCTGGTCGGTATCGACGGTTCGAACGCATCGAGATTGGCGACCGAGATCGCATTCGACGAAGCCGCATGGCGCGGAGTCGAACTGGTGGCCCTGCATGTCTGGAGCGATGCCGACATGTCCAGCGTTTTCGGCGTCGACGCGGCCGCTGTGCAAGCGGCCGCCGACAAGACCCTCGCCGAAGCCCTCGCAGGCTGGCAGGAACGCTATCCGGAGGTGACCGTGCACCGATCGATCGAATTCGAGGATCCCGCAAGGCACCTCCTCGAGAAGTCCGAGGACGCTCAGCTCGTCGTGGTCGGCAGCCATGGCCGCGGCGGCTTCGCGGGAATGTTGCTCGGCTCGGTCAGCAGTGCGGTCGCCCAAGCGGCCCGCGTTCCGGTGATCGTCGCGCGGCAACGTTGATGCGAAAGGAACTCCCGGTGGTTAGCAGCGACACAGTTGACGACGACGACCAGCTTCAGCCGGCCGACACGCTGATCGACCGCGGCGTCGACGACGTTCTGGACGAGGGGTATTCACCGCCCGAACGGCCCTACGCCCGCGGCGCCTACAGCGAGCCGGAAACCATGGATCAGCTGTTGGCCGAGGAAGAGCGTGACCCCGTATCGCGACTTGGCATGCTCTCCGACAGCGAAGAGCAGGCGCAGGCCGCCGAAGCGGAACGCGATGCCGAATTCCCCAGCCATCGTGAGGTGGGGCGATCACGGGCGGGCCGACTTGTGGCCCCGGACATGGGTTTCGGCGAAGACACCGACGCCGAACTTGTGGCAGAAGACGTAGGCATCAGCGGGGGAGCCGCGTCGGCAGAAGAGGCCGCTGTGCACGTCATCGACGAGGCGCCGTAGAGCGCCGTTCGACAGCGATGACCGAGTACACCGTTGAGCGTGTCTCGTTCGACTCCGGTGGCTGTCGGTGTGTCGGCACGCTCTACCGCCCAGTGTCGGATTCCGCGTCGAGTCCCTGCGTGGTCATGGCACACGGGTTCTCCGACAAGGTGATGCGGCTGCGCAGCGGTCAACTGGTGACACGGCTCGGCGGCGACGTCGACGAGCTGTCGGATCTTTTGGTGCGCGCGGTGTTACCGATCGCCGTCGCAGCAGTTCTCGGGCTCGCCGCGGTGGCGGCGGTGGCCGTGATGTCGCCGACGGTGGCCGTGTTGCTGGCAATCTGTCTGCTCCTCGCCGGTGCGCTAGCACCGTGGCTGGCCGGCCGAGCCGTCGTCTCGAGCCAGCGCATGGCGGCACGGCAGCGCGAGGCCCGCGACGTCGCGGCGATGACCGCGCTCGATCATGCCGATCAACTGCGGGTGGGTGGCCGGATATCGGACGTCATCGCCGATGTCGCCGCGCGCCAGCGCGAATGGGGCGACGCCGAGGATTCCGCGGCGCGACCTGCCGCACTCGCCGCGGCGGTGCAGACGCTGGCGATCGGCACTGCGGTCTTCGGGGCGACGCTGACCGGGATCGGTCTGGCGAACGTTGCCGCCCCGATGACTGTCGCCGTGTTGATGCTGTTGCCGTTGTCCGCCTTCGAGGCGACGGGGTCGCTGCCCGCCGCGGCCGTCGCCTTGCTCCGCGCGCGGTTGGCCACGCATCGGCTCAGCGAGCTGATCACCGGAAACGTTGCGAGACCTGAAAGGGTTTCCCGACAGGCGCTTTCGCCTGGCGACGGGCTGGTCGCCAGGTCGCTTGTCAGCGGATACTCCGAAACCGTGGAAGTCGGGCCGCTGGATCTGGAGTTGGCAGCCGGTGCGCGCCTGGCGATCGTCGGGCCGAGCGGCGCCGGCAAGACCGCACTTCTCATGACGCTGGCAGGGCTTCTCCCGCCCCGAGGCGGCGCCGTCGAACTCGGCGGGGTGCCCATCGAAGCGATCGCAGAAGCCGAGTTACGGTCACGGATCGCCTTTTTCGCTGAGGACGCCCACATCTTCGCCACCACGGTGGCGGACAATCTACGTGTCGCGCGCGGAGACGCGACCGAGCCGGAACTAGTCGACGCCTTGGCCCGCGTCGGGCTGGCCGAATGGCTGCAGGGACTGCCGGACGGATTGGCGACGGTGCTCGTCGGCGGCGCCGACGCACTGTCGGCAGGTCAACGGCGGCGACTGCTGTTGGCCCGCGCGTTGATCACCACCAGCCCTGTCGTGCTGCTGGACGAGCCGACCGAGAATCTGGACGCCGAGGACGCCGCCGCCTTCATCAAGATGCTGCTGGCCGGCGACGGCGGTCTGTTCGAGCCGTGGCGGACCGTGGTCGTGGCGACCCACCATTTGCCTGCCGAAAGCGGGCGCCTCGAGATCAGCAGCGGTGACCCCACCGCGCAGCCTGCGATGAAGTTATGACGTTAGGACCCGATATGACACGCGAATTCGACGTCGAGGTGACGACACGGCCAGACCTGACCGATGCCGCCGAATATGCCAGGCGCAAGATCGGCGGACTCGGCCGATTCGCGCACCGTCCCGTGCTGCGTGCTCGAGTCAAACTCACAGAACTCGCCGATCCGGCGGTGTCGCGGCCCGTGGTGGCGCAGGCCAATCTCGACGTGAGCGGTCGGCTGGTGCGGGCACAGGCCTACGGCGCGACCGCGACTGAAGCGATCGATCTACTCGAAGACCGGCTGCGCACGGGCCTCGAACGGGCCGCAGGACGACGCGTACCTCGACGCAAGAGGATGAACCCCGTGGCCGCGCGCACCGCGGGCACTGGGCTCCCTGTCGAGGAGCGCCGCATCGTCCGGCACAAATCGTTCAGCGCAGCGCCGTGCAGTGTGGACGATGCCGCCGCAGAAATGGACCTGCTCGACTACGACTTTCACCTTTTCACCGAGTTGGGGACGTCAATGGCCAGTGTCCTGTATCGCGGCGGGCCAACGGGATTCCGGCTGGCACAAGTCGCCCCCTGCCCGGCCGACCAGCTGGCGCCGTTCGAGCTGCCGTTGACGATCAGTTCGCAACCGCCGCCCTGCATCACCGTTGCGCAGGCGGTCGAGCGGCTGGGCGTCCTCGGGTTGCCGTTCCTGTTCTTCATCGACGCCGCACAAGGCCGCGCCAGCGTGCTGTATCAGCGCTACGACGGGCACTACGGGTTGATCACCCCGTCCGGATGACAGAGGTCTTTTGGCCATCGCAGGCATGACGAACGCCTCATGAAAGAGCCGGCCCCACGGCCATACGCTGCGGTTGCGCCAGTGATCAGCCACCCGCCGTAGGAGAAGGAGAACACGAAAATGGCACCACGGACGGGCAAGTCGAAACCGCACGGCATCGTGGTCGCCGTCGACGGGTCGCCCGCATCGCGGGTGGCCGCCGACTGGGCCGCGCGCGATGCAGCTTTGCGCCGTGTTCCCCTTACGGTGGTGCACGTTCTGGCCGGCGACGAGATCGGACCATGGGTAGATCTACCGATTACCAACGCATTCGCCCAGGAGCGTGAGCGTCGCGCCAAGCAAGTGGTCGACGACGCGCTGGAGGTGGTCGCCGATGCGCTCGGCCGCACGCCCGACATCGACATCCACGATCGCGTGATCTCCGGCCCGAGAGTCCCCACGCTGGTCGACATGTCCAAGGACTCGGAGATGATCGTGGTCGGAAGCCGCGGTCTCGGCGGCGTGCAAAGACTGCTGCTCGGCTCCGTCAGCTCCGGTCTGGTGCACCACGCATATTGCCCGGTCGCGATCATCCATGACGAGGACCCGCTGATGGAGCACCCGTCGTCCGCTCCGGTGGCGGTCGGCATCGACGGCTCGCCCGCGTCGGAGCTGGCGACGAAGATCGCCTTCGAGGAGGCCGACCGTCGCGGTGTCGACCTGCTTGCCATCCATACGTGGATGAACAGCGCCGACTTCCGCGTCGACGTGCCCCTGGAGGGGGTGCAGGAACAGGCCGAGGAAGAGCTCGCTCAACGTCTCGCCGGCTGGCGCGAGCAATACCCGGACGTCGTCGTTCACCGCATCGTCTGCGCCGACAATCCGGCCCAACGGCTGCTCAAGGAATCGGAGCGAGCGCAGCTGCTCGTCGTGGGCAGCCACGGTTACGGCGGATTCGCAGGGCTTCTGCTGGGTTCGGTGAGTTCGGCGGTCGCGCAGGCCGCACGGATGCCGGTCATCGTCGCCCGGGGGTCCTGAACATCGCCGAAAGCGGGGTATCTCGGCGACGGGCGAAGGTCTTTGGACCCTCGATAACTCGATGAGCGCCGGGCAGTCTGGGCACAACGAATCTTTTCGTGAGCGAGGTACCGAATCAATGAGCGCACAATTCCCGGACACCGAGACGATCCGGTCGGCGTTGACGCTGGCCGTGCGCGCTCCGTCGGTGCACAACTCGCAACCGTGGCAATGGCGGGTGGGCGAGCGCAGCCTGCAACTCTACGCCGATCCCGGTTTGCATCTGCCACATACCGATCCCGATGCGCGTGACCTGATGCTCAGCTGTGGTGCGACGTTGAATCACTGCACAATCGCCTTCGCCGCACTTGGCTGGCAGGCCAAGGTGAGTCGGTTTCCCAATCCGGCGGAACCCCATCACCTTGCGGCGGTCGAACTGCACCGCTATCCGCCCACCGAAACGGATGTCACCCTGGCAGCGGCGATACCACGGCGACGCACCGATCGCAGGAACTACTCGTCCTGGCCGGTGCCGCAAGGCCATATCGCCCTGATGGGCGCCCGCGCGGCCCGCGCCGGGGTGATGCTTCGCCGCGTGGACGAACTGACAAACCTCAAACGGCTTATCGCAGAGGCCGCGTGGCGTCATGCCACCGATCCCGAGTACCTGGCGGAGTTGTCGGAGTGGAGCGGCCGTTATGCCTCAACGGCGGGGGTGCCGGCACGCAACACCCCCGAGCCGGACTTCAACTCGGTACTGCCCGCACGCACTTTCGCCGGCCCAGCGTTGACGCAGACGGCGAATGACCCTGCGGCAGAAGATAATGCGACCGTCGTCGCCCTCGGCACGGCCGAGGACGACGAGTTGGCGTGGCTACGTGCAGGCGAGGCCACCAGCGTCGTGCTGCTCACCGCCACCGCCGCGGGGTTGTCCAGCTGTCCGATCACCGAACCGCTTGAAGTGGAGGACATCCGAAAGAGAGTGGCGGAGGATGTCTTTGGCGCCGATGGTCACCCGCAGATGCTTCTGCGGATCGGGTGGGCCCCGGTCAACGCCGACCCGTTGCCCGCCACGCCGCGTCGGCCGTTGCACAACGTGGTCAGGCGTTTGGACGGACGGGCCTTCGAATGAGCATGTCGCAGGGCGCAGTCATCGTCGGCGTCGACGGCAGCGACGACTCGTTGAACGCGGCGCGCTGGGCGGCCGCAGTCGCAGCGAAATTCGAGACGTCGCTGCACATCCTGCATGCCATGCCCAGTTTCGGGCACAATCTCACCGACACCGTTCTGGTCATCCGCGCAGCGGCCATGTCCTACCAGCGCGACTACGCCCAGATCATCCTGCGCAGCGCCGTCGACACCGTGCGAGCCGAGCATCCGGATCTGGAGTTGACGACGGAGTCGACCGAGACACCGGCCGACGAGGCGTTGATCGAGCTCAGCCAGACCGCCCGCATGATCGTCGTCGGCAATTCGGAAGTCACCGCCGCGGGCGCGTTGTTGCTGGGTTCGACCACGCTTGCGGTGGCCACCCACGCCGCCTGCCCCGTGGTGGCGTGGCGTAACCGGCGCGGCGCTCCGACCAGCGATCCGGTCGTCGTCGGAACGGACGGCTCCGCCCCGTCGGAGGCGGCGCTGGCGGCGGCGTTCGAATTCGCGGATGCGTTCGGGTGCAAGGTCGCCGCGGTGCGGTCACGGTCGGCGTTCGGACCTCTTGCGGCGGTGGCGAACACACTGCCGGTCGACTGGACGGGGCTCGAAGCCGCCGAGTGGACGCAGTTGACCGACGCCGTCGATCGCCACAACCAACGACATCCCGATGTGTCCGCCGCGTGCTTCATCGAGACGACAAAACCATCAGTGGCGCTGTTGGATAGAGGCAAAGCCGACCGGGCTCAACTCATCGTGGTCGGCAACCGCGGCCGAAATCCGCTCACCAGCGCGGTTCTCGGCTCGACCACGCTCAATCTGCTTCAGCATTCCCCGATTCCGGTGATGGTGTGTCGCGAGAACCGGTGACTCGAGGCCGGGACTATTCGTCGAATTTGGAGCGATCGGGCCGATCGAGTTTGGACACGAAAACAGCGGCTTGCGTTCGTCTTTCCATGCCCAGTTTCGCAAGCAGCCGGGACACGTAATTCTTCACCGTCTTCTCGGCGAGGAACATCCGGGCCGCGATCTGCTTGTTGGTCAGCCCCTCGCCCAGCAGATCTAGCAGTACGCGTTCCTGCTCGCTGAGGCCCGCCAGCGGGTCGGACTTCTCCGCCGAACCGCGCAGCTTGGCCATCAGCGCCGCGGCCGCCCGGTTGTCGAGCAGGGAACGGCCCGCACCAACATCCTTGACCGCCTTGGCGAGCTCCATTCCCTTGATGTCCTTGACGACGTATCCGCTTGCGCCGGCCAGTATCGCGTCCAGCATCGCCTCGTCGGAGGTGAAGGAGGTGAGCATCAGGCACCGCAGGTTGGGCATTTTGGACAGCAGGTCTCGGCACAGTTCGATCCCGTTGCCGTCGGGCAGCCGCACGTCGAGAACAGCGACGTCGGGCTGGAGGGCCGGGATGCGCGCCATGGCCTGGGCCACCGAACCCGCTTCGCCGACGACCTCCAGTTCGTCATCGGCATCGAGCAGATCCATCAACCCCCGTCGGACGACTTCGTGATCGTCGACCAGAAAGACCTTGACCATGTCCGGACCTCCCAACGTCTGCCCTGCTCACGATACGTTCTGCGAGGGGCAGATCAACACAGAACACTTGTTGCCAGCGATGGCGCCGCGGCTCGGTCGGCCGAGCACCTCCATCGCGCTGTGGACGCAGTCACGGGCGACGACCAGCAGTTGAACCGCCTCCGCATTGGCGGCCAGATAGTTGAGCGGGTTGCCCTGCACGGCGACCGCCTCCACGTCGACACCGGGGTAGCGGGTCTTCCATTCGGTCAGCCGACGCTGCAGCCGCGCACGCGCCAGCCGGTTGCCCTCGGCGGCAGCGCGGTCGTCGTGGATATCGGTGTACCGGGCATGCCACATGGTCACCACCCGCAGCGGTGCCCTGCGCAGTTGCGCCTCCTCGAGCGCACGGCGCAGCACCCTGTCATCAGTCGACGCCTCGTCCACCGCGGCCACCACGCAGCCAGGCCGGCCGGGCCGTCGGACCCTGAGAACGAGGGCCACCGGACAGCGTGCCGAGGCCGCCAGCGCGGTGGCGGTAGGACCGACGCGGTCGCTCATGAGCCCTCGCGCGCCCACACAAAGCAAGGCCGCCGACTTCGCGGCGGCCCGAAGCGCCGATATCGGCGCCTCGCGTCGAATTTCGACTTCGATCTTGACCGGTTCGCTCATCGACTCGACGGCAACGAAGGCGTCCCGAATCGCGTTCTCCGCCACGGCGAGGTCGTGTGCGGCGGTGCCGTACGCGGACCGGGTAACCGTATCGGGGTCGATGGCGTAGACCAGGCGCAGCGGCACGTCTCGGCTCACCGCCTCATCGACGGCCCACAGCGCGGCGTCGACGGCCCATCTCGAGCCGTCGATGCCGACGACAACCGCAGGGGCTCTGCGAGCAGTGCTCACTGCGGCTCCTGCCGGATTTCGAGAACCTCCTCGATCGGCCGCCTCGGCGTCGGGGGACCGACGTCCTCGATGCTGGGTATTCGGCCTACCCGCACGAGAACCTGCGGCGTTGCCGCGGACCCGATCAGGGTGGACAACACCTTCCTGCTTTCTGGCAACTCGGTGATGTGGGTCAGCGTGCAGGTTGCCAGGCCGACCATGGTCGCATCCAGCAGTACCGCCGACAGCGCCTCGCCACAGCGCAGCATGCTCTTGTGGGTGTCGTCATATGTCGACAACACGACGATCTTGGCCTGGTCCTCGGCGACCTCCGAACGCCGCTCGGGATTGCGGGTGACCGGGAAGCTGCGGCCGACGTCGACGCGCTCGCTTTCGGCCGCAGAGACCAGTGAGCTGTACGGAATTCCGTCGGCGGTGCCGAAATCGGTCGTCCAGTCGTTGATCTCGGCGTGGTAGGAGGAGTCGTAGAGGCGAAGGGCCTCGGTGAGATGTGATGCCTCGGCGAGTTCGGGTCGCAGCTCATCGGGCACCACGTCGAGACGCACGTCGTCCTCGTCGACGGATGCACGCAGCGTCGCTTCGACGGACCTCCAGTTGGGCGGGGCGGCGAAGGGCAGGCGATCGGTGCGTCGAAGCATGATGGCGTTGGCGCGGCGCCGATGGCCTTCGGTGACGAACCTCAGGGGGCTGAAGTCGATCGACGCCAGGTGATGCAGATTGTTGGGGTTCGGGAACCGTTCCACGTTCGCCGTCCAGCCGGCGGCCGCCATCGCCACGCGGAAGTGGTCGAGAACGGCGCCGCAGCCGATCAGCGTCTCCCGGCCCGACTCATCGGTGTGCAGAGGCGCCCGGCTCGGATCGACGTAGAGGTGCACCACGCCGCCGTCGACCACCCACTTCCACGGCTGGCTGTTGTGAAGTGAGGGCGCGCGGCAGGCGATCTGCACGGCGCGCTTGATGACTTCGGTGTCGACGATGGTGTCGCGCATGCCCGGCCTCCGATCTTCCACCTCGACTGTGCGCTGCCTGGGCCCGTGCAGACCAGGGCCGATGGTCACCGCGGCAGGGTCTTACGGCCCTGTTTCGCCGCCGGCGCGCCCGAAGCCAGTGTTGTCGTCAGCGAACGACCATCACCGAGCATTCGCCGTACGGCACCAGCGGCTGGCAGTGGGATCCGATGATCGCGCGAACCTGGTCGGCGTCGTCGGCGGGCAGCACCACCAGCTCCACGAAGTGCGCCTTGTTCATCACCAGAAATTCGGGAAGTCCGCTGGCGGTGGCGACTTGGTGGATGTGTAGGTCCTCGTGCGCGTCGCGCCACCTTTGGACGCGCCGGTCGAGATCGGCCGATGACCGATCGCTGCGCAGACAGCCCCAGGTGGCGACCGCGAGCACGGCTGCTCCGCGCAACCTGGCCTCGTCGACCGCGACACCCATCAGCTCGTCGGTGCCGTCGCGGTCGTCGACGCTTACGACGACCCAGGGGGTGTGTTTTCTGGTGTGGACCTTGCGCGGATATCTGACGACGACCACCGGGCATTCGGCATTCTCGGTCATCGCCGTCGCGGTGGACCCGAGCACGCGTCCGGCGAACCAGTCGATACCGACCGATCCCACGCACAGCATCGCGGCCGACCGGGACTCGGCGATCAACCTGGATTCCACTTCACCCCACAGGATGTCGGTCTCGGTCTTTACCGTTTTACCCGTGGCGGCCACCATGGAAGACGCTGCGCGCAAACAGGTTTCGCCGTATTCCACCGCGACGTCGGTGACAAAGTAGGGGGCCTGGCAGGGCTGCGAGGTGGCGCCGGTGGCATACACCAGCCGCAGCGGGACGTCACGGTCGACGGCCTCGTCGACGGCCCACAGCGCGGCGGTGACCGCTGCTTCCGAGCCGTCGATGCCGACCACCACCGGTTGTATCGCCGCACCGTTCACCATGGTCAACACGGTATGGCGGCCGGCAGCAACGCCGATGGGGGCGATGGGCCCCAGTGCCGCGGGACTTTAGCCTCTGCGTTACCGACGGTTGCTCGACCATCATCGGCATCATGGGAAGCCGCGCGGACGGGGTGGTCGTCGGTGTCGACGAAAGCGACGGCGCGCTGAATGCCGCACGGTGGGCCGGTGTCGTCGCGGCAAGACTCGGGAAGACCCTGCACATCGTGCACGGGCTCGGAAACGTCGGCCACCAACTGACCGGCACCGTTGCGGCGATAAGAGCCGCGGCGACGGTTTCTCAACGCGACAGCGCCGAGACCATCGTGCGAAGCGCCGTCGCCGCAGTGCATTCGCAGAGTCCGGACCTCAAGGTGACGGCGCTGTCGACGGACATGCCCGTCGTCGATATCCTGCTTCAGCTCACTAACACGGCCCGCATGATCGTCGTGGGAGGGTCACACGTCACCGCAGCAGGCGCGCTGTTCCTCGGATCGACGACCTTGGCGGTCGCGACACGCGCCTCATGTCCCGTCGTGGCCTGGCGCGGACAGAACACAGCGCCGACCGACCAGCCGATCGTCGTGGGGGTGGACGAATCACCGTCGTGCACAAGCGCATTGGAGAACGCCTTCGAGTTCGCCGAGCGATTCGGTGTGAAGCTCGCGGCGGTCCACGCGTGGCGGATGCGCTGCGCCGTCGGGGGTGTCAGCAATCCGCTCCTGATCGATTGGGACTTGGTGGCAACCGCCGTGCGCCGGCAGCTGACGGACCGAGTCGACCGCCACAGCCAACGTCATCCCGACGTCGAGGTGTCCTGCAATCTCGAAACGTCGGATCCCTCATCGGCACTGCTGAACCAGATCGACCTCGACGGCGCACAGCTGGTCGTCGTCGGCAACCGTGGGCGCAACACGCTCACCAGCGCCGTCCTCGGCTCCACGACGCTGAACTTGTTGCACCACTCACCGGTACCGGTGATGATCTGCCGCGCACCGCAGTGAGGGCCGCGACGCTCAGATCGGCGCTGTCCAGCTGACGAGGGTGCCGCCGCCTGCGGGGCTGGACACCGTGCATCGGCCGCCGTGACGCTCGGCGCGGCACGCCATATTCGCCAATCCGCTGTGACGCCGGTTGTCGGTGGGGATCCCGCGGCCGTCGTCGACGATGTTCAAGGTCAGCTCGTCACCCACGGCGACGTCGATGATCACTGTGGCGGCCTCGGAGTGGCGCAACGCATTGCTGACCGCTTCCACGACGACGGCCTCGACGTCGTCGGCCAACTCGTTCGCCACCACGTTGACCGGCCCGCTCAGCCGAACCGACGTCATGATGTCCCGATGCTCGGTCAAACGGCCGACGGCGTCCCGGATACGCTGGGATAGCGCACGTTGTGAGTGTTGGACGTGCTGCAGGTCGAAAATCGTGCGTCGGACGTCGTCGATGATGTCCTGCAGATCATTGATGCACCCGGCCAGGCGCCGTCCTATCTCGGTTGAGTGAATGCGTCCAGCTAGCCCCTGCAGGTCCAGGCCGACGGCGAAGATGCGCTGGATGATCTGGTCGTGCATGTCGCGGGCGATCCGGTCGCGGTCCGCCAGGACCGACAGCTGTTCGGCTCGGTCGCGGGCCGCGGCCAGGGTTAATGCGATTGCGGCGTGATCGGCGAAATCGCTGACCAGGTCGAGGTATGTGGCGTCGAAGGGTGGCTGCGACGCGCTGCGAGCAAGGGCGATCACACCGAGCGTCACATTTTCCGCCCGCAACGGCATGACGATGGCCGGCCGCTCGCCGACGTCGGTGAACGCCTGGATCGGCCGCCGGAATTTCTCCGTGAGCTGCGGCTTCCCTGACCGGTAGGCCTCGCCGGTCGTCGATTCGTCGATGGGGACGATCTGCCCTAAAACGTCGTCGGCGTATCTGCCCACAGCCGCGGAGATCACCAGGCTCTCGACAGTGCCGTCGGGGTCATCGGGCTCGACTGCCCCGAGCACGATGGCCTGTTCGGCGTCCGTGAGCTCCATCGCCCGCTGCGCAATGAGCTGAAGCGGACGCATTCGGTGGTTGTCCGACAGCAATGCGGCCGTGATCGCTCTGCTCGCTTCGGTCCATCGGGCAGATGCCTTTACTCGCTCGAAGAGACGTGCGTTGTCGATGGCGACGGATGCCGTTGACGCGAGCGCGCGGATTGTGACCTCATCGGCGGCAGAGAATTCAAAGTGGGGCCGATCGTCGGTGACGTAGAGCCCGCCGTAAACCGACTCGCGGATGCTGATCGGCATCCCTAGGAACGCCTGCATCGGCGGGTGGTGCTCGGGAAAGCCCACCGCGTCCGGGTGCTCGCGCAGGTTGTTGAGCCGAAGCGGACCGGCGGACGGACTGGCGTTGTCGCGCATCGCGCCGAGAAGGCCCTTGCCGACAGGCAGCCCCCCGATTCGGCTTGTCGTTTCGGCGTCGAGCCCGCTGTGTACGAACGACTCGAGCATCCCGTCCGGTCCCCATACCCCGATGGCGCCGTAACGTGCTCCGGTCACCCTCAACGCGGCGTCGACGATGCGGCGCAGAGTCCAATCAAGATCGACGATCGGTCCGATCTCGATCACAACTTGTAACAGTTCGGCCATCCGGTCTCGGTCTGCGACCAGCTCCTCGAGTTGCTCGTGCATTCGACTCAGATAGTCGGGCCGATGCAGTCCGAATGGAGGCGTGTGCTTCTTGCCCTTCATATTTCGGTCGCATTTCGTGAACGCAGGCGGGCCTGCTTGTAATGGGCCGAGCAATTAATTGACGTCGTCGAACAAGAGCCAGTCTGCCACGCCCCTAATCAGGTTGCACCGTTGTCGCACTGGCGATTTCGCTGCAAGCAAAAATATGAAATATCCATCAGAGCGTGACGGATAGACGTAACGTAGGTGCGTGGCGGCAGACCCACGGCGGTGCGAGGAGTGCGGTGCACACTTCTATGGCCGCTCCGACGCGGCGTACTGTTGCGCGGCGTGTCGCCAGAAGGCCTACCGGGCGCGTAAGCATCGCCGCTCCGTCGGATCGACGCGTGAAGAAGAGTTCCGCAGCGTCATCGGTCAAGCGCGGCGGTCACGCACAAATGCCCGCGAAACCCGGCGGCTCGCCGGTCAGGTGCGGGCACGGGCGCAGGCGGAGCGGCTTGCAGCCGCCGAGCAAATTGATCGGGCGAGGGCTTCGCGTGCCGGCCTGACCGACGCGCACTGAGCGACCCGCCGCGGACCACGGACCACCAGGGCCCGGGAATAAGGGCCGATGGTCCTCATGAGGAGGGTCTTTCCGGCCTGTGCGCAGCGCCGCCTACCAGGGCATATTGGCGTCATGAAGGGTGTAACGGCGGCTGCGGGCACCGGGGTAGCTCGCGGGCTGACGACGGGCAATCTGTGCGCCGAGGTCCATGAGACGCACACCGGAGTGGTTGTCCTCATGGGCGATCGCGCGTTCAAGGCGAAGAAACAGCTGCGCACCGACTTCCTGGATTTCTCCACCCCGGCGCTGCGCGAACGCGCCTGCCGGCGGGAGGTCGAACTGAACCGCAGGGTCTCGCCGGACAGCTACCTCGGGGTGGGCCACTTCAATCCGCCCGAGGGCCCGGCCGAACCCGTCATTGTGATGCGCCGCTATCCGGACTCGGCTCGACTGTCCACCCGTGTGCGCAACGGCGAACCCGTCGACGATCACTTGAGGGCCATCGCCGAAAACGTGGCGTGCTTCCATCGGGACGCGCCGCGCGGACAATCGATCGACGAGGAGGCGACGGCAAGAGCCACTTCGGCGCTGTGGCATCAGAACCTCGCCGAACTCAAGGCCTACGCGGAAGCAGTGATCCCGCAACGATCACTGGACGAGGTCACCCGGTTGGCCGACCAATTCCTCGCCGGCCGAACCGAGCTGTTTGGGCGAAGGATATCTGAACGACGGATCGTCGACGGTCACGGTGACTTGCCGAGCCAGGACATCTTCTGCATGCCCGACGGGCCTGTCCTGTTGGACTGCTTGGAGTTCGACGACCGGCTGCGATACGTCGACGGCGTCGACGATGCCGCGTTCCTCGCGATGGATCTGGAATTCCTCGGCCGCAGAGATCTGGCTGATCGCTTCCTTGACGCATACCTCGACTCGGCCGACGACGACGCGCCCCACTCGTTGAGGGACTTCTACATCGCCTATCGAGCCGTGGTGCGGGCGAAAGTGGACTGCATTCGCGTCGACCAGGGCCACCAAGAAGCGCCAGTCGATGCGCGCAGGCACATCGAGATCGCGCTGGAGCATCTCAAGTCAGCCACCGTGCGGCTGATCATCGTCGGAGGCGGACCTGGCACGGGCAAGACCACAGTGGCCAACGCGTTGGCGCACCGCGTCGGCGCACAGGTCATCTCAACCGACGAAGTGCGGCGCGAGCTTCAAGCAGCAGGCGTCATCGGCGGTCGGGTGCGCGAGCTCAATGCCGGGCTGTACGCCCCGGAGAACGTGTCGATGGTCTACGACGAGGTATTGCGCCGGGCCGGTGTGCTGTTGCGGCACGGTTGGACGGTCATCCTGGACGGCACCTGGCGCGACTGGCTGTGACAGGTTGATTTGGCCCCGGTAGGACGGTCTGTTTTGGCCCCGTCCGCCCGACTCGCCGGTGCGGTTGT
>NZ_PDCP01000091.1 GCF_002553505.1 Mycolicibacterium agri | reverse complement strand
TCGGCGATGCGAGCCTGCTCGGGCGTGACGACGTCCATGATCACGCCGCCCTTGAGCATTTCGGCCATGCCACGCTTAACGCGGGCGGTGCCGCAGGTTTCGTCCGATGCGGCGCCAGGTTCAACTGTCATCAGCATTCGACCACGCTGACTGGGACGTTGATGGCCAGACCACCGGTGGCCGTTTCTTTGTACTTGCTGCTCATGTCCATTCCCGTAGTCCGCATGGTCTCGATAACCTGGTCGAGCGAAACCCGGTGAGTACCGTTGCCGCGCAGGGCCATTCGCGCGGCATTGATGGCTTTGCCGGCCGAGATGGCGTTGCGTTCGATGCAGGGGATCTGGACAAGTCCACCGATCGGGTCACATGTGAGCCCCAGGCTGTGCTCCATGGCGATTTCGGCCGCATTCTCGACTTGTTGTGGTGTGCCGCCCAGAATTTCCGCGAGACCTCCGGCTGCCATGGAGGCTGCAGAGCCGACTTCGCCTTGGCAGCCGACTTCGGCACCGGAGATGGAGGCGCGCTCTTTATATAGTGAGCCGATGGCCCCAGCGGTCAGAAGAAACCGGATCGCGGTATCGTCGGGGTCAGTCTCGCCGGCCCGGGTGTAGTGGGTGGCGTAATGCAATACCGCGGGGACGATCCCCGCCGCGCCGTTGGTGGGTGCGGTCACGATGCGCCCACCGGAGGCGTTCTCTTCGTTAACGGCCAAGGCGATCAGATTCACCCAGTCTTCGGCGAAGGCGGGGTTGCGGTCGCGGTCTTCGGCGGCCAGCCGGCTGTACCAACCATGGGCGCGCCGCGGGATTCCGAGATTGCCGGGCAGGTAACCCTTTTGAGAAATACCGCGCTCAGCACAGGCCACCATTACATCGCGCAGGTGCAGGAGCCGGTGTTGGATGTCGTCGAGAGAGCGGGTGGTGAGTTCAAAGCGCCGCATCACCTCGCTGATGTCGATACCGTGCATATCGGCCAGGGCAAGCAGGTCGGCGGCGCTGTGAAACGACCACGGCGCAGGCGCCGTCCCGGTGCGGTGCTCTTCCTCGCAGGCGGCGTCGGTGAGGATGAACCCGCCGCCGACAGAGTAGTAGGTCTCGCTGTGCAACACCCGGCTGTCGGACCCGTACGCGGTCAGCGTCATCGCATTTGAGTGGCGAGGCTTCACGATGGCGGGGTGCAGATGAAAATCGCTTTCCCGCAATGCAATATCAGCACAGCCGCCCAAGTGCACTGTGCCGCTGGCGCGCAGTTCGGCCAGCCGCTGGTGCGCGTAGTCGGGCTCCAAAGTGTCCGGACAGAAACCTTCCAAGCCGAGCAGGATGGCCGACAAAGTGCCGTGGCCGGCGCCGGTGGCCGCCAGCGATCCGAACAGCTCCACCCGCAGTTGGCTGACGCGAGTCAGCGAGGCGCGGCTGGCCAGTTCGGTGACGAAACGCGCGGCCGCGCGCATCGGTCCCACGGTGTGAGAGCTAGAGGGACCTATGCCGACCGAAAAGAGTTCGAACACGCTGATGGTCATGGGTTCACAGTTCCGGGTAAAGCGGGTACTTCTCGGCCAAGGTGGTAATGCGGGCAGCCAGGCCAGAGGTGTCGCTATCTACGGGCGCGATCAGGGCTTGGGCGATCACCTCGGCCACCTCGGTGAAATCGGCGGCGGTGAACCCGCGGGCAGCAAGCGCCGGGGTGCCGATCCTCAACCCCGAGGTCACCATTGGCGAACGCGGATCGAACGGCACCGCATTACGGTTGACGGTGACTCCCACCGCGTCGAGGCGCTCCTCACCCTGTCGGCCGTCGATGGCGGCGTCACGCAGATCCACCAGCACCAGATGAACATCAGTGCCGCCTGTGACCACCGAAATCCCTGCCTCTGCAACGTCCGGCTGGGACAGCCGGTCCGCAAGGATGCGGGCTCCGTCGAGACTTCGCTGTTGACGCTCCGCGAATTCGGCTTGTGCGGCCATCTTGAAGCCGACCGCCTTGGCGGCGATCACATGCTCCAACGGCCCACCTTGCTGGCCTGGGAATACCGCGGAGTCAATCTTCTTCGCCAACTCAGCCTCTCCGGTCAACACGATGCCACCGCGGGGCCCGCCGAGGGTTTTGTGGGTCGTCGAGGTCGTCACGTGGGCGTGCGGAACCGGCGAGGGATGAAGCCCCGCGGCGACCAGCCCGGCGAAGTGCGCCATATCGACCATCAGGTAGGCGTCCACTTCGTCGGCGATTTCGCGGAACCGTGCGAAGTCCAGATGACGAGGGTAAGCCGACCAGCCGCCGATGATCAGCTTCGGCTTGTGCTCACGTGCCGCATCCGCGACGACCTCCATGTCGATGCGGTGATCTTCCTTGGACACCCCGTAGGCCGCGACGTTGTATAGCTTGCCGGAAAAGTTGAGCCGCATTCCGTGAGTGAGATGGCCACCGCAATCCAGCGACAGGCCCAGGATGGTGTCGCCTGGACTGATCAGGGCGTGCATCACCGCGGCATTGGCCTGAGCACCCGAATGAGGTTGCACGTTAGCGTATTCGACACCGAAAAGTGCTCTAACCCGATCGATTGCGAGACGTTCGATGACGTCGATGTGCGCGCAGCCGCCGTAGTAGCGTCGGCCCGGATAGCCCTCGGCGTACTTGTTGGTCAGCACGGAACCTTGGGCCTGCATCACCGCCACGGGCGCATGGTTTTCGGAGGCGATCATCTCCAGTCCGCGGCGCTGACGCTGCAGTTCCAGGCCAATCGCGTCAGCCACCTCCGGATCGAAGCTCTCCAAAGTGTCGTTGAGAACATTCATCATTTAGTTCCCGTTCTTCTGGGCGTACTCGGTAGCGCTCAATAGGGGGCCCGCGGCGGTGGCGCGCACGGCGAACAGCCAGCCAACACCGTACGGGTCGGTGTTGACCAGGCTCGGATCTTCGATCGCGGCATTGTTGACTTCGGTGACTTCGCCGCTAACCGGAGGGAACAATTCGGAGACTGTTTTGGTGGATTCCACTTCGCCGCAGGCTTGTCCGGCGATTACGGTGGCGCCCACCTCGGGTAGATCCAGGTAGACCAGTTCACCGAGCGCGGCCACGGCGACCGCCGTGATCCCCACCCGTACCGGGGTGTTGGGCATGGCGGCGTCGGGTGCGAGTTGGACCCATTCGTGCTCTTCGGTGTAGCTGCGGTCGTTGGGGAAGGAAAGCCCGGACATGTGATGTGCTCCTGAGAATCGGCAGGCTCAGCCGCGCCGGTAGAAGGGCAAGGGGACGATCTGGAAGGTTTCGCGACTGCCGCGGATGTCGACGGTGACCTCGGTGCCGGGTGCGCTGAGTCCGCTAGCGACGTATGCCATTGCGATGGGATAGCCCAGCGTCGGTGAAAGGGCTCCAGAGGTGACCACACCGATCGCACTGTCGGCGCCGTCGTGGTGGATCCGGTACCCGGCGCGGGCGGCACGCCGCCCGGTTCCCTTTAGCCCCACCAGAGTGCGATCAGTGGGACGCTGCGAAATCCTCTGCAACGCTTCGCGACCGACGAATTCTTTAGTCAGACGCACCATCATGCCCAGGCCGGCTTCATAAGGGTTGGTATGCAAACTCAGTTCGTGACCGTAAAGCGGCATCCCTGCCTCTAAGCGCAGAGTGTCGCGGCAGGCCAGCCCGGCTGCGACCGCGCCGTGGGTGCTCCCTTCGGCGAGCAGCGCCCGCCACAGCGAGATGGCATGCCGGCGTGGCACGTAGAGCTCGAAACCGTCTTCGCCGGTGTAGCCGGTACGGGCGAGCTGCACGTCGATGTCGGCGACGACGGCAGAGATGATGGCGTAGTACTTCAGCTGCTTGACCACCGGCGCATGCGGAGCCGGCACCAGAGCCTCCACGATCGACTCCGACACCGGACCCTGGACGGCGATGAGCGCGGTGTCGTCGGAGCGGTCCTCGACCTCAACATCGTAGAGCGAGGCGTTGCGCGTCAGTTCGGTCATCACGGCGGCGGTGTTCGCGGCGTTTACGACAACCAGAAACTGGCGGTCGCTGAGCCGGTAGGTCACCAGGTCGTCGATGACGCCGCCGCCGGATTCACACATCAGCGAGTATTTCGCTTTGCCGACAGCGATTTTCGACAGTTCGCCAACCAGGCTGTAGTCGAGCAGCGCGGCCGCTTGCGGACCGGCGACCACGATCTCGCCCATATGGGAGATGTCGAAAACTCCGGCGGCGCGGCGCACGGCGTGGTGTTCACTAAGGTCACTGCTGTACTTAACCGGCATCTGCCAGCCTGCAAAGTCAGTGAACGTCGCGCCCAGCGCGCGGTGCTCGAAGAGCAATGGGGACTCCAGTGTGGTGGTGGCGTGGCTGGTCATCGGGCGCCCTCCTCAGTCGTGGCAACGAACATTTCCGGTGCGGGGCATGAACACACGAGGTTGCGGTCGCCACGCACCCCGTCAATCCGCCGGACTGGGGGCCAGTACTTGGTGCGGCGCAGCCCGGCAACCGGGTAAGCCGCTTCGTGGCGGCTGTACCGCAGCTCCCAGGTGTCGGCGGTGAGCTGTTCGGCTGTATGCGGCGCATTCCGCAGAGGGCTATCGGCGACGGCCCAGCGGCCGGCGGCCACGTCGGCGATTTCGCCGCGGATGGCGACCATTGCCTCGATGAAGCGGTCGAGTTCGGCGAGGTTCTCGCTTTCGGTCGGTTCGACCATGAGGGTGCCGTTGACTGGGAACGACAGGGTGGGTGCGTGGAAGCCGTAATCGATGAGGCGTTTGGCGACGTCTTCTGCGGTGACACCGGTCTCTTTGGTCAGTTCGCGCAGATCGAGGATGCACTCGTGGGCCACCAGGCCGCCGGGGCCGGTGTAGAGGACGGGGTAGTGTTCGGCCAAGGAGGCAGCCACATAGTTCGCCGATAGCACCGCGGTTTCGGTGGCCTCCCTCAGGCCGTCGGGTCCCATCAACGCCAGGTACGCCCATGCGATCGGCAAGATGCCGGCCGAGCCGTAGCGCGCGGCCGCGATAGCCGGCTGCGTCTGCTCGTCGCTGCTGAGCGGGTCACCGGGCAGGAACGGCGCCAGATGGGCGCGTACTGCTACCGGGCCGACCCCGGGGCCGCCGCCGCCGTGCGGAATACAGAACGTCTTATGCAGGTTCAGGTGTGACACATCGCCGCCGAACTGACCCGGCTTGGCCAATCCGATCAAGGCATTCATGTTCGCCCCGTCGATGTACACCTGCCCGCCGGCCGCATGCACCATGTCGCAGACCAGGGTGACACCTTCTTCGAAGACGCCGTGGGTGGACGGGTAGGTCAACATGATCGCCGCGACGGACTGGCCGTCGCTGGCCAGCTTGGTGCGCAAGTCGTCGAGATCGATACTGCCATCATCAGCAGTGGCCACCACGCGGACCTCCATGCCGGCCAGCGCCGCCGACGCGGCGTTCGTACCGTGGGCGGACTGCGGGATCAAACACAAAGTGCGGGCGTGGTCACCGCGAGACTCGTGATATGCCTTAATGGCCAGCAGCCCGGCGAGTTCACCCTGGGACCCGGCGTTGGGCTGCAACGAGATCCGGTCATATCCAGTGATCTCGCACAGCCAGGAACTCAGTTCATCAACGAGTTGGCGGTACCCGGTGGTCTGGCTGGCGGGCGCATAGGGGTGCAGAGAGGCGAATTCCCGCCAGCTGATCGGTTCCATCTCGACGGTGGCGTTCAGTTTCATGGTGCACGACCCGAGGGGGATCATGCTGCGATCCAGCGCCAGATCCTTATCGGAGAGTTCGCGCAGAAACCGCAGCATTGCGCTCTCGGACCGATAGGCGTGGAACACCGGCTGGGTCATGAACTCCGTGTCGCGGGCCACCGCGGCCGGCAGAGCTGTGTCGGAGGGACGACATAGGCGATCAGCCTGAAACACCGTCAGCAGAATGCGCAGAGTTTCCTCGGATGTCGTTTCGTCGCAGGCGATGCCGAGATGGTCGGCATCAACCAGTCGGATGTTGACGCCGGCACGCTCGGCGGCATCGACCAGGCCGCGGGCCGCCCCGGGCACGCGGACGAGGAGCGTATCAAAAAAGACTTCATTTACAACCGCATACCCTTCGGCGCGCAGGCTTTCGGCCAGAGTCGCAGCGAGCTGGTGCACCCGTGAAGCGATGTCGCGCAAGCCCTGCGGGCCGTGATACACGGCGTACATCGCGGCCACGTTGGCCAGCAAAGCCTGTGCGGTGCAGATGTTGCTGGTGGCCTTTTCTCGGCGGATGTGTTGTTCGCGAGTCTGTAGTGCCAGCCGGTAGGCCGGCTGTCCCGCTGCGTCCACCGACACTCCGACGAGTCGGCCGGGCAACATCCGCTCTAACCCGGAGCGCACCGCCATGAAGGCCGCGTGCGGGCCGCCGAAGAACATCGGCACCCCGAAACGCTGCGCCGAGCCGACCGCGATGTCGGCGCCGAACTCCCCCGGCGGGCGCAGCAGCGTCAACGACAACAGGTCAGCTGCGACAGTCACCAGGGCGCCGCGGTCGTGGGCCGCGGCGGTCACGGGCGCCAGGTCGCGAACCGCGCCGCTGGCTCCCGGAAGCTGGGCCACAATCCCGAAAGCACCTCCTTGCCAGATGCTTTCGGGGATCTCGCGGGGTAGATCGGTAACCAGCACATCGATACCGACTGCTGCCGCCCGGCCGCGCACTATGTTGAGGGTTTGAGGCAGGCAGTCGGAGTCGATAATGACCCGGTTGCTGCGATCGATACGGTTAGCGCGGCGCATAAGCAGCACCGCCTCCATGACCGCGGTCGCTTCGTCCAGCAGCGAGGCGCCGGCCACCGGTAGACCGGTGAGTTCCTCGACAACGGTCTGGAACATCAGCAGGGCTTCGAGCCGTCCTTGCGAGATCTCCGGCTGGTAGGGAGTATATGCCGTATACCAGGCCGGCGACTCCAGCATGTTGCGTCGCAGCACCGCCGGGGTGATGGTGTCGTAGTAACCCAGACCGATCATCTGGATGCGAGTGTGGTTGCGTTGAGCGAGGTTTCGCAGCGCGTCGAGGATCTGCTGTTCACTGCGGCTGGCGGGCAGGCGCAGGCCGTCGAATCCTGAGAGTCGGATTTCCGATGGCACCGCATCATCTATGAGGTCGTCAAGGCTGGTGTAGCCGAGCATGCCCAGCATGAAGGCGCGAGCGGAGTGATTAGGACCGATGTGCCGATCGGCGAAGCGGTTCGACGGCGGAGTAGCGGACTTGGGCACGAGGTGACTCCGGTTTCGTTGGCCCATGGCTGGGCTTCGAGTGGTGACACCTCCCCGCTCTGTCCTGTTACCTGAGAGTTTGGCGCGTATACGCGCATTCACCTTCGGTAAGCGACCGGTGTGGATCACCGGCACTGTTCTCCAGAGTTGCCTCGACGCTGCGGTACTGGGCCTGAGAGATTCCCGGGGAGGAAGTTGCTCCTACGGCGCCTCCGAAACGGAGGTTCTCCCGCTGCGTGTCAACGGCGTATTGAGTTGTGTAGTAGAAGACTATACGCAGTTTGTCACGTGGGCGCACCTCCTAAACCGAAAGTTATTCGATCATCACTGTTACGGTTCTTCGGGTTTCAGCTCGCCGCAACCTCAGCTTGTCGCCGTACTCAATCCGCCGGCATGGAATGTGGAGTTCTTCGTGGACCGGTTTCACCCAGGGTCTACCGAGGTGTTGGAAACCTGATACGTGCTTGCTCTACCGGTGAGAACGCTGAACGTCGTTCAGTCAGAATCGAAGTCGACAGAGCGATGGGTGTCGACACCCTAGTGAGAATCGTGTCCTGGCTCGCCAGGGTGCCAAACCATCCGTGGTGTGAGACGTTAATAGGCGGTCAGCAGGCCCTGGAGAACGCGGACTCCGAATTCGAGCGCGCCAACGGGGACGCGTTCATCTACACCGTGAAAGAGAGCACTGAAGTCAAGATCATCCGGCAGCAGCATCGGAGTGAATCCGTAGCATTGGATCCCCAACGGCGCTAGCCATTTAGCATCAGTGAATGCTGTGCTCATGTAAGGCACAACTGCAGCCGTGTCGTCTTGTGCTTCCAGTGCTCTAGCAACGGCACCGAGCAGTTCCGACTCAAGCGTGGCCTCCAGGGCCGCGCCAGTGTATATGTCGTCGACTCGGACGTCGTCGCCCGCCAAGTTCTTTATTGCCTCAACGAAGCTGGCCTGTTCGCCCGGCAGGAATCGCGCGTCGATCGTTGCCGTTCCGATCGCCGGAACGACGTTCGTTTTGTAACCGGCGGTCAGCTGCGTCGGGTTGACAGTGTTCGTCATGCCGGCGCGCACCATTCGTTGCAACGGGCCAAGGCACGCGATCACGTCCTCGCGGCTGGCCTTGGGTAGCTCGAGGATGCGGCGCAAAGCGTCGAACATGGCGGTGGTGGTGGACGTAAAGATGTCTCCGCCGCAGTCATATTCGCTGATCCGCGTCACCGCGCCAGCCAGCTTCGTCACGGGGTTGTCCGGATTAATCATGCTGCCGTGTCCGGCGCGCCCCTCGGCAACAAGGTGCGCCCACCACACGCCTTTCTCACCAGTCGCCACGAAATAGGCACGGTGGTTGTTATTAAGGGTGCGGCTGAAACCGCCGACCTCTCCCAGAGCTTCGGCGCAATCGGCAAACAAGAAGGGGTTCGTCCGTGTCACATAGCCCGCACCGAGTTCGCCGCCGGCCTCCTCGTCGGCGAAGAACGCGAGGACCAGATCGCGGTTCGGCTGCTGGCCATTGTCGGCCAAGGTCCGGAGGGTCTGCAGGATGATTGCCACGGCGCCTTTCATATCGACGGCGCCGCGACCCCACAGATAGCCGTCGAACAAATCCCCGCCGAACGGGTCGCGCGACCAGTCGTCGGCGACCGCCGGTACGACGTCGAGATGACCGTGGATGAGAAGTGCGGGCAGCTCAGGATGGCGTCCCGGTACCCGCCCGACAACGCTGCAGCGGCCGGGCTCCGGCTCGAACCACTGCACGGCGACACCCAAATCGGTGAGACAATCGGCGACCAGTTGGGCCGCGGGTCTCTCAACACCGCCCGGATTGGAGGTATTGATCCGAAGCAGCTGCTGTGCCAGCAGGGCGACCGGCGGCGCCGCCGTGTCAGTGGTCCGATCGGTCATCGGCGGGAAATTGCGCCGCCGCTGCCCACGACTGCGATGGCATCGGCCTCGATGAGGAAGCCGTTATACATCAGGCCCGCAACTCGAATCGCTGTGCCTACCGGACCTGGTGTGGGCAGGTACTCGAGGCGCACCCGCGTCATCTTCTCCCAGAATTCCTGCACCGCATCGCCGATCTCGTCGCAACAGTAATATGTGTTGAGCTTCACGACATCGCGCCATGTCGCTCCCCCCTCTTCAAGAACGCGCGTAATCGCCTCAAAGACGTTGCGGGTCTGCAGTTCGATGTCGCCTCGGCCGATGACGTTGCCATGTTCGTCGGCGGATAACTGCCCACCGACGAACACGAGATCGCCCACTTTCCAGCCCTGCGAGAATGGCGTCGGGATATGCCAATCCCAGGACCCGGCGGGCATGAGACGTTGACGCACAAGCGGCTCTGCCGCCTCGTCGAGTTCAGTCATTCGTGTGTACTCCTATCGTGTTGGATCGCTGGTCAGTTTTGGAAGACGGCAATGGCGCGGATCGGCGATCCTGTGCCGTTGCGGATGAATAGCGGCAGCCCGAAGTAGAGGAATCTCTGGTTGACGACCTGGTCGAGGTTGGCCAGACCCTCGGTGTTGACGATGCCGTACTCCCCGCACACCACGTGGCCGGAGAAGTCGGTATCGTCGGCGTGATCGATCGCGACGTTGTCCACGCCGATGTTGACGACCCCTTTCTCCGCAAGCCAGATCGCGGCGTCGCGGTTGAGCCCCGGGTGTTTCTCCGTGTACGCAAGTTCGGGATAGGTGGCGTCGCCGTACCCGGTGAACAGCAGCACCGTGTCACCCTTGCGGATCTCCTGGCCGCTCCTGTCCAACGCTGCCTGCAGGTCTCCGGGAGTGATGAAGCTCGGATACTGCACCGACCTCAGATCCAGGCAGATCGCCTCGCCGTAATAGTATTCAAGAGGCGACTTGTCCAGTGTCGGACCGTTGGGGTCATATTCGAATACAGCGTCGGTGTGGGTTCCCGCATGCTCGCTGATGAGCAGGTTGTGCGCTTCGAATCCGAGATGCGTGTTGTAGGTCTTGCGGAATTGCTCGTGAGTTTGGTTCGTGTTGATGAAGGTCTTCTGGTGGCCGAACCACATCGGCATCCCTTCGAAGATCTCCCTTGTTAGATCCACAACGCGAACGGGCCGCTGCATGATCTCAGCACCGAACTTGGGGTAGCTACGGTTCTCAGTGGTCGTCACTTTTCCTCCAATCGTGTTGTACTGCACTGTTTTCAGGCCAGCCAGATCAGGTAAGATCAGCCTGGTTCGTAGCGATGGGTGCGGCCAGCGGCATGCCTGAAACTGTGGAATGCGGTGGGGATGAGTGCTGCAGCGACTCCCGCAAGGCGGTTAGGCGCGCAGCGTCATCCTCTTCGCTGACCGCGACCGGCCTTACGATGCTGTTCGGGATGACCCGCACGAAGACTGCGTAGAGCAGGCCGCCAATCACCGCTGCGGAAATGAAGCTCAGGTCGATACCGCCGGCTACGTCGGCCCACGGGCCCACGTAGAGAGTTGTGTTGACGAACATCATTCCGACCACAATCGCCGGTACCCACGCCAGCATCGCGGCCCGGTTCCACCCGTGCGTGAACCAGTAGGCGCCCCCGGCGATTCGCGGGTGCATGTTGAAGACCTGGAGGTCCTGGGTGTGGTACTTGCCGCCGCTCATTGCGTAACCGATCAAGTTGATGACCACCCATGGCGCCGTGACCACGAGAAGAATGATCAGGAACGCCGTCGCCGCCGACACAAGGCTGTAGACGAACGACCCGATGTAGACAACCCCGGTCCCGGTGAGACCGATCAACAGTGTCGCGGGAATACGCTTGAGCGAGGGAAAGATTGACGATGTATCCAGACCGGTTCCGTAGACGCACAACGCACCCTGTGCACACGACCCGACGAGCGCAATGATGACTATGGCTGCGGTGTAGGCAGATGGCGACACATCGACCAACCCCGCGACCCAGTCTGTGACATCAGGGCCGAAAGTCATGGCCGTGTAGATCGCGAAGCAGAGGGCCACCGCGGTCCCGGCGAACATGCCTATGAAAGCGCAGGTGACGATTCGCGTAGAGCTCCACCGCTTGGCCGAAATGTAGCGGGTGTAGTCACCGACATACGGCGAATACGAGATCGGCAGCGAAGCCGCGGCGGCGGCCGACAGTAGCCATGTCGCATGGAAATCGCCGAGCAGTAGCTCCGGACTCTGCGGCGTCGTTGTGAACTTGGGCGCGAGAATGATGACTCCCACGATCAGCAGAAATCCCATGCTCGGAATCAAGATCCTGTTGGCTAGAACGACATTGGCATGTCCATAAATTGCCACCACAAGTGTCAGGCTGGCGATGATGGCGTATGCGACAATGAACTGCCCACTCCCATTGGGTATTCCTGTCAATTTGTGCAGACCCTCGACTAGGGCCTGGCCGCCCGTCCAGACGGTGAGCGCATAGAAGCCGACTGCGGTGAAGATCCCGACCAGCGAGCCGACAACCCGCCCCACCACACCGAAATGCGCGCCACTGCTGACAGCGCTATTGGTGCCTGTGCGGGTGCTCAATAGAGCCAGTGGAGCGAATATTGCCGACCCGACTGCCAGGCCGACAAGGGTGGATGTGACTGAGCCCCACCATCCAAGACCGAACGACACGGGGATGAACCCCAGCACTATGATCCCGAAACAGAGCTGCGTTCCAAAGAAGACGGAGATGAGTTCTTTGGGGCGTGAGTGGCGTTCCGCCTCCGGTATATAGTCGACACCGCGTGTTTCGATCTGGCCGACTGCGTCCACGCCCCCATTACCAAGGGGCGACTGGGTAGTCATTGTGCATGGACTCCTAACTAGGGCTGACAGCAGAAGCCTCGCGCTGTGCGCACGAGCCACCTTCGATGTGTGCCGCGAAGTCGTCGGGGAAAAGAGTGAGGGCTGATTCCACCGGCGGTGTCGGCATGTCGATCAGGGAGCACCTGCGCGGCATGTCGCCGACGAATTCTTCGACGGCGGCAAGCTTTTCCAGGAGATCCCACCCCCCACCGGCCGCTCCAACTTGCTGCATGATCCGGTGGTAGGTCTGTGTTTTCATACGACAGGGCGGACATTGGCCGCACTGTTCGCGGCTGAAGAATGCAGTGATTTCTCGGCAGATTTCGACGATGCAGCTGCTCGTGGAGACGACCCGTATGGCCAGGCAACCAGGCTGTGATCCGGCAGCGCGAATTGCGTCGTTGGCGATCAGAGTCCCGGCCGCGTCGGGGCCGAGGAAGCGGCTGGATGGACCGCCCGGTTGAAATCCCTTGAGACGCCCTGAGCCAGTCACGTTGCCCGCACATACAAACAGATCGGCGAATGTGTCGCAGTAGGGGTCGATTTCGTAGACCCCTGGCGCGGCGATATCACCAGTGACTGTAGTGAGGCGAGTCCATGAGGGCTCCAAACCCGCCCGATCGGCACGCACGATGCGGGGCAGGTTGGCCAGCGTTTCGCAATTGGCGACTAGAGTCGGCCGCCCGTTGACGCCCTTTTCGGTCGGATAAGGCGGCTGACCGGTCGGCTTCCCATCACCGCCGTTGATCGCGTCGACCGCGGCAGTCGCCTCACCTGATACGTAACGCTGATCGGCACGAACGATCCGAATCGCGGCGGTCGCGGGCGGGTCGTCGATCTCAGCCATCGCCTCCGTAAGGCTCTGATGTTCCTCGTCAGCTAGTTCGCTGACGTATATGACGATGTCGGTTGCATCAACTGCTATCGCGGCGATCATGGCGCCTTCGAGCACGACGTGCGGGTTGCGCGCAAGCAGCATTCGATCCTTGCGGCTACCGGGCTCGTCTTCGGCAGCATTGCAGACCACCACGCGTGGTGTTGAGCTGGTCAGCATGCTCGCCACCTTCCGTGCGAACGCGAAGTGCGCTCCACCGAGCCCGGTCAAAGGTGTTGACGTCAAGACCTTTCGCGCCCACTCTGTGTCGGCCACCGCGTACTGGTAGGCGAGATACCCGTCACGGTCTAGATAGCCAGCACGATCCAACCGAGAGGGAGGTAGCAGCTTCTGCATCGCGGACACCTATTCGGCGGACAGGCTGAGGTCGCCCGGCTTGAAGCCAGCATCAAGCATGTTGAAAATCTTGCGGGCGATGAACGAGTCGCTTCTGTCGATGGCCTCGACCGCGCCACCTCCCTCGGCGTGCTCGACGATGGCCTCTGCATCCTGGGGTCTCACCTCGCTATAGAAAGCGCGTTGGTGCTCGATGAGCAGGTTAGGACCCTGTTCGCACGCGGCGAAGCAGATGTAGTCGTTGACTTCGATGTCTGAACCGGTCTCGTCCAGCACCGCGCGTAATCGATCGCGCACAGCTTCTGACCCGCGCATGGCGCAGTCGACGTTGACGCAGACATGGATGATGCGGTCATCGGCGCGAAAATCTTCAAACACGAGGTTCGTCTCCCTGGTCATCGGCGTCCCAGGACAGCACTACCTGTTCGTCGTCCCAGCGGGTGAAGTAGCCGCGGTAAGCCGACACCACCTGGTTGAGGTCGCGGGTGTCCCAGTCGCGGCCCAGGTAATCCGACACCGCTGATGCGTGAATGACCATGCGATCTGGCACATCCAGCAGCACCATGCCCGGCATCTGCACCACCGATGCGTCGGGTACATCCTGCCGTACGGCAGCAACGATGGCATCGCATTCTTCGCCGGCCATCATTTCGATCCCGACAACGGACCGGGCAACATGAGCGCTCATACTGCAACTTCCTTATTCTCGACATCCAATGCGGCAGTTTCGATTCCGGACTCGGCGAACTCTGCCTGAATCCAGGTCCTGGCTTCCCACAGTGCTTCGGCAGGGTTGACGCCGTTCCCGAGCAAGGCCGCCGATGCGGCGTACGCGCGGGGCAGAAGGTCGCCGACCCACTCGCTGATCAGCGTCCGGTTGTGATCGCCGTGTGTTTCGTCATCGCACAGCAGTCGCAGAAACGCCACGGCGCTTTCCCGGTGACGCAATTTGTCATCCTCAATGGACCGGCACACGAAGGGAGTCAGCCCGTCACCGGCAGACAGGCTGCCTTTGGTCAGCAGTGCGTGTGCGGCGGTCGTGTGGAGCGGCTCGACCACGAGGTCGGCGAGCACGATCGCCTTCCCCCAGTCCAATGTGGCCATAATCTCTTCGATCACGCGGCGTGTGGGCTGAAACCGCGGCGATTCCATCCATGCGGGGCGCGGGTCATCGAACCCTTCGTGCTGCTCACCGTAGGCGAGCGCCAGTCGACCGTAGAGCTGCGCGTGGCGCAGTTCGTCGAACATCATGAATGAAGTCGCGCCTGCGATCCACGACGAGAGCGCGAAGCGGGTCGTATGCTGGTGAGTCACGCACAGGCCCCAGTCAGGGTACTGCAGCTGCCCTACTAGGTGGCGCAGCAACTCGACTCGCGCAGGATCAACTGTGGCGAGTTGCTTGTCAGTCTCGGCGAACTCGAATGCCGTGGCTATCGTGCGACCCGCGCGCGCCTGACGGGTGGTGTATGTGCGGTAGTACAACTTGTCCGGCGTGCGGTACGCCTCCCAGTCCGAACAGCGCAGTAGGGTACTGTCGTCGCTCCACACCTGGTGCGAGGGCCGGTCGTTGTTGATGTGGAAAGGACTGTGCCACTGCAGAAGCTGGGTGACCTCTTCGTACTCATTGAGGCGGCGACCCTTGCTCATCTGAACGCGCACAGATTCGAGATCCAATGACGGCTTCTGTGCCGGTTTGGTGTCTACCGGTTGCTCACCGATAGCATTCACCGTGACGAGGTCACCATCAACGATGCCGAGTTCGGTGAGCGTGACGCCATCCTCGGCGCCGTCGATGTCTAGTTCGACGATCCTGCCCTGTGCGGACCGCGCACCACTGATCGCCTCTAACAGATCACCGACTGTCGGATCGTTGTTGGATAGCACGAAGGCCTCGGGCGCACTTTCGCCGAGAACACGTGAGTAGACGAGCATTGTTGATATCTCCCTGTCTTGTAGCGGTTCTCGTGTCAGATCGTGGCTGGGACCGGCATCGCGGGGAAGTAGCCGTCAGGGGCGTGTGTTCCGCCGAGCGGCTCACCATTGGGGCTGATGTTGAGGAACTGCGCGACCCACGCTGGATCTTTATCGGCAAGCAGTAGCGGTGCCGGTTCGATCGTGCGGGCGTACTTGTCGGCTTCCCGCTCAAATATCCACTGGCAGCCTTCCGAGCAGAACCAATAGCGCTGACCGTCGTAATCCGTTGGCAGAGCAACAGGGTTGGCCGGCTCCGGGAATGTGCACGGGAATTTGCACACATCACACGTCATCGGCACGGTGTCAGCGTCAACGACCGCGCCTTCGGCGATCGCACTCCAGAAGGGTGCGTGCGAGTGCTCGAAGGCAGGGTACTTGTCGTGCAGCCAGGCCAGATCATCAGCGGTCGGCTGATGGACGTCGAACCACAGTTGATCGCGCGATGCGTACAGTCCGCGCCAGACGCTATGCGAGGCGTGCTCGATCTCGGCCAGCGCTTGTTCGAGATGGCGCGGCGGCCTAAGACCAAACTGCGAGAGCTCGGATACGTAGCCCTGAATGAAGTCTTCGAGGACGTAGCGACGGAACGCTTCCTTATAGGAGATCGGCTTATTCTTCGGGAAGTAGTCGAGCACCGGTCCCACCACCGCCAGCAGCAGGCGATGGCAGCGCCAGAACCACTTGTCCATCCAGTCCTGAATCAACGCCAGATTGGTGCTGTCGCTTTGCAGCATGGCCCGCGCAACGGACTGACCCAGGGCCATATGGCGAGTCTCGTCACTCTGGATGGTGAGGTGGGCTTGTCCGAAGCCGAAGTCGCCGTTGGCAACTCCAGCTGCAGGAGCTGCAATGAACAGCAGGTTGGTGAAGGCGGTTTCGAAGACCAGGTTGGTGCCGATGATCGCCTCGATGGGATCGGTAGTGATCAGATCCTCAAAGAACGAGCGATCGCCCTGGAAGTACCAGTGCCGCTCGAAGAAGGCGATCCGGTCCTTCGGCAGTAGGAATCCGCTTTCGTGATGCTTCACATAGTCCTTGGCCTGGTACACCGCTTCTTCGGCGTGGCGACGCTCATCCATGGCCTGCACCATCGACGCGATGCGAATGGCAGGCGCCGGGGCGAAGCGCGCCACCCGAACGTGGCCGCGATAGTTGTAGTACTCGCTGTAGGTAAGCGCGGTGTTGAATGACTTCATCGCCTCGACCCAGCGGGCATCGACACGTCCAATGTGACCAAAGCGCGCCCCAGCGTCACGCACTGCGTGGAACTTGTCTTCTTTCTCGGCCTGGATCCGGATGTAATCCTCGAACAGGATCTGGAAGGGGTCGTTGAACTTCTTCCAGTCGGGCATGGTGCAGGCCGTGCGCCATTCCGCGGGAATGTAGGCGTCTTCACCGACATAAGTCGGGTCCCAGTGCAATGTGTGGGTCAGCCGCTGGTATTGCTCGCGTGTCTTCATTCAGGCCTCCTGATCTCGGATGTTTTCTAACCTTTAGTATTTCTACGAAGGTTTCGGGCGGGTGAGCGGGCTGTAAACATTGGCGGAAACAGTGAGGGTTAGAGCACGAACAATAACGTGATGCTTGTCGCACCGCAAGACTATTTGTGCGTTGGATCACAACTTTTTCTGCCTCCCCGCTGTCCCGGGCGACCCGCAAACTCGCTCCCACCTGCGACAGCCGGCGTGGGTTGGGGTCCAACCCGGGCGTTACGCTGAAAGCATTGGGTGAGATGCTTGCAGGCCAGGATGGAGGATTAGTGACGTCGTCGGCCCCCGGTTCTGAGAGATCCACGCCGAGCCCGCCTCCGTCCGGGTCCGTGGATACTTCTTCCCGGCTAGGCTGCTCCGACGTCAACGGACAGGGGCTATATATCCAGCAGGCAGCCAAGCTTGTCGGCGCGACTCCCGACCAATTGCGCAAATGGGAGCAGCAGCGGCTCATCACGCCGGCGCGCACACAATCGGGCTACCGCACCTACACGATCGAAGACATCGAACGCATGCGGCGCATCCAGTCCCTGATGGCTGCCGGTGTGAACGCCGCTGGCGTAAGACGCCTGCTGGACGAGTCGGGCCAGCCGAGCCCCAACGGCTCCCCCAGCCAGCCGGCACCCGCCCACGCCCGTGGTGTCGGCAACACCATCCGCGACCTGCGTAGAGAACACAAACTCACCCTGCGCGACCTGTCGGCGAGAACCGGATTGAGCGCGTCGTACATCAGCGCTCTCGAACGCGGCACGGCGGCGCCGTCGATCGCATCTCTGCAGAAGATCGCTGCGGTGTTCGACACCAACGTGCTTGGCCTGATGAACGAGTCCTACGACGCACCAAACCTTTTGGTGCGTGCGGATGCGCGCCGCATTATCCAAGGTGAGCGAGGCGTGCGCATCGAAGACATGTCCACTTCAGGCACCAACCTGGAGCCTCTGTTGTTCACCTTCGAGCCGGGCTGCGGAAGCGACGGGGCCATCTCCCACGAAGGCGAGGAGTTCCTGTTCGTCATGTGCGGCCAACTCCATCTACGCCTCGACAACAGCGACGACTACTTTCTAGACCCGGGAGATTCGATGTCATTCCGGAGTGAGAGGCCGCACGCATTCGGCAACGCCAGCAGCGACGGACCGCCGACGGTGGTGTTGTGGATCAACACCCCACGCACGTTCTGACATATCCGTGAACAGGTGCGCCGTCCACCGCACTCTACGAAATACCCTATTGCCAAACCTATTTCAGCATCTAGAATCCCCGAGTCATGGGCATTCGGCGCGGAAGGCGCAATGATATCGCCGCATCGATCGACGAACACGACCTGGTGACGACTGCTCCCAAGACAGAGGCTGCAGGCGTGAAGGCGGTGATGGTATCCCTGCAACGTGCGCTCACCCAGATGGGGGCGATCCGCACCGCCGCGACGCTTTCGCGCCTCAATCAGCGGCACGGGTTTGACTGCCCCGGCTGCGCTTGGCCGGAGAAACACGGTGGTCGAAAGCTCGCTGAATTTTGCGAGAACGGCGCCAAGGCAGTCGCCGAAGAAGCCACCAAGAGGTGTGTGACACCGGAGTTCTTCGATCGTCACTCGGTCGAAGAACTCTCCAGTCGGTCCGAATATTGGTTGTCCCAGCAGGGCCGCCTCACCCATCCAATGGTGCTTCGGCCAGGTGACACCCACTATCGCCCGATCGAGTGGGACGACGCCTACCAATTGATCGCCGCTCACCTCCACTCGCTAAAGACGCCTGACGCAGCGTTGTTCTATACATCAGGGCGCACCAGCAATGAGGCGGCGTTCGTGTACCAGCTTCTCGCGCGCAGCTTCGGCACCAACAATTTGCCGGACTGCTCGAATATGTGTCACGAATCCTCCGGTGTCGCGTTGACCGAATCCATCGGGATCGGCAAAGGCTCAGTGTCGGTGCACGACATCGCGAATGCTGACTGCATCCTGATCGCAGGCCAAAATCCGGGCACCAATCATCCACGAATGCTGTCGGTGCTGGAGGACGCGAAGATCAACGGCGCAAAGATCATCGCCGTCAACCCGCTACCCGAAGCTGGCCTGATTCGGTTCAAAGACCCACAGAAGCTTCACGGCACCGTGGGTAACGGAGTACCGATCGCCGACGAGTTCGTCCAGATCCGCATCGGTGGTGACATGGCTCTGTTCGCTGGCCTGGGCCGGTTGCTACTCGAGGCCGACGATGCGGCGCCCGGCACAGTTCTCGACACAGACTTTATCGATGAGCATTGCTCGGGGTTCCCGGAGTACCAGCGGCGCACGCGCGCAATCGATCTCGGTCTCGTCGAGGAGGCGACCGGAGTGGCGCGGGACCAGCTGGAACGCGTCGCACGAATGTTGGCGGACTCGGAGCGCACTATTTTCTGCTGGGCGATGGGTTTGACACAGCAGCGCCACGCCGTCGCGACCATCGGGGAGGCAACCAACCTCCTGCTGATGCGCGGCATGATCGGTAAACCGGGGGCTGGCGTCTGTCCAGTACGCGGCCACTCCAACGTGCAGGGCGACCGAACAATGGGGATTTGGGAGAAGATGCCGGAGGCGTTTCTGGCTGCTCTAGACGAGCGGTTTGGCATCGAGTGTCCGCGTAGGCACGGGTACGACACAGTCGATGCGATCCGGGCAATGCGCGATGGCAAAGCGACAGTATTCATAGGTATGGGGGGGAATTTCGCATCAGCAACCCCCGACACAGATCTCACTGGCGCGGCTCTCCGCAAGTGCGCGCTGACGGTGCAAATTTCCACCAAGCTCAACCGGAGCCATACAGTGCACGGCGCTACTGCGCTGATTCTGCCGACGCTCGGCCGGACAGATCGAGACATTAAGGCAGGCCGCAAACAAGTTGTCTCAGTCGAGGATTCGATGTCGAAGGTGCACCTCTCCCGCGGAAGTCTGCGCCCCCCAGCGACATGCTCCGTAGCGAGGTCGAAATCGTCTGCCGACTCGCACAAGCTGTGTTGGGGCCCGATCATCCTGTGCCGTGGGGAAGTTTTGCCGCCGACTACAACGCGATTCGCGACGCCATCGCCGACGTCGTTCCCGGCTGTGCCGACTACAACGCGCGGGTACGGCGACCTGACGGCTTCGAGTTGCCGCATCCTCCCCGCGACACACGGCAATTCCCTACGACAACAGGAAAAGCCAACTTCGCAGTAAGCGAACTCGAATGGGTGCCCGTACCGAAGGGGCGGCTAATCCTTCAGACGTTGCGCAGCCACGACCAGTACAACACCACCGTTTACGGCCTTGACGACAGATATCGCGGCGTGACCGGGGGCGGCGCCTGATCTTTGTCAATCACGAAGACATCGAAGAGTTTGGATTGTCACCCGGTGCCCGAGTGGATCTGGTGTCCGAGTTCGTAAACGCCGACGGCAATCTCGAGAAACGTAGGGCCAACGATTTTCGCGTCGTCGGCTATCCGACCCCACGCGGCAACGCTGCGGCCTATTACCCCGAAACCAACCCGCTGGTCCCGCTCGACCACACCGCAGAGGGATCAAACACACCGGTTTCGAAAGCCGTAGTAGTTCGGCTTGAGCCGCGTGATCTAACGCTAGGCGCGCGACCGCTGTGAGAGGAGAACGGGTCATCAGTTGATAGATTCTCTCCAGCCCACGCTTTCACTGCCATGATCGGTCAGCTCTTTAGTCGCCTCCAAATTTCGCGCACCATTCATCGTCCCCTTCGCCTGATCGAATCCGTAACCACTCACGCAACTCTCAACTAAGTGTCGCTTGCCAGGGTGATGGGACCACCTGATTGCCAGGGGGATGGGACCACCGTGGCGCGTTACTGAGGATGCTTG
>NZ_PDCP01000090.1 GCF_002553505.1 Mycolicibacterium agri | reverse complement strand
CTACGATGCATCACGGACCGACCAACCCCTGGTCGGAATCCAATAGCTCGAGCCTCCGGCGAATCCAGGGCGATTCATACCTTCCCAACCAGCGCGCCAACGCCGGTCTTGATCGAATACCTGATTCCGTGATGATCATCCTCGGGAAGGTGCGCCCATTTTCACGCCCCCACGCCAAGGCTCATCCACAGGTATTGATCATTGCTCGAATCTTGGACGAGTGGATAAGAACGGCACCTGGCCAGAAATTAGGGACCGATGGGTGTCGATGTTTCGCAACCGAGAAGTCCATCCCGGCAAATCTGTTATGAAACAGGTTACCGCAGAAGATGAATGGGTCGTCGAGGCCTACATGGAAACGGACTACTCGAAACTGACCAAGGAAGACTTAGAACGCGTCCTGCTCGATCACGCGCTATTCATACTAAGGGGCACTGACAGTATCGAAACTGGTAGCGACGAGGACTGATGAAACTCAGCGACATCTTCGACCTACGGTACGGACACTCGCTCGAACTCAACGCGCTCCGACAGGTTTCCCCACCCGACGGCATCAACTTCGTATCTCGAGCAATGCGAAACAACGGGGTGACAGCGCGAGTCTTAGTCGACGTGGAACCTGGCCAGCCCGGTGAGATCACCGTAGCTCTGGGAGGCAACGGCGTCCTCTCCTCGTTCGTGCAGCCAGAGCCGTTCGTGTGTGGACGAGACGTAATGATTCTCGCCGCAAAGAATCCGGAGATGTCAACGGTTGAGAAACTGTGGTGGTGCCGATGCATATGGGAGAACAGGTACAGGTTCTCTTACGGGCGACAAGCAAACCGAACCCTAGGCTCTCTCGCTGTCCCTGACGAGGTTCCAGCGTGGGTGAGCGAGTTGAAGTTGCCTACATACAACGGCCTTTCGCAGCCAGCAGGCCCACCTGTAGCCCTAAGCCCTACTGAGGCGTGGAGATTGTTCGCTCTCGACGACATCTTCACAGTCAGGAAGGGAAAGCGGCTCACTAAAGCAGATCGGGAACCCGGCGGCACCAGATTTGTTGGCGCATCAGAAAAGAACAACGGCATCACTGACCTCTGCGACCTGGAGCCCAACTTCGACCGGCATTGTCTTACTGTGCCTTACAACGGCAACTCGGTTGGAATCGCCTTCTACCAAGACGAGCCGTTCTTTGCATCCGACGACGTTCAGGTCCTCACCCCTAAGACGGATGTTTCCCGCCTAGCGCTCCTATTCGCCGCAGCAGTGATCAGATTCGAACGTGGCCGATTCACTTACGGCTACAAGTGGAATCTGACGCGCATGAAGAAAACCCAGATTCGACTGCCAGTGAACAGCGATGGCGATCCAGACTGGGACTACATGGACACGGTAATGCGTGGTCTCCCCTTCTCGGGAGTAGTAGCTTCACTCCAGAGTTGACACAGAGGTCGTTGAGAGAGTTCCACCGGAACGAAATTGACCGCTCATGCGCCATCTCCAAGCAGTTTCGCAGCCGCCTCTGCGTAACGCACTGCAGTTCCATGCGACACTCCGAAAACTGCTGCGAGGTGCAGCGGGCCTGTCTGAATAACGGTGGGTGAGGTCCGGCCTGATCCGAAAGGAGACGGCCGTGGCTGACACGACCGAGTTGCTGGAAGAGGCGATGATCGATCCCGTGACGGGAGAGATCATCGATCAGAAGGACCTCGCCGAGCGGTTGCTGGCGCAGGCGAAGGAGCAAGGCGTGAGCCTGGTCGGCCCGGGAGGGCTGCTGAACCTGGCGTGTTCCCCATGGATGAGACCGGCTGGTTTTAGAGTCCTGTAGCCCGAGGTCGGGCTGGAAGGGACGATGGAGAACATGGCTGGTCGCAAGCGGCATTCCGCGGAGGACATCGTGCGCAAGTTGCGCCGCGCGGATGAGCTGGCTGCCGAGGGCAGGACCGGTGAGGAGATCGCCGCCGAGCTGGGGTGTCGGCGGCCACGCTGTACAACTGGCGCCGCACCTACGGCGGGATGGACACCGACGCCGCCAAGGAACTCAAACAGCTGCGCGAGCAGAACGCTCGCCTCAAGCGGCTGCTGGCCGAGGCCGAGCTGGAGAAGGACGCCCTGCGGGAGGTGGCGAAGGGAAAATTCTGAGCCCAGCAGCCAAGCGCCGCGCCGTCGACATGCTCAAGGCCACGTTGGGCATCTCGGAGCGGCTGGCGTGCAAGGTTGTTGGGCTGACCCGGTCCACCTACCGTCGCCTGCCGGCCGCGCAGACACCGGCCGATCCGGATGCCGAATTGAGGGCCTGGCTGCGCGCCTACGCCGCCAAACACCCCTGCCACGGATTCCGGCGCGCCTGGGCGACGCTGCGCTACGACGAACACCGTGAGGTCAACAAGAAGAAGGTCCACCGCCTGTGGCGCGAAGAGGGCCTGCAGGTCCGCATCCGCAGTCCACGTAAGCGGGCCGGGGTCTCCTCGGCACCTCCTGTCAAGGCTGATGCGCCGAAGGTGGTGTGGGCCATCGACTTCCAATTCGACTCCACTGTCGACGGCAAGGCCATCAAGATCGCCTCGATGATCGACGAACACACCCGCGAATCGCTGCTGAACATCGTGGAGCGCTCGATCACCGGCGAACACCTGGTCGCCGAACTCACCAAGGTGTTCGCCGCCCACGGTGGCCCGCCGAAGGTGCTGCGTCTGGACAACGGCCCAGAGATGGTCTCCCAAGCGCTGCAGCGCTTCTGTGAGAACCAGACCGGGCTGGTCTACATCCCGCCGGGCTGCCCGTGGGACAACGGCTACATCGAATCGTTCAACAACCGCCTGCGCAGGGAGTGCCTCAACCGCAACCACTGGAACACCCTGCTGGAAGCCCGCGTGGTCATCGGCGACTTCAAACACGACCACAATCACCGCCACCGCCACTCGGCCCTGGGCTACCGCACACCGGCCGAGTACGCTGCAGCCTGCAGATGCACCCACACCCCGGTGGCCTGCACCACGAACTGAGAACGGATCAAACCAACCCGACTCTAGAACCGGGTGGACTCAAAATCGGGGACTCGCCAAACCAGCTGACGAAGAACGTTCTCGAAACGGCGCTGAACGCCGAGCTGACCGAACACCTCGGCCACGAGCACGGCGGGACCCCGATCGGCGAGAACATGCGCAACGGGACGAGGACGAAGACGGTGCTCACCGAGATCGGGCCGGTCGAGATCGAAGTCCCCAGGGATCGCGACGGGTCGTTCGAGCCCGTGATCGTCCCCAAGCGCAAGCGCCGCCTGGATGGCATCGACCAGATCGTGCTGTCGCTGACCGCCCGTGGGTTGACGACCGGGGAGATCGCCGCGCACTTCGATCAGGTCTACGGGGCGAAGGTCTCCAAAGACACGATCAGCCGGGTCACCGAGAAGGTCGCCGGGGAGCTCGCCGAATGGGCCAGTCGCCCGCTGGATCCGATCTATCCGGTCATCTTCGTCGACGCGATCGTGGTGAAGGTCCGTGACGGGCAGGTCCGCAACACCGCGTTCTACGTCGTGATGGGCGTCACCGTGAACGGGGAGCGCGACATCCTCGGCATCTGGGCCGGGGACGGCCAGGAGGGCGCCCGGTTCTGGTTGGGCGTGTTCACCGAGCTGAAGAACCGCGGTGTCGAGGACGTCCTCATCGCCGTCTGCGACGGGCTGAAGGGCCTGCCGGAGGCGATCAACACCACCTGGGAGCAGACGGTCGTGCAGCAGTGCATCGTCCACCTGATCCGCAACTCGTTCCGTTATGCCGGCAGGCAGCATCGGGACGCGATCGTCCGTTCGCTCAAGCCCGTCTACACCGCCCCGTCCGAACAAGCGGCGAAGGACAGATTCGAGGAGTTCGCCGCCGAGTGGGGACAACGGTATCCGGCGATCGTGCAGCTCTGGCGCTCTTCCTGGGCGGAGTTCGTGCCGTTCCTGGAGTACGACGTTGAGATCCGCAAAGTGATCTGCACGACCAACGCGATCGAGTCGATCAACGCCCGCTACCGGCGCGCCGTCCGGGCGCGCGGGCACTTCCCGAACGAGGCCGCGGCGATCAAGTGCTTGTACTTGGTGACACGGTCGCTTGACCCCACTGGCGGCGGGAGGGCACGCTGGGTGCTCAGGTGGAAGCCCGCGCTGAACGCGTTCGCGATCACCTTTGCCGGACGGTTCGAAAGAACCACTCACTGAAAACCGCCGGGCCTCACACACCGTTCATCGGACAGTCCCTCCTCAACTGATGACACCCGAGGAGTTCGCGGCGCTCGGGGTCGCGTTCGCCAAGATCAAGGCCACCGTCGACGAGGCTGACGCCGAGGAGGCCGCTGCGGCACAGTGAGTCCGGTCGTGGGCGATGACGGCCGGCAGTGCGTCCTGCCGCGAGCGAAAAGACGCGATCGACTCCGCGCCGACCCCACCGGTCGGACAATGGCCCATGTCCGTGGCCGCCTGGATCGTCATCGCGGTGTTCGCCGTCGGGTTGATCGCCACCGGGCTGGTGCGTATGCAGGATCGGCTGAAGAAGCCGGTCCCGCCCGAGGTGATCGAAGCGGCACGGCGCGAGCGCGAGCGAGACGCCGAAGACGAGGAGTGACCGGCCGGGTCAGCCCACCGTCAGCAACACCTTTCCGATCGCGTCTCCGCTGTCGAGGTGGTTGTGTGCGGCGGCCGCCCCGCCGAGCGGGAAGGTGCGGTCGACGACCGGCTTGACCTTGCCGGACTCGATCAGCGGCCAGGTCCGGCCGACCGTTGCGGCGACGATCTCGGCCTTGCCGCCGGGACCGTGCACGGGGCGGGAGCGCAGTGTCGTGCCCATCACCGATGCCCGCTTGCCGAGCAACAGCCCGATGGGCAGCTCCGCCTTGGTGCCGCACTGCATGCCGATGATCACCAGACGGCCGCCGGTGGCCAGGGCCTTGACGTTCGACGCCAGGTATTTGGCGCCGATGATGTCGAGGATGACGTCGGCGCCGCCCTAGTCTCGCAGGACCGCGGCGAAGTCCTCGCTCGTGTAGTCGATGAGGATCTCCGCGCCGAGTTCGCGGCATCTCGCCAACTTCTCCCGGGTACGCGCCGTCACCGCGACCCGCGCGCCCATCGCGTGCGCGACCTGCGTGGCGTGGGTGCCGATGCCGCTCGACCCGCCGTGGATCAGCAGCAGCTCGCCGGTGGACAGCCCGGCGGTGTCGAAGACGTTCGAAGACACGGTGCATGCCAACTCAGGCAGCGCGGCCGCGGAGATGAGGTCGACGCCACGGGGCACCTGCATCACCTGCTCGGACGGCACCGCGACCTTCGTCGCGTAACCGCCGCCGGCGAGCAGCGCGCAGACCTCGTCGCCCACCCGCCAGCCCGACACGACCTCGCCGAGCTCGCAGATCCGGCCGGACACCTCGAGGCCCATGATCTCCGACGCCCCTGGCGGTGGCGGATAGTTGCCCGCGCGCTGAAGTAGGTCGGCGCGATTCACTCCCGCCGCGACCACGTCGATGACCACCTCGCCAGCGGCCGGTGACGGGTCGGGGACATCCTGCAGGGACAGATTCTCGGCTTCGACGACGATGGCTTTCACGGTGTCGATGGTTCCACAGCGGCGTGTGGGCCCGAGGGCCTTCGATCCGCCCGGTCAGAACCGGTCAGGAACCGGCCAGCACGGTGACGTGGTTGGCGACGGCCAGGCCGCCCATGTTGTGGACCAGCGCGTGGTGCGCGTCGGTCAGCTGCATGTCCCCGGCGCGACCGGCCAGCTGGAGTGCGCCGATCACGTGCTGGGACACGCCGGTGGCGCCGACCGGATGTCCCTTCGCCTTGAGCCCGCCGGAGACGTTGACCGGCAACCGGCCGTCGCGGGCGGTCCACCCCTCCTCGATCGCGCGGCGTCCCTGACCCGGTTCGGTCAGGCCGAGCATCTCGTAGACGATGAGCTCGGCGATGGTGAAACAGTCGTGCACCTCGGCGAGGGACATGTCAGCGAGGGACAGCTTCGCCATCTCCAGGGCGCGCTGGGTGGCCAGCCGGCCGGCGGCGAAGTCGGTGATGTCGCGGCGGTCGGGGTCGAGGTGGTCGTTGGCGTGGGCGAACCCCTCGACCCAGGCCAGTGCCGACGACGGGTTCCGTTGCAGGACGAGCGCGGCGGCGCCGTCGCTGACGAGCGAGCAGTCGGTGCGGCGCAGCTGCCCGGCCACCACCGGATTGCGCTCGGAGACGGTGGAGCAGAACTCGACGCCGAGATCCTTGCGGACCTGTGCCCAGGGGTTGGCGCACCCGTTCGCATGATTCTTCGCCGCGATCCGGCCGAGCACGTCGCCGAGGTCGTCGATCTCATGGCGTCGGGCGTACTGATCTGCCACCTCGGCGAAGACGCCCACGAAGCCGCCGGGGAAATCGGTCCCGGCGCGCTGCGGGTCGGCGCCGAGCAGTGCACGCCCGACGGTGGCGTTGTCGACGTGCGTCATCTTCTCCACGCCGACCACGAGCACGGTGTCGGCCGTCCCGGACAGGATGGCCTTGACGCCCTGGTGGACGGCGGCCGTGCCCGAGGCGCAAGCGTTCTCGACCCGGGTCATGGGCTTGCCCCAGAGGCCGGGTGCGGCTCGCATCGGCAAGGAGGACGGGAAGGCGAAATCGGTGAGGGCGCTGTTGAACTGGGCGACGAAGACCTCGTCGACCTCGCGGGCGTCGACCTGCGCGTCGGACAGGGCCTCGGTGGTGACCGCGGACACCAGTGAGGACAGGTCGTCGTCGACGAGTTTGCCGAAGCGGGTGTGGCCCACCCCGGTGATGCCGATGCGTGTGCTGGTCATGCTCTCTCCTGTGCTGCGAGTTGGAAACGGCGGATCTTGCCCACCGAGGTGCGCGGCAACTCGTCGATGACGGTCCACCGGCGCGGCCGCGCCGCGGGTTGCAGGTTCTGTTCGGCCCACTGCCGCAACTGTTCCGGCGACGGCGGCACGTCCTTGTCGGCCGGCACGATCCAGGCGGCGGGAACGTGGTCCCGGATCGGGTCGTCGATCGCGAGGACCGCGGCCTCGAGGACGCCGGGTGCCTCGGCGAGTGCGGCCTCGATCTCGGTCAGCGAGACGTTCTCGCCAGACACCTTGACCACGTCGTCGACGCGTCCGACGAACGCCAATTGGCCGTCGTCGCAACGCCGTACGAGGTCACCCGTGCTGAACCACACAAGGTCGGCGTCGGGCGTCGGCACGTCGAGGTCGACGAAGGCGCGGGCGTCGGCGGCGGGATTGTCGAGGTAACCGGCGAACAGGTCGCGACCCCGCACCCCGGCCACGGTGAGGATGCCGGGCTCCCCGTCGGCGGCCGGTCGGCCGGTGTTCGGATCGATCAGAGTGATTGCGCGACCGCCGATCTCCGGTCCTATCCGGTCATGGGTGGGACGATCGGGGTCGTTGGCGGTGACCACGGCGACGGTCTCGGTCATGCCGTAGATCTGCCGTGGGGCGGCACCGCACAGCCTCGCCATCTCCGACCAGTGGCCCAGGGCCAGGTTCTGGGCGAACCAGAGATGGTGCAGGCTCAGCCGTGGCGCGTCGTCGCGGCGTCGGGCGAGGATCATCCTGATCGGCGCGGCGAACAGGCTGGCATGGGTGGCCTGCAGTTCGTCGACCTCGTGCGGCCAGCGACTCGCGGTGAACCGTGCGGTGAGGGCCACCGACGCGCCGGTCGCGATCGCCGAGGCGAAGCAGTAGTACTGCGCGTTGGCGTGGAACAGCGGCAGGCACACGTACCAGCGATGATGCGGGCGGAGTTGTGCCAGGTCGGCCATGGTCCGTCCGACGTGGGCGTAGTTCGCCTGGGTGAGCACCACGCCCTTGGGCTCGGAGGTGGTGCCGGAGGTGAACATGACCGCGAGCCGGTCGTCCGGTGCCGCGCTCGCAGGTTCCTGCCACATGTCGGAACCGACCAGCGGCGAACCGTCCCGGAGGTCGGCGGCGGTCTCGGCGAGGGCGATCGCCTGCTCGGCGCCGCCGGCGGTGACCGTCTCCTCGAACTCCTCGGCGCAGATCGTCACCGCGGGACGGATGCGGCGCAGCTGACGGGCGACGTCGCGCGGGGTCGAACCGGGATCGACCGGGACGAACCAGGCGCCGAGCCGAGCGGTGGCCAGCCAGATCGCGATGAACGCCGGACAGTTGCGCAGCATCACGTGGATCGGAGTGTCGGCATCGACGCCACGCTCGGCCAGGGTGGCCGCGACCCGGCCCACGACGTCGTCGAAGCGGTCGTAGGTCCAGGAGGAGACGGTGCCGTCGAGATCCCGGAACACCAGGAACTCGCGCGCACCGTGGTCGCGGACCGCTCGGTTCCACAGGGCAGCAAAGGTCTCGGCCATGGCTGTGACGGTAGTCACCTGTCCGGGGGGTCGCCGTGTCCCAACTTGGGACAGTCTCGGGCCGTGGACAGCACGGAACCACTCCCGAGACACCTGGACGACGGGTCCCGGAAGGGCCGTCGCCCAGGGAATTTCGAGGTGAGGTGGCCGTTTGGCGCGTCGCAGAGGGCAGGAGGGTCAGGCGGTGATCCCGTACGTGCGGAGCTTGCGGTAGAGGCTGGAACGGGCCATCCCGAGGTGGGCCGCCGCCGCCACCCGGTTGCCGTCGAACTCGCGCAGGGCGGCCACGATCGCGTCGCGTTCGGCCTGCTCGAGTGGGGTCAGGTTGTGCGAGACCGTGGTCTGGCAGTACCCGGGGAGGTCCTGCTCCTGGATCTCGCCCACCGGGCGCTGGCGCAGTGCGTGCTGCAGGGCCTCGGTCAGCTGGGTGACGTTGCGCGGCCACGAGTATCGCGAGACGACACGCATCGCCGCCGGGCTCAGGCGAACACGACGCTCGGGGGCGATCTGCCGGAGGACCGAGGCCACGATCTGGGGCAGGTCGTCGGTGCGCAACCGCAGGGGTGGGACGGTGATCGCGACCTCGAAGTGCGACAGCAGCATCTGGAACGGCAGGTCCGAATCGAGCGAGGAGTCCGACAGCGTCGCCACGCACCACGTCGGCTCCTCGTGCTCGGCCAGCGCCCTGAGGATGTTCGAGATCTGTTCGGCGCCTTCGGTACTCGCCTGGTCGATGTTGCGGATGATGAACAGGGTCGGGCAGGCCTGGCCGGCGAGCATGGTGTCCAGATCCACGTCGGTGTCAACCTCGTCGACGATCTGGCAGGCGTCGATGCTGACGCTGCGGGCGTCGGGGAAGGCGTCGTGGAAGATCTCGGCGACCAGGGTGAACTTGCCCGAGCCGCTCTCGCCGATGACCACGGCGGGTTGGTTCTCGGTCAGCACCTGACGCACCTGTTCGCAGGCCCTGACCCAGGCCGGGGTCGAGCCCATCGCGACGCTCTGGCGCTGCTGACGCGTCAGGTCCCCGACCACGCGCGACGACGAATGTCCTGCGATGGCGATCTGCGGCAGCACGTGCTCGTCGAAGTCGCCGGGGAGGCCGAAGCGCGGGGCGGAGGCGATCTCGGCGATCACCACCAGTCCGGCCACCTCCGAGCCCACCAGGATGCGGGTTCCCCGCAGGGTCACCAGCCGGTCGTCGGGCAGGGCGATGGTGTCGCTGGCCTTGTCCCGCCGGCCCATCATGAAGAGGGCGTGGTCGCGCAACAGTTGCTGCTCGGCACTGGAGAACAGGGCCTGAGCTGCGGCGTTGGCCATGAACACCGAATCGCCGAAGGCGAGCACCGCCTGGCGTCCGGCCTTGGCGTCGATCTGGATGTAGGTGTCGAAGATCGCCTGTTGGGACTGGCTGCGGTCCAGGAGCAGGTTGCGCGCGATGTCCTTGGCGGCCGCCTTGACCAGGGTGTGCATGAGCGGGCTCCAGCCCGTGCTCAGCGTGGAGATGTCCAGGACGCCCTCGATGCGGCGGGTCACCGGGTCGATGATCGGGGCGCCGGTGCAGGCGAAGGTCTGCAGGTTCTCGGCGAAGTGTTCGGGGCCGACGACGCTGATGGGCTGGCCCGCCTCGAAGACGGTGCCGACCCCGTTGGTGCCCATCGAGTCCTCCGAGTAGCGGAAGCCGGGGGCGAAGTTCACTCGGTCCAGGAGGCGTCCGACCGCGCCCGAGGTGTCGATCCGCTGGATCACGCGGGCGCGGCTGTCGGTCAGCGCGATCACCATCGGGGTGTCGCCGACATCGGTGCCCAGCTGGCGCAGGACCGGGCGGGCGCAGCGCATCAGCAGGGAGCCGGTGTCGATCTCGTCGCTGAAGTCGGTGCACGGCTGGGAGTGGTCGACGCCGGCAGCCTGGCTGCGCTCCCACGAGGCGGCCACGATGTCGGGTACGCCCGCTGCGCCTGATCTGCCCGATTCGAGGAAATCCGCCCTGGCCGCGGCGGTTCGCAGCATTCGATTCGTGGCGTTGAGCACGCTCGTCTCCTCACTTCCTCGGAAGATGACTGAACCATCATCCCTGTGATGCGGGACACAACCAACCCCCGAAAGTGTCCGAACTTGGGACAGATCGAGGATGTGAGACACGCGTCACAGTGGTCTGCGTCACTTCCCGAACCCGACGACGACGCCGGGTCCCCACCAACCGAGTTCCATCGAGAACTCCCGGACCAAGGAGTGCGCCCCAGTGACCACACTCATCAACATCGACAACGGGGGAACCCTGACCGACATCTGTGTCTGGGACGGCCAGGGCTTCACCTTCACCAAGACCCTGACCACGCCACACGACCTGTCCGAGTGCCTGTTCAGCGGCATCGAGAAGGTGTCGGAGTCCCTCTACGGGCAGGCCGACCTCGAGAAGATCCTGCACGCCACCGACCACATCCGGTACTCGACGACCCAGGGCACCAACGCCCTCGTCGAACGCCGCGGACCGATGATCGGCATCCTGACCACGCTGTCGAACCTCGACACGGTGATGCGCAAGTCCGACGCGGAGAACGACCTGTGGGACGGCTTGATCGCCGACCGCTACCTGACCGTCGACGTCGAGGACGAGAACCTCGAATTCGAGCTGGTCCAGTCGGTCAACCGGCTCACCACGCTGGGCGCGGCGCGCGTCGTCGTCACCGCGGCCAACCCTGAGGACGAGCGCCGCCTGCGCAGCGTCCTGCTCCGCAAGTTCCCCCGCCAGCTGCTGGGTTCGATCCCGGTGATCTACAGCTGGGACCTCGCCGGCGACCGCGACGACGCCCGCCGCACCTGGTCGTGCGTCATCAACTCGTTCCTGCACCCGACCATGGAGCGTTTCCTCTACGGCGCCGAACGCCGGCTCAAGGAGTTCCGGGTCGCCAACCCGCTGCTGGTCTACCGCAACGACGGCGCCTCCTCCCGCGTCGCCAAGTCCGTGGCACTCAAGACCTACTCGTCCGGTCCGCGCGGCGGCCTCGAGGGCACCGCTGCCCTGGCCCGGGTCTACGGACTCAACCGCGTCGTGATGATGGACATCGGCGGCACCACCACCGACGTCGGCGTGGTCGAGGGCGAGCAGGTCGCCACCCGCGAGCGCGGCTCCATCAAGGGCGTGCCGATCTCCTACCCGATGAGCGAGGTCCACTCCAAGGGCGTCGGCGGCTCGTCGGTGATCCAGGTGGTCGACGGCGAGATCCAGGTCGGCCCGCAGTCGGTCGGCGCGGCACCCGGTCCCGCCTGTTTCGGATTCGGCGGCAAGCAGGCGACCATCACCGACGTCAACCTCCTGCTGGGCGTGCTCGACGCGGACACCTACCTGGACGGCACCTTCAAGCTCGACGCCGAGCGTTCCAAGGCGGTCATCACCGAGACCATCGCCGAGCCGCTCGGGGTCGGCCTCGAAGAAGCCCTCGTCCGGATGGAGCAGGCGTACTTCGAAGCCGTCGCCGGTTCCTTCTCCCACCTGGTCGACGCCGACACCACCCTCGCCGCCTTCGGCGGGGCCGGCCCGATGAGCGCCGCGGGCGCGGCGCGCGTCGCGGGCGTCAAGCGGGTGCTGATCCCGCGCACCGCCGCGGTGTTCTCCGCACTGGGCATCTCCTTCTCGAACGTGGGCAAGACCTACGAGGTCACGGTCCCCGTCGCCACCACCGAGGCAGCTGCGGCCACCCACGCCGAGCTGGTCGAGCGGGCCGAGCGCGACATGTTCCAGGAGGGGTACGCCCTCGCCGACTGCACGGTCTCCAGCGAACTGATCATCGAGGGGATCGACGGCAACATCGCCGAGCGGCGGCCCTACATCCCCGGCGACGCGGTCGACTACCCCGAGCAGCTCGCGACCCTGCGGTTCACCGTCACTGCCGAACTGTCCCAGCCGGAACTGACCGCCGACACCGAGGTCACCCCGACCCCGGCGCCGAGCATCGGGACCCGCCGGGTGCGCAGCGGCGCCGACCAGGTCGACGAGGTGCCGGTGCACGTGCTCGACGAACTCTCGCCCGGCAACTCCGGCGAAGGGCCGGCCATCGTCGAGGGCCCGTTCTTCACCGCCCGCGTGCTGCCCGGCTGGCAGTTCCGCGTCACCTCCGCCGGAGACCTGCTCCTCACCGACACCCTCTGACATCCCCGCCCTGAAAGACACCGACATCTGAGAGGAGGACTCGAGATGCGAGTCCCCATGACCGAGTACCTCGTGATCGATCTGGACACCGAACGCTGGGTGTGCCGGGTCTGTGAACACGACATGGGCTCCGCCCACGACAACTACAAGCCGGGAACGCTTGTGTACGACCGCGATCCGCGTGAGATCCACCAGCCGATCATCGACCCGGAGCGCTACGAGTACACCTTCAGCCCCGACCCCACCTACTGCCGGATCCTGGAGTACTACTGCCCCGGATGCGGCACCCAGATCGAGGTCGAGTACCTGCCGCCGGGCCATCCGCCGACCGTCGACATGGTCATCGACGTCGCCGCGCTGCGCAAGCAGTGGGAGGAACGCGGCGTCGATCCCGAAGAGGTCTTCAACTACGGACCCGGCGAGGACGCCCAGAAGTACACCGCCGCACTGAAGGCCATCGGCCACATCCGCTGACCACCACATAGGAGCTGCACCATGAAGCGCATATCCGTCGACATTGGCGGTACCTTCACCGATTGTTTCTTCGTCTGGGACGACATCTACGTCGACGCCAAGGCCCTGACGACCCACCACAACCTGGCACTCGGCTTCAACGAGGCCCTCGACCTGGCCTGCAAGCGGGCCGGCCTCGACCGCGACACCGTGCTCAGCGAGGTCGACTCCGTCCGCTACGCAACGACTCTCGGAACCAACGCACTGATCGAGCGCAAGGGACCGAAGGTGGCGGCCATCGTCACCCACGGCTTCGAGGACACCATCCCGCTGTCTCGAGGCCGCGGCTACGGCGAGGGCCTCGACTACACCATGCAGCAGAACCTGCCGGCCGCCGAGCGTCCCGACCCGATCGTGCCCCGTCAGCTGATCCGCTCGGTCAAGGAGCGCATCAACTCCGCCGGCAAGATCGTCGCGCCGCTCGACCCGGAGGACGTGCGCAAGACGGTGCGCGAACTGGTCAACGAGGGTGCCGAGGCCATCGTCGTCTCGCTGGTCAACGCCACCGAGAATCCCGTGCACGAGTTGGCGATCCAGGAGATCATCCTCGACGAGTTCCCGCCGCACGAGCTCGGCGCCATCCCGGTTCTGCTGGGCCATCAGGTGTCCGGCCGCAAGGGCGAGTACGTGCGGTCCACGTCGACCATCATCGACGCCTTCCTGCACGAGATCATGTTCCACGCGCTGTCGCAGCTGTCGAACAACCTGCGCGACTCCGGGTACGACAAGCCGATGCTGGTCATCCACAACTCGGGCGGCATGGCGCAGATGAACTCCACCGATGCGCTGCAGACCATCCACTCCGGTCCGATCGCGGGTGTCGGTGCGGCCGAGCACTTTTCCGCCGAGACCGGGCTCGGCCACGTCATCTCCACCGACATGGGCGGCACCTCCTTCGACATCGGCCTGGTGCCGGAGGGCGGCGTCAAGCACTACGACTTCCTGCCGACCATCGATCGGTGGCTGGTCAGCGTGCCGATGGTCCACCTCGACACCCTCGGTGCCGGCGGCGGGTCGATCGCTAGCTACGACCGCATCCACAACTCGATCAAGATCGGGCCGGAGTCGGCGGGCTCGAACCCGGGGCCGGCGTGCTACGACCGGGGCGGCCTGCGGCCGACCGTCACCGACGCCGATCTGCTGCTCGGCTACCTCGACCCCGAGAACTACGCCAACGGGTACATCAAGCTCAACCCCAAGCGTTCGGTCCAGGCGATCGAGGACACCCTGTGCGATCCGCTGGACATGGACGTGATCGACATTGCCCGGGTGATCAAGGACAGCGTCGACGAGCAGATGGCGATCGGGATCGGGAAGGAGCTGCGCGTGCGCGGCTACCTTCCCGAGGACTTCACCATGCTTGCCTACGGCGGTAACGGCCCGCTGCACGCCTGCGGCATCGCCCGCCACGCCGGCATCCGCCGGGTCCTGGCCCCGCCGTTCTCCTCGGTGTTCTCCGCCTGCGGCGCCGGCAACATGAAGCAGCTGCACTTCCACGAGCGCAGCGTCCACGTCACCTTCTACAACGCAACCACCCGCACGCTGTACGACAAGTACGACGAGTTCAACGCCGTGGTCGAGGAGCTGGAGGCCTGCGGCCGAGAAGACCTGGTGCGCCAGGGATTCGACGGCGATGAGGTGAAGTACCGCCTCGAGGTGGACATGCGTTACGGCAATCAGCTGCTCACCCAGGCGGTGGCGCTCGACGGCATCAGCCGCATCAACGGCGTCGGTGACGTGCTGGAGATCATCAAGACCTTCGGCGACGTCTACAGCCACCGCTTCGGCGCGTCCTCGGCCGCACCGGAGGCCGGAATCCGGTGCAACACCATCCGAGTGGCGTCCTACGTCGACGGCGACGTGGTCAACTTCGACTCCCTCGACGCCGGCGGCGACCGCACCGAGCCGACCCCGATGGCCCGGCGCAACGTCCACTTCATCGGCCACGACAAGGCGCTCGACACCCCGGTCTACGACCAGGGCGCACTCACCCACGAGCACGTCATCCACGGCCCGGCCATCGTCACCACCGAGAACACCACGTTCCTCGTCGAACCGGAGTGGCGCCTCGAGCCCACCCGCCAGGGTGCCGTCTGGTTCCTGCAAGACTGAGCCACAAACCATTCCAAGCGAGAGAAGAGTTCATCATGACCGCAGTTCACGACCACGACAGCCGCGTCCTGACCCCGCAGGAGCAGGAGTGGGTCGACAAGTTCATGGACGAGACCACGCTGTTCCTCGGGCCCGACCCGGAGATCATGCGCAGCCATGCGATCGCGCCCCGTACCGACCACGAAGAGGCGGCCATCGCCGTCGGCGTCGACCGCATCGAGGTCGAGCGCATCCGCAAGCGCATCGCCGGCGCCCTCGACGAGGGTTACGAGATGTGCGAGGCCCAGGGCGCCGCACCCGGCGCGAAGTGGGGCGACCTCACCACCGCGATCTACACCGCGAGCGGCGACGTCTCCTACCTGTCGTGCCACGGCGTGATCGCGTTCAGCGCGATCCTGCACCACCCGATCCGGTACATCATGAAGTACTGGAAGGACGAGCCCACGGTGGGCGTTCACGAGGGTGACGGCTTCATCCACAACGACGCGCGTTTCGGCAACGTGCACAACACCGATCAGTCGATGATCATGCCGATCATCCGCGACGGCGAGATCATCGCCTGGGTGGCCGCCACCATCCACGAGGGTGAGAACGGCGCCTGCGAGCCCGGCGGCATGCCGTCCGGTTCGGAGACCCCGTTCGACGACGGCCTGCGGATGAGCCCGTTCAAGATCGTCGAGCGCGGCCAGCTGCGCCGTGACCTGCTGACCTTCCTGCAGCACTCCGTGCGCGACCCCAAGCTGCAGCTGGCCGACCTGAAGGTCAAGATCACCGCGGTCCGCAAGATCATGGAGCGCATCGACAAGGTGATCGACGAGGTCGGTGTCGACACCTTCGTCGCGGCCCTGCGCGTCACGGTCGAGGACGTCGACGCCGAGGTGCGCCGGCGGATCAGCGAATTGCCCGACGGCACCTACCGCTTCGACCAGTTCATGGACTCGACGCTGAAGGAGAACATCCTCATCAAGTTCGCCTGCAAGATCACGATCAAGGGCGACAAGATGATCGTGGACCTGCGCGGGACCGGGCCGGAGATCCTCAACCGGGCCATCAACTCGCCGCTGTGTTCGGTGAAATCGATGTTCATGCAGGCGATCCTGGCGTTCTGGTGGCCGGACCTGCCGCGCTGCACCTCGGCGATGAGCTGCATCGAGATCATCTCCGACGAGGGGACCTGGGCCGACGCGTCGTACGACGCCCCGATGGGCCAGTCGCTGCAGGCGTCGTTCCGCGGGTTCTCGGCCTTCCAGGCGCTCTACAGCCGGATGAGCTTCTCGACGCCGAACAAGTACTCCAACGTGGTGGCCAACTGGTTCAACCAGATCAACACCTTCCTGTGGGGCGGCATCACCCAGCACGGCGACATGGTGGGCAACCTGTGTGCCGACCTGAACGGCATGCCCGGCGGCGCAAAGCCTTTCCGCGACGGTGAGGACGCGGTCTCGCCGCTGTTCTGCGCGATGGCCGACACCGCCGAGCAGGAGGTCATGGAGGAAGAGGTCCCGTTCATGCAGCTGGTCTCCAAGCGGCTGGTGCGTGACAACATGGGCTTCGGCAAGTTCACCGGCGGCATGGGCTACGAGATGATCGTCGCCGCCGAGGGCACCCCGCAGTGGGGCTTCATGACGGTCACCTCCGGCGCCAAGTTCTCCTCGATCTACGGCATGTACGGCGGATACGGTTGCGGCACATACCCGCTGTGCATGGTCAAGGGCACGAACGTCTACGAGCACATCCGCAAGGACCCGAAGAAGTTCGACCTGTCGATCGAGAAGGTCATGAACGAGCAGCCCTTCGAGGACGGTCGCTACTCGACCTACCACATGGGCCTGCAGTTCGACCTGGCCAAGGACGGCGAGCTGTACATGATCAGCCAGGGCGCCGGCGGCGGCTACGGCGATCCGCTGGAGCGTCTGCCCGAATCGGTGGTCCACGACGCCGAACTGGGCCGCATCACCCAGAAGGTGGCCGAGGACATCTTCGGCGTGGTCTACGACCCGGTGAACTTCCGCCTGGACGTCGAGGCGACGAACGCCAAGCGCGATGCCGCCCGCAAGGCGCGCCTGGAGCGCGGCAAGCCCTTCGACGAGTTCTGCAAGGAGTTCGTCCAGGACGAGCCGCCGGCCGACGTCCACTACTACGGCTCGTGGGGAGACGTCGAGGAGCTGACCGCCACGGTCTTCACCATCGACGGCCCCGAGCGCGTGGTCGCCCCGCTGGCCGAGCTGCCGCCGATCATGATCCCGGACCGCCGTGAGGTCAAGATCGGACAGTTGGAGGCCCGGATCGCCGAGCTTGAGTCGAAGTACGGCGAGAACGTCCAACGACTGGCCTGATCCGGTCGGCCGGGTGCACCCGTAACCCCGCGCGGGTGCACCCGGCCTTCCGGTCGACACCGATTCTGGAGAAACCAATGTCATCGCTGAAGTCTCTGATCGCCTCGCCGGCCAGTGGGCGCACCCGTCCGGTCCTGATCGATCACACCGATTACGCCACCGCGGTCATCCGCCAGGGTCAGCCGATCCCGTGGGCCGACCTGGCCGCACTCACCGGGCACCAGGGCCAGGTCCATGCCCTACTCGATCCCGACGCCACCTGGCTCGACGTCGGCGCGGTCCAGGGCGCGCACCTGGTGGCCGATCCAGAACTGGTCGCCGCGATGGGCGCGCGCTCCCGCACGGGGTATGCGCTCCGTACCCTGCTGGCCGACGAGGACGGCGTCGCGGGTGTGCAACGCACCGCCAAGACGCTGGCCGACGCGGCCCGTCGTCCGCTGGTCCTCTCGCTCCCGTCGCCGGCGCGCTGGCTCGGTCGTGCGCACGGCGTCGCCGGTACCGGGCTGGACGAGGTCGACCCGGATCGCGCCGACATGGCGTCGACCTACATCGCCGAATGGCTCGGCAAGCTCGCGGAACTCCCGGTGGCGCTGGTCCTCCTCGACGCCCGGGCCCGCGTCGGCGATCCCATCGCCCAGCCCGAGTCGGTGTCGGACTACAGCGCGATCACCAACATCGCCTCGCACCTGGACTGGGTGGTCGCCCTGCGCACCGACGACCAGGTGGAGACGAGCGACGGCACCACGATCTCGCTTCTGCCGGAGGGGTTCTGGTCCGACGACGACGAGATCCCCGCCGGTGACGCGCTGCTCACCGGCATCCCGGCCTCAGCACAGCCCGAGCGAGTGCTCGAGAAGCTGGCCCGACTCGCCTGAAGGGGGACACATGGACAAGACCGCACCCTCCGCCGACGCCGCGGTGTCGGCGGTATCGGACTCGATGATGGTGGCCTCCGGGGGCTTCGGTATCTGCGGCATCCCCGCGGTGTTGCTGGAGGCGTTGTCACGCACCGGCGTTCGCGACCTCACCGTGGTCTCGAACAACTGCGGGATCCCGGGCATCGGCAACTCGCTGCTGCTGGAGAACCGACAGATCCGCAGGCTGATCGCCTCGTACGTGGGGGAGAACAAGGAGCTCGAACGCCAGTACCTCACCGGCGAGGTCGAGATCGAGCTGACGCCGCAGGGAACCCTCGCCGAACGGCTGCGTGCCGGCGGGGCGGGCATCGCCGCCTTCTACACCCAGACCGGCGTCGGGACCCAGGTGGCCGACGGCGGCCTGCCGCTGCGGCACGACGCCGACGGCGCGGTGGCGGTGGCGTCGGCCCCGAAACCACAGGCGGAGTTCGTCTGGGACGGAGCGCCGCGGACGTTCGTGCTCGAGGAGGCGCTGCGCCCGGACGTCGCGTTCGTGCGGGCCTGGAAGGGCGATCGCCACGGAAACCTGGTGTTCCGCAAGGCATCGCGCAACTTCAACCCACTCTGTGCGATGGCGGCGAAGTACACCGTCGCCGAGGTCGAGAACATCCTCGATCCCGGTGACCTCGACCCGGACGAGATCCACCTGCCGGGCATCTACGTCGACGCCGTGCTGCCGTTGACCGTGGCCCAGGCGGCCGACAAGGGCATCGAGCGTCGCACGGTCCGCGAGCTGGAGGAGGTGTCCGCATGAGCTGGACCCGCGATCAGATGGCCGCGCGCGCCGCTGCCGAACTCTCCGACGGCGACTACGTGAACCTCGGCATCGGCCTGCCGACCCTGGTCCCGGGGCATGTGGCGCCCGGGGTGGAGATCGTCATGCAGTCCGAGAACGGCATCCTCGGACTCGGCCCATACCCGTTCGCCGGCGACGAGGACCCGGACCTGATCAACGCCGGCAAGGAGACGGTGACGGTGATCCCGGGCGCCAGCTTCTTTGACTCGGCGACGAGCTTCGGGATGATCCGCTCCGGCAAGGTCGACGTCGCGATCCTGGGCGGCATGCAGGTCAGCGAGCGCGGCGACCTGAGCAACTGGGTGGTTCCCGGAAAGCTGGTCAAGGGCATGGGCGGTGCGATGGATCTGGTGCACGGCGCGCGTCGGGTGATCGTCGTGATGGAGCACTGTGCCAAGGACGGTTCCCCGAAGATCCTGGTGGAGAACACCCTGCCCCTGACCGGTGCCGGCGTGGTGGATCGCATCATCACCGACCTGGCGGTGATCGATGTGACCGACGACGGCCTGCAGCTGGCGGAACTGGCCCCCGGGGTCACCGCCGACGAAGCGGTGGCCGCCACCGGCGCGCCCGTGCGCGTCGCCGTCCCGGATGCGGTGTAGGCCAGACGGTCCGGCCGGTCGGGCGGACACCCTGCCGGCCGGACCGCAGTCGTTCCCGCGTTCGATCCCCTCGCCCGGCGGACCTGTGGGAAGGGAGCGGGGTGGTGCTCGACAGGGCCGGACTCTGACGTACCTTTGCTGGTCAGGGAAGCGTGGCAGAGCGGCCGAATGCACTCGCCTTGAAAGCGAGCGTGGGTAAAGCCACCGGGAGTTCAGATCCCTTCCGCTGCAGGTCAAGGGCGGTTTCGAGTAACCGCCCTTGACCTGTCTCATGGGGCTGAGTGACCGGTATGACACACAGATGACACGTTCGTAGCTATTGTGTCGCCGTGGCTTTGAGAAATGGCGTCAAGAAAGTCCGTGTGGGAAACGCCGTTCGATATGAGGTGCGGCGCTGGGTGATCGACCCCGACGGCGAGCGGCGACAGGTTCGCCGGCGGTTCGAGACCGCGGCCGAGGCCGGCCGCTTTCTGGACGACCTCGACGAGCGCATCGAGCGCGAGGCGGCGGCACAGGCCACAGAAGCCCGGGAGGTCGTCACGGTGGCCGCGGCTGTCGAGCGCTGGCTTGCTGTCCAGCGCATCGCCGAGGCGACGCGAGCGGCGTACCAGGCGGCGCTGGCGCCGGTGGTGGAGGCGCTGGGAGACCGGGATGTGCGCGGTGTGAAACCCGTTGAGTCACCACAACCGTGGCTGGCCCCCCAACATCGCCTCCTCCACCGCTGCCGAATCCCAACCGGACCGCACCGCCTCCCGCAGCGCCAGCGCCCGCTCACGTCGCGCCCGCAGCCCCGCGCCCCGCGCAATCAACCGTGGCCGGCCC
>NZ_PDCP01000008.1 GCF_002553505.1 Mycolicibacterium agri | reverse complement strand
CCAGCTGTAGCCGTCGAGCGATCTGCTGCGGACTGTACTTCTCCAGTAACCGCGTCTGCACCTCATCATGCAACCTCGCATTGACCGCCAACTTGCCCGGCTTAGGTCGGCGCGCGCGCTGCTGGGCACGCGCCTGCGCCCCGGCAGCGCGATAGCGCGGCTTGGCATCCCGGCCACCCTTCTTCGGCGCCCCAAACCGATACCGCTGCCGATAACGCCCGTAGCAGAACGCATTTCGTTCGATCTCCCGCATAACCGTCGACGGCGCCCGCCCCAACTCCTCAGCGATCTTGCGGATAGACCTGCCCATCCGCACGCCCACATCGATCACTACACGCTCACCCAGAGTCAACCGCGGCCGCTTCCGCGGCCCCTCGTCAAGAAATTTAGGTCTCACCCCGCCAGCATCAGCAAACCACCGGCGTCCGCTGTGGACCGACACGCCGACGGCTAACCCAGCCTCGCCAGCAGACATCCCATCCCGAACGCGATCCCAGAACTGACGCATAATCCAGGGATAAGCCTTCAGATACACAACAACCTCCAACAAGGTGGCTGTTGCAATCACCCCCAGAAATCGCCCCAGGAGAGACCGGACATTAGCGTCTGCTCGCGGTAGAAAAAGAGCCCCCGCACAAGGCGAGGGCTCTTTTCCGTATCGACTTAGCGGTAGTCGCTGTAGCCGTAATCGTCCAGCGGAACCGCGGCACCGGTCGACTGACCGAAGTCGGGGCTGTAGTACTGATCCTCGTAGGACGGGATCGTGTACGCAGCGGCCCGTGCCTCTTCGGTCGGCTGCACCTGGATGTTGCGGTACCGGCTGATGCCCGTACCGGCCGGGATCAGCTTGCCGATGATCACGTTCTCCTTCAGACCCTGCAGCTTGTCGCTGCGGCAGTTGATCGCCGCATCGGTCAGCACGCGCGTGGTCTCCTGGAACGACGCCGCCGACAGCCACGAATCGGTGGCCAGCGACGCCTTTGTGATGCCCATCAGCACCGGGCGGCCGGCGGCGGGCTCGCCACCCTCGGCCACCACACGACGGTTCTCGGCCTCGAATTCGCTGCGCTCGGTCAGCGAGCCGGGCAGGAACTCTGTGCTGCCCGAGTCGATGATCGTGACGCGCCGCAGCATCTGCCGGACGATCACCTCGATGTGCTTGTCGTGGATCGACACGCCCTGAGCGCGGTAGACCTCCTGGACCTCCTTGACGAGGTGGATCTGCACCTCGCGGGGGCCCTGGACGCGCAGCACCTCGTGCGGGTCCGCGGAGCCTTCCATCAGCTGCTGGCCGACCTCGACGTGGTCGCCGTCGGCGAGCAGCCGCTCCGTGCCGTCCTCGTGCTTGAACACCTTCAGGCGACGGTTGCGCTTGGGCAGCTTGTCGTAGACGACTTCCTCGCCACCGTCGTCGGGGACGATGGTGATCTTGTAGAAGGAGTCGCTCTCCTCGAGCTGCACCCGGCCGGTGACGTCCGCGATCGGCGCCTTGTTGCGCGGCACGCGGGCCTCGAACAGCTCCTGCACGCGGGGCAGACCGCCGGTGATGTCCTCACCGACACCGCCCTGGTGGAAGGTGCGCATGGTCAGCTGCGTGCCGGGCTCGCCGATCGACTGCGCGGCGACGATACCGACCGCCTCGCCGATGTCGACCAGCTTGCCGGTCGCCATCGAACGGCCGTAGCACATCGCGCACACACCGGTGCCCGTCGTGCAGGTCAGCACCGAGCGAACCTTGACCTCGGTGATGCCCGCCGCCAGCAGCGCATCGATGGCCGGGTCACCGAGATCGTGACCCCGCTCGACGATGACGTTGCCGTTCTCGTCGACGGCGTCGGCGGCCAAAGTCCGCGCGTACGCCGAGGTTTCGATGTGCGGGTCGCGGATCAGCGAACCGTCGGCGGCCCGCTCGGCCAGCGTCACGGTGATGCCGCGCTCGGTCTCGCAGTCGGCCTCGCGGACGATGACGTCCTGCGAAACGTCGACCAGACGACGGGTCAGGTAACCCGAGTCAGCGGTACGAAGAGCGGTGTCCGCCAAGCCCTTTCGAGCACCGTGGGTGTTGATGAAGTACTCCAGCACCGTCAGACCCTCACGGAACGAGGACTTGATCGGCCGCGGGATGAACTCACCCTTCGGGTTGGTCACCAGACCCTTCATGCCGGCCAGCGTGCGCGTCTGGGTGAAGTTACCCGTCGCGCCCGAGTCGACGATCGTGATGATCGGGTTGTCCTTGGGGTAGTGCGCCCGCAGGGCCTCACCGACCTCTTCGGTCGCCTGCTGCCAGATCTTGACCAGCTCGCCGTTGCGCTCGTCGTGGTTCAAAGCACCGCGCTGGTACTTCTTTTCGATCCCGTCGGCTTCCTTCTCGTAGCGGTCGAGGATCTCCTGCTTGTTCGGCGGCACCAGCACGTCGGCCATCGACACGGTGACACCCGAGCGGGTGGCCCAGTAGAAGCCGGCGTCCTTGAGCTTGTCCACGGTCTGCGCGACCACGATCATCGGATACCGCTCGGCGAGATCGTTGATGATCGACGCCTGCACCTTCTTGTGCATCTGCTGGTTGATGAACGGGTAGCCCTGTGGCAGCAGCTCGTTGAACATCACGCGGCCCAGCGTGGTCTCCGCCGTCCAGGCGTCGCCCCGCTTCCAACCGTTCGGGAACAGCTCGGCCTCGATGTCGGCGGGCGGACGCAGCTGCGTCAACCGCACCTTGATCTTGGCCCGCACCGACAGCGCGCCGCGGTCCATCGCCATGATCGCCTCGGCAGGCGAGCTGTACACACCCGTCTCCGGCTCATCCTTCGACGCGGGCTTGTACTCGCCGACATCGCCGGGAACCTCGGTGGTCAGGTAGTACAGCCCGGTCACCATGTCCAGACGCGGCATGGCCAGCGGGCGGCCCGACGCCGGCGACAGGATGTTGTTCGACGACAGCATCAGGATGCGGGCCTCGGCCTGCGCCTCGGCCGACAGCGGCAGGTGCACCGCCATCTGGTCGCCGTCGAAGTCGGCGTTGAAGGCTTCACAGACCAGCGGGTGTAGCTGAATCGCCTTGCCCTCGACCAGCATCGGCTCGAAGGCCTGGATACCCAGCCGGTGCAGCGTCGGTGCGCGGTTGAGCAGCACCGGGTGCTCGGCGATGACCTCTTCGAGGACGTCCCACACCTGCGGACGCTGACGCTCCACCATCCGCTTGGCGCTCTTGATGTTCTGCGCGTGGTTCAGGTCGACCAGACGCTTCATCACGAACGGCTTGAACAGCTCGAGTGCCATCAGCTTGGGCAGGCCGCACTGGTGCAGCTTGAGCTGTGGGCCGACCACGATGACCGAACGGCCGGAGTAGTCGACGCGCTTACCGAGCAGGTTCTGACGGAACCGGCCCTGCTTGCCCTTCAGCAGATCCGACAGCGACTTCAGCGGACGGTTGCCCGGCCCGGTGACCGGACGGCCACGACGGCCGTTGTCGAACAGCGCGTCCACTGACTCCTGAAGCATGCGCTTCTCGTTGTTGACGATGATCTCGGGCGCGCCCAGATCGATCAGCCTCTTGAGCCGGTTGTTGCGGTTGATCACGCGGCGGTACAGGTCGTTGAGGTCCGACGTGGCGAACCGGCCACCGTCGAGCTGCACCATCGGACGCAGCTCCGGCGGGATCACCGGCACCGCGTCGAGCACCATGCCCATCGGCGAGTTGCCCGACTGCTGGAACGCGGCGACCACCTTCAGGCGCTTGAGGGCGCGAAGCTTCTTCTGCCCCTTGCCGTTACGGATGACCTCACGCAGCGCCTCGGCCTCGGCGTCGATGTCGAAGTTCTCGATGAGCTTCTTGATCGACTCCGCGCCCATGGCGCCCTGGAAATACTCGCCGTAGCGGTCGACGAGCTCGCGGTAGAGCACCTCGTCGACGATCAGCTGCTTGGGAGCCAACTTGGTGAAGGTGTTCCAGATCTCCTCGAGCCGGTCCAGCTCACGCTGGGCACGGTCACGGATCTGGCGCATCTCGCGCTCACCGGCGTCGCGGACCTTGCGCCGGACATCGGACTTGGCGCCCTCCTCCTCGAGCTCCTTGAGGTCGGCCTCGAGCTTCTGCGCACGCGCCTCGAGGTCGGCGTCACGCTGGTCCTCGACGGCCTTGCGCTCGACGGCCATCTCGGCCTCCAGCGTCGACAGCTCGTTGTGGCGCATCTCCTCGTCCACGTCGGTGATGACGTAGGCCGCGAAGTAGATGATCTTCTCGAGATCCTTCGGCGCCAGGTCGAGCAGGTACCCGAGCCGCGACGGCACGCCCTTGAAGTACCAGATGTGGGTCACCGGGGCGGCCAGCTCGATGTGGCCCATCCGCTCGCGACGCACCTTGGCACGAGTCACCTCGACGCCGCAGCGCTCGCAGATGATGCCCTTGAAGCGGACGCGCTTGTACTTGCCGCAGTAGCACTCCCAGTCGCGAGTCGGTCCGAAGATCTTCTCGCAGAACAGGCCGTCCTTCTCCGGCTTCAATGTGCGGTAGTTGATGGTCTCCGGCTTCTTGACCTCGCCGTAGCTCCACTGACGGATGTCGTCAGCGGTCGCCAGGCCGATGCGGAGCTCATCGAAGAAGTTGACGTCTAGCACGTAACTCCCTTTCCCCTTTCGGGACTAGAAATTTCTAAAGGCCGGAACTAAGCGAGGTCCTCGACCGAGGCAGACTCGTTGCGGGACAAGTTGATTCCCAGATTCGCAGCGGCGCGCTCCAGGTCCTCGTCGTCGCCGTCGCGCATCTCGATCGCCGCGCCGTCACTCGACAGCACTTCGACGTTGAGGCACAACGACTGCAGCTCCTTGAGCAGCACCTTGAACGACTCGGGGATGCCCGGCTCGGGGATGTTCTCCCCCTTGACGATCGCCTCGTACACCTTGACCCGGCCGACGGTGTCGTCGGACTTGATGGTCAACAGCTCCTGCAGCGTGTATGCCGCGCCGTAGGCCTGCATCGCCCAGCATTCCATCTCGCCGAACCGCTGGCCGCCGAACTGCGCCTTACCGCCCAGCGGCTGCTGGGTGATCATCGAGTACGGACCAGTGGACCGGGCGTGGATCTTGTCGTCCACCAGGTGGTGCAGCTTGAGGATGTACATGTAGCCGACCGTCACCGGATACGGGAACGGTTCGCCACTGCGGCCGTCGAACAGGATCGCCTTGCCGTCCTCGTCGACGAGCTTCTCGCCGTCGCGGTTCGCCAGCGTCGAGCTCAGCAGCCCCTGCAGCTCCGCCTCGCGGGCACCGTCGAACACCGGCGTCGAGACGATGGTGTTCGGCTCGGCCTCGAGCAGTTCGTCGGGCAGGTTGGCCGCCCAGTCGGGCTTACCCTCGACCTTCCAGCCGCTGTGCGCGCACCAGCCCAGATGTGTCTCCAGGATCTGGCCGATGTTCATCCGTCGCGGCACACCGTGCGTGTTGAGGATGATGTCGACCGGCGTGCCATCGGGCAGGAACGGCATGTCCTCGACCGGCAGGATCTTGCCGATGACGCCCTTGTTGCCGTGGCGTCCGGCCAGCTTGTCACCGTCGGAGATCTTGCGCTTCTGCGCGACGTAGACGCGGACCAACTCGTTGACGCCGGCGGGCAGCTCGTCGTCGTCCTCGCGGGAGAACACCCGGATGCCGATGACCTTGCCGGACTCGCCGTGCGGCACCTTCAGCGACGTGTCGCGGACCTCGCGCGCCTTCTCGCCGAAGATCGCGCGGAGCAGCCGCTCCTCCGGGGTCAGCTCGGTCTCACCCTTCGGGGTGACCTTGCCGACCAGGATGTCGCCGTCGCGGACCTCGGCGCCGATGCGGACGATGCCGCGCTCGTCGAGGTCGGCCAGCACCTCATCGGAGACGTTCGGGATGTCCCGGGTGATCTCCTCGGCGCCCAGCTTGGTGTCGCGGGCGTCGATCTCGTGCTCCTCGATGTGGATCGAGGTCAGCACGTCCTCTTCGACCAGGCGGTTGGAGAGGATGATCGCGTCCTCGTAGTTGTGGCCTTCCCACGGCATGATCGCCACGAGCAGGTTCTTGCCCAACGCCATCTCGCCCTGCTCGGTGCAGGGACCGTCGGCGATGACCTGGCCGGCCTCGACCCGGTCGCCCTGGTCGACGATCGGACGCTGGTTGGCGCAGGTGCCGTGGTTGGAGCGGGCGAACTTGCGCAGCCGGTAGGTGTGCCGGGTGCCGTCGTCGGCCATCACGGTGATGTAGTCGGCCGAGACCTCCTCGATCACGCCCGCCTTGTCGGCGACGACGACGTCACCGGCGTCGATCGCGGCGCGCAGCTCCATACCGGTCCCGACCAGCGGTGCCTCGCTGCGCACCAGCGGAACCGCCTGGCGCTGCATGTTGGCACCCATCAGGGCGCGGTTGGCGTCGTCGTGCTCGAGGAACGGGATCATCGCCGTCGCGACCGACACCATCTGGCGCGGCGAGACGTCCATGTAGTCGACCTCGTTCGCCGAGACGAACTCGACCTCGCCACCCTTACGGCGGACCAGCACGCGCTCCTCGGAGAACCGGCCGTTCTCGTCGAGCGGGGAGTTGGCCTGCGCCACGACGTGGCGGTCCTCCTCGTCGGCGGTCAGGTACACGATCTCGTCGGTGACCACACCGTCCTTGACCTTGCGGTACGGCGTCTCGATGAAGCCGAACGGGTTGACCCGCGCGTAGGTGGCCAGCGAGCCGATCAGGCCGATGTTCGGCCCCTCAGGGGTCTCGATCGGGCACATGCGGCCGTAGTGGCTGGCGTGCACGTCGCGGACTTCGAGGCCGGCGCGCTCACGGGACAGACCGCCCGGGCCCAGCGCCGACAGGCGACGCTTGTGGGTCAGACCCGACAGCGGGTTGTTCTGGTCCATGAACTGCGACAGCTGGCTGGTGCCGAAGAACTCCTTGATCGCCGCCACGACGGGACGAATGTTGATCAGGGTCTGCGGCGTGATCGCCTCGACGTCCTGGGTGGTCATGCGCTCGCGCACGACGCGCTCCATGCGGGACAGGCCGACCCGGATCTGGTTCTGGATCAGCTCGCCGACGGTGCGCAGGCGACGGTTGCCGAAGTGGTCGATGTCGTCCACCTCGACCGGAACCTCGACGCCGCCGGGGGCGGTCATCGTGGGCTGGCCCTCGTGCAGCCGCACCAGGTACTCGATGGTGGCGACGACGTCCTCTTCGGTCAGCGTCGTGGTGCCGATGGGCTCACCCGGGTGCAGGCCGAGCTTCTTGTTGACCTTGTAGCGGCCGACGCGTGCGAGGTCGTAGCGCTTCTCCTTGAAGAACAGGTTCTCCAGCAGGGTCTGCGCGGACTCCTTGGTCGGCGGCTCGCCCGGACGCAGCTTGCGGTAGATGTCCAGCAGCGCCTCGTCGGTGCCTGCGGTGTTGTCCTTCTCCAGCGTCGACATCATGATCTCGGAGAAGCCGAACCGCTCGGTGATCTGCTCGTTGGTCCAGCCCAGCGCCTTCAGCAGCACGGTGACGGGCTGGCGACGCTTGCGGTCGATGCGCACGCCGACGGTGTCGCGCTTGTCGACGTCGAACTCCAGCCATGCGCCACGGCCGGGGATCACCTTGACGCTGTGCAGCGTCTTGTCGGTGGTCTTGTCGCGGGTCTCGTCGAAGTAGACGCCCGGCGAGCGGACCAGCTGGGACACCACGACACGCTCGGTGCCGTTGATGATGAAGGTGCCCTTCTCGGTCATCATCGGGAAATCACCCATGAAGACCGTTTGGCTCTTGATCTCGCCGGTGTTGTTGTTGATGAACTCGGCCGTGACGAACAGCGGAGCCGCGTACGTCATGTCCTTGTCTTTGCACTCGTCGACCGGCGCCTTCACCTCGTCGAACCGCGGGTCGGAGAACGACAGCGACATCGATCCGGAGAAGTCCTCGATCGGCGAGAGTTCGCTCAGTACCTCTTCGAGGCCGCCGACGGGGTTGACGTCGCCGCGCTCCTTGGCCTTTTCGCGCCACTCCTCAGAGCCGATCAGCCACTCGAAGGACTCGGTCTGAATGTCAAGTAGCCCCGGAACCTCGAGAGGTTCACGAAGCTTGGCGAAGGAAACTCGGTTAGGTGCTCCGGGGACGGAGTTATAAGTAGTAGTAGCGGTCTTGCTCTGGCGGGAGACTGCCAAGATGCATCCTTCCAGCACCTCATGCGACTATCGGGAGGATCGCACCACCCTTACGCCGCGAACTCTGCGTCGGTTCGGCTGGCGTTCCCCTGTGTCAGACGGCCCCGGACAGCGGGCACGCAACTAGATCACTGAGCTTGCGTCGATGAGGCTCAGGCTAGGACCACGGTGTCAGAGGCGTTAGATGGGCAGGAGGCAGCCAGCGCAACGTCCAACAATAGCGCAGGACGGCGTATTCCTCAACCACGGCATGCAAGGCCGATCGGGCGCTGGCTGGCGTCCTTAACCCGTGCACACAACATGCTGCCCAACAGACTGGCCCGTTCGGCGCTTTCCGTCAAGAGATTGCAGCGTGTTGCATGGGGACTTTTCCTGCAAAACGCCGGTTTCTCGGGCCTCGGGGGCGTCATTGACGGCGTCGGGCACGTCGGTGGCGAAGTCGATGCCGGCCAGCCAGGCGAGGAAGACGGCGGTCAGCTGGCGGGCCACGCTGGCGCCGATTCCGGGTTGCGGCGCCACCAGCCCGACCGCGGTGCCGAACCGCGTCGGGATCGGCAAGTTCTCGCCCGGCTCGCCGTAGAAGCCGTCGGTCCTGGTCCCCGTGAACATGTCGTTGATCCAGGTCGCGGCCAGGATCTGAGACGCCTCTACATTGGCGGGCTGCGAGAACCCGGTCAGCAGGTAGGCGCCGAACGCCACCAGGGGGTTGCCGCCGATCATCGCGTCGGAGTGCAGTCCGCCGCGCAGCTGGACTCCGTGGAAGTCGCCGTCGTCGAGGCCGGCCAGGGCGTGGTCCATGCTGCCGAAGAGGTTCCAGAAGTACGGCGTCGCCGACAGGTTGTAGACGGGGATCCCGTCGAGGTCTTCCAGGATCGGTCTCGGGTCGGTGAAGGAGACGCCGTCGAGCATCAGCACGCCGGCCAGCCGGTCGGCGGACCCGTTCCGTTGCATATAGCGGGCCGTGTCGATGACCAGGCCGCCGCCCAGGGAGTGCCCGACGAGCACCACCTTCGTCGGCAGCGCGTCGCCCTCATATCCGGCCGCCTGCGCGCTCGCCAGCAGGGCGGTGTTCTCGTCGGTGAACAGGTCGGCGACGGCGCGATGCATCTGGTCGCCGCCGAGCCACATGCCGTCGGTGGCGAAGATGTTCGACGTCAGCGACGGCGCGACGACGATGCTGTTGGTCTGCGTGGCTAGGTTGGCCGCGGTGTAGTCGTAGAACACGCCGCGGGCCAGGAAGCCGTGCTGCAGGTAGATGACGCCCTCCGGTGGCGTGTCGCCGGTCGGGAAGTACCAGTCGGCGGGGACGTCGTGGCCCTCTCGGATTGTCAGCGTGGAGCGGCGGACGGTGACGTCGTCCCGCAGCGCCGGCGGCACCATCGGCGGTCCCTCGAAGACGCTCTCGGCGAGTGCGATCAGTCCGAAGACCAGCGTTCCGATCGCGCTGACCACCGGGGGGACCCGCACCGGCGCGGAGGCGGCCGCCGTCGGCCGGGCCTGGGCGGCGAGCGGTGTCTCGATGGTGACGTCGGACGTCGTCGCCCGCATCGGCGTGACATTGGCCAGACGGGTCGGCTGGGCCGCGTCGTTCGTGGCCGCGACGCGCTTGGTGACGACGGCCCGTGTCGCGACGGGCTGGGGCTCGACGGGCTCGGTTTCGACGGGCTCGGTTTGGACGGGCTCGGTCTTGGTCTCGACGGTTTCGGCTTTGGCGATGGACCGGCTCTTGCCGACGACGACGGTGCGGTGCGGCCGTTGCGTCACCGCGGCAACGACGTTGTCGACGGCGTTCGAATGGCGCGAACGGGTTCGGTTCTTCAGCGCCTTGCGGGGCTTTTCGGCGACGGATTTCCCGTCATTCTCGTCGCTGCGGTCGCGGCCGGTGGCGCGTGTGTCGCCCTTCTCGGCAGTCTGCGTAGTGTCGCGGCGGCTTTTCTGCTTGGTGTCGCTTGGACTCGAATCCTGTTGCTTTTCAGTGCTATTCGTCGAATCCGACGATTGCGATGTCTTCGTGCCACTGTCACTGCCGTCAGTCTGCGCGTACGCCACCCCGGCCCCGGCCAGCATGCCCACGGTCACCCCGGCGGTGATCGCACCTGCGCCCAGCCAGAGGAAGAACCGGTCACCCATGCGGTCTCCTGTCCCCCGTCCGGGCAAAACGCTAGCGCGGGCAGCCAACCGGCACTGTCGGTTTGCGTGAGAAGGGTCAGGAAACGGGTTCGACGCGGACGGGTACACCAGTCAGCCGGGCCATCCCGGCCAGTGCCTCGATGTCCTCGGGCGCGCTCGACATCAACCGGTTGACGTTGGCGCCGCCCGCGCTGTTGGCCAACCGCCAGCCGCCGGTGCCCTTGTGGCCCCAGCCGTGCGGGATGGCGATGACGCCGGCGACGATGTCCTTGGTGGCGGCGACCGGCACCGCGATCTCGCCGTGCTCGGAGAGCACCCGCACCACGTCACCGTCGTCGATGTGCAGTTCGGCGGCGTCGTCGACATGCATCAACGCCCGCTGGGTCCGCTCGCCGCGCATCAACAGCGGCGAGTTGTGCATCCAGGAGTTCTCCGAGCGCGCCTCTCGCATCCCGATCAGCCGCAGCGGATAGTTCTGCGGCGAGCGGCGGCGCGACAGGGCCGCGACCTGATCGGCGATCTCCCGATGGCGCAGCCGCATCTTGCGCCCGCGGTAGACGACGACGTCGGCCAGTACCCCGGCCCGCAGATTGCGCGCCAGCACCTTGCCGTGGGGATGCTCGGCGGCCAGCCGGGAGAAAGTCAGCCCGCCGCGGCGCAGCCCGAACCGGTCGCCGTCGTCGCCGAGCCGGATCACGGCGTCCACCAGCAGCCGCGGCGACAGCCGAGATCCGAAGAGCCCGAACAGCTTTCGTACTGCCGCGAGCAGAGCCAACGTCGGCGTGCGGCGCCACATCCGGGCCATCAACTCATCGATGATCTCCCACTCGGTGCGGGCCTGCCCCACCGGTGCGACGACGGCCTCGGTGGCCTGCCGGAACGGGGTCGGCTGCAGCGTCTGGAACGCCAGCGGGAAATCGTCGCGCTCGTACATGCTGGCCGCGGGCAGCACATAGTCGCAGTGCGCGAGCGTCTCGTTGACGTAGAGGTCGATACCGACCGTCAACTCGAGGCCGCGCATCGCTTCTTCGAGTTCATCGCCGTTGGGCACCGACAGCACCGGGTTGCCCGCGCTGATGAACAACGCCTTGATCTGGCCGCGCCCCGGCATGGTCATCTCCTTGGCCATCAGGCCGGCCGGTTCGGACATCAGTACCGACGGGAACCCGCCGATACGGGAGCGCCTGCGCCGGTAGACGGCGCGCAGCAGCGCCGCGCCGGGGATGTTCAACCACCGCTCGCACGGCATCCCGAGCCGGCCGAACATGCTGCCGCCTGCGACGTCTAGATTGCCGGCCACCAGGTTCACCGCGTCGATCAAATACGTTGTGAGCGTTCCGTTTTGGCCTGTGCTGGTGCCGACGCGGCCGTATACCGCCGCGCGCGGGGTGCGAGCCAGGTCGCGCGCCAACGACCGGACGGTGTCGGGCGCGATACCGGTGTGCTGCGCAGTTGCCTCCGGGCTGAACGGTGCGGCCAGCCGCTGCAGCCAGTCCAGGCCGTCGGCCTGGCGGGCGATGCGGGCGCGGTCGGCGAGCCCTTCGTCGAACAGCACGTGCAGCACCGAAAGCAGCAGGAAGGCGTCGCCGTCGGGAACGATGCCCAACCATTCGAATTGCGCGGCCGTTTCGGTGCGGCGCGGGTCGATGACGAGCACGCGGCCGCCGCGCTTGACGATGTCGTGCATGCGGTCCTTGATCCGCGGCACCGTCAGCACACTGCCGTGGCTGACGACCGGGTTCGCCCCCATGACGACGAGGAAGTCGGTGCGCAGCGCGTCGGGCACCGGCATCGCCAACGCAGAGCCGTAGAGCAACTGGCTGGCGACGAACCGGTTGTTGACGTCCTGCGAGCCCGCGGTGAACAGGTGCATCCGCATGCCCGTCGCGGCGACGAACATCGGCAGCCACAGCGTGTGGCTGTAGCTGAACGCCCCGGGATTGCCGAAGTACCAAGCGATTCCGCCTGCGCCGTGCCGCCGGTGAATGTCGGACAGCCGCGCTGCGATGTCCGACATCGCCTCGTCCCAACTGACCGGGGTGAAGGACCCGTCGAGTCCGCGGCGCATCGGCGTCGTCAAGCGATCCGGGTCGTTGACGACCTCGGTGAACGCGATGCCCTTCTGGCAGGCGAACCCCGCCGACAGCGGATGGGTTTTATCGGGCCGCAGGGCGAGCAGGCGGCCGTCCTCGACGGTCGCGATCATGCCGCACAGCGGTTCGCAGATCCGGCAGAACGTCGGCTTCTGCTCGACGTTCATCGCGTCCTAAGTCAGCGCTCTCCAGCGACCGGGATACGGCCCGTGGGGGCGTCCTCCGTCGCGTGCCGCGCCGTCACCGTGTCCTCCGGCAACTCGTGGCTGGCGTACTTGTGCGTGCCCTCGAGGTCGTCGCGGATGGCTTCCTGTGCGCTCGGCGGCAGCGTGTGCAGGATTTCGCGCACGCGGGCCCGCCGACGTTCGACCGCCTGGCGCTCGGGCATACCGGGTGTCGCCGTGATCTGCGGCGGCACGCCGACGATCTCTTCGACGCCACCGTCGTGGTGGCCGGCGTCGACCATCGCCTGCTCCTCGGCCATCTGCGCCTCGTCCTTTTCCTCGGACATGCCGATCGGGCCGATGCGGCGGCCGTTGAGGAATTGGCGCACGACGGGCTCGTCGCTGGTCAGCAGCACCTCACGCGGACCGAACATGACGAGATGCTTGCGGAACAGCATGCCGATGTTGTCGGGCACCGTGCGGGCGATGTTGATGTTGTGCGTCACGATCAGGATCGTGGCGTCGATCTGGGCGTTGATGTCGATCAGCAGCTGGCTCAGGTAGGCCGTGCGGACCGGGTCGAGACCGGAGTCGGGCTCGTCGCAGAGGATGATCTGCGGATCGAGCACCAGCGACCGGGCCAGGCCTGCACGCTTGCGCATACCGCCGGAGATTTCGCCGGGGAACTTGTTCTCATCGCCGGCCAGACCGACCAGCTCGAGCTTCTCCATGACGATGTTGCGGATTTCGCTTTCCTTCTTCTTGGTGTGCTCACGCAAGGGGAAAGCGGTGTTGTCGTAGATGCTCATCGAGCCGAACAGCGCGCCGTCCTGGAACATGACGCCGAACAGCGTGCGGATTTCGTAGAGCTCTTTGGCCGAGCACTCGATGATGTTGGTGCCGTCGACGATGATCTTGCCGCGCTCGGGGCGCAGCAGGCCGATGAGCGACTTCAGGAACACGGACTTGCCGGTACCGGAGGGCCCAAGGAGCACGCTGACCTCACCGGCCGGCAGGTCGAAGGTGACGTCCTCCCAGATTCGCTGGGGGCCGAAGGACTTCGTCAGCCCCTCAATTTGGATTCCAATGCCCACGCGAGATCCTTCCGCCGGTAGCCTTCTGCCGCCACACGCTGCTCGCTTGTGGCTTGAGTCACTGTAGCGTACGACGTCCGTGCGGCGACACTCGTCGCAGGTCTCATATTGGTTTTACCAGCGCGAATAACGACTGTGGGGCTGATCCGTTTGCCAGATCAGCCCCACAGCGTTGGGAAACTACTTGACGGTGACCGTCGCGCCAGCGGCCTCGAGCTTGGCCTTGGCTTCCTCGGCGGCTTCCTTGTTGACCTTCTCGAGCAGCGGCTTGGGGGCGCCGTCGACCAGATCCTTGGCCTCCTTCAGGCCCAGGCCGGAGACGATCTCGCGGACGACCTTGATGACGCCGATCTTCTTGTCGCCGGCGGCCTCGAGAATGACGTCGAACTCCGACTGCTCCTCGGCGGCCTCGGCGGGCGCGCCGCCAGCGGCGGCACCGGGGGCGGCCGCGACGGCGACCGGGGCGGCGGCGGTGACGTCGAAGGTCTCCTCGAACGCCTTCACGAACTCGGAGAGCTCGAGCAGGGTCAGTTCCTTGAACGCGTCGAGCAGCTCTTCAGTGGACAGCTTTGCCATTGGGATGGTCCTTCCTTACTTCTTTACTTCTGCCTGGTGGGGTGGGTGTTATGCGGCTTCCTCAGCGGCCTTCTTCTCCTGCAGTGCGGCAGCCAACCGCGCAACCTGCGATGCGGGCGCTGCGAACAGCGCGGCCGCCTGGCTGGTCTTGGCCTTCATCGCTCCGGCCAGCTTGGCCAGCAGCACCTCGCGGGACTCGAGATCGGCGAGCGTCTCGATCTCGGAGACCGACAGCGGGCGTCCGTCCATGTAGCCGCCCTTGATGACCAGCGCCTTGTTCTCCCTGGCGAACTTCTTGATCGCCTTGGCCGCGTCGACCGCCTCGCCCTTGACGAACGCGATCGCGGTGGGCCCGACGAACAATTCGTCGAGGCCCTCGATACCTGCATCCGCCGCGGCACGCTTGGCCAGCGTGTTCTTGGCGACGGTGTAGGTGGCGGAGTCACCGAGCGAGCGGCGCAGATCCCGCAGGTTGGCCACCGTCAGTCCGCGGTATTCGGTGACGAGCGCAGCCGTCGCCTCCTTGAACTGCTCGGCGATGTCGGCAACCGCAGCGGCCTTGTCAGCCTTGGCCATGCATGCCTCCTCGTGGTTTACGACCGACGGGCGCGAGCAGGGCCGGAAATGACGAACGCCCCGGCGCAGACGGCCGGGGCGCGCTGATACACGACTACCTCGTCCTCCTGCGTGGGCCGCCGGGACAATCCCGGACCTTCAACCGATTTGTCTTGTGCTCGTCGCGCAAGCGCTCATCGGTGACCGACGGTCTTCGGTGGAACGCATCAAGAGTAGCCGATCGCCCCTCATAATGCGATTTCGGCGCGCTCAGCGGCGCTGAGCGCACGTTAGCGCGCCGAAATCGCGAGGGCGGCGGCGCCGACGAGGCCCGCGTTGCTCAACTCGGCCCGCACCACCGTAACGCCGCGCAGGAAGTCCAGCCCGGCGTGCACGGCCAGCGCCTCGCGCACAGGGTCGAACAGCAGCGGACCCGACTTGGCGACACCGCCGCCGATGACGACGCGGTCCAGGTCGCACACCGCGGCGACGGAGGCGATCATCGCGGCCACGGCCGTCGCGCCGCGCCGAAACGCTGCCAGCGCGACGGGGTCACCCGCGTTGGCGGCGTCGGCCAGTTCCTTGGCGTCGGCCTCGGGCGGGGCGTCCCATCCGTGCGCGCGGGCCCACCGGGCCATGTTCGGTCCCGACGCGATCGTCTCGACGCAGCCGCGACCGCCGCACGTGCACGGCGCGCCGTCAGGTTCGACGACGACGTGGCCGACGTGGCCCGCGTTGCCCGTGCGGCCGTCGTAGGGCACGCCGTCGAGCACCAGGCCGCCGCCGACGCCGGTCGATACCACCATGCCGAGCATGAACTGCGCGCCGCGGCCCGCGCCGAGCCATTGCTCGCCGAGCGCCATGCACAGGCCGTCGCCGCCGAGTCGGGCAGGCGTACCCGCCGCGGCCGTCACCCGCTCGACGATCGGAAACCGTTGCCACGCAGTGATGTTGATCGGGCTCACCGTGCCCGACGGCAGATCGATCGGACCCGCGGACGCGATGCCGACGGCGCCGACTCGGCCTCCCGCGGCGACCAGCGCTTCGGTGACCAGGGTGTCGACGACAGCCCAGATCGCCTCGGCGTCGCCGTCGGGTGTCGGCAGTTGCGCGTGGTGTACGAGCTCACCGCCGCCGTCGACCAGGGCGACGGCGATCTTGGTGCCGCCGATGTCGATCGCCAGTGTCGGGTCGGCCATCAGTGCCGGTGGGTGTTGTCGGGCTGACGCGGGTCGCCGGGATGCTCATAGCCGGGCGCGAGCCGGACGAGTTCGGCGCATCGCGCGTCCAGCCAGCGGCGGAAAGCGCGCCTGCGGGCGGCGCCCCGCAGATGTTCGACGAGCAGCGGGCGCACCGACTCCAGCGGCGGCGGGTCGATCGGCTTTGTGCGCCAACCATTTCCGGCATCCGTCGCCGCGGCGAAGCGCAGCGGGTTGCGAGCGTGGTAGTCGGCGACCTCGTCGCCGCCGACGTCGACGGACGCGGTGACGTGGACGAACATCGCCCGGGCAAGCGGATCGGCCAGGGCCGCGGCGGCGACGCTGCCGATCTCGAGCCGCGCCGAATTGTCCGGCAGCAGTTCGCTTTCCGTGGGCGCGCCGGCCGCGGTGATGCCCGCAGCGGCCGCCTCGGCGGCCAGCACGCGTTCGGTGGTCAGCAGTTGGGTGAGCCAACGCCGCAATTGCCTGCCCTCGCTGGTGTCCTTGCGGGGCAGCGCGGCGGCGGGCACCTTGTCCCGCAGTTGCGCTTCGCGTGCGTCGACGTCGGCGACGGATATCTCGATGCCGGCGACGACGGCCGCGACGGGAGCGCTCATCGGACCGTCACCTTCACCGCGGGTGAATACAGCAGCCGCCCTGCGCAGCCCACCCGCACCAGCGCCCACCACTCGCCGGGCTGCACCCATGGCGGTGGAGCGACGTCGAAGCCCAGTTCGACCGTCTCGCCCGGCGACGCCAGCGCGCCCTGTGCGGCGGGCCCGATCCATTCCCATGTCCCCCACGGGCTGATCAGGTGCGCCTCCAGGGCGAGGTCGGCGCGTGCGGCGGTGCCGACGCGCACCACGAGCCTGCTGACCTCACCCGCCGCGACGGTCACGTCGTCGGGATCGCCGACGAAAACGAGAAGGTCCTCCGGCGGCATACCGACCGAGACGGTGGCGACGTCTTCGACGACCTGATGCCAGGACGCGGGTATCGATTGCGCGCCGTCTCCGGTGACGGTGAGTTGGGCGCGGATCGGGTAGAGCCCTGGCGGTGTGTCCGGTGGCATCGTCACTTCGACGTCGCCCTCCAGGTATTCGCCGCTGGGCAGGAAGAACGGCAGGCTCGACGGGCTGGCCGTCCAGCCGTCGGGGCACACCAGCTTGACGGTGCCATGCAGGACCGCATCGGTGCAGGCGCTGGCGGCGGTGAGGCGCAGCACCACCTCATCGCCGGGCTCGGCGACGACGGCCTGCGGGTGCAGGTGCGCGACGGCGGGCAGCCCGCCGAGCGGGGCGGGGCCCCGGTTGTGCAGCCAGTAGCGCGCATACAACGGTTGGGCCGCTTCGACTTCGGGCGCAAGCAGGGTGTGATCGGCGTCGATGAGCTGCGGCATGTTCAGCCGGGTCAGCACGGTAGCGACCTCATACCCGTGCAGCGTCAAGCCGTCCGGCGCGGCGAGCTCCTGGATGCGGGGTTGCTCGAGCAGGTCGACACGGGATGCCTGCGACAGCCGGCGCAGCCCAGAGGTGATCACGACATTGGTTGTGGCCCCGCAGGTTTCAACCAGCCGCACGGCAACGGCGTCGGTTGGATCGACCACGCGGCTGCTGCCGGATGCCAACGGATTTCCCGCGGCCTTCATGGCGCCGAGCTGGACGACGCCTGCCGGCTCGAGCTCCAGCAACGAGCCCCAACTCGGCAATCCCCCTGCGCCGCTGCGGTTTCCGAACACAGCCAACAGCGGATGGGAGAACTCTGCGCTGCGGGCAGGCACGGACGCCGATCGCCAGTCACCGTCGCCGGAAATCAGGGCGTAGTCGAAGGTGTGCGTCCAGTGCTGCAGCTGGAAGTTGGAGCCGTCGGGCGCGGTGCGGCGCGGCTGCGGCTCGATCCAGACGCCGGACGGCCAACCGGTGCACGACCGCATCAGCGACGTGTGCAGGGTGCCGTCGCTATCGACGGCGAAGCCGGGCATACCGCGGTTGAGCACCGCGACCGTGTGGTGCTCGAACGGCTCGACGTGCGGCGGCGTCTGCTGCTCGACCGAAACCTCCGCGTCGGCAAGGTCGTCGACCAGCGATGCGATCGCACCATCGAGCCCGTCGCCGCCCGCGATGACGAGCACCGGCAGCGACCGCACACCGCGCAGGTCGGCGCCGGGCCGCCATATCTCCGACAGCGGTGCGGCGGCGGGTACCCACACCCGCGCCGTGCCATTGGCATACAGCTGCCGCTTCAGCTCCTCGGTGTAGGCCGGCTCGGCGTCGGCCAAAACCGCTGCGGTGAACGGGTTCTGGTCGGGCCCGCCCAGCGCGATCCGCGCGTCGGGCAGGTTGGAATCCACGGCGAGATCGCCATAGCGGGGCTTGTCGGCACTGCTGCAGGTGGCCGTCACCCCGGCCCGCACCAGCGCCACCATCACGTCGCGGGCCAACGCCGCCGACCGCTCCTCCGACGGCGTCACCACCTCGGCCACCGAGACCGCGCGCACCCCGCCGGGATGACGGACCCGCAGCGCCGACGACAGACCGAACCAGCCGTAGGCCGGATTGTCCAGTGTGTAAGGGTGTTTCGCGGTGTCGACCGACTCATCGGAGCCGGGCTCGTGCAGCAGTGCGAAGCCGCGGCCGATCACCGCGTCGCCGACCTCGCTCACCGGCATCGCGCCGCGCACCGGGCACGGCCACCGCACCCGCAGCAGCTTGTCCTCGCCGGTGAACTTGTCGATCGTGGTGCTGCAGTCCACCCTCGGCACGCCGCGCCACAGCGTCAGCGTCTGGGTGTACCGCAGCAGCGAGCCGATCCGGCCGCGCACCACCACCCGTTCGCCGACCGGCGCGCGATAGCACTGCACGGATTCGGCTGCGGCGGCCGACGACACCACCACCGGGCCCTTCGACAGAAGGTGCCACGGCCCCTCCCCCGCCTCCGGATGCGCGGGGTACTCGTCATACACCGCCAGCTCGTTGCCGAGGGCACCGTCGGCGAGCAGTTCGCGACCGTCGTCGGTCAGCGAGCACACCGCCCCGCCGCGCGCCAGGTCGACCCGCAGCCGGTAGCGCTCGTTGCTGATTTCGAGTACGTCCAGTTCGTCCCAACCGGGCTGGGACAGTCCGGGCAGCAGGCGGTAGGCGCGCCAGCCCAACGACGGGACGTCGCGCGCCAGCCATGTCACGGACCGGCCGCCGTGCTCGACCAGTGCAGGCACCTCGTTGCCGCCGGCGTCCACCACCCGCACGCCCTCGCCCATCGGATGTGAGAGCCGCGCCGTCACCACGTCGGTCCGCTTGTGGGTCAAGCTGTTCCACACCACCACCGACCCATCGACGGCGCTGGAGATCAGCGCCAGTGCGTTGTCGCGCGCCGCCCGCCCCAGCTCCCAGGCGTCGCGCCAGCCGGTCAGCAGGTCGAGGTAGACCTGGTCGGACTCCGAGCCGGTGATGGCGTCGTGGTGGGCGCCGTAGGCCAGTTGCACCCACGCCTTCTCCAACGCGGCCTGCGGATAGCTCGCGCCACCGAGCAGACGCGCGAACACCGCGAACCGCTCGCCGTCGAGCACCGCGTTCTCGGCGTCCCGGTTGGCCTGTTTGGTGTCGATGTAGGACACGTCCTTGCCGGTGTAGATCGGGTTCATGTCGCGGGTCTGCGGCGAGGCGGCGATGCCGCGCTCGTCGAGTTCGGCCCGTACCGCCGCGAAGAACTCCCGCGGCAACCCGCACACGAAGCGCGGCCAGGTGTAGCGCGCGTTCCAGTCGCGGTGGATCTCGGTCACCCACTTGTTCGGCGGCGTGTAGTCAGTGCCGACCGGCAAGAGCACATTCCGCGTGAGCGCGACCTTCTTCAGCGTCGAAAACAGTTCGTATGTGGCGGTTTCGGCTTCCTGCAGGCTCGCCGACGAGTCCATCCACCAGCCGGCCGAGTAGTGCGCGGGCATGTAGTGGGTGAGCAGCCCGCGACCCGACGGCGAGATCCACTCGAACTCGCTGCAGAACTGCATCCGCTCGGGGTCGCCCTGGTTCTGCATCGGACCCCACTGGTGTTGCGGCCCGCGCGCCCATGAGCTCGACGTGAGCCCCGCGTCGGCCGCCATCCCGGGGAACTGCGGGTCGTGCCCGAAGGCGTCGAGCTGCCACGCGGTGGCCGGCGAAGCGCCCAGGACGTCTCGCTGAAATCCGGTGCCGTGCACAAAGTTCCGGATCGTCGTCTCCGGACTGGTCAGGTTGGTGTTCGGCTCGTTGTAGGTGCCGCCCATGATCTCGACGCGGCCCTCGGCGATGAACCGCCGCAGGTCGGCACGGTCCTCGGGGTGGGTGTCCCAGTACGGTTTGAGGTAGTCGACCTCGGCCAGCACGAACTTGTATTCCGGTTCCCTGCGCGCCATTTCGAGGTGGGCCGCCACCAGGTTGAACCCGTTGGTCTGCCTGCAGCGGCCCGGCGGATCCTCGGTCCACACGCTGGTGTAGGCGGCCTGTGTGTTCCACCACACCGGGTCGTAGTGGAAATGGCTGACCATGAACATCGTCCAGCCGGGCTCGGCCACCGTGAACTCGAAGTCGGCACCGTCGCCGCCGCAGTGCACGCGGGCGGCGCGGCGCTGGCCGACGACCGGATTCCGCACGGCGACGGCCACCTCGGCCATGCCACCGCCGGGTTCGGCCGACGGCGGCTGCGGCGTGCCCAGGCCGTCGCCGTCGACGATGATCGGCCCTTCACCACCGGTGTAGGCGATGCGGGCCACCTGCAGCGGTGCATCCGCCGGTCCCACGAACAGGTCCGTCGACTCCGCGGAGGTCACGCCGAACGCCACGCCGTCACCCTACGTAGTCACGGCCGCGATACGTCGACAACAAGCGGACGGTGATCGGAGACGGGCAGCCGCGGGGTGTGGCACTCGGCGACCGTCAGCGTCGGGTCGTCGGTGAGGATGTGGTCGAGCTGGCGTTGCGGGTCGTCGGCGGGGAAGGTGGGCGCCGCGCACAGCGCCCGCATGCCGAGCCATCGCCCGGTCCGCGGCGGGGTCATGTTGAGGTCGCCCATCAACACTCGCGGCGGGCCGAAGCCGCGCAGATCGCGCGCGAGATGGCGCAGCTGCACCCGGTTCCAGCCGGGCACGAACGACAGATGGGTGTTGGCGACCGTCATCAGGCCCAGCGGGGTGTCCAGCTGCGCGACCACGGCCGCCCGCGGCTCCTCGTTGACCATGACCACCTTGCCGGGCTCGCGCAGATACATCGGGAAGGTGGTGGGGATGCGCGGCAGCCGCAGCACCTGCCAGCTGCGCACCGGGTACCGCGAGAGCAGCGCGATGCCGTAGGCGGCTGTGCCGGGTTGCTCGCGGCCGGTCGCGGCCATCCACGTGGCCCCAGGCGTCCCGGCGATCGCCGCGACGAACCGGTGGGTCACCGCGCCCATCGCCTCGGCGGCCAGCGCGGTCAGGTCGGCCATCGCCGATCGGGGCTGGTCGCAGTCGACTTCCTGCAGCGCCAGCACGTCGGCGTCGATGCGTCGAACCGATTCCTCCAATCGGTCCAGTTCGACAGCGCCGTCGTGCACGCTGCGTCCGTGCAGGATGTTGAAGGTGGCTATCCGCATCTGCATGGGTACTAGGTACCCACGATGACGCACATCGATCTGCGCGACGCGCTCAAACAGGCCGCATCGGCGCTCAAGGCGCACGGCCCTGAGTTCGCGCTGGCCGGCAGCTACGCGCTGTGGGCCTACGGAGGCCCCGAACCCGTGCACGACGTCGATTTCGTGGTCGCCGAGCAGGACACCGAAGCCGCGGCGCTGACGCTGGAGAAGGCCGGGTTCCGCATCGACCGCACCCCGGAGGACTGGCTGTTCAAGGCGTGCGTCGAGGACGAGTTCGTGGTCGACGTGCTGCACCAGCTCAACGGGACACCGGTCGATGCCGACACCATCGCGGCGGCCGAAGAACTCGATGTGCTGGCCATTCGAATGCGGGTGCTGTCGCCGACGCACGTGATGATCGAGAAGCTGAACTCGCTCAATGAGCATCACTGCGATTTCGCCGCGCTACTACCGGGGGTGCGGGCGGTGCGGGAACGCTTGGACTGGAACCGGTTGCGCGAAGACACCGCCGACAACCCGTTCGCCGCCGCGTTTCTCGTGCTCACAGAGCGGTTGGGCATCGCCCCGTAACCTCCTGCGGGGTGAGGCTTGTCACACCGGTCGCCGCCGACTATGCCGTTTCGTTACCGAATCGTTGAGTGCTGTTGAACGGCAATTCATTTCGTCTTTCAGCACGCGAGCAGGCTCACGGCGTGGCGTCTGCATCGTCAGTGTCGAAGTGCCACAATGGACTCATTATGTCGACGCAACGCAAGACTTCAGGCGGCGCGCTGAGCTGGCCCGACCCACTGTCCATGGGTTTCGAGGCGCACCGTCGCCTGCTGCTTCTCCGCCTGCGCCTGCACGGAACGGGGGCCAGACGCTATCGTCACGGCCTGTTGGCGGCGCGCCGCAGGCGTTCGGCCACGCTGACTGCGGCCTCGGCCACCTCGGCCGGTTCGATCACCTCGAACTCGCAGCCGACCTTCACGAAGTAGAACAGCATCATCTCCGGGTCGTCGGCGCCCGCCGTGACGATGCAGGCGCCGGGCCCGTCGGGTTCGATCGACACGGAGGCCGGCGAGAAATGCTGCGCCACAACGTGTTCAGGCGCAAAGAAGCGGACGCGAGCGACGTATCGGTACGGCGACGCGCTGATTGACCGCCGCACATAGGCTGCGGCGTCGGGGGCGTCGCGGGACGCGAAGGTGCTGCCCTGCGCCGCGACGTCGCGCATGCGGTCCAGCCGCAGGCTGCGCCAATCGCCGCGGTCACGGTCGTATGCCAGCAGATACCACCGCCTGCCCGTCGTGACCAGCTGATACGGCTCGAGCCGACGCTGCGAGGCGGTGCCCGCGCGGTCCACGTAGGACGCCGACACGCGCTCACGGTCGCGACAGGCGCGGGCCAGCGTCATCAGCACGTCGGGCTCGACGGGTGAATCCGACGAGGTCAGGGTGACGGTGGCGTCGTGCACGGCCGCCACCTGCGACCGCAGGCGCGACGGCATCACCTGGTCCAGCTTGCTCAGCGCGCGCAGCGCCGATTCGCCGACGCCTGCCACGCTGCCGCCCGCGGCCAACCGCAGGCAGACTGCCATCGCGACGGCTTCGTCGGGGTCGAGCAGCAGCGGCGGCAGCGCTGCGCCCGCCCCCAGCTGATATCCGCCGCCGTGCCCCTTGCTGGCCAGCACGGGATAACCGAGCTCGCGCAGCCGTTCGATGTCGCGGCGCACGCTGCGGGTGGTCACGCCGAGCCGCTCGGCGAGCTCCTCACCCGACCACACCCGCCGGGACTGCAACAGACCCAGCAGTTGCAGCACGCGACTCGTCGTCTCCGCCACGTAACACAGATTCGCACAGTTTTAGGACCGAAACTGTCCTATATAGGTGGGAGAGTGAGTGGCATGACGGAGAACAGACAACGCTTCGTCGGCCAGCTCGCCGACCAACTCGAGTTTCACTGGACCAATCACCTGCGGCCGCGCCTCGACGGCCTGACCGACGACGAGTACTTCTGGCGCCCGGTGCCCGACTGTTGGACCGTGCACTCCGACGGCTCGATCGACTTCGAGTTCCCGGAGCCCAAGCCCGCACCGTTCACCACGATCGCGTGGGGGTTGGCACACGTCATCGTCGGCGTCCTGGCGATGCGCAACCACTCGCACTTCGGCGGGCCGCCGGCCGACTACCAGAGCTGGCCGTACGCCGCCGACGCGAACACCGCGCTGCGCCAGCTCGACAAGGCCTACCAGACCTGGATGACGGGTGTCCGCAGCCTCACCGACGATGAACTCGACCGGCCCTGCGGCCCCGCCGAGGGCCCGTACGCCGAATATCCGTTGAGCGCGCTGATCTTGCACATCAACCGCGAGACGATCCATCACGGCGCCGAAATTGCCTGCATCCGCGATCTTTACGCACACAGCCCGCAAAAGGAGGACTGACAGATGCCCGGACTACCCTCACCCGCCGGCGACGAACGCCAGACGTTGATCGAATTCCTTCGGTTCAACCAGAACGCGTTCTTCGCGATCGGCTACGGGCTGACCGACGAACAGGCGCGCTCCACCCCGTCGGTGAGCGCGCTGTCGATCGGCGGACTCGTCAAGCACGCCGCAGGCGTCCAGCGCAGCTGGGTCGAGCGCGTCAAGGCGGCACCGGATTTTCCGCCGCGCGACGGGCGGTCGATCGAGGAGCAGCGCGCCGCCTACCAGGACGAGTACGTGATGCGCGACGACGAGACACTGGCCGCGCTGCTGGACAACCTGCGCGAGCAGAACGAGGAGACGCTGCGGGTCTTCGCCGAGGCTGATCTCGACGCGAAAGTGCCTGTCCCACACGAAGTTCCGTGGTTTCCGAAGGACCTGGACTACTGGAACGTGCGCTGGGTGGGCATGCATCTGGTCGAGGAATTGACCCGGCACGCCGGACACGGCGACATCATCCGCGAATCCATCGACGGAGCAACGATGTACGAGTTGATGGCCGCCGCCGAAGGATGGCCGGAGACCGACTTCCTCAAGCCGTGGAAGGCCTCCGCGTAGCGCAGTCGGTACAAAGGAGGACGTGCAAACCCGATCGGGTACCGCGCGGTGCGGCGACGTCGAGCTGTTCTACGAACAGCTTCACCCTTCTTGCTCCTCGCGTGCGCAGTACAACTCCGACGCCCCGCCCGTCCTGCTCATCATGGGCGTCGGCGCGCAGCTGCCGATGTGGCCCGACGGGTTCTGCGCGCAGCTGGTCGACCGCGGCTATCGGGTGATCCGGTTCGACCACCGCGACACCGGGCTGTCGACGAAGATGCACGGCAGACGCGCCAGCGGCTCGGTGTACCCGCGGGTGGCCCGCTATCTGCTGGGGCGGCGCAGCGACGTGCCCTACACGCTCGTCGATCTCGCCGACGACGCGAAGGGTCTGCTCGACCACCTCGGCATCGAGCGCGCCCACGTCGTCGGGGCGTCGATGGGCGGCATGATCGCGCACGTGCTCGCGGGCAGCCATCCCAAAAGGGTGGCGTCGCTGGCGTTGATCATGTCGAGCTCGGGCAAGCCGCTGTCGGCGCTGCCCCGATGGCGGGTCATCAGGCTGGCACTCGGCGGTCCCGGCCGTGACGCGCCATGGGAGCAGCGGTTGGCCGCCGAAGTGCGAAACATCTCAATCATCAACGGCCCCAACTTCTTACCGCCCGTCGACGAGTTGCGTCGACGCGTCGAGCAGCTACGGGCGCGCAGCGACTACCCGCAGGGGATGCTGCGTCAGTTCGACGCCATCCTCGGCACTGGCAGCCTGCTGCGCTACACCCGTCGCGTCACCGCGCCGACGCTCGTCATCCACGGCACCGACGATCCGCTGGTGCGACCGCGCAACGGCCGCAGCCTGGCGAAGGCGATTCCCGGCGCGCGCTTCGTCGTCGTCGACGGCATGGGACATGATCTGCCCCCGCCGGTCTGGCGACCGATCACCGAAGCGCTCGCCGAGAACTTCGCCCTGGCCTGAGAGCTCTCGGCGTTAGCCGAACAGCCCGTCAGCCGGGCAACCCCTGCTCCTCCGGCGGGAGCGGCGCAGGGCCCTTGATGGCCGGTTCGGCACGCCTGACCTGTGGCGCTGACGGCGCCTTGGACTTGGTGACGGTTTCCCCAACGGTGGGTTGCGGCGTCGCTACCGGGCTGAGTGGCAACGGCGCCTGCGCGCTGACGGTGTTGATTCCGACGCCGACCACACTCATCGCGATGGCTGCACTGGCGCCGATGCCCGCGGAGACGAGCTTGAACTGTCGGGACTTCACCCTGACCACTCCCTTCAGTGTTTCCGCGGAAACTACATTGTTTCCCTATATATTAGGCAGCCTAAGCTTTCGCGGAGCATAGGCTGCCCCCGATGCGCGGCCGAGACCGCGCATTTCCGTGTGGCACAAACGTCCCAAACGCCGCAAAAAATCCCGACATTCCCGACGCGAAGCGGAAATTCAGCAGAGAAAGTGCGGATTGGCAGCTGCGCGGACGCCGTTTCGCGCTCAGAGAAACTCAGAGAACGAGCGCCACCGCGTGATCGACGACCGCGTCGAGGTCGTCGCCGAGGTTGCCAGCCAGCCACTGCTGGGCCAGTTCGGCCATCGCGCCGGTGAAGATCGCCGCGCCGACCGCAGCGGCGATCGGGTCGGAATTCGGCGTCAGCCGTCCGCCCTCGGTCAACACCCCTTGCCGCAGCTGCTCCTGGGCCGCCTCACGACGGGCCGCAAGCACCGGGTTGGCCCGCGCCTCGGTGAACAGCACGCGGCCACGGCGCGGGTCGGCGGAGCTGTAGCCGAGCACCGCGGCGATGCCCGCCCGCGTGCGCGCCCGCACGGTGTCGTCGGCCTGCCCGATCGCCGTCTCGACCACCTCGGCCAGCTCGGCGGCGACACGGTCGTAGACCGCGCCGAGCAGCTCGTCGACGTCGGCGAAGCTCTCGTAGAAGTAGCGGGTGTTCAGGCCGCACTCGCGGCACACCGAACGCACCGACACCGCCGACTCCCCCTCGTCGCCGAACAGCCGGAAGGCCGCGTCGACGAGCAGCTCGCGGCGTTCGGCGCGGCGATCGGTCAGCGGCACACCGGCCCAGCGCGTGGGACTCGACATCGGGCCAGACTACGTCGCTCGACGCCGGCGCCGGGCTGTCTGGTCACACCCGTCGCCAAAATGTATTCTGGTTACAGCCGTGACCAGAATTGGGGGAACATTCATGTACCTGCCGCACCAGCTCGTCGGGCAACTACTGAACAAGAAGTTCGACGAGGACGTCCGCAGGCACTACTTCCGCGGCATGGAGTTCGCCGCGCCCGTCGGCGATCCCGGCTGGTTCGGCCCCGGCAGCGCGGTGTGGCACGTGCACTCGCACATGCACGCGCTGATCTTCGGGCTGCAGTGTGCGGCGTTCATGGAGCGCCTCGACCCGTCGATCTACTGGATGGGCATGCACCACTCGCGGCTGGTGAAGCGCGACCCGCAGACCGGCGAGGCGAAGCCTGAACTGGACCCGAAGGGGCTGGCCGTCCGGCTCGGACATTCGATCGCGTTCTTCATCGGCACGGCCTACGGCTCGACGGAGACCGCTGAGCGGCTGGCGCAGTCGGTGCGCGCGATGCACCACACGATCAAGGGCGTGCGACCCGACGGGGCCCGCTACGACGCCGACGACCCGGACTGGTTGCGCTGGAACTACGCGACGGTGGTGTGGGGGCTCGCGACGGCCCACGAGCTGTATCACCCGAACCCGTTGCGCGGCAAGAAGCTTGACCGCTACTACGGCGAGTTCGTGCGGGTCGGCCACGCGTTGGGCGGTACCGACCTGCCGACCACCAAGGCCGAGACGCTGGAGTGCCTCGAGTCGTATCTGCCCAAGCTGGCCGTCACCCACGGCACCGCGACCTCGACGGGCCCCGGCGTGCCGTTTCCGCAGAACATGGTCGATTGGGCGATCCGCGACACGTTGCCCAAGTGGGCGAAGCAACTCGTGGCCCATACCGACCCGAACATCATCGAGCGCACGGCCCGACGCGCGGCGGTGTGGTCGGTGATCAACGGGCTGAGCGCCGCCACCGGCCCGATCCCGGAGTTCCGCCAGGCCCAGGCCCGCGTCAAGGGCGGCACTACGGTGCCGCACACGGTGCCGACCTACGTCCCCGGCACCGACCCGGTGCGCAGCCGCGACGAGGTCGAGCGGTCCTTCGCTTAGGCCGACTCGGCGCTGTGTGACGTGCCGCGGCCCGCGTCGCCCGCTGTGACCGGCTGCACACCGTTTTTACTCGTCTAAGAGAATTTTGAGACACTGCTAACCATGAGTACGACTAAGCACCGCGAGGTGGCCAAACTGGACCGGGTGCCGCTGCCGGTCGAGGCCGCCCGCATCGGAGCGACGGGTTGGCAGATAACCCGCACCGGGGCACGGGTCGTCACCAAGCTTCCCAGCCGTGGCTCGTTGCAGCAGAAGATCATTCGGGAGATCCCGAAGACCTTCTCCGATCTGGGCCCGACCTACGTCAAATTCGGCCAGATCATCGCGTCCAGCCCGGGCGCGTTCGGTGAACCGCTGAGCCGCGAATTCCGCAGCCTGCTCGACCGCGTACCGCCTGCCGACCCTGCAGAGGTCCACAAGCTGCTGGTCGAGGAGCTCGGCGACGAGCCGACCACGCTGTTCAAGTCCTTCGACGAGAAGCCGTTCGCGTCCGCCTCGATCGCGCAGGTGCACTACGCCACCCTGCACAGCGGCGAAGAGGTCGTCGTCAAGATCCAGCGGCCGGGCATCCGTCGCCGGGTCGCCGCGGATCTGCAGATTCTCAAGCGCGGCGCGCGCCTGGTCGAACTGGCCAAGCTCGGTCAACGGCTGTCCGCCCAGGACGTCGTCGCCGACTTCGCCGACAACCTCGCCGAGGAGCTCGACTTCCGGCTGGAGGCGCAGTCGATGGACGCCTGGGTGTCGCACATGCATGCGTCGCCGCTGGGCCAGAACATCCGTGTGCCGCAGGTGTATTGGGATCTGACCAGCGAGCGGGTGCTGACGATGGAGCGCGTCAACGGCACCCGCATCGACGATGTTGCGACCATCCGCCAGAAGGGATTCGACGGCGTCGAACTGGTAAAAGCCTTGCTGTTCAGCGTTTTCGAGGGCGGGCTGCGGCACGGCCTGTTCCACGGCGACCTGCACGCAGGCAACCTCTACGTCGACGACGACGGCAAGATCGTCTTCTTCGACTTCGGCATCATGGGCCGCATCGACCCGCGCACCCGCTGGCTGCTGCGGGAACTGGTGTACGCGCTGCTGGTCAAGAAGGACCACGCCGCGGCGGGCAAGATCGTCGTGCTGATGGGCGCGGTCGGCACCGTCAAGCCGGAGGCCCAGGCCGCCAAGGACCTGGAGAAGTTCGCGACGCCGCTGACCATGCAAAACCTCGGCGACATGTCGTATGCCGAAATCGGTAGGCAGCTTTCTGCTTTGGCCGACGCGTACGACGTGAAGCTGCCGCGCGAGCTGGTGCTCATCGGCAAGCAGTTCCTCTATGTCGAGCGCTACATGAAACTGCTCGCGCCGCGCTGGCAGATGATGAGCGACCCGCAGCTGACCGGTTACTTCGCCAACTTCATGGTCGAGGTGAGCCGCGAGTACGAGGAGCCGGAAGAGTCGGTCACGAACACCGCGAAGGCCGCGAAAGGCGGGGTTGAGGCGTAGTGCAGATCCGCACGGGACTCGCCAAAGCCGGCGAGCTGGAAATCCACTACGAGGACATGGGTGACGAGAACGACCCCGCCGTCCTGCTCATCATGGGCCTCGGCGCGCAATTGTTGTTGTGGCGCAAGGAGTTCTGCCAGAAGCTCGTCGACCAGGGTCTGCGCGTCATCCGCTACGACAACCGCGACGTCGGCCTGTCGACCAAGTTCAGTGGCCGCCACACCGGCGCACCGCTGCTGCCGCGCCTGGTGCGCTCGTTCTTCGGGATGCGCAGCCCCGCCGTCTACACGCTGGAGGACATGGCCGACGACGCGGCCGCGCTGCTGGACCATCTGACCATCGACCGCGCGCACATCGTCGGCGGGTCGATGGGCGGCATGATCGCCCAGATCTTCGCGGCCCGCTTCCCCGAGCGCACCAAGTCGCTGGGCGTGATCTTCTCGAGCAACAACAAGGCGCTGCTGCCCCCGCCAGGACTCCCGCAGCTGCGGGCGCTGCTGGGGCGGCCCGCCGACAACACCAGAGAGGCTGTCGTCGAGAACGCGATCCGGGTCGCCCGGATCATCGGCAGCCCCGGCTACCCGGCGCCCCAGGAACGGCTGCGCGCCGACGCCATCGAGGGCTACGACCGCGCCTACTACCCCGCGGGCATCGCCCGCCACTTCGCCGCCATCCTGGGCAGCGGCAGCCTGCTGCACTACGACCGCCGGATCACCGCGCCGACGGTCGTCATCCACGGCAAGGCGGACAAATTGATGCGACCCGCCGGCGGCCGGGCCATCGCCCGCGCGATCGAGGGCGCGCGACTGGTTCTCCTCGACGGAATGGGCCATGACCTGCCCGAAGAGCTGTGGGACGACATCGTCGGCGAACTGAAGTCGAACTTCGCGGAAACGGCCTGAACAGGCACGATCGATAAATAGGGCGCAACCGTCCGAATGCGTTAGCATTCCGAGCGGGACGCACCGGGGGGTTGACACCGGCGTCCCGAGGCAGTTTCTTTCATGACATGTCATGCGGGGAATGCCTTCGCAATTAGAGAGGCACATATCGACATGTCAGATAAGGGCAAACCCAGCCTGAAACCGCACTTCGAGGACGTCCAGGCGCACTACGACCTGTCCGATGACTTCTTCGCGCTGTTCTTGGATCCGACGCGGACCTACAGCTGTGCGTACTTCGAGCGGGAGGACATGACGCTCGAGGAGGCCCAGCAGGCCAAGGTCGACCTGGCGCTGGGCAAGCTGGGGCTTCAGCCCGGGATGACGCTGCTCGACGTCGGCTGCGGCTGGGGGTCGACGATGATGCGGGCGATCGAGAAGTACGACGTCAACGTCGTCGGCCTGACCCTGTCGAAAAACCAGGCCGCCCACGTCGAGAAGGTCTTCGAAACCTCCGACAGCCCCCGCAGCAAGCGGGTCATGCTCAAGGGCTGGGAGGAGTTCGACGAGCCCGTCGACCGCATCGTGTCGATCGGCGCTTTCGAGCACTTCGGTTTCGACCGCTACGACGACTTCTTCAAATTCGCCTACGAGGCGATGCCCGACGACGGCGTGATGCTGCTGCACACGATCACCGCGCTGACGGGTCCGCAGATGGTCGAACGCGGCATGCCGCTGACCTTCAACTTCGCCCGCTTCGTCAAGTTCATCATCACCGAGATCTTCCCCGGCGGCCGGCTGCCGTCGATCGAGAAGGTCGAAGACCACAGCAGCAGAGCGGGTTTCAAGCTACAGCGCCGCCAGTCGCTGCAGCTGCACTATGCGCGCACCCTTGACATCTGGGCGGAAAACCTCGAGGCGCACAAGGGCGAGGCGATCGCCATCCAGTCCGAAGAGGTCTACGAGCGCTACATGAAGTATTTGACCGGGTGCGCCGACGGATTCCGCGTCGGCTACATCGACGTCAACCAGTTCACGTTGGCCAAGTAGATGGCCGACAAGGCGGCGGCCTCGACGAAGAAGAGGCGAAGCGTCGAGGAGGTCCGCGCCCACTACGACCTCTCCAACGAGTTCTTCCAGCTGTTCACCGACCCGACGGTGACCTACAGCTGCGCGTACTTCCCGCGCGAGGACATGACGATGGAAGAGGCGCAGATCGCCAAACTCGATCTGAGCCTGGGCAAACTCGGGCTACAGCCGGGGATGACGCTGCTGGACATCGGCTGCGGCTGGGGCTCGCTGATGAAGCGGGCGCTGGAGCGCTATGACGTCAACGTCATCGGTGTGACGCTGTCGAAGAACCAGCACGCCTACTGCGAGCAGCTACTCGCCGGCGTCGACACCGAGCGGTCACATCAGGTGTTGCTGGCCGACTGGTCGGAGATCAAGCAGCCGGTCGACCGCATCGTGATGATCGAGGCGTTGGAGCACTTCGGATTTGAGCGCTACGACGACTTCTTCACGTTTGCCCACAATCTGATGCCCGACGACGGCGTGATGATGGTGCACTGCATCACGGCGCTCACCGCACCGCAGATGGCCGAGCGTGGCATACCGATCACCTTCTCGTTCGCGCGCTTCATCAAGTTCGTGATGACGGAGATCTTCCCCGGCGGCCGTTTGCCGTCGATCGAGAAGGTCGAAGAGCATTCCGCGAAGGCGGGATTCACGGTGACCCGCATCCAGTCGCTGCAGTCCGACTTCGCCAAGACGCTCGACATGTGGGCCGACGTGCTGGAGTCCCGCAAAGCCGAGGCGATCGCCATCCAGTCCGAAGAGGTCTACGAGCGGTACATGAAGTTCCTGCGCGGAACCGCAGACGGTTTCCGCATCGGATACGTCGACATCAACCAGTTCACGCTGGAAAAGTAAATCATTTTCTCAGGCCAACGGGCACGTCAGAATGCTTCGGGCCGCGTTGATGCGGGTAAGGTGCCCGTCAACTATTACCGGGAAAGCGGGTTGACGGATGACCGTTAAAACAGAAAACCGGTTGCAGCCCCACTTCGAAGAAATCCAAGCCCATTACGACCTTTCCGACGATTTCTTCGGGCTGTTCCAAGATCCGACCCGCACCTATAGCTGCGCCTACTTCCAACGCGAGAACATGACACTCGAGGAAGCACAGCTCGCGAAGGCCGATCTGAACCTCGACAAGCTGGACCTGGCGCCGGGAATGACGCTGCTCGACATCGGCTGCGGCTGGGGCGCGACGATGAAGCGGGCGCTGGAACGCTACGACGTCAACGTGATCGGCCTGACGCTGTCGAAGAACCAGCACGCCTACACCTCGCAGCTGTTGGACACCGTCGATTCCGACCGCTCGCATCGGGTGCTGCTGTCGGGGTGGGAGGAGTTCGACGAACCGGTCGACCGCATCGTGTCGATCGAGGCGTTCGAGCACTTCGGTTTCGAGCGCTACGACGACTTCTTCAAACTCACCTACGACATCCTGCCCGACGACGGCCGCATGACGATCCAGAGCAGCACCGCGTTTCACCCCGACGACTACGTGGCCCGCGGCAAGAAGCTGACGTTCGACGTGGCCCGGTTCATCAAGTTCATCATCACCGAGATCTTCCCCGGCGGCCGCATCCCGACCGCCAAAATGATGATCGCCCACGGCGAGAAGGCGGGATTCGTTGTCCCCGAATGTCTTTCGCTACAAGCGCATTATGCGCGGACGCTGCGCACGTGGGCCGACACGCTGGAGGCCAAGAGGGACACGGTGCTGACGATCACCACCGAACAGGTCTACGACAGATACCTCAAGTACCTGCGCGGCTGCCAGCATTACTTCGCCGACGAGATGCTCGACTGCAACCTCGTCACCTACTTGAAGCCGGCCGCAGAGGCGTAGCGGTACCGCCCTAGCGGGTGCCGAGCGTCCCGTCTAGGTATTCCTGCCTGCACGCGCGGCGCGCCAGCTTGCCGCTGGTGGTGCGGGGGATGACGCCCGCGGCGACCAACGCGACGTCGTGCACATTGACGGCGTGCCTGCGCGACACCGCGCGGCGCACGGCGTCGACGATCGGCTTGGGGTCGGCGCGGCCGGCGCCGGGGCCACGCTCGGCGACGATGATCAGCTTCTCGCTGGTGTCGTCGGGCGAACCGCCGGGCAGCTCGCGTGCGGGCACCGAGAACGCCGCGACGAAGCCGGCGCGGATCGCCGGGGACGCCTCGGCGACGGTGGCCTCGATGTCCTGCGGGTAGTGGTTGCGGCCGTCGACGATGACCATGTCCTTGATGCGGCCGGTGATGTAGAGGTCGCCGTCGATGTAGACGCCAAGATCGCCGGTGCGCAGCCAGGTCGCGTCGTCGTCGGCGCCCTCGGCGTGGCTGCCGGTCTGCAGCCGCGACTGCAGCTTGTTGCCGAAGGTGTATTCCGTCTCCTCGGGCCTGGCCCAGTAGCCGCGGCCGATGTTGTCGCCGTGCAGCCAGATCTCGCCGACGTGCTCGTCGGGCAGTTCCTCGCCGGTCTCGGGGTTGACGATCGCCGCCCACTGGTCCACCGAGACCTTGCCGCACGACACCTGCGCGAGCGCATTCGGCGCGTCGGGCGGCACCCGCACGGCCCGGCCGCGCCCCAACTCCTCGCGGTCGAGATAGACGGCCGTCGGCTCGGTGTAAGGCGGGATGGACGACACGAACAACGCCGCCTCCGCCATGCCGTACGACGGCCGCACCGCGGTTTTGGAGAGCCCGTACGGCAGGAACGCCTCGGTGAAGCGCTTGATCGATTCGAGGTTCACCGGCTCGGAGCCGTTGATCAGCACGACGTTGCTCAGGTCGATCGGGGTGTCCCCTGGCATGCCGCGCTGGACCACCAGATCGAACGCGAAATTCGGTGCGGGAGAGACGATCAGACTGTTCTGCGACTCGTTGGACAGCACCTGGATCCAGCGGAAGGGCCTGCGCACGAACGCCATCGGCGACATGAACGTGAGGTGTCCGCCGTAGAGGACGGGGAAGCCGATCATCATCAGCCCCATGTCGTGATACAGCGGCAGCCAGCTCACGCCGTTGATGTCGAAATCGCCCTCCAGTCCGATCGAGAGCACCATCTGCAGCAGATTGGTTCCGGCGGCGCGGTGGCTGATCTCCACGCCGGTCGGCACGCGCGTCGACCCGGAGGTGTATTGCAGGTAGGTGATTGCATCGCTGTCCAGCTCGATCGGCTCGAACGTCGACTGCACCGAGTCGGGGATGGCGTCGACGGCGATGATGCGCGGGCGCACCTCACGGGGCATCAGCCGGACGAACTTCTGCACGGCGTCGGCCACCGGAGTCGTCGTCAGCACCACCGCGGGCTTGGCGTCGGTCAGGACCGCGTCGAGGCGTTCGGCGTGGCCGGGCAACTCGGGGGCGAACAGCGGAACCGCGATGTTTCCCGCCTGAATGGCCGCGAAAAAGCTCGTCACGTAGTCCAGCCCCTGCGGGCAGAGGATGGCCACCCGATCGCCCAGCGACGTCACCTGCTGCAGGCGGGCACCGATGGCCCGCGACCGCGTGCCGACCTGCGACCAGGTGAGCTCGACGGCCCGCCCCTCGGGGTCCTGGCTGTAGTCCATGAAGCGGTAGGCCAGCGCGTCGCCGAAGTCGGCGATGTTCTTGTCCAGCAGCGCAGACAGGTTCGTGCCATCCGGCAGGGCGATCCGACCGTTTTCATCCAAGTACGGTTCGGTCTTCGCCCGTCCCGCCCTTGGACCGGCTGCGCCATGCACAGATGCACTTTCCATAAGCGCAGTCTAAGAGATGAGGCCCTTCAGCCGTGAATCGGCGCGGGGTCATGCGGGTTATTTCACTTTTGACTTCTATGCCCCGATCAGCGGAAACGGATTTTGGCGTTCACTTGCGCCACATCCGCACCGAGTCCGCGAGGATCGCCCGCAAAATGAGACGCTCTGCCATATTTGTTGGCACGCGCGTACGCAAACTTAGCGAATTGGCGGAAGGGGCGGGTTTTCAGTCCATGTGACCTGGTTATGCGGGTGGTGGCTGTCGGGAGGAAGCGCTATGTCGCAAAAATTGATACCGCAATTGGAACCGCGCTTCGAAGAGGTCCAGCACCACGACGACCTTTCCGACGATTTTTACCGCCTGTTCCTCGATCCGACTCAGACCTACAGCTGCGCCTATTTCGAACGCGACGACATGACCCTGGAAGAGGCGCAGCTCGCCAAGATCGATCTTGCTCTCGGAAAATTGGACCTGCAGCCCGGCATGACGCTGCTCGACATCGGCTGCGGGTCGGGCGCCACGATGCGCCGCGCCATCGAGGTCTACGACGTCGACGTCGTCGGGCTGACGCTGTCGGCCAACCAGGCGGCCCACGTCCAGCGCAGCTTCGACGAGATGGACAGCCCCCGCAGCAGGCGCGTGCTGCTGGAGGGCTGGGAGCGGTTCGACGAGCCCGTCGACCGCATCGTGTCGATCGGCGCGTTCGAACACTTCGGCAGCGACCGCTACCCGTACTTCTTCGCGAAGGCCGCCGATCTTCTCGGCCCCGACGGCATCATGCTGCTGCACACGATCGTGCGGGTCACGCTGCAGGAGCGGCGGCAGAGAAATGCGCACACGACCGCCGAGGTGGTGCACTTCTGCCGGTTCATCCTGGCCGAGATCTTCCCCGGCGGCTGGCTGCCGACGATCCCCGTCGTCGAAGAGCATTCCGCGCGTGCGGGATTCGGCGTACGCCGGGTTCAGCGCCTGCAGCCGCACTACGCCAGGACGTTGGATCTGTGGGCGGCCGCCCTGCGGGCCAACAGGGACAAGGCGATCGCGATCCAGTCGCAGGAGGTCTACGACCGCTACATGAAGTATTTGACGGGCTGTGCGGAGATGTTCCGACAGGGCTACACCGACGTCTGCCAATTCACCCTCTGCAAGTGATCTCTCGGGTCCCTTCTTGCGCGAGCGTGCGTGTCTGAAGGCGACATGCCGGGAAAATCCCGGAGTTTGCGCACGCTCGCGAGGCCGATCGCGGGAGCTAGCGGGACACTAGTTCAGCGGCACGTCGACGATCGGCATGTTCACGTCGGCGTTGGGGCCGTCGAAGTGCCACCATTCCCCGGCGTACACATCGAGCCCGCCGACCCGCATGCCGTCGCGCAGCCAAGCCCGGTTCGCCTGCTGCTGCTCGGTGACCCCGGCGGTGGCGAAAGCCTGTGCCCGCGGCGAGAAGTCGTCGAACCCGGTGCCCATGTCGATGAGCTGGCCGGTGCGCACGTCGGCCAGGGTCACGTCGACGGAACGGCCCGACTCGTGGCTGCGCGCATACGACCCCGGCCGCGCCACCCAGTTCGGGTCCGGCACCGCCTCGAACATTTCGACCTGCACGGCGTGCGGGCGATAGCAGTCCCAGAACACCAATTGCGCGCCGCGCGTTCGGAACGCGGCGTCTGCGGCGGCCAACCCACCCGACAGCGACTCGTGCACCAGGCAGCGGGCATCGGCGGGGTACAGGGGTTTACCGACGAAGTTGTCCGCGGTGGCGTAGCGCAGATCGACGCGGGCGTCCGGTATTACGGTGCGCACGTCGACGAAGCCGGCGTCAGCGGCCGTCGCTGGGTCCGCGCCCGCTACGGGTGAGGCCGTCGCTGCGACGACGGCCAGCGCAGCCAAACCCGCAGCGGCAGCGCGCAATACGGCTTAAACCTCAGCGAAGTTGCGGGTGACGGACGGGTCGACCGGAATGCCGGGGCCGGTCGTCGTCGACATGACGATCTTCTTGAGATAGCGACCCTTCGACGACGGCGGCTTGGCCCGCAGCACCTCGTCGAGCGCGGCGCCGTAGTTCTCGGCCAGCGCCTTCTCGTCGAATGAGGCCTTGCCGATGATCAGGTGCAGGTTGGCCTGCTTGTCGACGCGGAAGTTGATCTTGCCGCCCTTGATGTCGTTGACGGCCTTGGCGACGTCGGTGGTGACGGTGCCGGTCTTCGGGTTCGGCATCAGGCCGCGCGGACCGAGGATGCGGGCGATGCGGCCCACCTTGGCCATCTGGTCGGGTGTGGCGATCGCGGCGTCGAAGTCCAGGAAGCCGCCCTGAATCTTTTCGATCAGGTCGTCGCTGCCGACCACGTCGGCGCCTGCGGCCTCGGCCTCGGCGGCCTTCTCGCCGACGGCGAACACGGCGACGCGGGCGGTCTTACCGGTGCCGTGCGGCAGGTTGACGGTGCCGCGCACCATCTGGTCGGCCTTGCGGGGGTCGACGCCGAGGCGGATGGCGACCTCGACGGTCGCGTCCTGCTTCTTCGACGATGTTTCCTTCGCGAGCTTGGCGGCCTCCAGCGGCGTGTACAGCCGGGTCCGGTCCACCTTCGCGGCGGCTTCGCGATATGCCTTGCTGGTCTTGCTCATTGATATCTCCTGTTCAGAGTTGTGGTTGGCGGGCCGAAGCTGGCCCTCCCACTGGATCTACTCGTTGAGTTTGCGTCCTTGGCGGCGGCTACTCGCACTTGTCCGCCATCACCGCAATCTCAACGGGATCGCGCCGAACTACTCGACCGCGATCCCCATCGACCGGGCCGTGCCGGCGATGATCTTGGACGCCTGATCGATGTCGTTGGCGTTCAAGTCTTCCTTCTTGGTCTCGGCGATCTCGCGCACCTGATCCCAGGTCACCTTGCCGACCTTGGTCTTGTGCGGCTCGCCCGAGCCCTTCTGCACACCGGCGGCCTTTAGCAGCAGCTTGGCAGCGGGCGGCGTCTTCAGGTTGAAGGTGAAGCTGCGGTCCTCGTAGACGGTGATCTCCACGGGGATGACGTTGCCGCGCTGGTTCTCCGTCGCGGCGTTGTACGCCTTGCAGAACTCCATGATGTTGACACCGTGCTGGCCGAGCGCGGGACCAACCGGCGGGGCGGGGTTGGCCTGCCCAGCCTGGATCTGCAGCTTGATCAGCCCGATGACTTTCTTCTTCGGGGCCATCCTTTTCCTTTCTCCTGCGATTTCGGCGCGCTAAACGGCGCTGGCCGCCGCTGCGCGCGCCGAAATCGCCTAGCTAGATTTTGGCGACCTGGTTGAAGGTCAGTTCCACAGGTGTTTCGCGGCCGAAGATGGACACCAGCACCTTGAGCTTCTGTTGTTCGGCGTTGACCTCGCTGATCGAGGCGGGCAGCGTCGCGAACGGTCCGTCCATGACGGTGACCGACTCGCCGACCTCGAAGTCAACCTCGACGGGCGCCCGCTCGATCCCACCGGTCTCCGCCGCGGCTGCCGTCGACGCGGCCTTCCCGGGCTTCTTGGCGGCGGCCGGCGGGAGCAGGAACTTCACCACGTCGTCGAGCGACAGCGGCGACGGCCGCGACGTCGCGCCGACGAAGCCGGTGACGCCGGGGGTGTTGCGCACCGCGCCCCACGACTCGTCGTTGAGCTCCATGCGGACCAGGATGTAGCCGGGCAGCACCTTGCGATTGACCTGCTTGCGCTGGCCGTTCTTGATCTCGGTGACCTCTTCGGTGGGCACCTCGACCTGGAAGATGTAGTCGCCGACGTCGAGGTTCTGCACGCGGGTCTCGAGGTTGGCCTTCACCTTGTTCTCGTAGCCGGCGTAGCTGTGGATGACGTACCACTCGCCGGGCTTGCTGCGCAGCTCCCTCTTGAGCTTCTCGGCGGGGTCTTCCTCTTCTTCCTCCTCGGCAGCCGTCTCGTCAGCAGGCGCTTCGGCGGTCTCGTCGGCAGCAGCCTCCTCGGCGGGAGCCTCGTCAGCAGAGGTCTCGTCGGTGTCTTCGGTTGCCGGGTCGACGTTCGTTTCGTCGACGTCGGTTCCGATCACGTCGACCGTTTCACCCGAGGGCGTATCGCCGTCGAAGGTAGTCACGGTTTCTCAGTCCTCTCAATAATCAGGTCAGCCGAACACCAGCATTACGAGCCTGGCCACACCGAGGTCGACCAGCCCGATCAGCGTCACCATGAACGCCAGGAAGAACAGCACCACGGCGGTGTAGGTGACCATCTGTTTGCGGTTCGGCCAGATGACCTTGCGCAGCTCGCCGAAAACCTCGCGCAGGTAGTTGATGACGAACGCGAGGGGGTTGCGCCGCGGCCCCTTGGCCTTCTTGGTCTTCTTGCGCTTACCGGTCTCCTCGAGCGCGGGAGCTTCCTTGGCGCCAGTCGAGGTTTCGGCGTCGTCGGCGGCACCCCGCCGCGACCGCTTGCCGGTGGGTCGTACCGGCTGCGTCACCACGGAGCCCGCACCTTCGCGCTCGTCGGTCACCGCATACTTCCTTTGTCTGATGGACGGTTGTTGTGGGTCACCTTCCAGTGTCCACACTTGTCGAGTATTCAGTTTGAGCAGGGGCGACAGGACTTGAACCTGCAACCTGCGGTTTTGGAGACCGCTGCTCTGCCAGTTGAGCTACGCCCCTTCGTGAGAAAACGCTGCTGACAGGGCAAACACCCCGCCCGAGGCTCACACAATTTGCGCGCTCCCCGATCGGTCGATCGACAAACCGACGGACAGCGCGCTTGACTGGGAAAACCCCGAGGTCCGAGTGTACAACGGGGCTGGTCTTAGTTACTAATCAAGCTTTGCATCGCCGCCGGCGGCCGCTCCCTCGACCTTGGCCGCAGAAGCCTCGCCAGGAGCGCCGCCCGAAGCATCCGCCGAAGACTCGCCCGAAGCGTCGCCCGGTGCAGGCTCGGCGGCGGCCCTGCGGGCATTGGCGGGCACCCGCATGACCTGGCCGGTCTCGGGGTCGTAGCGCGCCGAGATCGAGTTGTCACCCTCGTGGCCCATCAGCGTGGTGAAGGCCTCCAGGTAGAGCTCGCCGTTGTCGTCGAGGGCCAGGTTGCGGGTGACGACGATGTCGGCGCCGAAGCGCTCATCGACCGAGACGACCTCCATGCGGCCCCATACCTTGTCGCCGGCCAGCAGCGGCTTGTAGTACTTGAACTTCTGGTCGACCTGCACGATCTGCATGGTCTCGAAGCCGGTGTCGACCTTGCGGAAGAAGTCCTGCTGCATGATCAGCGCGAACGTCGACACGAAGGTCAGCGGCGCCACCAGCGCCTGGTACCCGAGTTCGGCCGCGGCGGCCTCGTCGTGGGAGGCCGGGTGGTAGGACTTTACGGCGTTGGCGTACTCGCGGATCTTTTCCCGGCCCACGATGAAGTAGTCGTGGTACTCGTGGACCATTCCAAGGACATTTGTCTTGATCGCCATCCGCTACGCCAGCTTCGCGCTTGCAATGGCGCGGCCGAAAATCTTCTTCCCACCGCTCGTCGCCGACAAAGCGATGGTCACCGACTTCGTCTCGGGGTCAACGGATTTCACCTTGCCGCTGAAGGTGATCTCGGCGCCGACACCGTCGTTGGGCACCGGTACGACGGCGGTGAAGCGGACGTTGTACTCGGTGACGGCGGCCGGGTCGCCCACCCAGTCGGTGACGTAACCGCCACCGAGGCCCATGGTGAGCATGCCGTGGGCGATCGCGGTGTCCAGGCCGACCTGCTTGGCGATGTCGTCGTCCCAGTGGATCGGGTTGAGGTCGCCGGAAACGCCCGCGTAGTTCACGAGGTCCTGACGGGTCAGCGGGATGACCTTCTCGGGAAGTACGTCACCCACCTTCACCGAGTCGAAGCTACGCAGAGCCATCGTTGAAGCCACCTTCCCCGTCTTCCCCCGTACGGCCCGCGAGGGTCGTGTAGGTCTCCTGTACCACTTCGCCGTCCTGATTGGTCACGATGTTCTTGGTCACGATGATGTCTGCGCCGAACGACTGGCGAATCGAGTGCACATAGGTGTCCGCATAGAGCCGGTCGCCCGCCTTGATGGGCCGAACGAACTTCAGCGACTGGTCGACTTGGACGATCTTCTCGTCGGCGATCGCGACGCCATTGGAATGGAACATCGCCAGCTGGGCCTGGTATCCGAACACCGAGATGAACGTCAGCGGTGCCAGAAGCGCGTCGAAGCCGAGTTCAGCGGCTGCCTTCTCGGTGAAGAACGCCGGGTGATCGTTCTTGACAGCTCCGGCGTATTCGCGAATCTTCTCCCGCCCTACCTCATAGAAGTCGGGGTGCCGGTAATGCAGCCCGACCAGCTTTGGAGACAATGCCACGGTTGGTGAACCTATCGCAGTCGTCCGGCAAACACCCGCGAGTGTCGTCTAGCGCGACTCTTTGTGCGGCTGGTGCTTACCGCAGTTCGGGCAGAACTTCTTGATCTCGAGGCGGTCGGGATCGTTTCTGCGGTTTTTCTTGGTGATGTAGTTGCGGTGCTTGCACACCTCGCAGGCCAAGGTGATCTTTGGCCGTACGTCGGTACTCGACGCCACGTCAGCTGTCTCCCTACTAATGAGAAGCCACGCTTCTCTACTTTTGTCTTGTAGCGATGGCCGGACTCGAACCGGCGACCTAACGATTATGAGTCGTTCGCTCTAACCGACTGAGCTACATCGCCCTGCGTCGCCAGAGGCTATGGGATTTCTCCCGTCGCATCGCTCGCCCAGGCGTCCACCGAGCCCCCTAACGGAATCGAACCGTTGACCTTTTCCTTACCATGGAAACGCTCTGCCGACTGAGCTAAGGGGGCCTGACCCCGCGCGGTTACGCCCGTGGGCCTTGTAGAGGGTACATTCTCGCCGATTGCCTCGCCAAACCGCTTAAAGCTCGACGGTCACGCCGTCCGACCGCGGACCGCCATGCAACTCGATGGACTGCGGCTCGGTACCCACCGGCACATCGAAGACGACTTCGGTGTCGATCGAATCGCCGGGGTTGAGATCGGCCAGGGTGTTGCCCAGATATATCCAAGCCTCGTCGTCGGCCCGGTATTCCGTGTCGCCGTCGGAGAGCGTGTTGTAGGACACGAAGAAGCTCTGCGGTTCGGTGCCGACGTTGGTCACGGTCATGTTGACCAGCACGTACTCCCCCTCGGCGGCCTTCTGCAGCTCGGGGAACTCCGGGTCGGCGACGGCCGGCGCCCGCTCGATGCCGGTGACGACAAACTCGAAGCCGCCGTCGCGCACCGGCGTGCCGATGTCGTAGGCCTGGTCGCCGAGCGTGGGCGCCTCGATCGCCTCCTCGTCCTGGGCCACCGTTGAGCTCTGCGCCGACGCCTCGGTACGGGTGACGGTCGAGTCGCCGGCGTCGGCCCGCAGCGTCATGACCACCGCGGCGGCGCCGACGACCAGCAACACGACGACCCCGGCGACGATGCCGGCGATGACCTTCCCGCTCGGCGCCGACGACGGCTGCAGGGCCGGTGCCCGCTGATCGGTCCAGGCGTGGCCGTCGAAATAGCGCTGACCGCCCGACCCGTCGGGATCCGGATACCAACCTGCAGGTGTGGTCACCGCCGCGACCTTCCTTGGGCTGCCTGCCAGCCCACCCTGTCGGACACTAACCCAGGTCGCCGCCGCGCAGAAGGCGTAACACCCACCGTCCCCTCCTCGCCCAAACCAACGTATGGGCGTGAAAGGGCGAGAAGATCGCGCCATTTCGTCGGTCTCGGCGTGAAGCGAGCGGCGCCGACGGGCGGTCGAGCTGTGATAGGACAGACCCATGCCGGAGACGGGGGTGTCCGATACGCCGCGCGTCGCGGTGTACCTCGACTTCGACAACATCGTGATCTCCCGTTACGACCAGGTGCACGGCCGCAACTCGTTCCAGAAGGACAAGGCCCGCGGGCTGAGCAAGGAGAAACTGGCCAAGGCCACCGTCGACGTCGGCGCCATCATGGACTTCGCCTCGTCCTTCGGCACGCTCGTGCTGACCCGCGCCTACGCCGACTGGTCGAGCGACATCAACGCCGACTACCGCGACCAGCTCGTCAGCCGCGCGGTCGATCTGGTGCAGCTGTTCCCGGCGGCGGCCTACGGCAAGAACGGCGCCGATATCCGCCTGGCCGTCGACGCCGTCGAGGACATGTTCCGGCTGCCCGACCTCACGCACGTGGTCATCGTCGGCGGCGATTCCGACTACATCCCGCTCGCGCAGCGGTGTAAGCGCTTGGGCCGCTACGTCGTCGGCATCGGCGTCGCGGGCGCCACCAGCAAGTCGCTGGCCGCGGCCTGCGACGAGTTCGTCACCTACGACGCGCTGCCGGGGATCCCGACGCCCGCGCCCGAGCCGCCGAAGAAAGCCACCAAGCGCGCCAAGTCCAAGGAGCCCGACGACGAACCCGAGCCCGCCGACCCGCAGGCCGCCGCGACGGGCCTGCTGGAGCGGGCGCTGCGGATCGGCCACGAGAAGGACGACGCCGACTGGCTGCACAACTCGGCGGTCAAGGCGCAGATGAAGAGGATGGACCCGTCGTTCTCCGAGAAGTCGCTGGGATTCCGGTCGTTCAGCGACTTCCTGCGCTCCCGCAGCGACATCGTCGAACTCGACGAGAGCAGCACCACCCGCATGGTGCGGCTGCGCCGTCCCTAGGCTGTGGTCATGACCGAACGCCTGTACTTTCGGCAGCTGCTGTCCGGCCGCGACTTCGCGAAGTCCGACATGATCGCCCAGCAGATGCGCAATTTCGCGTATCTGATCGGCGACCGCGAGACCGGCGACGCCGTCGTGGTCGATCCGGCCTACGCCGCCAACGATCTGGTCGACGCGCTCGAAGCCGACGGCATGAAGTTGTCCGGCGTGCTGGTCACTCACCACCACCCCGACCATGTCGGCGGCTCGATGATGGGCTTCGAACTCAAAGGCCTCGCCGAGCTGCTGGAGCGTCAGAGTGTGCCCGTGCACGTCAACAGTCTTGAGGCAGATTGGGTTTCGCGGGTCACCGGCATCGCGCGCAGTGACCTCACCGGTCACGAGCACGGCGACAAGATCAGCGTCGGCGACGTCGAGATCGAGCTGCTGCACACACCAGGACATACGCCAGGCAGCCAGTGCTTCCTGCTCGACGGGCGACTCGTCGCGGGCGACACGCTGTTCCTCGAGGGCTGTGGGCGCACCGACTTCCCCGGCGGCAACGTCGACGACATGTTCCGCAGCCTGCAGCAGCTCGCCCAACTCTCCGGCGACCCGGTCGTCTACCCCGGGCATTGGTATTCGGCCGAGCCCAGCGCCTCGCTGTCGGAGGTGCGCCGCACCAACTACGTGTACCGCGCCAGCAACCTGGAGCAGTGGCGGATGCTGATGGGCGGCTGAACGCAGCCCCCTCCCTCCCGGTTGCTATGTATCGCGACAAAGACGTCGACGACGGCCAAACTTGAATGACTACAGCAACGGCCCAGAACACCCCTTGAACCGCCGGCAACCGCGCCCCTGCGCATTGCGCAGCCACGTGACCAGCGCCGATACCCGCGACGTGGACGCGGAATACTCCATTCGCGGGTTTTCCGGCGACTGATTCCGCACAAGTTAACGCCTACTCGCGTCGAAATCGGAGAAGAAATTCATTCGAGTAGCGCAATACTCATGACATCTCGGCCCGACCCTGGCAAAGTCGAATTGTCAGCGTCCGCGCGTTCGCGGTCGTGCGGTCAGGGAGTTTGCTATGAGGAACGTCATCGTCTGCTTCGACAGCACAATGCCTCTCACCGGCGCACGTGACGCCACGAATGCCGAAGCATTGTTCCGGCTGCTCGACGCCAGCGACGACGACAACCAGGTCACCTGGTATGACGCCGGCGAGGCCGCATTGAACTCGCCGCACCTGTTCAATCCCGCTGCGCGTCGCTGGCGGAAGGACACCGTGGCCGCGGCGCGCCAGGCGATCGTCGACGCGTATTTCTTCATCGCCGAGAACTGGCAACCGCAGGACCGGATCTTCCTGCTCGGCGCCGGCCGGGGCGCCTACTGCGCCCGCAGCCTCGCCAGGATGCTCGGCGTGGTCGGCCTGATGGGCGACGCCGACGACCACTTCGTCGAATACGCACTGGGCGCCTACGCGCTGCCGACGCAATACCGCACACCCGAGGAGTGGCAGCAGGTCCATCGATTGGCCTGCATCATCCAGGGACGAAGCGACATCGCGGTGCCGGTACATTTCCTCGGGCTGTGGGACACCGTGAGAGTTCCTGGCACACCGGCTCTTTCGGAGAGCGACTATCTCGGTAACGTCGTCGCCGGACGTCACGCCGTGGCCATCGACGGCGGCGCGGGCCCGTTCGCCGAATGCCGCATCGGCACCAGCGACGCCATCGAGGAAGTCTGGTTCCGCGGCACGCACTGCGACATCGTCGGGGGCCGCAACGCGTATTGGCCGCTGGCCGACATCACTCTGGACTGGATGCTCGACGGTGTGGTGGCGGCGGGCGCCAGCATCGGCGATGCCGGCCAGCGCATCCCCGCGCCGACCGAACTCGATGCGCTCGCCGAGGGCGTCCGCTCGCTGCGCTTCCGCACCGTGCCCGAGGGCGCGCTCGTGCACGCCAGCGTCGAGGTGTACGTGCGCGCCCACCCCAGCTACTGGCGACGGCTGCCCAGCCACTTCGAATGGTGCGACCTCGATTGGGCCGCACGCGCCGAACGGCTGCCCGCGGAGCCGCCCGCGCTGGAGGAGCCTGCGGCGGCCGATTCCGACGAGCTAACTGCCGTCGCGTCATAGGAGTCGGATTTCAGCGCAACGAGCGAATTTCCGGCAATGTCATCGGTTAACCACGCTAGGCACTTCAGCCTCATCTAACGCACCAGAAATTAGCACGGCAGCAAATTATTGTCGTCCGCGATAAGCGAGTGCTGACCGGAGTGGCCGATCATGGTATAGACATCGCGTGGGGATTACCGATTGGTTCGACAACATCGCAGATCTGTCCCCCAGCGCGTGGACGGCGCTGGCCGCATGGTTGGCGCTGTGCATCACCGTCGCCGCCCTCATCTACGCGTGGCGGCAGTTCCAACACGCCAAGCAGGAGAACGACGACCGCTCGCAGCCCAACGTCTCCATGTACATGGAGCCCAGCGCGTCGGACTGGCATCTCATCGAATTGGTCGTCAAGAACTTCGGCCAGACGCCTGCCTACGGAATCAAACTCGAATTCGCCACTCCCCCAACGGTTGCCCGCTATGAGGGCGCCGACGCCGACAACTACGTCGACATCGTCCCGCTTCAACTGCCGCAGGAGATCCCCTACCTGGCGCCGTCACAGGAATGGCGCACGGTGTGGGATTCGGCGCTGGACCGCAAGCAGCTCGGCGAGGCGATCGGTTCGCGCTTCGCCGGAGCCGTCACGTTCTACGACCAGCCGGCGACAGCGCAGAAGAAGGGCAAGCGGGCACGCAAGCAGTTCCGCACGCCTGCGGTGCTGGATTGGGCGACGCTGCATCCCGTCGAGCGGCTGGAGTTGCTGACCACCCACGATCTGGCTCGCCAGGAGAAGCAGAAACTCGAACTGTTGCGCGCCGTGCTGGCGTACTACCACTACGCGACGACCGAGAGCCGCCAAGAGGTCCTGCAGGCCGAGATCAACAAGATGACCGCGGCCGCCAACGCGCAGCGCGACCGCTACCGCAGCCAGTTCCGCATCGTGCACGAATCCGCGGCCCCCCAGCACGGCGCGGCCCGCCAGCAGGTCCCGGCTCCGCCCTCTGCGCCCCGGGAAGCCCGGCTGCGTCAGGAATCGCCTGCGGCCCCCGTCGCGGTCGACGAACTGCCGCAGCAACAGCAGCGCTACGACGGCCCGCCGCAGCCGTATAACGAGCCGCCGCCGCAGTACGACGAGGAACCGCCGTATGACGACGACGACGCGCAGTACGACGAGGAACCGCCGTATGACGACGACGACGCGCAGACGCGGGTGATCAACGGTAGGCATCGGCGCATCGGCTGACAGGCGTTTGGTTTTCGGAACGCGGTTTCGTAACATCGTTCCGAAACAAATGCCCACGTCTTGGAGGCCTTGATGACCAGCCCGGTGCGCTACGAGCTCGCTGATTCCATCGCCACGATCACGATGGACGACGGCAAGGTCAACGTGCTCAGCCCTGCCATGCAGACGGCGATCAACGAGGCGCTGGATCGGGCCGAGAAAGACGACGCCAAGGCCGTCGTGCTGGCCGGCAATCAGCGGGTGTTCAGCGGCGGGTTCGACCTGTCGGTGTTTCAGTCCGGCGATGCGGAGGCCGCGCTGGGCATGCTGGCGGGCGGTTTCGAGTTGTCGGTGCGGTGCCTGACGTTCCCCAAGCCGGTGGTGATGGCGGCGACGGGCCCGGCGATCGCGATGGGAGCCTTCCTGCTGCTCAGCGGGGACCACCGCGTCGGTGCGCCGAAGTCGCGGTGCCAGGCCATCGAGGTGGCGATCGGTATGACGATCCCGATCTCGGCGATCGAGATCATGCGAATGCGGTTGATGCCCCCGGCTTTTCAGCGCGCGGTGTCGATGGCTGCGACGTTCGTCGGTGACGAGGCGATCGCGGGCGGCTGGCTCGACGAAATCGTCGACGAGGATCAGGTGCTGCAGCGGACACAGGACGTCGCGAAGGAGGCGGCCTCGACGCTGCATGCGGGCGCGCATCTGGCGAGCAAGTTGAAGGCGCGCGACTCCGCGCTGGCCGCGATCCGCGCCGGAATCGAAGGTCTGCCAACAGAATTCACCGCAATCTAGGCCTGTGCGATGCCGAGGGCGAAGCAACGCACGCCCGAGCTTCGGGACCGGGTGCTCGAGGTGGCGATCGCGACGCTCGGCGAGGAAGGCTTCGCCCGGTTCACCACGCGGCGGGTGGCCGAACGAGCAGGCACATCGGTGCCCGCGGTGTATGAGCTGTTCGCCGACAAGGCCGGTCTGGTGCGGGCGATGTTCTTCGAGGGGTTCCGCATGTTGGGCGCCGAACTGGCCAAGATCCCGCAGACCGACGATGCGCTGGGCGATGTCGAGCGACTTGTGCCGGTGTTCCGGTTGTTCTGCCGCGCCTATCCGAGGCTGGGCCAGGTGATGTTTACGCGGCCGTTCGCCGACTTCGAGCCCGGCCCAGAGGATCTCGCGGCAGGCGCGGCCGTGCGCGACATCTTCGTCGGCCGCATCCAGCGCTGTATCGACGAGGGCGTGCTCGGCGGAAATGCCGTCGACATCGCACACGTGTTGTTGGCGCTCGCACAGGGTTTGGCGGTGCAGGAGGCCGGTCGATGGCTGGGCACCTCGCCGACCGAGATCGAGCGGCGGTGGAAGGTGGGGGTGACGGCGGTGCTCGACGGCTTCGGTTGGGCCCCGCCGGCCGGATAGCGCCGGGCGCGGGTTAGACACCCCATTCGCCACATGGACCCCATCCGCCACAGCAGACGTCGCCGAGACTCCGCTAGTTGCGGAAATTTCGTCGATTTTTCGTCAATTTCCGTGGTCTCGGCGCGGTTCGCTGATCGTTCGACCTGCGCCTTCGGGCACCCGTATGCCCCTCGCCAGCGGAATTCTTCGGATCGGGGGCACTGGCTGTAGGCTGAGCCAGGTTGAGTTTGCAGCCTCCGGAAACGTCGTAGGCGTGCAGGACTCTCACAAGCCCGCCCGTGCGGGCCTTCCCACAAAACAGCTCTCTTTCTAACGATTCACGCTTGGAGTCGATTCATCGTGTCCCCTATTGCATCAACAACCCTGATAGCTTCACGCCCGCCCACCGCCACCCCTGGCGACCCGTTGCGGATGTCAACCGCTTGGCAGAGCGCCACGGTCGTGCGCATCAGCGCCGGCGGTGAAGTCGACGCCGCGAACAGCGAACGACTGGCCCGCTACGTGTTTCGCTACGGCGCCAACTGCCGCCACCTGATCCTGGACTTGTCCGGCGTCGAATTCTTTGCAGTGGACGCCTTTTCGACCTTGCGGACCATCGGACATCGTTGCGCAACGGCTCAGGTCAACTGGACACTCATCCCGAGCCGTGCGGTATCGCGCGTGCTCACCCTCGCTGACCCGCGCGGCGTACTTCTGTCGGATGCGCTGATCGCGAGTTAAGCGCTGACATGATGGTCAGATGAGCGCCGACGTACGGGGTCGGGTGTGGCGAGGCGGTGCGCCGCAGGACGACTTCGTCTTCTCCTCGATATCGGACTATCTCGTCGAGGACGACACGCTGGTGTGGTGCGATATCTACGACCCCGACAGCGACACGTTGTCCGCCCTGGCAGACGAACTCGGGCTCAATGACTGGGCGGTCGAGGACGCCGTCGCCGAGGCCGAACGCACCAAGGCCGTGGTCTACAGGTCCCACACCTTCTTCACCGTCTATGCGGTGTCGTGCCGCGAGCCTGCCGAGGACTCCCAGTCGGCGATAGAGTCCCACCGCATCTCGGGTTTTGTACTGCCGCAGGGCCTCGTCACGGTCCGGTTGTCCCCCTGGTACGACATCGACACCGTCTCCCGCCGCTTCGACGAACTCGGCGGCCAGGAATACGGGGTGGGCGCGTTGGTGCACGGCCTGCTCGACGTCGTCGTCGACGGCCACTTCGACGCGGTGCAGATGCTTGACGACGCGACCGAGGCTCTCGAGGACGAACTGTTCGAAAACGGTACTCCGCGAGGAGGACTGCAACGCAAGACCTTTCGCTTACGCAAGAACCTCGTCGAGCTGCGCAGAGTGGTGTTGCCGATGCGCGAAGTGGTTAACACGATTCAGCACCGCAGGCTGGACGCCAAGACGTCGCCGCAACTCGATCCGCTCTACGCCGACCTCTACGACCACGTGCTGCGGGTCTCGGAGTGGACCGAATCCTTACGGGACATGATCACGACAGTCTTCGAGACGAACCTTTCGCTGCAGGACGCGCGGTTGAACACGGTGGTGAAGAAGCTCACCGGTTGGGCGGCGATCATCGCGGTGCCCACGGCGATCACCGGGTTCTACGGGCAGAACGTGGACTTCCCCGGCATCGACACTGTCGGCGGCTTTGTGACCAGCACGGCCCTCATCGTCATCCTGGTGCTGCTGCTGTACTGGGTGTTCAAGCGCCGCGACTGGCTGTAGCGGCTAGTTCGGTGCCGGCGAGCTCGGAATGTCGAGCCGGTCCTTGATGGAGTCGATTTTGGCCTCGATGCGCTCCATGTCTTCGGCGTCCACCTTGAACAGCCAGTGCTTGGCGCCGAGCAGAAGGATGGCCTGGAACACCAATTGCAGCCACTCGCTTTGCCAGTTCTCAAAAGTCGCACCAAGAAAGGTGCTCCAGTACTCCGACCAGATGAACGGCTGACCGTGGGCCTGTTGGTCGGAGCGGAATTCGGCCAGCATCGCGAAGAACTGGCCGAGCCAGGACCCGACGAACAACAGCAGAAGTACGTAGACAGCGCCCCACCGCCGAAAGTGTTTCATGGCTGACTCCTTCGCTGCGCCTTACGAATTGGTGATTCCCCACACCAGGCAGAAGGTGTGGCCCGCGGGGTCGCGGAAGACCCGGAAGGTGCCGTCTTCGCTGGCATCGGTGACGCGGGCCGCGCCCAATGCCAGCACTCGCCGTTCAGCGTCGTCGACGTCGTCGTCGCCGACTTGGATGTCGAGGTGGAATTGCTGTGAGCCACGGGGATCGGGAAATATCGGCGGCTCGTGTTCGGGGGCTAGCTGAAAGGCCAGCCGTCGCCCTGTCGGGTCGGTCAGTACCGACCACGTGTCGTCTTCTTTGTGCACGGTGCCGCCGAGGACTCCCTGATAGAAGTCTGCGAGTGCCTGCGGGTCCCGGCAGTCCACCACCACTGAGCGAATGTTTCCGATCATGACCTTCGGGTTGCCGTTTTGCGACTTCACAAACGCCGGAAGAGGTGTCAGCGCTTCTGCAGACTGGGCGGCTCAACGAGCAAATCTGTGGGACCATCTGCGCATGACGCGCGAGGAGGATCCCGAGGAGAGGATCAGGCAACTCGAACGCCCCCTGGCCGAACTGGCCCAGACGAGCGAGCTCGGCGGTGAGCAGCCCAGCAGCACGGCTTATCTCCCGCCACCGGTTCCGGGCTACAGCCCGCAGGACTACACCCCACCCACCTACGCCGGCCCGCCGCCGTACGGCGCCCCGCCGTATTCGACCCAGCCGCGCAAAGTTTCCGGCGGAATCCCGTGGATCGTGTTCGGCCTGATCGCGGTCGTGCTTGTGGCGATGGCGGCAGGCGTCATCGCCTTCGTCTCGAAAATGTCGGCGACGTCGGGCATCTCGGGCGGCGGCGGCTCCATCGACCTGCCGTCGATACCGTCGATTCCGCCGATGCCGTCGGTGCCGTCTATCGAGATTCCGAACATCCCCGTACCACCCGGGCTTCCCGGCTCGGCTCCCCAGACGATCACCGCAGCACCCGGTGAGACCGTCTCCGTCGCGGGCGTCGAGAACACCAGAACCGTCGTCTGCAACGACTCGTCGGTGTCAGTCAGCGGCGTCAGCAACACTGTCACGATCACCGGGCATTGCGTGAGCGTGACGGTGTCCGGGATGGACAACGTCGTCACCGTCGATGCCAGCGACACGATCGGCGCCTCGGGGTTCGACAACCGCATCACCTACCACTCGGGGGCGCCGCAGATCAACGCCACCGAGTCGAACATCGTCGTGCAGGGCTGACCGCAAGTCGGTCCTCTCAAGCGTGGTTGGGGGCCACATGTCCGAGACGTCCTCATCTGCCTCATCTGCCGAGCCTGCCGTATCTGCCGATTCCGGTGTCACCGCGCGCCGTCCCGCGGGCGCCGTCGCCACCGCCTGGCTTCTCGGCGCGGGCATCCCCCTTGTCGCAATCGGTGTCGGCACCTGGTTGCTCGCGCGGAATTTCGCGGCGGCCGGCCCGGACTTCCTGATGCGCTACGTGTTCGGCGAGCGCGATCCGGATCTGTACGCCGCTATCCGCTCCGCCATCGCTCACGACTGGGCCGTGATCGCGGGCTATGTCCTGATTCTGTTGACGTGCGCGCTGCTCTTCTTCGTCATCATGTCGGCGTTCTCGAATACGGGGACGACGCTGGGCTACGTGCTCCTGGGTGCGCTCGGTGTTGCGGCAGGCATGGACGTCGTCGAGAACCTCCTGGTGCTGTGGTCGTTAGACGCGGCCGGACGGTTATGGATCGTGTTACCTGCCGCGGCGGCGACGGTCAAATGGTGTGCGCTTCTTGTGGCGATTTTCGCGGTGCCGGCAGCGGTCTTCGCGTCGTCGCGGGTGGTGGTCTCCTACATCGCGCGCTGGATCCGCAGAAATGCGCCGAACTGGTGGGACCGTGTTCTGGTCACCGAACCGCGACGGGATCCGGCCGAGTCGCAGGAGGATGGCGAAAGCTCTTGGCGTAAATCCTATTTCGTACCGGACGCGGACCAACTGCTGACGGCGGAGGATGGCTCGCCGAGAATTGCCAGCGCGCTGTGCCTGTCCGGAGGCGGAATCCGGTCGGGCTGCGTGGCCATGGGCGCGATGCAGACTCTGTCGCGTGAGCCCGACGGCGACGAGCCACCGCGCTGGGACAGTGCACCGCTGCTCGACGAGTTCGACTACATCATCTCGGTGTCCGGCGGCGGCTACACCGCCGGCGCGCGCCTCCTGTCGATCCAACGGGACACGGTCGGCGGACCCGTCGCCGCGTTGGCCGACCGGTTCAACCCCGGCTCACCCGAATTCGCGTTCCTGCGCAGCCGCGCCAGCTACATCGCCGACACGCCAATGGGTCTGGTGCGCGCGCTCGGCGAGGTGTTGAAGAACCTGCTGGCGTCGGCGGCCATGGTGTTGCTCGTGGCGGTGATCGCCGGCTGGGCGTTCGGCTGGTTCACGGCGCGGGTGCCGGTCGCCGCCTTCGTGCCGTCGCGGACAGCGTGGTCCTCCGATCACTTCCAGGCGCTCGATCAGCACCCGATGGCATCGACGCTGGCGATCGCGATTCCGATCCTCTTCGCGATCCTCTTCGGTGCGGCAGGCCTGGCATGCGAATACGTCTCGGTGTCACGCGGGTTCACCCAGGCCAAGGCGGTACTGAACCAAGCCGCGACGGCCACGGCGCTGCTTGCGGTGCTGGTGTTCGTGGTGACGGTCGCGCTGCCGGGCCTGATGTGGCTGTGCGCGCCCATGTCGCCGACGCAGACCACCAAATGGCCCTCGCTTGCAGCGCTAGGTGGTCTGGCCGCCGCCGCGGCGCTGCAGTACGGCGCGACCCTGATCTCGATGGTCACCTCGAAGAAGGACGGACCAGGGCAGGTCTCTCGCGCGCGAAAGAGGCTGCCGCCGGGAGTCGTTCAACTCATCATCGTGCTGGCGACGTTGGTGGTGCTGGCCGCAGGCTGGCTGCTGATCCTGGGGATCGCGGCGGCGCAGGTGTTCGAGTGGGTCAGCCAGGCGTCGGCTCCGATCCCGCATCCGAGCCTCATTCTCGTCGCGATCGTGCTGCTCGTCGTGATGCTCAGCACCATCGATGTCACCTCGCTGAGCCTGCACCCGTTCTACCGCGGGCGTCTCGCGCGGGCGATGGCGGTGCGGCGGATCGACGGTGAAGCCAAGGGTTATCCGCCCGAGGAAGGCACCTGGCTGGACCGCTACGGCCGCACGGACGGCGGCCCCCGCTTCGTGTTCGCAGCGGCCGCCGCGCTGTCGGGCGAAGCCAAACCCGCGCCAGGGCTCAATGCGGTGTCGTACGTGTTGAGCGCTGACCACATCGGCGGGCCCGCGCTGGGCTGGCTCGACACCAAGGAGATCATCGCCGTTGCGCCACCGCGCCTGAAACGCGATCTGACCGTGCAGGCCGCGATGGCGATCAGCGGTGCGGCGTTCGCGTCGGCAATGGGACGGATGAACAAGGGATTTCAAACACTGTTGGCGGTGTCGGGCGCACGCCTGGGCACCTGGCTGCCGAACCCGAAGTTCGTCCGGTACGCGAAGGCTCATGCGGCAGAGCCGCTGTACCCGAAGGCGTTGCCGTCGATGCGCGGGGCCGGCTACTTCTATCGGGAACTGTTCGGTATCAACAAACTTCACGCCCGGCTCGTCCAGGTCACCGACGGCGGGCACTACGAGAATCTCGGGCTGGTCGAGGCGTTGCGGCGTCGCTGTCGCCTGATCTATGTCATCGACGGCGGCGGCGACACTCCCCCGCTGCTGTCCGGGCTGTCGGATGCCATCCGGCTGGCGCGCTTCGAGCTCGGCGTTCAGATCGAACTCGACGAGCGCGGACCCTACGGCGTTCCCAACCTGGCGCCGGGCTCGGCCCCGCAGTTCCCCGACGGGCACGCCTTCCGCTCGCTCAACGAGCGGCTGACGGCTGGTGCGGTGGTCCGCGGCACGATCACATACCCGGCCGCCGCGGGTCTCGGCGCCAACAACACCGGGCTGTTGATCGTCGCCAAGGCGGTGTTGTGGCGGGAGCTGCCCGACTGGGTGCTCACCTACGGCGCAGGCAAGAGCGGCGCCAGCTTCCCGAACGACAAGACGTCGGATCAGTGGTTCAACGAGGCCCAGTTCGCGGCCTACACGGAAGTGGGCAGGCGCATCGCGGTGGCGGCGCGGGCGGTGCGCTCGCATGCCGAGGAACCGATTCCCAGCCAGCCGGAAAGTCACGGGTTTGACGAGGCGACCTATCGGGATCACGGTGACGGTCATGTAAGCCGCCGGTGAGACACCCATTACGCGCCTCCACCTTACGCCCGGCCGGTCGGCGCCTTCAGGTCCCGTCGAACTTTGCGTTCCGAGGCAGTTTCCGGGGCATCGTCACAGGTGGCGGTGAGGAGCCGGTCGGGCAGTGCCAGCTTGTGAATCGTCCGCAGCGTCAAGAGGTATTGGCGCACAAGCGAACCGGTGGTATAGGGCAGGCCATACTTGTCACATTGAGCCCGGACCCGCACCGCGATCTCCGCATATCGGTTACTTGGCAGGTCGGGAAACAGGTGGTGCTCGATCTGATAGCAGAGATTGCCGCTCGAGAATCTAAGCAGCGGACCCGCTTTGAAGTTCGCCGCACCAAGCATTTGCCGCAGATACCAGTCCGCCCTAGTTTCGTTGTTCACAACGTCGGCGGTGAACTTCTCGGCACCATCGGGGAAATGCCCGCAGAAAATCACCACGTATGCCCAAATGTTGCGAATCAGGTTGGCGGCCATGTTCGCGGCCAGTGTTCTGCGCCAGCGGGAGCGATTGAGTGCGGGAAAGAGCACGTAGTCTTTGAGTGCTTGGCGGCCGATCTTCCCGACCAAGGCCCTGCGCACCTGAGCGAGCTTCCCAAGATCGGCCGTCCGGTCACGCTCGGCATGGATCCCATGAAGCGCGATGCCCCACTCGAAAACAACGGCCAGCAGGATGTTTCGCAGTGGCTGGAGAAGGTGCACCAACCGCCACTTCTCGTCGCGGGTCACCCGCATCACGCCGAAACCGAGGTCATCATCCATGCCGACCACATTGCTGAAGACGTGGTGGCGGTAGTTGTGCGAGTACCTCCACTGCGACGAGACGGCGACCATGTCCCATTCCCACGTGCTCGAGTGAATCTCCGGGTCGTTCATCCAGTCCCATTGCCCATGGGAGATGTTGTGGCCGAGCTCCATGTTTTCAACGCTCTTGGCGAAGGCGAGCGCGGCCGTCCCGACCAACCAACCGGCCCGTGATCGACTGCAGCCGATGACCAGGCGTGCCGCCGCGTCAACCGTCCGTTGGAACGTGATCGTGCGTCGGATATAGGCAGCGTCCTTCTCGCCGAGCGACTCCTCAATGTCTCGCCGGATGGCGTCTAGCTCGTCGCCCAGGGCGTCGATGTCAGCCTTGCTGAGATGCGCGTAGGCTGCGATGTCGGCAATTGCCAAAAGATGTTCCTGTTTCCTGCTGTGACTCAGCCGATTGACACCAGCTGGTCGATTGAATCTACGGGGAGACGGCCGTCGACGACGGCCGTCACCTCTATCTTGCTGAGCCTAATCGCTCCCCTGTGGTTGTCCAGGAAAGCGGTGTCGGCGGCATCACGCCCCGTCGCGATCCGCACCAGCGTCTGCCGGGGAGCCAACAATGTCCCATCGACAACTCGCCACTGTCCGTCAACGAACGCTTCGGCAACGGCATGGAAATCCATCGGTGACAACCCAGGTGCGTAGACGGAGACGACGCGAGCAGGCACGTTCACGGCGCGCAACAACGCGACCACCAGATGTGCATAGTCCCGGCAAACGCCTTCACCGGCGAGAAGTGTGTCAACGGCACCGTCGATCGGGTCGCTGGATCCCGGTACGTAGTTCAATCGCGTGCCGACCCAGGAAGACACCTTCTCCAGCAGCGTCGCCGAATCAGCGTAACTACCAAATTCGGTTGACGCGAAACCGTAAAACTTATCTGCCTCGGCATAGCGGCTGGGCCGTAGGTATACCGACAGGTCGTATTCGCTCACCGGTGCCGGGCCGGTTCGTCCGCAAATGGTGGCGCTGTAGTCGACCCTCAGATTGCCAACCGGAACTGCGAGCTTGTGAATGCGATTGCCGTGCGTGCCGCTGATCTCCGCGGCGGGCACGCCCATACCGTCCAACACAAACGACAACGCCTCGTGCACATCGGTGTTGGGATGCGGTGCAACCGCGATCTGGAACTCCAGTGTCGTCGGCGCTTCGATCTCGACCTCAAGCACTGCCGCAACCTCGCGTTTCAAGTCTGTCCTTCCCCACGGCACCAGGACACCCGATACCGGCGTCGTCGATGCGGCAGCCGTGTTTGGGCATAGGCTCGGCGAGCCGGGCACGTTCCACTGTGCCGCGCTGATCTCCTCAGCCACAGCAGATATTCGAACAGCGGAGCCGGAAACGTTACCGCCATGCCCATGCCGGCCTTCGTGTGAGGATTGCGCGCGCCAAGCGATGGTAAGCACTCGCGACGACTGGCCAGGCCATGTCCGGGGCCAACCGGCGCGCTTCGGCGGCCATCGCGCCGGACAAGCGCGGCTGTGTGAGTACCCGGCGCAGTGCGGTGGTCAATGCCTCAGGGTCGTCATGGGGCACCACAATTCCGGCCCCGCTTGCGAGCAGTTCGACCGCATGCGGAAATGCGGTCGCCACAACGGGTCTGCCATTTGCGACGGCATCGACAAGCACGCCCGAGGTGACCTGATCGCCCGAGTCGTACGGCACGACGACAACTGCGGCGGACTGGATGAGGGCGGTCAGCATCGCAACGTTGCGGTAGCCCGTGTCGAAATCCACCGATGCCTCGACGCCACGGCTTCGAGCCCGCTCCGCGAGCGCGTAGCGATAAGATTCGCCCCCTGCAGCAGACATTTTGCGGTGCATGCGGCCCGCGACAAGGTATCGCGGTTGTCCCGGCAGATCTTTGAGCGTCGCCATCGCGTCGATCACCCGCTCGATGCCCTTTCCCGGGCCGAGCAATCCCCACGTCACCAGTGTCGGTCGGCCACCCCGGACGCCCGAGGCATCGGTCGAAACCGTTGCCCCGTGCGGGATCATGGTGATCTTGCGAGGGTCGACCTCGTACTCGCATCGCAGCCGCTCGCGGGCGGCATCGGTCATCACGACGACCTGATCCACCGCTGTCGCAAGCTTCTGCATGACCGAACGTTGATGTCGCGTAGGATTTTCGGGATTGCTGTGCGCAACCAAGATGGTCGGCCCCTGCAAGCCGTCGACGACGTCGAGAATCTCTTCTCCGTCGACGCCTCCGTGGTGTCGTAGTCATGCTGAATGACGGCGACGTCGCGTCTACTCAGCATCCCAACGCATGCACTAACCGATGCGGACGAGCCATTGACCATTTCGCCGACGACATTTCTGCTCTCTGATCGCGGCCCGTCGGAAAGTCGCACGATGTCGACGAGGCCACCGTTTGCGACCAACCCCCTGGCCAGCCCGGCGGCGAACGTCGCCAGTCCGCACGGCGTCGGGGGATAGGTACTGAGAATGCCGATACTCGGCGGGTCAGCGGCGAGCTGACGCGCAACGCGAACCGTCGATGACGGGAAAACAGACGAAGTGCTCAAAGTGGTCCCAATTGGCGATTGCTGCCTTGGTGTCCATCGTGAGCGGTTGCTCGGCGATGATCGGTCTGGTGGGTGGAGCAGCCGGTTGAACCCGATGAGTCTTCGACGTCTCAGCTGTTGTGCCTCAACGCTTGTGCTTGAGAGAAGCGTCGGCAACCGACGCGGAGCCGTCGGTCTTGGCACGCTTGTCCGCCCGCTTCTGCTTCAGCGACTTGGCGGACTTCTTGCTCATGGACTGGCGTGGAGATTTATCCAACAGAGGCCCCTTGATTGCGGAGCCTGGCCGGTTCCGATGCCTCGAGCCTACGCCACAACGTCAAGTCGCGGCCGGATCGCGACCTCCACAGCGGACGCGGGGCGCGTGGAATACTCGCCGATCACGGCCACAAACGCGGTGGTCGGCCGTTATCGTGAGCCGGTGGAGGAGGGCACGCCGTTCGGCCGCTACCGGCTGCTCGAGTTGTTGGGCCGCGGCGGCATGGGCGAGGTTTGGCGCGCCTACGACACCGCGATCGACCGCGTCGTTGCGCTGAAGATGCTGCTGCCCGCCTTCGCTGAAGACGCCGACTTCGAGCAGCGGTTCCGCCGCGAGGCGCGGGCGGCCGCGCGGCTGGACGATCCGCACGTCGTGCCGATCTACGACGTCGGCGAGATCGACGACCGGCTGTATGTGACCATGCGGCTGATCAAGGGCAAGGACCTGCAGACAATGCTCGATGCCGGGCCGCTTGAGCCGGCGCGGGCGGTGTCCATCATCGAGCAGATCGCGTCGGCGCTGCACAGCGCGCACAAGGTGGGTCTGGTGCACCGCGACGTGAAACCGTCCAACATCCTTGTCGACGAGAACGACTTCGCCTACCTCATCGATTTCGGAATTGCCCGCGGCGCCAACGACACTCGGCTGACATCGGCGAGCTCGGCGATCGGCACGTGGGCCTACATGGCACCGGAGCGGTTCAACTCCGGCGACATTCACCCGAGCTCGGACATCTACGCGTTGGCCTGCGTGCTCTACCAATGCCTGACCGGTCAGCAGCCGTTCCCCGGCAGCACGCTCGAACAGGTCGCCGTCGGGCACATGGTCAGCCCGCCGCCGCGGCCGTCGGAGAAGTCGGGCGCGGTCCCGCCTGCGCTGGACGAGGTCATCGCGATCGGTCTGGCCAAGCAGCCCGCCCAGCGCTATCCCACCGCGATCGAGATGGCCTCGGCGGCAAGGCAAGTCATCACCGGGTCCGCGCCGGTTCCGGCTGCTCCGGCAGTAGACAGTCCCAGCGCGTCCGGCTGGCCCGGTCAACCGTGGACCCAGGCCGGCCCGACACCAGTGCCGTATCCGGCGACGGCACCGACGATGTTCAGCGGACCACACGCGGTGCCACCACACGCGCTGCCACCACAAGTGGCCGCACCGAAGTCACCGAAGAAATCGAAGCGCCACCACGGCGTGCTGATCGGCGCGGCGGTGTTCGTCGCGACCCTGGCAGTGGTGGGCGGTGTGATCGCCGTCGTCGAACTCACGTCGCGCGACGAGCGCAGATCCACGACGCCGAGTACGGCCGCCGCCAGCGCCGCCGAATTCACCGGCCGCTACCGCGCCGACTACGGGCCTGGCACCGACCTCGACGACAAGCCGGTGCCGAATGCCCCTGCCACGACCAGCAATTGGGACGTCCGCTCGGAGTGCGGCGCCGGCGGCTGCGTCGCGACCGCCGCCAGCGCGAGTGGCGATGCCCTGCTGTCGAACATGACCTTCGATCAGTTGGGCGGCAAGTGGGTTGCCGTCGGGCTGGCCTCGGCGCAGTGCGGCACGCCTGAGCCCGTCGAGATCTGGGTCGTCATGACGCTCGAACCGCACCCCGACGGAACGCTTTCCGGCGAAACCGTGCGGGCCTCCGCCAACGGCGCGTGCGCGGCCAAGCGGACTGTGAAGTTCACCCGCACGGGAGATCCCGACCCCAACAAGGTGGCCGACCCGGCCGTGATGCCGCCGCGGGGCGTGAGCCCGGCCAACGGCTTGCAGGGCAGCTATCGGCAGACGACGACCTTCGCCGACGGCACGGTCCTGCCGGGAAAGGTTCTGCAGGCCAACACCTACTGCCTGCGCACCGGCGACCGGTGCATGAGCCTGTTCCATACCGGTCCCGAGGTCGTCACGCTCCTGTACGCCGACGACAAGTGGACGCGCAACGAGCACGGCACTGCGTCATGCCCGGCGGGTACGGCCGAGGTGACGATCACCGCCGAATACCCGATGCCGCAGGCGTTGGACGATCCGATCTCGGTGCTCACCGGCCACGGAACCCAGACGATCGCGCCCGGCAGCCCATGCACCGGCGGCGGCGAGTTTCAGGACAGGTTCGAACGCACCGGCGACTGAGGCAGTTCTAGCGATCTAGCAGGCGCAGCGGGAGAAGAACGCGCCGGTGAAGATGGCGATGATCAGGGCCTCGGTGGTCAGCCCCATGAGGACGGTGACGACAACCGCTGACAGCGCCGCCACCCCGACGACGCCCATGAGGACGTTCCACCACACGTGCGCATGGGTGTGAGCGGACGCGGAACGCTGGCTGACCTGCGACGCGACCACTGCACCGTTGTGCACCTCTGCCATGGCATGCCCCTTCGTTGTGACAGCAAGCACAATATAGCGCCTTTCGTGACGGGGATCACATTCTCTGCAGTTCGTCCGGGTTTAGATTTCGCATCAACCAGGCACTCCGCCTGTGGCGTAAACCACAGCCCGGGGGAACGGAGCGTGCCATGACCACCGAAAATCAGGTCACGCCGACCGACGTCGACAAGGCGCTGTTGGGCACAGCAACCTATCGCAGCCTTGGTGAACAGCGGCTATCACCGCGTGAGGAACGCTTCGAGAAGGGCCGTCGCACGGTGGGCCTTTTTCTGGCGCCGCTGCTGACGGTCGTCTTCCTGATCGTGCCCCTGGACATCCCGCGTGAGCAGCAGGTGCTGGCCGCGGTGCTGCTCGGCGTCATCGCGCTGTGGATCAGCGAGGCGGTGCCGATCCCGATCGGCGGCCTGCTCGGTGTCGCCGTCATCGTCTTCCTGGGTGTGGCACCGGTCGACGACGTGCTCAGCCCGTTCGGGTCGTCGACGATCTTCACGTTCATCGGGGCGTTCATCCTCGCGCAGGCGATGCTGAAACACGGTGTCGCTCGCCGTTTCGCGTTCCGGATTCTGTCGCTGCCCCGGGTGGGCCAGTCGACCACCGGCGTGATCCTCGCATTCGGCGTGGTCACCTGCCTGCTGTCGGCGTTCGTGTCCAACACCGCGACGGTGGCGATGCTGCTGCCCACCGCGATCGGCATCCTCAGCGTCATCGCCAAACTGCTGCAGAGCCGCGGGGACGTCGAACCCGACTTCGATCCGCAGCGCCTGCGAGTGGGCGCCGCGATCATGCTGATGCTCGCTTACGGCGCCAGCGTCGGCGGCCTGCTGACGCCGGTGGGCAGCCCGCCCAATCTGATCGGACGCGGCCTCATCGAGGAGGCCACCGGCGAGCGAATCAGCTTCGGCCAGTGGATGGTTCTGGCGCTGCCGATCTGCTTCGTGATGTTCGTGCTGCTGGCACTGATCCTGCTGCGGCTGAACAAGCCGGAGATCAAACGGATCGACGGTGTCGCGGAGTACGTCGCGGAACAGCGCGCGAAGCTGGGCTCGATGTCGCGGGCCGAGAAGAACACGCTGATCGCGTTCGGGATCACGGTGACACTGTGGGTCTTCCCCGGCATCGTCGCGCTGATCACCGGGACCGACTCCAGCGCATACGAATTCGTCAGCGACCGGCTCGACGAAGGCGTGGTGGCCGTGTTCGGTGCGTCGCTGCTGTTCCTGCTGCCGACGGACTGGCAGCAGCGCGAGTTCACCCTGCGCTGGAGCGATGCCGCCAAGATCGACTGGGGCACAATCATTCTCTTCGGTACCGGCATCATCTTCGGGTCGCTGATCGCCGACACCGGGCTGGCCGAGACCATCGGCACGTCGATCAACGACGCGCTGGGCCTGTCGAGCATCGTGCCCATCACGATCTTCGCGGTGATCCTGGCGATCCTCGTGTCGGAGACGACGAGCAACACCGCGTCGGCCGCCGTGGTGGTGCCGATCATCATTCCGGTTGCGATGGCCGCCGGCGTCAACCCGTTCGTGCCTGCGCTGGCGGCGACGTTCGCCGCGTCGTTCGGTTTCATGCTGCCGGTGTCGACGCCGCAGAACGCGATCGTCTACGGTTCGGGCGTCGTCAAGATCACCACGATGATCCGCTCCGGCATCACGTTCGACATCGCGGGCGCGATCCTGATCGTCATCCTGCTGCCGATCATGGTCGGCCTGCTCGGCCTGGGCGGCTGATGCGGGCTAACCCTCGGCGGCGGTCCAGTCGTAGGGCAGGAACTTCCCGTCGAACGTGACGACGACGCGGTCGCCCGCGGGGTGCGGCTTCTTGTCGACGCTGACGCTGAAGGTGATCGCGCTCATGATGCCGTCACCGAACTGTTCGTGGATCAGCTCTTTGATGGCACCGCCGTAGACTTGCAGCGCTTCATAGAAGCGGTAGATGGTCGGGTCGGTCGGCACCGCCGTCGGCAGGCCGCCGCGCATCGGCACACCCGCCAGCACCGGCACCGCCGACTCGTCGAGGCCGAGCATCTCGACGAGGGTCTTGCCGTGCTCGGGCGGGATGGGGTGCTGGCCGAGAAGCGCCGCGGTGGTCCAGACGACCGGCTTGCCGATGGCGTCGGCCAGCTGCTGCCAGGTCAACCCCTTCGCCAAGCGGGCAACGACGATCTGTTCGGTGATTTCGGCTCTGGTGGTCATCCATCAATCATCGACCGGTCGGCGGGCATCCGCCACGCGTCGTTGTCCCTTGGTTTCTGCGGCCATGGTCGTGGTTGCGCGCCAAGACAACGACCCCTGCCGCAAATCGGAGAACGTGCGGTTACACGGTGCTGGCGATCGGCGGCCCGATCTCGTCTTCGAGCGTCCGAATCACCCGCGCCAGCTCCTCGACCAGCCAGCTGTCGCTGCGGCGTCGATACACCTCCAGCAGCGACCGGTAGTACCAGAGATGGTCGTGCGGATTGTCGGTGTTGAACCGCTTCCACACGCTCGGGCCTTCCCGGCGCAGGTCCCGCAGAATCGCCCTGGCGTTGTCGAGCTTGTCGGCCATCGACACCCGAATCGTACTGTCCGACACCTCATCCAGGTGCGCGATGTAGTTCTCCTTGCGCTCACGCCACGGCGGCTTCGGCGTGACGACGGTGTCGCTGCACTCCTCGACGATCGCCGCGACCTCGGCGCCGAACCGCTCCTCGATCTCGGCCAGCGTCGCGTCGCCGCCCTGATCTTCGGCCGCGTCGTGCAGCAGCGCCGCAATCACTTCGATCTCGCTGCCGTCGGCCTCGATGATCAGGCCGGCGACCGACAACAGATGCCCCACGTACGGGACCGCGCTGGCCTTGCGGGTCTGGGTGTTGTGCAGCTCGGCGGCATAACCCAAGGCCTCCTGGAACTTCGGGCCCAGCCGCGGCGACGTCGTCATCTCGCTCATGGTGACTCCATTCTCCTCCCCCACTGTGGCACTGGCCACGTTCGCCGAGCCGGGCGGCACCCCTCTATACGACTCGGACCAGCGCAAGGCGCCTCGGACCAGCGCAAGGCGCCACGGAAAGGAGGCGGTTCAACGTATCCACTCTGCGAGCCATCGCGCCGTCCGCCGACCTAGAGCGCGTCCAGCCTGAGCGGCGGGACGCCGACACCTCGGCGACAACGGATTATCCATGAACAGCGGCACCGTGCTCCGGTCCGCTTGGATGACGGCGACTCGGGCGGGTGCAAGTGCGGCGATCTCGGCTCGGAGGTCCCACCACCGCGTCGTCGGTCCGGTGAGCGGAGTGATAACGAGGACTTGATCGCAGCCTCCGGCCAGATCGGCGTTCGTCACCGACGGGGTCGCACCGTCGATGAATTGGCACCCGTTGATCACGGCGAGAGGCCATATGCCAGGGATCGCACAACTCGCCGTCACAGCGTCTGCCAACTCGATGCCATCCTCGCCGGTAAAGACAACGCGCTCGGCGCTATTCGCATCAATGGCGGTAATCCATAGATTCCGTTGTGCTGGCCAGGAGGCCGCTGCCGTCATCCGCGCGCCGACGACTTCCCGTCTTCGACTCTGCGCTACCGTCTCTGTCCCGCGCGCGAGAGCAACAAGGCGCATCCGATACTCGCGCACTGAATGCGCTCCCGTGGTCACGTCCAGAACAGTTCTCTGATAGGACGTCTCGTCGAAATTGATCTCAATCTCGGCGGTCTGATCCGTGAGTTGGCTCAGGTACAGGCCGTAGAGCGCAGCCGGACCGCTGAGATGAGCGGCCACGACCGAGCCCGCCGAACTGCCCACTATCACGTCGGCCGTCCCGATCCGAGCGGCCAATTCAGGGTCGATGTCGGCAATCCCGGTGAGCACTCCTGCTTCCCACGCGATTCCCGCTAGCCCTCCGCCCGCCAGGACGACTCCCGTCGTGACCGCCATCACGCGCTGTCTTGCTCGATCACAGGCAGATCGAGGTACGAGGCCCGCGCCCCGCCCACTCCGATGCGTTGGGCGGCAACGTGGTATTCGGCGCGCAGTTGGTTGCCGGTGTTCAAGTTTCGATCCCACCTCGGGAACGAACTGCTAGTCACGTGCACACGCAGCCGGTGGCCGGCCAAGAAGACATTGCTTGTCGCCCACAGGTCGATTTCGTAGCGGCGCCACCCGTCAGCAGCGTCCGCTCGGCAGATTCCGTCGCAGATGTTGAAGGAGCGCCCGTCCGGATGCACATCGCAGAGTCGCGCCACCCAATCAGTCGACGGAGCCGAGCTTGACGCCCAGAGGACGACGCGGATCTCCCCGGTCACTTCCAGATCCGCAACCAACGGCGCCGAACTGAAAACCAGGACGTCCCCGCGGGATTCGATAGCGGTTTGATCGAATGGCCCCGCCGTGTAGTCGTTCACCGGCACACCGTGGCCACCGATGGTCGGCACTGGGCGAGCGGGATCGTATTCGAACTCGACATCGGCGTCCGCGTCCAGCGGCGTTTTCGGGCGGAGATCCCCGTCTGGAAGCAGATACCACCGTTGACGGATCGCTCGCTCGGGTGGCCATTCTTGTTCGTCACGCCAGTAGTTTCGGCCCATGACGAATATGCGGATCGGCGCCGCCTCTTGAGACTCAACTTCCTCTGGAGCGAGGTGCGCTGAGAACCAATCGCATTGTGCCTCAGTCCAATCACCTTGCGGATGAGAGGGCGCCCCATCCATCGAAGCCAGCATTCCGAAGCGCCGCTGGCCGATCGGGTCTCGGTGGACATCATGACTCCACGGCCCGACCATCAATCGGGACTGGTGCCCCAGAGCGCGCATGGCTGTGAAGTTGCGCAGCGTGCCGCCAAGGAAGATGTCGTACCAGCCGCCTGTGTGGAAGACCGGCACGGTGACGTTGCGGTGCTCGACAGTGCTGACATCAGCCACGCGGTCATCGTCGATGGGCCGGATGCCGGTCAAGGTGGGAATGCCGTGGCGCCGAAGGATCGCAACGTCGTTGACGGGAAGTTCCCAGTATCCGCGTTCGGCCAGCTGATCCCACTCACGTCTGAGAAGCTCACCGCGACTGTCCGCCTCGACCTCGGACTTCACTGAGCGAGCGATGACATCGAATCCGTTCTCCACAGCCCAGTACAAGGCCAGGCCCAGCTCGAGCGCACCGCCACGCGAGAGCAGGCCGTCGCGGGCATCCGACCAGGAAAACGTCGGCGCGATCGCGGCGAGCGGCGGCGGCTGCGCACCAGCAGCCAACCATTGCACGTTGCCGCAATAGCTGGCACCGGCCATGCCGACAGCCCCATTCGACGTTGGTAAAGAAGCTGCCCACTCAACCGAGTCGTAGCCGTCCTGCGCCTCGAAAAGAAACGGCTCCCAGCGACCTTCGGAAGCAAACCGGCCGCGTGTGTCCTGAATGATCACCTGAAACCCGCGCCGCGCCCATAGCGCCGGATCCATCTCGGGCTGCTGAACATTCTTGTCGTATGGCGTGCGCACCAGGACGGTTGGGTACTGGCCTGCTGTGTTGGGTCGAAAGATGTTGGCACGCAGGGTTACACCGTCACGCATGACCGAAGGGACGTCGTACTCGATGATCACCGAGTCGCGGCCGCGCTGACCGTCGCCGTCGTCTGAGTCAACCACGGGTTGCTTGAAGCGCTGTTGGTGAGTCATCGTGCGTTGTCCGTTACGACATTGTCATCGGAATCCTCCGACCGGGCAGCTTCTTTGACACCGGGCCGTCGGGAGATCAATGCGCTGACACCGACGATCGCTGTCAGAAGCGTCAGGCACACCCATACCGTGCTCCTGCCGAGCTTGCCGTCGACATGCCACAGTGCATCGAAAAACCCCTTATAGAAGAACCATCCGACGGCCGCTATGCCGGTCATCGGTATTACTCCGTTCCAGAGCCAGTGGAATTCTGTGCGGTAGCGGCGCAGGAACAGAAGCGGATTACACACATTGATGAGGAGATAGGTGGACATCGAGAAGAAGGCCACCGCGTTGACGACCCACAGCGAGATATCAATGCTCACCGACAGGTAGAACGCCAGGACGACGTCGACAATGACGACGAATGCGGTGATGGCGGTGATGCTGAACCACGGGGTCTTGAACTTCGAGTGCACTGCTCCGAACCGCTCGGAGAGCACACCGTCGCGACCCATGCGGTAAAGGATCCGGGTACTGCCGATGAAGGCGCCCAGTGTCAAGGCGAAGGTCGCTTCCATGCCCATGATGTCGGTGATAACGCGGCCCGTCTCACCGAATGCGACCTCCGCAGCGGCGCCGAGGGGGAAGCCCCCTTCGTCGAGGGCGGCTTGATACGCCTCCGGGCTGAGAGCGTTGCTGAGGACAGTGGATATGACGACCCAAAACACGCCCACCGCAACGGCTGACAGAATCGTCGCCTTCGGGATCAGGCTGCGCGCCGCTTTCGTCTCTTCAGCGATCGTCGAAATCGCGTCGTAGCCGGTGTAGGCGAGAAACGCAAGCACCAAGGCCGGCATAAGGGTTGTCAGCCCCGGCAGCCGCGTCGGATCCAGCGGCTCGAGCGACACCTGGCCGGTACCCGACCGGAAGAACGCGACGGCGGCAACGAGAACGACGATCAGGACCTCGATGACGGTCATGATGATCGCGGTCTTGAGGCCAAGGCTGACACCGCGATACGTGAGCGGTAGTGCGAGCAGCAAAGTGGTTACCGCGATCACGGCGAACAGGACGGGTGAGGAGTTCCTGAAGAGATCGGCAACGAACTGTGCCTGCAGCGGAAACGTGAAGGCCACGATGAAGCCGTAGAAGAACACGCCGCAGAATCCGGCCGCGATCCCCACGGTCGGGCTGAGAAGTCGCGAAGCCCATTTGTAGATTGCGCCGGCCGATGGCATACGGCGGTTGATGGCCGCGTAGCTGTAGGCCGTCGGCAGCGTCAGCGCCAGGCCCATGATGAACAACACCGCGGTTGACCTGCCCACGCTGGGGATCATGTATCCCCACGAGAACAACACCGCCAGAGCGGGGCCCATGATGACGATCCCGAGCATTGTGGCCCCGACAAGACCGATGGCGTCGCCTTGGAGACCATTTCGTTTCGACTCCGGCGATTCTGCACCTCCGTCGGGGGGAAGGGTGGCGTAGGCGGGCCCGTCGGTCGTCGTTGGCTCGTGGGTCATGCAGCGAAACGTAACGAGGGCCCGACCCAGGCGGAAGTTAGCTTTCTCGATGGGCTGATAACCAAAGTTGATAGGCGCCGAACGGGCCCGGCCGGGTTCGCCGACTGCGGTCGGTCCGCGCGTGTACGCCAGCCCGGGTATTCGCCGGCCGGCCAGGTCCGGGGGCCGGCCGAACGACGCGCCCGAGCAAACTTCCCCCGATCGCCTCACCGTGTCAGAGCGAGGCCGTAGTCTGGCCCGCGATGGCGCTTCATCTCCACCGTGCCGAACGCACTGACCTCCTCGCTGACGGCCTCGGCGCTCTGCTCTCGAATCCGCTGGACGATCCGTTCGCCGAAGAGCTCGTCATCGTCCCGGCCAAGGGCGTCGAGCGCTGGTTGAGCCAGCGGCTGTCCCACATCCTCGGCCGCGGGACGGGGCAGGACGGCATCTGCGCGGGCATCGCGTTCCGCAACCCGCGCTCGCTCATCGCCGAGATCACCGGCACCGCCGGCTCAGGCTCCATTGGCGGCTCGGCCGGCTCAGGCTCCATTGGCGGCTCGGCCAGCTCAGGCTCCATTGGCGGCTCGGCCGGCTCAGGCTCCATTGGCGGCTCGGCCGCCGGTGACCCCTGGCATCCCGACACGCTCGTCTGGCCGCTGCTCGACGTCATCGACGCCAGCTGCGACGACGACTGGTGCAAACCCTTGGCCACCCATCTCGGGCACTTCGAATCCGGCGAGGAGCGCGAGCTGCGGATGGGCAGGCGCTACGCCGTGGCGCGGCGGCTCGCCGGCCTGTTCGCGTCCTACGCGCGGCAGCGGCCGCAGCTGCTCATCGACTGGGAGAACGGCGACGACGCCGGCATCGACGCCGACCTCTCCTGGCAGCCGCACCTGTGGCGCGCGCTGCTCGATCGCGTGGATGCCGACCCGCCCCACATCCAGCACGCGAAAACACTTGCCACCCTGCAGGAATCGCCCACCGACCTTCCTGAGCGCCTGTCGCTGTTCGGCTACACCCGGCTGCCCTGCACCGAGATCGAACTGCTGCACGCGCTGTCCACCCATCACGACCTTCACCTGTGGCTGCCGCATCCCAGCGACATCCTGTGGCGGCAGCTCAACGGCGTGCACGGCCAGATTCCCCGTCGCGAGGACACCAGCCACCGCGAGGTCGGTCACCCGCTGCTGGCCACCCTGGGCCGCGACCTGCGCGAACTGCAGCGCGGCCTGCCGCCCGACCCGCAGACCGACGAATACCTCGGCGGCAACGACCGGCCCGACACACTCCTCGGCTGGCTGCAGTCCGACATCACCGCCAACGCCGTGCGGCCCGAAGGCCGCACGCTGCGCTCCGACGACCGCTCGGTGCAGGTGCATAGCTGCCACGGCCCGGCCCGCCAAATCGACGTGCTGCGTGAGGTTCTGCTCGGCCTGCTCGCCGACGACGAGACGCTCGAACCCCGCGACATCCTCGTCATGTGCCCCGACATCGAGACCTACGCGCCGCTGATCGTCGCCGGCTTCGGCCTCGGCGACATGATCAACGGTGTGCACCCGGCGCACAAGCTGCGGGTGCGGCTGGCCGACCGGTCGCTGGTGCAGACCAATCCGCTGCTGCGGGTCGCATCGCAGCTGCTGTCCCTCGCCGGCGGCCGCGCGACCTCCAGCGAAGTGCTCGACCTCGCGCACGCCGGGCCGGTGCGGGCCTGCTTCGGTTTCACCGACGACAGCCTCGAAGACATCACCCGCTGGGTGCGCCAGGCCAACATCCGCTGGGGCTTCGACCGCGAGCACCGCAAACCCTACGGCGTCGACTTCGTGCAGAACACATGGTGTTTCGGCATCGACCGCGTGCTCGCGGGTGTGGCGATGTCCGACGACTCGCACGCCTGGATCCAAACCACCCTGCCGCTCGACGACGTCAGCAGCAACCGCGTCGAGCTCGCCGGCCAACTCGCCGAATTCGTGTACCGCCTTCACCACGTCGTCGGATCACTCACCGGCGCAAAGCCGTTGCGCGAATGGCTCACCGCTCTGGAGAACGGCGTCAACCTGCTGGCCCGGGTCGACGACGATGACGCCTGGCAGATCAGCCAGTTGCAGCGCGAGTTCGGCGACGTGCTCGCCGACGCGGGCCCGCGTGCCGAAACACTGATGCGGCTGCCCGACATTCGCGCGCTGCTCGACCGGCATCTGGCCGGACGGCCCACCCGCGCCAACTTCCGCACCGGAACGCTGACGGTGTGCACCATGGTGCCGATGCGTTCGGTGCCGCATCGGGTGGTGTGCCTCGTCGGCCTCGACGACGGCGTCTTCCCCCGCCTCGGTGTGGTCGACGGCGACGATGTGCTGGCACGCAACCCGATGACCGGCGAACGCGACATCCGTTCCGAGGACCGGCAATTGCTGCTCGACGCGATCGGCGCCGCGACCGAGAAGCTGATCATCACCTACACCGGCGCCAACGAATACTCCGGCCAGGAACGCCCGCCCGCCGTGCCGCTGGCCGAGCTTCTCGACGCGCTCGACCGCACCACGGAACACAGGGTGCGCGACCGCATCGTCGTCAAACATCCGTTGCAGCCCTTTGACACTCGCAACGTCATACCCGGCGAGCTGGTCCCCGGCACCGCGTTCACGTTCGACTCGACGGTGCTCAACGCCGCCGAGGCCCGCTGCGGTGACCGCGCCGAGCGGCCACCGTTCATCTCCGGTCCGCTGCCCGCGCCACCACCCGACGACGTGGTGCTCGCCGACCTCGCCTCGTTCTTCCGCGACCCCGTGAAGGGCTTCTTCCGGGCGCTCGAGTACACGCTGCCGTGGGAGGTCGACGGCGTCGAGGACGCGATGCCCGTCGACATCAACGCGCTCGAGGAGTGGACGGTCGGCGACCGGATGCTCGACGACATGCTCCGCGGCATGGCGCCCGATCAGGCGCGCGAGGCCGAATGGCGCCGTGGCACACTGCCGCCGGGCCGGCTGGGCTGGCGTCGCGCCACCGAAATCCGCGACCAGTCAACGCTGCTGGCCGAAGCGGCCCGGGCCTACCGCACCGTCGACCCCGGCGCCGTCGACGTCGACATCGACCTGGACGGGCGCCGAGTGTCGGGGACGGTCTCGCCGGTGTTCGGCCAGCGGCTGGTCTCGGTGACATACTCCAAGCTCGACGGCCGCCACATGCTGCAGTCGTGGATTTTTTTGCTGGCGTTGGCCGCCCACGATCCGTCTCGGGACTGGGCCGCGGTGTGCATCGGCCGCGCCAAGCGGGGCACCATGCCCGCCAAGGAGACACTGCGCGCCCCTTCACATGCAAAGGACCTGCTGGCCGATTTGGTCGCGCTGTATGACGAGGGCCGCCGCCAACCGCTGCCCCTGCCCGTCAAGACCTCGTATGCGTGGGCGTACGCCCGCCACACCCACGGTGACCCGGAACGGTCGGCGCTTTACAAGTGGAAGTCGGACCGCTATCCCGGTGAGGACGCCGAGCCCGCGCACGAGCGGGCGTGGGGCAGGGGCGCATGGCTGAGCGTCCTGATCGACGCCGGACTCGACGAGTACGCGGCCCGGCTGTGGCTGCCGATGCTGAGGGCGATGGACTGATGGACGAGTTCGATCTGCTGGGTCCGCTGCCCGCGCCGCGGTCGACGATCGTGCTGGAGGCCAGCGCGGGCACCGGTAAGACGTTCAATCTCGCGGGGCTGGTGACGCGCTACATCGCCGAGACCGACGCGACGCTGGACCAGATGCTGCTCATCACGTTCGGGCGGGCGGCCACCCAGGAACTGCGCGACCGGGTGCGCCGCCAAATCGTCGAAGCCGTCGCCGCGTTCAGCGATCCGGACTCCGCAGGCGACAACCAGGTGATCCGGCATCTGCTCGACGGCAGCGAGGAGCAGCGCCGGGAACGCGAACGCCGGCTGCGTGACGCGTTGGCGTCGTTCGACGCCGCGACCATCGCCACCACGCACCAGTTCTGCCAGATGGTGCTCAAGTCGCTCGGGGTGGCAGGTGACACCGACTCCGGTGTGACGCTGGTGGAAAGCCTCGACGAGCTGGTCGCCGAGATCGTCGACGACCTGTACCTGCGGCACTTCGGCAACGAGCGCGACGACCCCCTGCTCAGCCACGCCGACGCGCTGCGGCTGGCCCGCGAAGTCGTCAACCACCCGGCGACCGAACTGCGACCGAAGGAACCCGAGCCGGACTCCCGCGCCGCGGTATGTGTCAGGTTCGCCAAAAACGTTCTGGATGAGCTGGAAACGCGCAAGCGGCGCCGCTGCATCCTCGGCTACGACGACCTGCTGACCCGGCTGGCCGACGCGCTCAAGGCCGACGATTCGCCTGCGCAACTGCGGATGCATCGGCGGTGGCCGATCGTGATGGTCGACGAGTTCCAAGACACCGACCCCGTGCAGTGGCAGGTCATCAACCGAGCGTTCAACGGCCGCTCGACGCTGATCCTCATCGGCGATCCCAAGCAGGCCATCTACGCGTTCCGCGGCGGCGACATCGTCACCTATCTCAAGGCCGCCGAAACCGCAGGCGTGCGAATGACTCTCGGCAAGAATTGGCGCAGCGACGGCGCGCTGGTGCAGCGGCTGCAGACGGTGCTCGGCGGCGCGCAGCTCGGCGACAAGCGCATCATCGTGCACCCCGTCGAAGCGCAACATCCCGGTTCACGCTTGAAAGGCGCCCCGTGCGATGAGCCGTTCCGGCTGCGGGTGGTGCGTCGACAAACGTTGGGCCGCAGCGGAACCAAGGTGGTGCCGATCTCCGATCTGCGGAGTCACATCCCGCGGGATCTGGCCACCGACATCGGTGAACTGCTCACCAGCGACGCCACGTTCGACGGCAAGCCGGTGGAGGCCGGCCATATCGGGGTGATCGTCGAGAGCCACAAGGATGCCCGCGCCTGTTATGACGCGTTGTGCGAGGCCGGGATCCCCGCGGTGTACACCGGCGACTCCGACATCTTCAACTCCGACGCCGCCGAGGACTGGCTGTGCCTGCTCGAGGCGTTCGACCAGCCGCACCGGCCCGGCATGGTGCGCGCGGCGGCGGCCACGATGTTCTTCGGCAAGACCGCCGAGGATCTGCTGGCCGGCGGCGACAAGCTGACCGACGACATCGCCGAGACGCTGCGCGAGTGGGCGGGCCATGCCCGCGAACGCGGTGTTGCCGCGATCTTCGAGGCCGCGCAGCTGGCCGGGATGGGCGACCGGGTGTTGTCGTGGCAGGGCGGCGAGCGGCAGATGACCGACCTCGCTCACATGACGCAGCTGCTGCAGGAGGCCGCCCACCGCGAGCACTTCAGCCTGCCCGCCCTGCGCGACTGGTTGCGCGCGCAACGCGAAGAGCGAAGCGGCGCAACGGAACGCTCGCGGCGGCTCGACCACGACGCGGCCGCCGTGCAGATCATGACGGTGTGGGTGGCCAAGGGGTTGCAGTTCCCGGTGGTGTATCTGCCGTTCGCGTTCAACCGCAATGTGCAGACCCGCGACCTGGTGTTGTTTCACGACGGCGACCAGCGCTGCCTGCACGTCGGCGGAGACGACAGCCCCGACTTCCGCGAGGTCGCCCGGCAGGGTCGCGCCGAGGACGCCAGCGACGACAGCAGGCTGACGTATGTCGCGATGACGCGCGCGCAGTCGCAGGTGGTCGCGTGGTGGGCGCCGTCGTATGACGAGCCCAACGGCGGGCTGTCTCGGCTCCTGCGGGGACGGCGGCCGGGCGAGACGGAGGTGCCGCCGCGCTGCTCGCCCGACAAGATCTCCGACGACGACGCGATGGCGCGGTTCCGCGAGTGGGAGGCCGCGGGCGGTCTCGTCGTCGAGGAGTCTGTGCCGCGGCAGGTGCCGAAGCTGCCCGCCGAAGCGCCGCGGACCGGTCTGGCCGCACGCCACTTCCACCGGACGATCGACACGGCGTGGCGGCGCACCTCCTACAGCGGACTGCTCCGCGCCGCGGAGACGACGCCGGTCAGCAGCGAGCCCGAAGTCGTCGAACTCGACGACGAAGCGGTCGAAATCCCCGTGACCGCAACGGCCGTCGGCGCCGACGTGCCGTCCCCGATGGCCGACCTGCCCACCGGCGCGAAGTTCGGCTCGCTGGTGCATGCGGTGCTGGAGACGGCCGACCCGTTCGCGCCCGACCTCTCAACGGAGTTGGAGGCCGCCGTCCGCGAGCACGCGGTGTGGTGGCCCGTCGACGTGCCCGCCGCCGAACTGGCCGCGGCGATGGTGCCGATGCACGACACGCCGCTCGGCCCGCTGGCCGACGGCCTCACACTGCGACAGATCGGCCTCAAGGACCGCGTTCGGGAGATGGACTTCGAATTCCCGTTGGCCGGAGGCGATCTGCGCGCCGCCGCCCCGGAGATCCGCCTTTCGCACGTCGGCGAACTGCTGCGCAGCCATCTGCCCGCCGATGACGCGCTGGCCGGTTACGCCGACCGGTTGACCGGCGCGGCGCTGGGCCCGCAGCCGCTAAAGGGCTATCTGTCCGGATCGGTGGACGTGGTCCTGCGCATCGGTGACCGCTACGTCGTCGTCGACTACAAAACCAACTGGCTCGGCGACCCGGCACAGCCGCTCACGGCGGCCGACTACGCCAAGCCGCGGCTGGTCGAGGCGATGCTGCACTCGGACTATCCCTTGCAGGCCCTGCTGTACAGCGTCGTGCTGCACCGCTTCCTGCGGTGGCGGCTGCGCGGCTATCAACCCGATGAGCATCTCGGTGGCGTGATGTACCTCTTCCTACGCGGCATGTGTGGACCGCAGACACCGGTCATCGACGGGCATCCGGCCGGGGTGTTCAGCTGGCAGCCGCCGGCATCGCTGATCACCGCGCTATCGGACCTGCTCGACGTGGGGCGGGCAGCGGCATGACCACACTGGACTGGCGCCACCCGCTCGGCGTGACCGGACTGTTGCAGGAGTTCACCGACGCCGAGGTGCTCGAGTCGTCGGATGTCCGTGTTGCGCAACGCCTTACCGCGCTTTCCGGTGACTCCGACGAACGTGTGGCGCTGGCGGTGGCGGTGGCCGTTCGGGCGCTGCGCAACGGGTCGGTGTGTGTGGATCTGCGATCGGTCGAACAACAGGTCGGTGTCGAGGGCCTGCCGTGGCCGGACGTCGACGACTGGCTGGCCGCGGTGAACGCGAGCCCGTTGGCGTCGACACCGCCCGCGCTGCACACCGACGGCGACCTGGTGTATCTCGACCGGTACTGGCTTGAAGAGCAGCAGGTCTGCGACGACGTGCGGCGCATGGTGGCGACCGCGCCCGAGCAAGTGTCACCGGACATCGATCGGCTGTTCCCGGCGGGATTCGAGGAGCAGCGCGCCGCCGCGAAAGTGGCCCTGTCGCAGGGGTTGACGGTGCTGACGGGCGGCCCCGGCACCGGAAAGACGACGACGGTGGCGCGGCTGCTGGCGTTGCTCGCGGGCGGCACTCGGCTGCGGATCGCGCTAGCGGCGCCGACGGGCAAGGCGGCGGCACGGCTGCAGGAGGCCGTGCACGCCGAGATCGCCAAGCTCGACGAGGCGGATCAACGCGCGCTGGCCGAACTGCACGCGATGACGCTGCACCGGCTGCTCGGAAGCCGACCCGACACGTCGGCGCGCTTCCGGCACAACCGCGGCAACCGGCTGCCGCACGACGTCATCGTCGTCGACGAGACGTCGATGGTGTCGTTGACGATGATGGCGCGGCTGCTGGAGGCGGTGCGCCCGGACGCGCGGCTGATCCTGGTCGGCGACCCCGACCAGCTGGCGTCGGTGGAAGCCGGTGCGGTGCTGGCCGACCTCGTCGACGGGCTCGACGAGTCGAAGCTCGTGGCCCTGAAGACGCCGCACCGCTTCGGCGAGTCGATCGGCGCGCTGGCGGCAGCCATCCGGGAGGGCGACCCCGACCGCACCATCGAGGTGCTGCGCGCAGGCGGCGAGCACATCGAGTGGATCGACACCGACGCACCGCAAGAGTATCTGCGCAAACTCGTTGTGCCACAAGCACGCCGGCTTCGTGATGCGGCGATCCTCGGCGACGCCGACGAGGCCCTGCGCACGCTGGACGAGCACCGGCTGCTGTGCGCGCACCGCCGCGGCCCCTACGGCGTGCGGTTCTGGAATCACCAGGTCGAGCGGTGGCTGGCGGAGGACACGGGCGAGCCGACGTGGTCGGCGTGGTATCCCGGCAGGCCGGTGCTGGTCACCGCGAACGACTACGGGCTCGGCCTCTACAACGGCGACACCGGCGTCACCGTCCGCCGCGATGGCGTGCTGCGCACGGTGATCGCGGGGTCGGAGCGCCAGGAGTTCGCGACCAGCAGGCTGACCGACGTCGACACCATGCATGCGATGACGATCCACAAGAGCCAGGGCAGCCAGGCCGACGAGGTGACGGTGCTGCTGCCGCAGGAGGACTCGCGGTTGCTGTCGCGAGAACTGCTCTACACCGGCGTCACTCGCGCCAAGACCCGCATCCGGGTGATCGGCCCGGAGGCGTCGGTGCGCTCGGCCGTACAGAAGCGGGTGGTGCGCGCGAGCGGCCTGGCGCGCCGTTTGCGGCCCGCAGCAGGCTGAAAATGCGGTAACGTCGCATCGACCACTACCCGCACCGGAGATCTCAACGAAGCCGTGAGCACCGACCGCGTCGACGCAGCTGTGGAGTCGTCGACGCTGAAACAAGTGCTTGGCATTCTGCTGGTCGTCATTCCGCTGTTCGTGCCCGAGGTGGTCGTCGACGCCACACCGCTGCGGCCCGCCGCGGCGATGGTGATCGCGGGCGTGCTTCCGGTGATCACCGCGTGGATGTTCGCCCCGCAGTTCGCGCTGGCCGCAATACCGTTGGCGGGCTTGACAAATGGGATTTCGGTGCTGGTATTCGGTCACACCGCGCTTGCGACGGTGTTCGCCGTCGTCGTCGCGGGTCTGCTCGGGCTGTCCGCGCGGTGGGGACTGCACACCGCGGGGATCTTCCTTGCGGTGCAACCCATGATCACCATCATCGCGGGCCATCCCATCCTGACGTTCGGCACCGAAACCCCGGGCCGCGCCGCCCACGCGCTCATCTGTGCGGCGCTGGCGATGGGCGGCGGGCTGTGGACGGTGGCGATCGGCGCGGTGCTGCTGCGCAACGAATCCACCGGGCTGCCGGATCAGGTGCCGTGGCCGATCGTCGGGTTCTACGCCACCGCGCTGATGGCCATGCTCGGCGCAGGAACGCTGATCGCGTCGACGTGGTTATTGGGCAGCGCCGCCGGCTTGGTGCTGGCCACGATCGTCATCGTCACGCGGCCGACGTACGACGAGTCGCGGACGATGATCGCCGAGCGCACGATCGGGACGCTGATCGGCGGCTTCGTCGCGGCGGCGGTGGCCGCGATCGTCGTCAACGTCTCGGCGCTGGTCCTGATCGGCACTGCGGCCATGGTCGTGGCGGCGGTGCTGCAGCTGATGCATGCCCGCTATGCGTGGTTCGTCACGTTCGTGACCGCCGCGATCGTCCTGTTCAACGCCCCGCACGGGAACGTCTTCCACGTCGACGTGGAGCGGGTGGTGTGGACCGTCGTCGGCGTCGTCACGGTCGCCGCGGTGATCGCGATCGCCGAGAGCGTCTTCGGCCGCTACTCCGACCGCGAGGCGTAGCCCTGTGGATGGCCGCCGGCCGCGCGCGCGGCGGCAGTAACGTGGGTTGGCGTGGTGCAGGTGACCGACGGGCTGGTCCTCACCGACGAGTTCCGCCACGCGCTCGAGCTGCTGGACGCCGGCAGGAATGTGTTCCTGACCGGCAAGGCGGGCACGGGCAAGTCGACGCTGATCAGGCTGTTCATGGCCGACACCGACCGCCGGGTGGTGGTCGCAGCGCCGACGGGCATCGCGGCGCTCAACGTCGACGGCTACACCATTCACCGGCTGTTCGGGTTCCGGCCGACGACCACGCTCGCCGATGTCCGCGGCGGCCAGTACCGCCCGGGCCGCTTCGCCAAGACGCTGGCGTCGCTGGAGACGTTGATCATCGACGAGGCATCGATGGTGCGCGCCGACGTGTTCGACATGGTGGCCGCGGCGCTGACGCGGTTCGGGCCGCAGCCCGGCGAGCCGTTCGGCGGTGTGCAGATCGTCCTGGTGGGCGACCTCTACCAGCTGCCGCCAGTCGTCAGCGAGGGCGAGGCTGACTTCTTCTCGACGACGTATGAGACGCCGTACTTCTTCTCCGCGCACAGTTTCCGCCGCGAGGACTTCCCCACCGTCGCGTTGACGACGGTTTTCCGTCAGCTCGGCGATGATCGAATGACCGCGATTCTCAACGAGATTCGCGAGGGCGTGCTGTTGGGCCACGCTCAGGAGCAGTTGAACGCCCGCGCCGACAAGGAATTCGTGCCGCCCGACGACGAGTTCTGGCTGACGCTGGCGCCGACCAACCGGCTGGTGACGGCGCGCAACCGCCAGCAGCTCGAGCGGTTGCCCGGCGACGAGCTGGTGCACAACGCGCGCGTCTACGGCGACCTGTCGCTGTTCGACCCGCCCGTCGAGGAAATGCTGCGGTTCAAGATCGGCGCGCAGGTGATGATGCTGAACAACGACCAGGGCAACCGCTGGGTCAACGGCACGCTGGGCCGCGTCATCGGCGTCGACTACGACCGCTACGGCGCCGTCGTCGAAGTCGAATTCGCCGACGGTTCCTGCGCCGACGTCACGCCCTACACCTGGGAAGCGACGCGGCCGGTCGTCAGCGGCGGGTCGTTGACGCGTGAAGTGATCGGCTCCTACACGCAGCTGCCGTTCAAGCTGGCGTGGGCCATCACCATCCACAAGGCGCAGGGGCAGACGCTGGATCGGCTGGTGGTCGACCTGACCGGCGGCATGTTCTCGACGGGCCAGCTGTATGTGGCGTTGAGCCGCTGTACCTCGCTGTCCGGTCTGGTGCTGAAAAGGCCTGTGCTGCCGAAGGATTTGAAGACCGACAGGCGCATCGCGCGGTTTCTGCGGACGTCGACCGGCGATACGGGCGCGCGTCGCTACTGCGCGATCGGGATGCTGACCGTCGGCGACGAGGGCCGGATGTCGCGGCCACGGCCCATCGAACTGGCCGTCGCGTTCGACGACGGCACCGCGGTGTCGACGCTGATCAACCCGCAGCGAGATCTGGCCGATGCGCGAAATGCGTTCGGCATCAGCGTGTCCGACGTGTTGTTGGCGCCGACGCTGCGCGAGGCGTGGGCGGTGATCGCGCCGATGCTGGCTGGCTGCACACCTGTGGGTGTCGGGGTGGACGAGACGTTGGGGCTGATCGACTTCGAGCTCAAACGGCTCGGCTATGTGACGGCGATGCCGCTGGGCGTCGAACTGCGCGGAAAGCGGGTGTCGGGCCGCACGGCGCTGGAGCGGGCGCAGTCGGCACTGGCCACACACCGCGGCGCCGACTCCGAGGAGGGATCGTCGGCCTTCGAGGAACCCGAACCGGCGGAATCGCTTTCGGGTCTGCTGGTCAGCCGCGACCACTCGGTGCCGACACCCAAAGCCGATCATTTGCCCGGGCTTTCGGCGCTGCTGCGGATCAGCCGCGACGTCGGTGCGGTGGTGCTGGGGCGCGCGGCGTCATCGATCGAAAGCGCTTCGGATACGCCGTGGGACGCCGCGGCGCGCCAGTCGGTGGCCGATCAACTGCGGGCGGCCGCGTCGCGGGCCCAACTGCCCGCGGAGGTGGTGGCGCGACTGCAGGAGGCGTCGAAACTGCTGGGTGTCGAGATCGCGCCCGAATCGGTGTATGCGGAGCGCGACGACATCGCCGACGTCCTGGTGCCCGGTGCGCGAATCTGTTTCACCGGCACCGCGCAGGACAGCGCGGGCCGCGTCATCGAACGCTGGGAGATGGAAAACCTCGCGGCCTCGATGGGCCTCAAGCCTGTCGCGTCGGTGACCAAGACGCGCTGTGAAGTGCTGGTCACCGCCGAGGCAGGCAGCCAGTCGGGCAAGGCCCGCAAGGCGCTGGAGTACGGCAAGGCGGTGTTCACCGCCGACGAGTTCCTCGCCTGGGCGGCAAGCCGGTAGATCCCCGCTGATACCTCGCCCGACGTGGCTGACTACCCCTCGCCCAACGTGGCTGACTACCCCTCGCCCAACGTGACTGATTTCCCCTCGCCCAACGTGAAACCTCTGCGAAAATCCGGCCGGATTTTCGCAAAATCTGCACGCTCGGCCGCTACTCGGGCGGGGTGTACCGCGGCTACTCGGGCGGGGTGTGCCGCGGCTACTCGGGCGGGGTGTGCGGCGGCTAATCGCCCAACGTGAAACCTCTGCGAAAATCCGGCCGGATTTTCGCGAAATCTGCACGTTCGGCGGTTACTCGGGCGGGTTGTGCCGCGGCTACTCGGGCGGGGTGTGCATCGAGGCGAAGATCGCTCGGGCCGCAAGCGTGACGGCACGCGCGCGGGCGGTCATCCGCACCGCTGCCGAGCGCGCCAGCACGATCGGCAGGCCGGGCGCATCACCCTTGATAGGAACCACGGCCACCTTTCCACCGTCGTAAGTGCCGTCGGAGGCCGGCCGCTGGTTGAGGATCGAATACCCGTGCCCGCGTGCGACCAGCCCGCGCACGGTCTCGTAACTGGCCGAGCGATAGCGGATCTTCGGCGTCACTCCCGCGGCCAGCAGCATGTTCTCGAAGTAGTCGCGGCTCTCCGGCAGGTCCAGCAGCACCATCGGCTCGTCGGCCAACTGCGTCAGCTCCACGCCGCCGGAGTCGGCCAGCGGGTGGTCGCGGGCCAGCGCCACGTACGGCGGTGCGACAGCGAGCATTTCGGTTTCGATGCCGCCACCAAGGCCGAGATCGTAGGTCAGCGCCACCTCCGCGGAGCCGTTGCGCAAAGCGGCCCGCATGGCATGCGCCTCGGTTTCGATGACGTCGACCTGCAAGTCGGGGTGTTGCTTGCCGAGTTCGGCGATGAGCCGCGGCAGCACGAACGGGCCGAGGGTGACGAAGCAGGCCAGCCGCACCCGCCCGCGAATCCGGTCGACATGACCGCTGGCCACGTCGAGCACCTCGTCGAGGTGATCGAGCAGCCTGCGGGTGTCTCGCAGCATCTCTTCGCCCGCCGCAGTGAGCGCGAGCCCGCGGGCCCGGTGCCGGATGAACAACTGCGTGCCGATCTGATGCTCGAGCTGCGACACCGCCGCCGAGACCGCCGACTGAGCGATGTGTAGCTCCTCGGCGGCCTTCGTCATGCTCAAATGCGTAGCGGCGGTGACGAAGTAGCGCAGTTGGATCAGCGTGACGTCGGGCTGTCGTGGCATCGTGTCGCTCCTCGACCGTCAGCCGCGACAAGCCCGCACGTCACCACGGCACTCACACCGCGGGTTCGGTGGGTTTCTCAGCGGCGCTGAACAACTCCGGGCCCGCGCCGACGCGTTCGAGGCGTAGAGCCTTGCCACGGAGGTACCCGACGCCACCGAGCACGCCCAGTACCGCCAATGTGCCAAGGGTGAACACTTCGAACACCGTCTGACTGACTCCCCATATCTCGTCGAAGTCGTACTCCAAACCCAGCAGGCGTTCAAGCGTACCCGGGAAGATCGCGACCCAACTGCCCAGCAGGATCCACGCGAAGCACAGCACGCCGAGGATGCGATATCCGTTATCGCTCACCGGGACTCGGAACGGGCGCGCCACATCGGGGTACTTGGTGCGCAGCCGGACCGCCGCAGGGATCGCGATCAAGTAGCTCAGCAGGAATGTCGAGATGCAGATGCTGAGCACCACGCCGAACACGGCGCTGGCCGACCCGCTGACCTGCATCGCGGCCAGCATGAACACCGTGCCCACCACACCGGACAGCAGGTTGACCCGCACCGGCGTACCCAGCTGCGGGTGGAAGCGCCCGAAGAACCCGCCGTAGAAGGCGCCGTCGGCGGCGGCCATGGCCTGCATCCGGTCGCTGATGATCATCCACGCCGAGCCCTGCGTCATGAGGACGACGACGAACACGATGCCGGTCAGCACGAGCATCGCCGGCGCCGCCTGGCCGTAGACGGTGAACACCTCGGCCACCGCTTCCATCAGCCCGCTGATGCCGCTGATCTCATCGGCCGGGATGACCACCAGGATGGCGGCGATCGGCAGCAGGTAGGCGCTGACGGCGATGGCCGCTGAGCGGGCGATGGCGATCGGGACGTCACGGGCGGGATGCTTCATCTCGCCTGCCGCGCTGTTGCTTGACTCGAAGCCCAGATACGAGAACAGCAGCAGCGGGGTGACGCCGAGCAGACCCGCCACCGTCGGCGAGAAGTCGCCCGCGGTCAGGCCCGCGAAACCGTGCTGGGCCGCGTAGATCCCTGTGGTGACCAGGAAAATCGCCAGGAACGCGATCTTGATGATGGCGCCGAGGTTCGGAATCCACTTGCCGTGCCGGAGGCTGATGATCGCCGCGATCACGGTCAGCCAGATGAACACCAACTTAAACGCGTAGTCGGCGAAGCTCCCGTGCTCGAACGGCGTCACGTAGGTGCTCCATGTCTCGGCGGCGATGAAGGCCATCGAGCCGCCGACCCACACCGGCTGCGTCACCCACGTCAGGAGCGCCGCGATGGCCGCGACCGGGCGACCGAAGGCGCGTCGCACCCATACGTAGACGCCGCCCTCTCCGGTGAAGGTGCTGCCGACCTCGGCGAAGATCAGCGCGTAGGGCACCAGGAAGAACACCGCGAGCACTAGCGCCCAAGTGAAGGTCTCCCCGCCGAAGCTCGAGACCTGGCCGAGCACCTCGACCGACACGACCGCGGCGACGATCAGGAAGATGATGTCGAAGCGGCCGAGCGTCTTCTTCAGGTGCTGCGTCTCGCGGGCGGCCTGCGCGGTCTGCTCTTCGTCGGTTACTGCGAAGGGTTTGTCGGTATTCACGATCCTGACTCCCGAGATGTGGATGTAGCACTGCGTTTCGCGGCCGGGAGCGGTGCTCGGCGAGCAAAATCCAAGCCGTGTGCCATATCACATTGGCCGACCGCCTGGAATCTGTAAAGCATGCTTTTCTGTCGATTGACATCAGAAAATCAGATGCAGCTTGCATCAGAATCCCTGATCCAAATCAACGGAAACATCTAGTTGACTGTGGTTAGTGGCGGCGCGAACGATACGAGTGCGGTTGCGTGCACTGAAGAACGAGGGGAGCCCCATGCGAGACCCGCGATACGACATCTTGTTCGAGCCGGTCAAGATCGGCCCGGTCACCGCTCGCAACCGGTTCTTCCAGGTTCCGCACTGCAACGGCATGGGCTATCGCGACCCCTCCAGCCAGGCCTACATGCGCCAGGTCAAGGCCGAGGGCGGCTGGGCGGTGGTGTGCACGGAACAGGTGGAGATCCACCCGACGTCCGACATCGGCCCGTTCATCGAACTGCGGCTGTGGGACGACCAGGACATGCCCGCCCTGGCGAAGATCGCCGAGAAGATCCACGAGGGCGGCGCGCTGGCCGGTATCGAGCTGGCCCACAACGGGCTGAACAGCCCGAACCTGATCAGCCGCGAAACCCCTTTGGCGCCACAGCATTTGCCGGTCGTGTCGTGGCATCTCGATCCGGTGCAGGCGCGTGCGATGACCAAATCCGACATCGCCGATCTGCGGCACTGGCATCTGGAGGCGGTGCGCCGCTCGCTGGCGACGGGCTACGACATCGTCTACGTGTACGCCGGGCACTGCCTCGGCGGCCTGCACCACTTCCTGTCGCGGCGCTACAACAACCGCACCGACGAGTACGGCGGCACCCTGGAGAACCGCGCGCGGCTGCTGCGCGAAATCCTCGAGGACACCGTCGAAGCCGTCGACGGAAGGGCGGCCGTCGCCTGCCGCATCACAATCGACGAGCTTCTCGGCGACGAGGGCATCAACCGCGCCGAGATCGAGGATGTCATCGGCATGCTCGGCGAGATCCCCGACCTGTGGGACTTCGTCCTTGGCAGCTGGGAGGACGACTCGGTCACGTCGCGCTTCGGCCCGGAGGCCGGTCAGGAACCGTACGCCCGCGGCCTCAAGCAGCTGACCACCAAACCCGTTGTCGGCGTCGGCCGTTTCACGTCGCCGGACATGATGGTGCATCAGATCAAGAGCGGTGTCCTCGACCTGATCGGAGCGGCCCGTCCGTCGATCGCCGACCCGTTCCTGCCGAAGAAGATCGAGACGGGTCAGCTGGAAGACATCCGCGAGTGCATCGGCTGCAACATCTGCGTGTCAGGCGACTTCACCATGTCGCCGATCCGCTGCACCCAAAACCCCACGATGGGCGAGGAATTCCGCCGCGGTTGGCATCCCGAGCGCATCCGGCCCAAAAGGTCCGACTCGCACGTCCTCGTGGTCGGGGCGGGGCCGGCGGGCTTGGAGGCGGCGCGCTCGCTGGGCAATCGCGGCTACACCGTCAGCCTCGCAGAAGCGACCCGCGTGCTGGGCGGTCGCGTCGAACGCGAGTCGAAGCTGCCGGGGCTCTCGGCGTGGATCAGGGTGGTCGACTATCGGGTGCAGCAGATCCGCAAGCTCGACAACATCGAGGTCTTCATGCAGAGCGAGATGACCGTCGACGACATCATGGAGAACGACTTCGACCATGTGCTGCTCGCGACCGGATCGCATTGGCGCCGAGACGGTGTCGGCCGCTGGCACACCCACCCGCTCCCGATCGCGCCCGACGCGGAAGTGCTGACGCCCGACGATCTGATGGCCGGCGTCCGGCCGCAGGGCCGACGCGTCGCGATCTACGACGACGACCACTACTACATGGGCGGGGTGTTGTCGGAACTGCTCGCCGCCGAGGGCTTCGACGTCACGCTGATCACCCCGGCCGCGCACGTGTCGCAGTGGACCATCCATACGCTCGAAGTCGAGCGGATTCGCAAGCGGATCATCCGCGCCGGCGTCGACGTCAAGACCAACGCCGCGGTCACCGCGATCACCGGCGACACCGTTACCACCGCGTGTGTCTTCACCGGCGACGAATCCGAAATGCAGGCCGACGCGGTCGTTCTCGTCACCGCGCGGCTGCCGGAGAACCAGCTGCTCGACGCGCTGCAGGCGCGCGAGTCGGACTGGGCAGCGGCCGGCCTCAAGAGTGTCCAAGCGGCGGGTGATGCCTGGGCACCGGCGACGATCGCGGCCGCCGTGTGGGCCGGGCACCGCTACGCCGAGGAGCTCGACGAGCCTGCCGACGACCGTCCGGTGCCGTTCCGGCGCGAGGTCACCGAGCTCAGCACCGAGGCGGGGGTGCTGCTCCCGATCACCCCGGTCGAATCGGTGAACAGCCGCTAGCCACAACCCTTTCACGATGCAGGAGCAACGATGGTAGCCACCGCCGAACCCACCACCCTCGCGGACTGGACGGATCTCGCCGAGCGGGTGACACCCAGGACGGGCGTCTTCATCGACGGCCAGTTCCGCGACGCACAGTCCGGCGAAACGTTCGACTCGGTCAACCCGGCCACCGGTGAACTGTTGGCGCGGGTGGCGTCGGCCCAGGCCGACGACGTCGACGCCGCCGTGGCCGCCGCGCGAAAGTCGTTCGAGTCAGGCGCGTGGTCCAAAGCGTCTCCGGCGGAACGCAAACGGACACTGCAACGCCTGTCCGAGCTCATCCTTGCGCATCGCGCGGAATTGGCCCTGCTGGATTCGATGGACATGGGCAAGCTGGTCACCGAGGCCTACAACGTCGACGTCCCCTCCGCCGCCGACCTTTTCGCGTTCTACGGCGAGGCCGTCGACAAGATCAACGGCGAGATCGCGCCGACCGAGCCGGGCAACCTCGCGCTGGTCAGCCGCGAGCCGCTGGGTGTCGTCGGCGCGGTGACGCCGTGGAACTTCCCGCTCGACCTCGCCGTGTGGAAGGTCGCGCCTGCACTGGCCGCAGGCAACAGCGTCGTATTGAAACCCGCCGAGCAGGCGCCGCTTTCGTCGCTGCGGCTCGGTGAACTGGCCGTGGAGGCGGGGCTTCCGCCCGGCGTGCTGAACGTGGTGCCCGGCCTCGGCCCTTCGGCCGGTGCGCCCTTGGGGCTGCATCCCGACGTCGACGTGCTGGCGTTCACCGGCTCCACCGAGACCGGCAAGAAGTTTCTGCGATACGCCGCCGACTCGAACCTCAAGCAGGTGTGGCTGGAGTGCGGCGGCAAGAGCCCCAACGTGGTGTTCGCCGACGCCGACCTCGAGCAGGCGGCCGAGATGGCGATCTTCGGGGCGTTCTACAACCAGGGCGCGGTATGTTCGGCCAATTCGCGGCTGCTCGTTGAGCAATCCATCGCCGACGACTTTGTCGCGGATCTGGTTCGCCGGGCGCAGGAGATGCGGCTGGGCAACCCGCTGGATCCGTCCGCAGGCATGGGCGCGATCGTCGACGAGTCGCACACCTCCTCGGTGCTGGGCTTCATCGAACGCGCCGACGGCGAGATCCTGACCGGCGGCCGCCGCCGGCAGGTCGACGGCCGCGGCTGCTACATCGAGCCCACCGTCGTCTCCGGTTTGGCGCCGACGGCCGAGCTGGTCACCGAAGAGGTCTTCGGGCCCGTGCTGGCGGTCCAGACCTTCCGCGACGACGACGAAGCGATCGCGATGGCCAACAACACGATCTACGGCCTGGCCGCGTCGGTGTGGACGAACAACCTGCGGCGGGCCCACACCGTCGCCGCCGCGCTGCGGGCAGGCACCGTGTCGGTCAACACCGTCGACGCGCTGAGCGCCCAGACCCCGTTCGGCGGCTTCAAGCAGAGCGGATTCGGCCGCGACCTGTCGCTGCACGCGCTGGACAAGTACACCGGCCTGAAGACGACCTGGATCCGCTTCTAGGCCGCTATTCGGTGCGGCCGCACAGGTTTTCGGGGCTGAACACCCGGGCCAACACCGCGTCGTCGACCAAAGCCGAGCGGCGCACCAGTTCCGGCACCGGCACTCCGGTGGCGATGGCCTCGGCGGCCAGCGCGGTGGCGGCTTCGTACCCGAGCAGCGGGTTGAGCGCGGTGGCGATGCCCGCCGATCCGAGAGCCGCGTCCCGCATGCGTTGCGGATTGGCGGTGATCCCGTCGATGCAGCGGTCGCCGAGCACCGTGACGGCGGCGGTGAGATGGCTGATCGACGACAGCAGCGCGCGGGCGATGATGGGCTCAAACGCGTTGAGCTGCAACTGCCCTGCTTCGGCGGCCATGGTGACGGTCAAGTCGTTGCCGATCACCTCGAAGGCGACCTGGTTGACGACTTCACAGATGACGGGGTTCACCTTGCCCGGCATGATGCTGGAGCCGGCCTGCACCGGCGGCAGGTTGATCTCGTTGAACCCCGCACCCGGTCCCGACGACAGCAGCCGCAGGTCGTTGCAGATCTTCGAGAGCTTGACCGCGGCTCGCTTGGTGACGCCCGACAGCTGGACGAAGGCGCCGACGTCCGAGGTGGCCTCGACGAGGTTGCCCGCGGTGGTCAACGGCAGCCCGGTGATTCGGCGCAGGAAGCCGCAGACCAGCTCGGCGTACTCCGGGTGGGTGTTGAGCCCTGTGCCGATCGCGGTGCCGCCGAGGTTGATCTCGGCGATCAGCATCGACGCCTCGCGCAGCCGGTCGGCGTCCTCGCCGACGGTGACGGCGAACGCGCCGAACTCCTGGCCCAGCGTCATCGGCACCGCGTCCTGTAGCTGGGTGCGCCCGAGCTTGAGCATGCCCGCGAACTCGTGCGATTTGGCGGTGAGCCGCTCGACGAGTCCCCGCAGCGCGTGCTCCAGGCTGCGCGACGCGGTGCCCAGCGCGATCTTCACCGCGGTCGGGTAGACGTCGTTGGTGCTCTGCCCGCGGTTGACGTGTTCGAGCGGGTGAATGACGTGGTAGTCGCCGCGCCGGTGGCCCAGGATCTCCAGGGCGCGGTTGGCGATCACCTCGTTGGCGTTCATGTTCGTCGACGTGCCTGCGCCGCCTTGGATTTCGTCGACGACGAACTGGTCGTGCAGGGCGCCACCGCGGATTTCGACGCAGGCCGCGATGATCGCCTCGGCAATGTCGTCGTCGAGTTGCCCGAGTTGCCGGTTGGCTTCGGCGGCGGCCTGTTTGACGGAGGCCAGCGCGACGATGAGGTCGGTGTGACGCGAGATCGCGACGCCGCTGATCGGAAAGTTGTCGACGGCGCGCGCGGTGTGCACACCGTAATACGCGTCGGCGGGAACCTCCCTGTCCCCCAGCAGGTCGTGCTCGGTGCGGGTCATGAAATCGGACACGCGACTACCTAACCGTTCAGCAGGCGGCGCCGGATGTCGGCGTCGGTGGCGGCGTCGACGACGGTGCCTGCCAGCGCGACGGCGCCGTGCGCGATCGCCGTTTCCGCGGCCGGGGTGATGGTGGCGGCGGCGAACTCGGGCTGGTGGTTGACCGCGGGCAGCGAGTCGATGCCGATGTAGGGATGGATCGCGGGCAACACCTGCGACACGTTGCCCATGTCGGTGGAAGCCCGCGCCATCATGGTGTCGGGGCCGGACGCGAACTGCCTGCCGACGGCGGTGGCCCGCCGCTCGTAGGACGCGAGCAGGTCCTCATCGGTGCGAAACTCCGCGTACGGCTTGGACTCCGGCGTGACGGACAGTTCGGCGCCGGTCGCGAGGGCACCGGCTTCGAAGCAGCGCATGACGCGGGGTTCCACGGCCGCGAGTTCGGCGAGTGTCTCGGCGCGCACATACCAGCGCCCCTCGGTGCGTTCGGCGATGGCGTTGGGCGCCTCACCGCCGCGGGTGACCATGCCGTGTACGCGCACCGAGGACAGCAACTGTTGACGCAGCAGGCCGATCGCGACCTGCGCGATGGTGAACGCGTCGGCCGCGTTGATGCCGCGCTCCGGATAGGCGGCGGCGTGGGCGGCCTTGCCGGTGTACTCGATGTGGCTGTGCGACACCGCATACGGCCGCGCGCGAGCCACGTCGACGGGCCCGGGATGAATCATGGCGGCGGCGTGTTGACCGTCGAACCCGTTGCGGTCGAGCAGTTCGATCTTGCCGCCGCCGCCTTCCTCGGCCGGGGTGCCGATGACGGTGACCGTCACGCCGAGGTCGTCGGCGACGGGCGCCAGCGCCATGGCCGCACCGACCGTGATCGCCGAGATCAGGTTGTGTCCGCAGGCGTGGCCGAGGCCGGGCAGCGCGTCGTATTCGGCGCACAGCGCCATGTGCAGGTCTCCGCTGCCGGCCCGTGCGAGAAAGGCGGTCTCCAGCCCGCAGTAGCGCTCGGTGACGTCGAAGCCGTTGTCCGACAACACTCCTGCGACTCGACGCGCGGACCGCACCTCCTCCCACGCCGTCTCGGGGTCGTCGAAGAGTTCACGCGACAGTTGGACAAGGAGCGGGTGTGCCGCGGCGACGCGGTCGGCCACCACGGTGTCGATGTCGGTCATAGGTCCCCTGGTACTCCGTAACTGGGCGCGCGGGTCGGGTCGATGCCGCGGATCCGGTAGTCGTCCTTCTGCGGCTTCCACAACCGCCACAGCTCGACGAGGTCCGACACCGGGCTGTCGCTGTAGTCGACCCGCAGGTCGGTCACTGGCCAGGAAACATCCTCCACCACAAGCAGTCCCGCCGAGTGCACCGGGCCCTGCTCACCGCCGGCGGCCAACGCCGCCTGCAGGCCTTCGAGCAATCGCTCCTCGAAAACCGTCGAAGCACTGCCGGCGTAGCCGCTCAGCATCGCAGCGATCACACCCTCGTCGGCAAGCAGATTGCCACCGGCCGCCGCCTGGTCGCCTTCGGCGTGGATGTGTACGCCGAGGCTCTGCGAGCCCGAGTGCGCCGCGGTGTTGCCGCGGCTGTCGACGACGAGCACCTGCCGATAGCCGGGGTGTTGCTCCTGCGCCAGCGCGGCCTTCAGTGCGGCGGCTGCGTCGGAACCGGCTGCAAGCGAATCGAGTACGTATTCACCCAGTGCCGGGTTGGTGACGTTCTGTGAGGCGACGACGCCGACACCCGCCCGCGCGCGGGCGCAGCGCGATGCGACCGCGGGACTGGACGAGCAGACGACGATGCCGAGTGTGCCGGTGGCGGGCTCCCGCGCGACGAGTGTGAACGTCATCGGCCGCCCTCCCCGCTGATCACCGCGGTGGCGTCGATCTCCACAAGCCACTCAGGGCGGGCGAGCGCTTGCACGACCAGGCCCGTCGACACCGGATAGACGCCCTTGAGCCAACGGCCCATCACCTGGTAAACCGGTTCGCGGTACCGGATGTCGGTGAGGTAGACGACGACCTTGACGATGTCGCGCAGCGAGCTGCCCGCCTCCTCGAGAAGCATCGCGATGTTGCTCATCGCCTTCTCAGCCTGCGCGGCGACGTCGCCGATGCCGACCGACTCGCGGGTGTCGAGATCCTGGCCGATCTGTCCGCGCAAGTAGACAACTCCCCCGGCGACGACGGCTTGGCACAGGTCGTTGTCGAGGTTCTGTTCGGGATAGGTCTGCTTGGTGTTGAAAGGCCGGATTCGCTTGTGCGTCGGTGTCATCGGGCTCTACTTCGTGATCGGCTGGCTCGCGGGTTGGTAGGACAGGTAACTGCGTTGGATGGCGATCTGGTCAGCCAGATACTTGGCGTCATGCCAGACCCCCCAGATGAAACTTGAGCCGCGGCGCGACTGCCACGGCAACCCAAGGAAATACACGCCGGGCTCGGACGACACGCCGCGCTGATGTTTCGGCCTGCCGGTCTCGTCGACGGCGTCGACCTGCAACCAGCCGAAGTCGAACGAGAACCCGATCGCCCAGATGATCGAGGTGACACCGGCGGCACGCAGATCCAGTTCGAGGATCGGGTTGGTGATGCAGTCCGGGTCGGGCCCGAGGATGCGGGCTTCGGGTTCCTCGGGCAGATCCAACCCGTTGCGGGCGACGTAGGCGTCGGCTTCGTCGAGCATGGACAGATAGTTCGCATCGCCCTTGGCGACGTTGTCGCGCAGGTCATCTGCGAAGTGCATGACGCCGTCGTCGTAGCCACCCGCCAGACCAAGCAGCGTGATCCCGTCGGCCGCAAGGGATCGGAAGTCGACGGTGTGTCCGCCGTGCGCGCCGCTGACGGCGATGGTCACGTGCTCGGCGCCGCGCGGCGGTGCCGACGCGTCCCACTTGCCGAGAACGCCCAGCCACCAACAGAAGTCGCGACCGCGGTAGCGCCGCGGCGGCCGGTCATGCGGCCCGACCGCCAGATACACCTGCCGCCCCGACTGCTGCAGTTCGTCGGCGATCTGCACACCCGACGAACCCGCGCCGATGACCAGCACCGCGCCGTCGGGCAACTGCTGCGGGTTGCGGTAGGCGCTGGAGTGCAATTGGTGGATGCCTGCACTCTGCGGCACCACCGGCGGAATGATCGGCTTCTGAAACGCGCCCGTCGCGGCCACGACATAGCGGGCGTCGATCACACCGTCGGACGTCTCGGCGCGAAATCCCGCACGGCCGTTGTGTCGTCGCACCGAGAACACCTCGACACCGGTGCGGATCGGCGCGTCGATCTTCTCGGCGTAGGAGACGAGGTAGTCGGCCACCTGGTCCTTGGTGGCGAATCCGTCGGGCTCGATGTTGAACTCCTGGCCGGGGAAACGGTCATGCCACGCAGGGCCGTTGGCCACCAACGAATCCCAGCGCCAACTCCGCCAGCGCTCGGCGATGCGGTCGCGCTCCACCACGAGATGCGAAACGCCGTGCAGGGAGAGATGCTCGCTCATCGCGATCCCGGCTTGACCCGCGCCGACGACGAGAACCTCGGTCTCTTGGTTCGGCATCCGACCCTCCACTGCGCTCGATCAATTACCTCGCTTCCATGATTCAGCCGCAAACCGCATCTGTACAGCGCATATATTCGATGTAGTTCATCACGAAAACTGATCCGAGCGCCCAGCGTGAAACCTCTGCGGAAATCCGCGCGGATTTTCGCAAATCCTGCACGTTCGAGGCGGAACGTCAGTTGTGCCGGAACGTCAGTTGTTCAGCGCGCTGCCTTTACGCCACTCGTCCCACGGCACGCTCCAGTCGCCGCCCTGAGAAAGTGTCAGCGGCGGGCCGCCGGTGTTGCGCACCTCGACGATGTCGCCCGGCACGGCGAAGTCGAAGAACCACTTCGCGTTTTCGCCGCTGAGGTTCAAACAGCCGTGGGACACGTTGGTGTTGCCCTGCGCCCAGATCGTGGCGTCTAGCTGATGCAGGTAGATGCCGTCGATGCTGATGCGCGTCGCGTACGGAACGGTGGTGCGATAGCCGCCAGCGCCGGTGAGCCCGTAGGTGGTGGAGTCCATGACGACCGGGTTGGCCTTGTCGAGCACGGTGTAGACGCCCGGCGGCGTCCAGAAGTGCAGCGTGGTGCCGCCGATGGTCTGGGTGCCGCCCTTGCCCATCGACGTCGGCATCGAGCGCACCAGCTTGCCGTTGTCGTAGACGTCGACGTGCTTGGTGGTGTCGTCGGCGATCGCGACGTGCGCGTTGCCGATCTTGAACGACACGCGCTTGTCCTCTTCGCCGTACAGGCCGTCGCCGAGGCGGGCGCCGTAGATGTCGGCCGACACGGTGACCTTGGTGCCCGGCGCGTAGTACTTCTCCGGCCGCCAGTGCGCGGTCTGGTCATCGACCCAGTTCCACGCGCCGACGACAGGCGGGTCGGTGGTGACGCGTAGCCGCTTCTCGGCGGTGACGCGGTCGGTGATCTTCGAGTCGAAGCGCGCGACGACGACGGTGCCGATGCCGTACGTGCCGCCGTCCTGGATCGGGGCGCCGCCGATGGTGTTGAGGTAGACCGACGCCTGGTAGTCCGGCGACACCGTGGTGAAGCTCGACGTCTGGCGCGTCGGCATGCCGCGGGGCCCGCGCGCGTGGATGGTCATCGTGTAGGTGCGGCCGTAGCCGAGCTGTGCCGCTGGGCGCCACCCCTTCTTGTTGCGGCTCAAGACGCCGGGGATCTCCTTGCCGGCGTCGTTGACCATCGTCACCTTCTCCAGGGTCCCGGAGAACGCCGCGACGGATATGCCGCTGGCCGGGTTGACGTCCTCACTGCCCGGGCGCGGCGAGATCTTCAGCGTCGCGGGTTTGGGCGCCGGCGGCGAAGGCAGGGTGTGCGCGGCCGTCGCGACTTGGCACGGCGCGGGGCATCCGGTGTTGATCGCCGCGACGTCTCCGGCGAGCAGCACCGAGGCCGCCACCGCCACGACGAGGGCGGCGACGCGGACGCGACGAGACCAGAACAACTGCACTCCAAAGTGGGGTCGGCGTGTGCCGGGATTATTCGATCGTTACCCGATCGGGACTAATCATAAGCAGGACGGGCAAATCGTTGTCGCCCCCGATGCCCGTTGTCTTTATTCGTAATTCACTCGTTGCGCGGTGTTATCCCGGACACCCCGACAGCGGCGCGGGCCGACCGTCCGTAGACTTTGCTCGTGAAAGTCGCCGCCATCCATGTCGCCAAAGCACGCAAGCTGCCGACGCGCGAGGTGCCGTCCGTCGTCGCGGAGGCCGGCGCGGGACTCGTCGGCGACCGCTACCACGGCACGCGGCATCGACACGTCACCATTCAGTCGCAGCAGCAGCTCGATGAGGCCGCCGCCGAACTCGGCTACGCCTTCGATGCCGGGTCGACGCGGCGCAACATCACCGTCGACGAGGGCGAGATCCCGACCAAGCCCGGCACCCGGCTGTGGATCGGCGACGTCGAGCTCGAGGTGGTGCGGCTGGCGGCGCCGTGCCGACTGCTCGACGACTGGATCGGCCCCGGCGCCATGGCAGCCATGCACGGGCGCGGCGGGTCGACGTGCCGACTGCTGTCGTCGGGAACGATCAGCGTCGGCGACGTCGTCGAGATCGAGCCTCGGGAGACGCGGCTCGCGGGCTAGCCGCTAGCCGCCTTTGGACCCGCCGCCGGGCGCCAGTTCGGCACGGACGACGGCCTCCGGCTCCTCCGGCTACGTCGGTTACCCCTCTTCTTCCTCTTCGACCGCCACGTCGGCGTTGCCGCTGGAGTCCGCCTCGTCGCCGGCGCCCTCGTCCTCAGCCGGGGCCTCCTCGGCGGGAGCCTCCTCCGCGGGGGCTTCCTCCGCGGGGGCTTCCTCTGCCGGAGCTTCCTCTTCGGTGGCTTCCTCTTCCTCGGAAGCGGGCTCTTCGGTCGACGGTTCGGTCCAGCTGAACGACTCGCCGGGGCCGTTGAAGACGACGGTCGTCGGGGGTTCGCCGACGGCGTCGAAGTACACCTTGCCGGTCGTGTGGCCGCCCGGCAGCAGGGCCATTTCGCTGAGGCCCTGCGGGACCCAGAAGCCGACGAGGGCGGGGTAGTTCTGGCCGCTCGCGGTCTGCGCGCTGAACGCCCCCACCGCCGGGGTGACGATGCCGTTGACCGCGTCGGCGCGCACCGTGGCTTCGTACAGCTGGCCGGTGACCGGGTGCGGGATGGCGTCGCCGCTCGGGAAGAACCGCGTGACCGTGTAGCCGATCTGTCCGCCGTTGGGGTCGTTGACCGTCTGCTGCAGGCCGAACACTTGCGCGTCGGCCGCAGATGCCTGGCCGACGGCGCCGAAGCTGAACATGACGGCTGCGACCGAGGCCGCAGCGGCTAGCTTTTTGATTTCCACCTTGACTCGCCCCTTTGGGTTGACCTGGTGTGGACACCGGAAGAGTACTAGTCATGATCAGCGTCGGGAACCGCTTGCGGCGTACTGTTCGGGCGTGCACGTCGACGTGATGACGGTCCCGCAACGCCTGGCCGAAATCGGTGCTCTGGCCCGCCGGACGCAGGCAGCCGGGTTCTCCGGTTTGCTGTTCACCGAGACCGGCCGCACCCCGTACATGAACGCCGCAGTTGCATCGCAGGCGGCGCCCGGGCTGGAGCTGTTGACCGGGGTTGCGGTGGCATTTCCGCGCAGCCCGTTCGTGACGGCGGCGACGGCATGGGAGCTGCAGGAGGCCACCGGCGGCAAGTTCCGGTTGGGCCTGGGCACCCAGGTACGCACGCATGTGGTGCGCCGCTACGGCACCACGTTCGAGCGGCCGGGTCCCCGGCTGCGCGACTACGTGCGCGCGGTCAAGGCCTGCTTCGCGGCGTTCCGGCACGGTCGGCTGGATCACCATGGCGAGTTCTACGAGCTCGACTTCATCACCCCGCAGTGGAGCGCCGGACCGATCGATGCGCCCGACCCCGCGATCGACGTGGCGGCGGTCAACCCGTGGATGCTGCGCATGGCCGGCGAGGTCGCCGACGGCGTACATGTGCATCCGCTCGGCGAGCCGGGATATCTGGCGCGCCACGTCGTGCCGAACATCGCCGAGGGCGCGCAGAAAGCGGGCCGCTCGCCGAACGACGTCGCGGTCATCGTGCCGGTGATGACGATCGTCGGCGACAGCGACCAGGAACGGGATGCCCAGCGGGAGAACGTGCGGGCCAGCCTGAGCTTCTACGGCAGCACACCGAACTACGCGTTCATTTGGGACGAGGCCGGGTTCGAGGGCACGACGGCCCGGCTGCGGGAGAAGCAGAAGGCAGGCGATTTCGCGGGCATGGTGGCGCAGATCTCCGACGAGCATGTCGCGGCCTTCGCGGTGGAGTCCACGTGGGATGGGTTGGCCGACGCGCTGATTGCGCGATACGGCGACATCGCGACGCGCATCGTGTTGTACAACGCGGTGGGCGATCCGGAGCACTTCGAGCGGTACGGCGAGATCGCGCGCCAGCTGACAGCCTGATGTCCTGAAGCCCTGATGTCCGAGAAACGTTTCCTGCGAAGGGTTTTGGCGGCCGCTGTCGTGCTGGTATTTGCGGCATGCGCGAAGGTGCCAGAGCCGCACCCGACGGCCAGCGCTCCTCCACCGCCGCCACCGCCGCCAGTGCAGAGTGTCACGCCGACGCCTCCGCCGCGGCCGGCCGCGCCGCCCGGATTCGCGGCGGTGTCGAAGCTGGTGACCGACGCGATTGCGGCACAGCACCTTCCGGGTGCCGTGCTGTCGGTCGGCCACGACGGCCAGGTGATCTTCCAGCAGGCCTACGGGGTACGCAAACTTGCCGGCGAGCCCGGCCTGGACGGGTCGCCCGCGCCCGCGGAGCCGATGACGGAGGACACGATCTTCGATCTGGCGTCGCTGACGAAGGTCCTCGGCACGGCGGTCGCCGTCATGCAGTCCTATGAGCAGGGCAAGGTGGCGTTCGACGATCCCGTGCAGAAGTACCTGCCGAGCTTCAACTCGGACAACGACCCGCAGCGCGCCAAGGTGACGGTGCGCATGCTGCTGACGCACACGTCCGGCGAGCCCGGCGACGTCGAACTCAAAGATCCGTGGGGTTTGCAGGAGTCCGACAAGGCCGAAGGCGTTCATCGGGCGCTGACGACGCCGCTGGTGTCCGGCCCCGGCGAGGTGTTCCGGTACTCGGACATCAACTTCATCTTGCTCGGAGCGATGGTCGAACAACTCACGGGTATGACGCTGGACGACTATGTGCAACGCAATGTCTTTGCCCCGCTTGGCATGACGGAGACCCGCTTTCTTCCGCCCGCCAAGGCGTGCGGTCCGCACACGATGCGGGGCGCGGCGCTCGCGTGGAAGCCGGGCCCGCCCGTCGCATGCCCGCCGGGGACGTGGCCGACCAGCCTGCTGCCACGGATAGCGCCGACCGCGCGCGACGAGGAAGGCCGGACCGAGCCCGAGATGAATCCCGACCTCGACCACTTGCTGCGCGGCACGGTGCACGACACGACGGCCCGCCGCATGGGTGGGGTGGCCGGGCATGCCGGGGTGTTCTCGACGGCCCATGATGTCGGCGTCTTCGCGCAGGCGCTGCTGGACCGCCTGGCTGGCCGTCCGAGCGAATTCCCCTTGGCGCGTGCGACTTTGGAGTTAATGACGACGCCGCAGCAGCCCGGGCACAACGATCGTCAGGTCCGGGCGGCCAACGATGCGACACGAGCCGCCGTCGCAACTCGACCGAACCGACGGGATCCGTTGCTGGCACCGCGATATCCGGCGATCCCCGGCCAGAATCTGCGGGGCTTCGGCTGGGACATCGACACCGGCCAGTCGACGCCGCGCGGTGTCGTGTTTCCGATCGGCAGCTTCGGCCACACCGGTTTCACGGGCACATCGCTGTGGATCGACCCCGCGTCCGACACCTACGTGGTGTTGCTGACGAATTCGATCCACACCAGGGGCAGCCCACCGATGTCGCACCTGCGCGGCGAGGTGGCCACCGAAACAGCCCGCGCACTAGGGCTTTGACCCGCACTCGCGAGACGGAACCTACACAGGCGCCTACTCGCACTTCTCCTGCGAGGACTCCGTCTCGCGGGGAGAAGAATTTATTGACGGAAATGCCAACCCGGTTCGTTGTGTTGCAACCGCCGGCTAGCCGCGAAAAACCGCAGTCTCGGGTTGTGCGGTCCCGCCTCGTACCGTAACGTCAACCTAGTTGATATTGACCAGTCGTTGAAATAACGTCGCACCTTAGCGTCCGCCACCGGTCGCCGCTTGTCGAAAGGGATAGGGATGCAGCGGTTTTCCATCGGTCGCCGATTGGCGCGGCGGTGGATGCTGCTGGTGGCAGTGTTCGTGGTCGCGGTCGCAGGGTTCGCTGTGTATCGCTTGAATGGAATTTTCGGATCGCAGGACGTGGTGTCGACGCCGAGCGGTGCGGCCGACGAGATCGTGCCGTTCAACCCGAAGCACGTCGTCATGGAGGTGTTCGGCCCGCCGGGAACGATCGCGACCATCACCTACACCGACGTGGACGCCCAGCCGCAACGGGTGGACGACGCGACGCTGCCGTGGAAGTACGACACGACCACCACCCAGCCCGCCGTCTTCGTCAACGTCTCCGCGCAGGGAAACAGTGACTCGCTGTCCTGCCGGATCACGATCGACGACGTCGTCAAGGACGAAAGAACGGTCAACACGTTGAACGCCTTCACCTACTGCCTGGACAAGTCCGGATGAGCCACCACGTAATCGAGCCGACCGAACACTCGGCGACAAAAACCGACCGATTCGCCACATGGGTCCGGCGGCTCTGCTTGCCCATCGTGCTGTTCTGGGTCGCCGTCGCCGCATTGACCAACGTGTTTGTGCCGCAGCTCGAGACCGTCGGCGAAGAACAGAATGTCGCGTTGAGCTCGCCGGATTCCCCGTCGCTGCAGGCGTTTCAACGCATCGGCGAAGTATTTCAGGAGTTCGACTCCGACAGTGCGGCGATGGTGGTGCTCGAAGGTGAGCAGCCGCTGGCCGACGAGGCGCACGCCTACTACGACGAACTCGTCAAGAAATTCACCGCGGACACCGCACACGTCGAGCACGTGCAGGACTTCTGGGGCGATCCGCTCACCGCCGCAGGCTCGCAGAGCCCTGACGGCAAGGCCGCCTACGTCCAGGTGTTTCTCCGGGGCAACCAGGGTGAGGCGTTGTCGCTGGAGTCGGTCGACGCGCTGCGCCAGATCATCGACGACACCCCGGCGCCGCCGGGCGTCCATGCCTATGTGGCCGGTTCGGCGGCCCAGATCGCTGACCAGTTCGAGGTCGGCAACGAGGGCACGCTGCTGGTCACCGTGCTGACCGTCGTGGTGATCGCGGTGATGCTGCTCATCGTGTACCGCTCGCCGGTCACGATGCTTCTGGCGCTGATCACGGTCCTGGTCGAGATGGCCGCGGCGCGTGGCATCGTCGCGTTTCTTTCACACGCCGGACTCATCGGGCTGTCGACGTATGCGACGAACTTGCTCACGCTGTTGGTGATCGCGGCGGGCACCGACTACGTCATCTTCCTTCTCGGCCGCTATCACGAGCGGCGCAACGACGGCTTCGACCGACTGGCGGCCTATCACGACATGTTCCGAGGGACGGCGCACGTCATCCTCGGTTCGGGCCTGACGATCGCGGGCGCGGTGTTCTGCCTGAGGTTCACCCGGCTGCCCTACTTCCAGACGCTGGGCATTCCGGCGGCGATCGGCGTGCTGGTCACGCTGTTCGCGTCGTTGACCCTGACGCCGGCGGTGATCATCATCGGCAGCCGGTTCGGGCTGCTGGAGCCCAAACGCCGGACAGCCAAGCGGGGTTGGCGGCGAATCGGCACCGCGATCGTGCGGTGGCCGGGGCCGATCCTGGTCGCGACGCTGGCGCTGGCCTTCGTCGGGTTGGCGGCGCTGGCCGGTTACAAGACGAGCTACGACATCAGCCCGTACATGCCCGCCGATGCCCCGTCGAACGTGGGATACGCCGCCGCGGAACGGCATTTCTCGAAGGCGCGGCTGAATCCGGAACTGCTGATGATCGAGGCCGACCACGATCTACGCAATCCCACCGACATGATCCTGCTGGAGCGGGTCGCCAAGGCGGTGTTCCACACGCCCGGCATCGCACAGGTGCAGTCCATCACGCGGCCGTTGGGAACGCCGTTGGACCACACCTCGATTCCGTTCCAGATCAGCGCGAACAGTGCCAGCCAGATCAACAACCTGCCCTATCAGCAGGACCGCGCCGCCGACATGCTCAAGCAGGTCGGTGAGATCAACAAGACGATCAACATTCTCAAGCAGCAGTATGCGCTGCAGCAGCAGTCCGCCGATGTCACGCACGAGCAGAGCGAGGCGTTCAAGCGGACGGTGGAAGTGGCGCAGGATCTGCGCGACAAGATCGCCAACTTCGACGACTTCTTCCGGCCACTGCGCAACTATTTCTATTGGGAGCCACACTGTTACGACATCCCGATGTGCGCGGCGCTACGGTCGTTGTTCGATGCGCTTGACGGCATCAACGAGCTGACCGACCAACTGGCCAGCGTCTCGGGCAGCATCGCCAAGCTCGACGACCTGCAGCCGAAGTTGGTGGCGTTGATTCCGCCGCAGATCGCCTCGCAGGAGACCAACCGCGATCTGACGATGACGAACTACGCCACCACGCAGGGCATCAATGATCAGTCGTCGAAGGCGCTGGAGAACTCCACCGCGCTGGGGCAGGCGTATGACGCGTCGAAGACCGACGACTCGTTCTATCTGCCGCCGGAGGCGTTCACCAACCCGGAGTTCATCCGCGGGCTGAAACTGTTCTTGTCACCGGACGGCAAGGCGGCCCGCATGATCATCACCCACGATGTGGATCCGGCTACGCCGGAAGGCATTTCACACGTCGAGCAGATCAGGCACGCCGCGAAGGAGGCGGTCAAGGGCACACCGCTGGCGGGGTCGAACATCTACATCGGCGGCACGGCGGCGACGTACAAGGACATCGCCGACATGGCGCGTTACGACCTGCTCATCGCCGCGATCTCGGCGCTGAGCCTGATCCTGCTGATCATGATGTTCATCACCCGCAGCCTGGTCGCGGCGCTGGTGATCGTGGGCACGGTCGCGCTGTCGCTGGGGGTGTCGTTCGGGCTGTCGGTGTTGGTGTGGCAGCACCTGCTCGGCATCGACTTGTACTGGGTGATCCTGCCGTTGGCGCTGATCCTGCTGCTGGCCGTGGGGTCCGACTACAACCTGCTGCTGGTCTCCCGGTTCAAGGAGGAGATCCACGCCGGCATCAACACCGGCATCATCCGGGCGATCGCGGGCAGCGGATCGGTGGTGACCGCTGCGGGGCTGGTGTTCGCGTTCACGATGGCGTCGTTCGTCTTCAGCGACCTGATCGCGCTCGGCCAGATCGGCACCACGATCGCGCTGGGGTTGCTGTTCGACACGCTGGTCGTGCGCGCCTTCATGACGCCGTCGCTCGCCGCGTTGCTGGGGCGGTGGTTCTGGTGGCCGGTACGGGTGCGCCAGCGGCCCGTGCCGCAGAAGTTCGGTGACGAGAACACCCGCCAGCTCGCCCTGTTCTGAACCGCTAAGCGACTGGTTTCAGCAGGTCTGAGCGGGTCTGCGCTGGTCAAGGCGTTACCAAAAAGGGCGGTTCATCGTTATCGGGAAACGCACCTCATTTCGCTGATACGACGGCGGAATTGCTGCAACATTTCCTCATGAGCTGCGATTGGGGGTCGCACAAGGGCTGACCAGATTGGGCACGACTGGCATGGGGAGGAACGCATGCGCCAGCCAGCTACCGCATTGGCGGTTGCGGTCATCTGCGCCTCGCTCGTCGGGTGCGCAAGCAGGGTAAGCCACGCCGAGCCGTCGACGACCGCGCCGAAGCTGATTCCGCGCCCGCTTGTCGAGCGGGAGCTGCCGGGGTTGCTGCTCAAACCCGAGCAGGTCGACGCCCTGATGGGCACGACGGGGATGGCGGTCACGCAAGAGCAGAGCACGATGTCCGACAACAGCGCCACCATGGCGCCGCCGGAGTGCCTGGCCATCGACGGCGCGGCGGAGGCCCCGGTCTACGCCGACAGCGGCTACTGGGCCGAACGCGATCAGAGCATGAACAACGGCGACAACTTCACGCACTACTTGAAGCAGGCGGTCGTAATGTATCCGACCATGGAGAAGGCCGGCGCCTTCTTCGACGCGGCCGCCGAGCGCTGGCCGGCCTGCCACGAGTACACCCACACGCAGAGCGGGACAAAGTGGTCCGTTGGACAGATCTCCAACGTTGATCGTGTGCTGAGCACAATTGCGACGCAGCACGACGCCGATTCGCCCGGCTGGGCCTGCGGGCACGCGCTGGCGCATCAGAACAACATCATCATCGACGTGAACACCTGCAGCGCCAACCCGGCCGACTCCGCCGTGAAGATCGCGCGGCAGCTCGCGGCCAATGTGGAAGCGAAGTGGTGACGGCGGCTCGTTTCCCCCGCGAGACGGACTCCACGCAGGGCCTCACTCGCACATCCGCTGCCTAGATTCCGTCTCGGCGAAGGGACGACGGGGTCTAGCGCGCTCGCCTCGCGAGACGGAATCCACGCAGGGCCTCACTCGCACATCCGCTGCCTAGATTCCGTTTCGGCGAGGAACTGGGCCGCGAGACCCGCTAGGCCGATTTCGCGTGCGCCGATCGGACCTGGTCACACGCGCTGAGGACGCGCGACCACTCGGCCTGCGTTGGGCGCACGCCGCGATCCGCGAGGGCGTCCGCGCTGACCACGAATCCCGGGGTGATGGGCGCGAGCATTCCGGCGAGTTCGGCGATGCGGCCCGCCGGGCTGTCCTCGAAGCTCTCGAAGATGCGCTTGGTAAGCCACCTCTCCGCGGTGTCGATGCCCGCGATCACGTCCAGCTCCGGCACGCGGAGGGCACCGCCACACCGGCTGACGTGTTCCTCGAACCCGTCCTCCCAGACCTCGATCTGCCATCCCGGCCACAGCTCGGGCAGTGCGCGGAATACGCCCATCGTGTCGGCGGTTTGCCAGGCGCCCAATGTCTTTCGGTGCATGTCGATGTGAGCACCGCCTTCGGGGATCATGCCGAGCCTGATGCGGCCGACCCCCTTGCCTGGCAGCTTGTTCAGAAGTGCCGGCCCGTGCCAGGCCAGGCTGAGGTGCCACTTCAGCGGCCAGAAGCGCAGGGCATCGTCGGCCTCAACCACAGAAATCAAGTGGCACAGATTGTTTCGCCGTCGGACGAGCTTGAGCTCAGGCTGTCGACCCCACTTGACCGGCGGCAGGTCGGCTCCGACGTACCCCGCGAGTTCCTCGGTTCCGTCGTACGCCCAACAGATCTCGTAGCCGGGCCACACGATAGGAAGCACATCCATCAGCGCGCGGCGCTCGTTCATCGTCATCATCAGCGGCTCGCCGAAGAACAGCACCCGCTGACGATCGAGATCCACCACGGCGCCGCCGTCGGCCCACAGCGGATCGCACCAGTCAGTCTTCTTGCAGCGGCGCAACGAGGCGGCGTAGCGCAGCGCCAGCTCCGGTCCGCCGATGAGCGCGTCGAGCATGCGGCAGCCGCCCCAGTGCGAGTAATACAGCTGCCAGTCCTGATCCTCGACGACGACGAAATTCGCCCTGTTGCCCATGTCCCCCAGATCTCCGATGACGCGGCCGGCTCGCGCGTCGTTGAATCGAGTGTCGGCCGTGCGACAGTGAGACGGGCCGGCGCAGCCCCAGCCTGTGGATAACCAAGCATTTCAGCGATGACCGAGGCGCAGACATGAAGTCGTGGCGCGAGCACCCCCGAAAAACCCCGGCCACATGGTCGACACCGCTGCTCTTTCAGGTGGTCTGCGGTGTGTTCCTCGCCGCGATGCTCGTGCTCGGCAAGATGGGGCTCCGCGACAACGACACGGCCGCGGAGGGACACAAGGTCCTCACGGCGGCTGTCGTCGCAGCCGTCGTCTGTGTTCTGGTGTCAGTGCCGTTCCTGGTTTCTCGGGGCCGCCCCGCACTGCGCGGCGTCGGCGTCGGCCTCGCCACATCTGCAGTCATTTTCCTGATCGGAGCGGCACCCTATGTCTACTGGCTCTACTGACATCCACCGCGAACCGGTTGCGTCGCAACCGCGTTACGGCCCGGCGGTTTTCGTCGCGATGGCGGTCAATGTGTTGGTGCTGGAATTGCTCACCTGTGTGCTGATGCTGACCGCGTGGTTCTTCCTGCCGCTGATCGCGCTGCCCGTGATCAGCGTCGACGTTCTGGTCGCATGGGCGCTGACTCGTCGCGGCGGCATCGCGGCCCAGATCGGTCGTGGAATGGCAATCGGCTGCCTCGCGCCGGTGCTGACCATGGTGCTCTTCATCCCCGGCTGGATCATCCACAAGAACTTCTCGTACTGACGGCGCGGCGGTCCTTGGTGTCAGCGAGGCCAGACCTGGGAATGCTCATTCCGCCCGCGCGGGCATGCACATAGATTGACCCGGGTAGGTCGACATCGGAAGTGGAGGCCATGACGACGGCGAAGACGGCGAAGCAGACGACGTCGACGTGGGCCCCGCTTCGCTCGCCGATCTTCCGTGCGCTGTGGATCGCGCAGTTCGTCTCCAATCTGGGCACCTGGATGCAGACGGTCGGCGCGCAGTGGATGCTCGTGGGCGATCCGCGGGCCGCGGTGCTGGTGCCGCTGGTGCAGACGGCCACCACGCTGCCGGTGATGCTGCTGGCGTTGCCGTCGGGGGTCATCGCGGATCTGGTCGATCGGCGCCGGCTGCTCATCGCGACGCAGGGCGCGATGGCGGCGGCGGTGGCGCTGCTCGCGACGCTGACGGGCGCCGGGCTGACCACGCCGACGGTGCTGTTACTGCTGCTGTTCCTCATCGGCTGCGGGCAGGCGTTGACCGCGCCTGCGTGGCAGGCGATCCAGCCGGATATCGTTCCCGCCGAACAGATCCCGGCCGCGGCCGCGTTGGGCAGCATGAGCATGAACGGTGCGCGGGCGATCGGTCCGGCGATCGCCGGAGTGCTGGTGTCGCTGGCCGGGCCGACGGTGGTGTTCGCACTGAACGCGGTGTCGTTCGTCGGCATCGTGATCGTGCTTCTCATGTGGCGCAAACCCGCTCTCGAGAGCAACTTCCCGTCCGAGCGGGCGCTGGCGGCGCTGAGCAGCGGTGGCCGCTACATCCGCCGCTCCCCCATCGTGCGGCGCATCCTGCTGCGCACGGCGTTGTTCATCGCGCCGGGCAGCGCGCTGTGGGGGCTGATGCCGGTGATCGCGAAACAGCAACTGGGACTGTCATCGGTGGGCTATGGACTCATGCTCGGCGCGCTGGGAGTCGGCGCGGTGAGCGGCGCGCTTGTGTTGTCGCGGTTGCGGTCACGCTTCGGCGAGAACCCGTTGCTCATCGTCGCCGCGTTGGGCTTCGCGGCGTCGACGACGGTGCTGGCGCTGGTGCCCATCTTCGGGGTGGTGCTGGTCGGCCTGCTGGTGGGCGGTGCGTCGTGGCTGTTGTGTCTGTCGACGCTCAATGCGTCGATGCAGCTGAGCCTGCCAGGGTGGGTGCGAGCCCGCGGGCTGTCGGTGTATCAGCTGATCTTCATGGGCGGTCAGGCGCTGGGCTCGGTGTTGTGGGGCGTGCTGGCGGGCGCGACGACGAGTGTGTACAGCCTCCTGGTCAGCGCGGGAATGCTGGCGTTCTGCGCGCTGTCGATCCTGTGGTGGCCGCTGCATGCGCGCACTGGGCGGCTGGACCTGACGCCGTCGACGCACTGGCCGGAGCCGAACCTGGTGTTCGAGCCGGAACCGGTCGACGGACCGGTGCTGGTGATCACCACCTACAAGATCGACCCGAAGGACGAGGAGGCGTTCCTGAAGGCGATCGCCGTGATGGGGCGGTCGCGGCAACGCACGGGCGCGGCTCGGTGGCGGTTGTACCGCAGCGTCGAGCAGGAGAACACCTTCGTCGAGACATTCATGGTCCGATCGTGGGGCGAGCATCTTCACCAGCACTACACGCGGCTGACCGGTAATGACCTTTTGATCGAGCGGGCCGTCGAGCAGTTCGTCGACCACGAGCCGGTGTCACACCATCTGATCGCGGTGCGCGATCTGCGCTGAAGCCGTCTTGTTGCGTCGGAAAATTCGTGAAGATGGCTGCACGTTTCGGCGATAGGTTTGACGGATGGGCGACGACGTAGCGGCTCCCGACTATGACGATGTGAAGCAATTGCTGCTGATCGAAGGGCTGCAGGACTGGATTCACCTGTCCGAGATCCACTCCAACTTCGGATTCATAAATCACACTTCCAAACGCCCCATCGCCGAAATCCAACAACTCACTCTGAGGCTGATCCGCGAACTCGTCAGCGAGGGCCTATTCGTGTTAGGTGTGCCGCAGAAGAGCGCGCCGGGCGGTTTCAGGAAGTGGGACACGCCGCTGGATGAGGCGATGGCGATGATCGAGCGCAAGTACGTGACGAACTTCGAGGACCGGTGGGGGTGGGTGACGTGCGCGTGGCTCGCCCTCACTGAGAAAGGAAAGACGTTGGCGCAGGAGCGTTATCACGCTGACGATCCATGACTCGATTTGCCGTCGGGTAGCTGCGGTGTAGTTATGGAGTGATCGCGCCGCGTGGATTAGCCACCGTCCCTAGAAGCCCGCCGATGACAGCGACTCCGCCGACAATGACGCCCCCGACTGCCTGGCCCGCGTCGAGGAGACCCTCACCGACCTCGGGACGTCGCCAGGTGTCATCCGAGGCGGACGGCGGCGGGTCTGGTACGTCCGGCAGAGATACGCCGGGCAGGATCGTCGGTGCCTGGATCGGTGGGTGAACAAGTGGCGTAGACGGATCCTGCAACCACGGCGGCAGCCCATTCGGCTCGAAGATCCCGGTAGGAGGCAACGCCGCCGGCGGGTGAGTCAGCTGCGGTGGAAGAACTTGGACCGACGGAATGCCAGTGGGCGGAGGAAGTTGTGGAGGGTCGCCGATGATGGGCGGAAAGTACGGCTCATATGGGGTGTGCGTCTTGGTGTAGTCGTTCGGATACCAGACGTCGATGGTGTCTCCCCACTTATCGCTTTGGCGGAATCCGATCCGCGTGCCATCTGGAAGTACACGCACTGGGCCCTCATAATCCTGTGGGGGTGCCTCATCGGCAGCATTCCGAGTGAGGTAGTCCCATAGACGTCTCGTCGAACCTTCGTCCCAGATTTCTTTGACCCTCGAACTGGTTCCGACGCCGTTTGTACCTCTTTTCCCGCCATTAGGTAGCGGGTCGAGAACTCTCCTGACGTCTTCAGCGGATTCGACCGGCGGCATCCGTCCAGGCGTGGGGTCTGGCGGAGGTGGTTGCGGCGGACCATCTTTCAGGATGCGGTTGTCGACGGCGTAAATCGCTCCGTCGTGCTCGTGGTCGGACTCGGCCGAATCTGTGAAGGTGAGGGTGCCGACCCCCTCTGCAGCTGAGGTTATTCGACCGGCGACTTGTTGGTCGAGTTCAAGCAATTCCTCGATATGGTCGCGCAACTGGCGACCGAGTTCTCGCGCTTCCGCTTCAGCCGCCGCTATCTCGTGTGCACCAGCGCGATACGTTGTGAGTGAGAAGTCCTCACCTACGGTGAAACCGGCTGCTTCTGCGGCAGCGACGACGGCGAGTACTCGTTGCCGCGCTGCCCAGAGTTCTTCAGCGGCGGCGCGAGCGATGGAGGACGCGTTGTAGAGCTCGTCAGCGACAACGCGCACCCGACTCCGATCCGCGTGAGCCCGATCTTGAGCAGCGCTCGCGGCCGCTCCCTCCCATGGCGTACCGCCCGGCGAATGCGTCAGCCGCTCGATTTGCGTGAAGGCGTCGTTCCACCGGTCAGCCGTTCGAGACCAATGAAGCGCTGCCTCCGTAAGGTATTCGCTGTCCCAGCAGCGGACCTGGGACAGCGTCAGACCCATGGCGCTGCAGGGTGCTTGCAACTCACACCCCGAGTCTAAGAGCCCCAAACAGTCACCTATACACAAATTTTTACCGTTGGAAAGCTGTTACCAGGCACCTCCGTCGAGGAGGTAGCGTCGTGGAGTGGACAGCGATATGGGTGCTTCCGAGCATGATGTTGTGTGAAGGAAGCGCTACTGATCGAAGGGTTGCGGGACTGGATTCGTCTCGGAGAGATCCACAGCGCGTTCCTATTCGAGAACCACACTCGCAAGCGATCGGTGTCCGAGGCGCAGCAGCTGACGTTGAACATGATCCGCGAGGTCGTCAGCGAAGGCTTGTTTGATCTCGGCGAGATCGTCGACCGAAGCCATTCCGGATTCAGGGCATGGGATCTCACTCTCGATGAGGCGATGGCCAAGATCGAGAAACAATACGTCGCGAACTACGACGATCGCTGGGGCTGGACGGCTTGCGCATGGCTACAGCTCACCGAGAAGGGGCGTGTCCTGGCGCTGAGGCTGTATCATGCCGACGATTAGCAGAGCGCGACCGCGACGTTGCCGCCCTTATCTGTCAACTGGCGGTTGCCAAGACCTCCCTTCGGTAGTATCGGGCGTTCTTGTCGATGAACGCGATCGCCTCCGTCGTGAACTCTTCTGGGGTCCCGCTTCGCGCGTGCGCGAACGGAATGAAGGCACGCAAGAGATCGGGAAGCTCTAGGACACACTGCAATACGAATTCACCGGCCCAATAGGACGATCCGTCCATCAGTTGGTCGATTCGCGTCGTGCTCCAGCGCAACGGGTCACCGTTACCGGAGTCCACCAGCTCGTGCAACATCATTCGGCACTCGTAATCGTCGAAAGGTGCTCCTCCTGGAGTGGTGAAGAACGCGTCGAACAGCTCATTGAGCTTGGCCCAATCCCACTCGGGGCGTTGGTACTTCTGCCCGCCTTCGGGTAGGTGGCTCACGAGCCATCGGACCAGTGGCAGAGTTTCCGGCCATCGATCCGATTTGCGCGGAAGCATTGGCTGATCGAGCCCGTGTCGAATCCATGCCCCCGCGTCTGCCAAACTCATGTCGACGAAATTGAAGTGTGAATTGTGTTCGATCGCAGACGCAACGAGCTCGTCGATCGATTCTGACGTGAAGTCGATCTTGCCTATCTCGAACATCGTGTTGTGGTCGAATCTGACCATGCAGGTCATGTCGTAGCGGCCCGCGATCTGTGTACCGATCAACACCTCCTCGATGTCTCCGAGTACATGCGTCGCTCTGACTACCCGGCGGATTCGGATGTCGGGCAGACGTGCGATCCACTTCGGCAGTGGGTGTTGACGTGCTGAAACCTCTCTCCTGCAGTTCACCTGCCACTCTGGGTGATCAACGATAAGTTCGGCCAGCACGGCGAGGAGCGCGGTAATCTCGCGACACTTATGCCCTATCAAGCCGGCGAGGAAATCGTCGAGATCCGGCGGCTCTCGCGGTCCCGGCTCGAGCAGTGCTAGTCGGCCAGGCGTCAGGGCCGAGACCAGATAGCTGGCTGCGGCGAGCAGACTGAGCGGATGCCCTCTGGCTAGGGCGCCCCGGATCAGACTGTCGAGGAAACCATCGTCGTCACGCGGCTTGCGTTCGTAAGCCGCCATTCGGCTGGCGTCGCGCCGTGCTTGTTTCATTCGGCGCCGCTTGCGTTTGTCGCTCACGCGCGCACGCTACGACCGACCACCGACATTTCGGTCCGCCCGACGTCGAAGCCGCTACACAGGCGGATACGATCGCTCGCAACCTTGACTGGAGCGTGCGCCCACTGCGACTGACAAGCCGCGCGGGAACTGGCCGCAGCGACGGCTCAGGCAACCTGGCTGACGTGCGCGGCCGACTCACCGATGGTGGCCTCGGCCTGGTCACCGATCATGGTGCGCAACAACTTCTGATGCTCACGCTGGCCCCGCTGATCGGCGCGCTCGAGCCCGCCGGGCAAGGTCAGCGCGGCAACGCTGCGGGCAAGGTTCACCGGCAGCCGCAGCAGCGGATACCACGGCAACGCGTAGGACGGCAGGCCCAGCGCCTTCACCGTTCGAGGCCCCAAGAATGCGCTGGTGATCGAGAGGTGTTGTGCGCGTGCGAGTCTGCGCCGCAGGCCCGGCAGCGAGTCATAGTGCCAAGCCAGCGGATCCTCGACCATGGGTGCGGCCAACTGCTTGCTGGACTCGTCGGGCTCAGCCAGCGCCGACAACGTGTGCGCCAGAACGCGGACGCTGTCGCGGAAACTCCTTGGCAGCCACCGGTCTTCGACACCGATCAGCCAGCCGACGTAGCGGGTGAGATGCGCGACCGCGCGGTACTCCGACGGTGAGAGCACCACGCCCATGCCCGCGGCGCCCACCGCAGGCGCGACCAGGGCGCCGACCAACGTCGCGGCCATGTCGGTCTGGTTGACGGGCAGGCCCCACTCGTCGGCGCGCCAGTCCGGCATCGCCGACACGTGCCTGCGGACGAACGAATGGATCAACCGCACGCGGATGGTCGACCGGTACCCGACACCGAGCCTTTCGAGCCCGCCTTCTGCGATGACGTCCATGGCCCACTGCATGGTTTCGGCGAAGCGCTTGTTGGAGCCCTTCTCCAGCGCACCGGTACGCAGCAAGGTCTTGTTGAAGCCGGAGAACTGATAGCCCCCCAGCAGGGACACGTCGCGGGCGACGTACATGCCGTCGGCGCCACCGCGGCGCAGCGCCCGCTGGCCCTTGCGCACGGTGTCCATGTCGACCCAGTCGGGCAGCTTCTCGTAGGTGTCGAAGAACTCCCGCAGCGGTTCGGGAGCGTCGGGGACGGTGCCGATGCCGTCGCGGAGTGCCCGTTCGAACAGCGGACGCGTTCGCTCCATGCCGGCGTCCGCCATCCACGCGACCAGGCGATCCATGGGCTCATCACCCACGGTGAGGCGTTCCCCGAGGACCCGCCACTCCTGCGGCGTCGGGTTGCGAATCGCCAGCGCCGTCGCCATGGCCCGTACGCCGGCTGGGATCGGCCGGGGACGGTCCGGGTGGCGCGCCGGGATGGCCACACTCATCGCCGCCCTCCTTCAACTTTTGACAACGTCTGTAGTCAAAAGGCTAGGCCGCGGCGTGAGTGCCTGTCAACGCAGGTGCGTCGACGGCCCGAAGCACCGCCCGAGGTACCGCTTACTCCCCCGGCAGACTCAGCCGTCGCGCAAGGTCCGGGCCACCCACCTGACGGATGAACTCCGGCTCACCGCAGACGACCAATTGATCGCGGGCTCTCGACAATCCGACATACAGGCGCTCGCGCGAGCGGTCGAACTGGCTGGCCTCGTTGACGACAAGCACGACGGCGCGGCGCTCAAGGCCTTTGAAGCCGAGCACGTGGCCGTAGAACACCTGGTCGGTGTCCCAGAAGGTGTCCCAGTACGCCTTGTGGCCTTCCTTCTGCCGCTCGGCCTGCTCCGGATGCCGGCTGCCGGTGGTCAGCAGCGCGAGATCCTCAGGGCGCCAACCCGCTTCGAGCAGTGCCTCGATCTGGTCGTCGCCGACGCTCAGCGCATCGTCGCGGCTGCAGGCGACGAACGACACCGCAGGCCCCTCCCCGCCGAGGAACCGCATCGGATGATCGACCAGCGGCTGAAAGGCGTTGGCGATCTGCCGGGTGTTGCGCAGGTTGTGGTCGAGGATCAGCGGCACCAGCGGCACCGGCGGCGAGCCGTACCGGTTGAACACGCGCTGGCCCTCGTCGGTGAACACGTACAGCCCGCCCTCGTCGGGGTCCTTCAACGCGATCAGCATGGGTTCCCACCACGAGTCGGCGAAGTCTTGCGCCTCGTCGACGACGATGGAGTCGAAGCGGTGTCCGATCTCGAGTTCCATTGCCAGCTCAGCCATTTGCCGCGGCAGGTCATGTTCCCAGAACTGGACGGTCTCCTCGGTGCGCAGCGCTTCGTCGGGACCCTCCGGCGCGCCCCACTGCATGCCGAGGGCGTGGAATTCGCCGACGTAGGCGGGTTGTTGACGGCGCGGCCAGGTCGCGGTCACGCGTTCCAGGTACGACGCGAGCCCGTGCGAGTAGCAGACCAGCGCGACGCGCTGCCCGCGTTGCGCCAACCGCCGCGCCTGTTCCATCGCCAGAAATGTCTTGCCGCTGCCCGCGCCGCCACGGACCTCGATGCGGTTGAGCAGTCGGATGGCGTCGAGGATCACGCCCTGGTGTTCGGTCAGTGTGTCGGCGGCATCCTCGTTGGCCAGCGCCCGGGCGACGACGTCGCGCTGCGGTAATCCCCTGCCGCTGAGCGCCGTCCTGATCTGCTCGATGCCGGTCGTCGTCAACAGTGGCCGATCGAGCTCCTGACCGAGCAACACGTCGCGCAGCTTGGCCACCATGGAAGGAAGGTCGTTGCGATCGATGACTTTCCACCGGGGACAGTCCGCCAGCGCGAAGCCGTCGGGCAGTTCGGTATTGGGTAGCACGACGACGTGGTCCCAGCGCAGCCTGCCCTGGGTCCAGCGCGGGTCCTTCTCGACGTAGTCCCTCAGGGCGTAGCAGGCTTCGCGCGCCTGCCGGACGGGCTCGATGGTGTGCTCACGCCCGCCGCGCTTCTGCCGCCAGCCGTGACCGTCGTGCCACACCTCGCCGCCCTTGACCTCGAGGCAGACGATGCCCGCGCCCTCGATCGCGACGACGAAGTCGACCTCGTGGTCCTTGAGATGGTCGGTGACGCGCTGGCCGGCGACGACGAGGTCGTGCGGTTGACGCTGCTCGATCAGCGCCTCGTAGACGCGGCGCTCGGCGCGATTGGCCAACCGGGGCGTATCCGAAGGGGCGATGGTCACCGACACACCGGCTCTCTGGTGTCGCTCAACGACGGCATTTCGGCCCCCCTCCGGATGCATTCAAACCGATGGTAGCCGCAGCTTAGCTACGTCAACTGACGTCGGCGTCATCAACTTGTCGGTGGTCGGGTTTACCGTTTGCCTCGACGCACGAATCTAGGGGGGAGATCATGCGTAGAAGTGGGGTTATTGCCAGCGTGCTCGCGGTGTGCGGGGCGGTGGCGTTGTCGGTTCCGGCCCAGGCTGACGAGTTGGACTTCATTAGCCAGCTCGACAGCGCCGGGGTGTATTACGAGTCGATCATCGACATGATCGACATCGGCAAGCAGGTCTGTCACGAGCTGCGCAGCGACGTGACGCCGCCGGTGGTGCTCGGCAAGCTGCAGAACAGCGGGTTCGCGGCGGCCGAGTCGGCGATCGTGTTGATGGCGGCGGTGGACAACATGTGCCCCGACACCAAGGCGACGGTCGTCGAGTGGGCACGCGCCAACGGCTACACCGGCCCGGCGTAAGGCGGGCGCGACGATGCACACGCACACGTTCAGCGTGATCGATCTGATCAATCTCGTTGCCGCCGAGCATGACTGGGATCTGTGGTTTGACTCCGGCCCGGGCGATACGCGAGAGCTGATCTTCTGTCGGCCGAATCGGTTCGGTGGCGACCTCGAGGTCGACATCGTTCTCGACTTCACCGGTCGGGTCGAGCTCTCGGAGTACCGCCGCGGCGGCGAGCTGCTCCGCCGCAATGCCGTGGACAGGCGGATCTCGGCCGCCGACGTCCACGTCATGACGCTCGAGCTGTTCAAGCAGTAGCCGCTGCAATCGCGCTTGACTGATCCCAGATGTTGGCGTCCGGCGAGGAGCGACCCCGCTTCCCGTGCCAGCACTTGGACAGGTTGGTACGCGACGATGACGTCGGAGGAGCCAACGATGTGTGGAATTTTCGCCGCGATGACGCGCGACGGCCTGCCCGGTGACCGCTGCGATCAGCTCAAGCTGCTGGAGCATCGCGGACCCGACGGCACCGGCACGTGGACGTCGCGGGACGGCAAGTGGACGCTCGGGCACACGCGGTTGTCGATCATCGGCCTGCGCAACGGCAGTCAGCCGATGACCAGTCCGGATGGCGCGGTGCATGTGGTGGTCAACGGCGAGTTCTACGGCTACCGCGAGATCCGTGAACGGTTGCGGTCGAGTGGCTATCGGTTCTCCACCGACAGCGACAGCGAGATCGCGCTGCACCTGTATGACCAGCGGGGGATGCAGGCGGCGACACAGTTGCGCGGCGAGTTCGCGGTGGTGATCGCCGACGAACGCCAGCGGGCCATGTTCGCGATCCGCGACCGCTTCGGGGTCAAGCCGCTCTACTACACGGTGGTCAACGGCGAGGTGTTCTTCGCGTCGGAGATCAAGGCGCTGCTGGCGTTGGGTGTGCCGGCGGCGTGGGATCTCGAGGGCGCGATCGGCGGTATGGGCAGGTCGCACGAGATCACGGAGTTCGCCGGGATCAGCACGGTGCCGCCGGGGTGCTACGCGATCGCCCGCGATGGTCAGGTGCGCATCCATCCGTATTGGGATTGGAAGATGCCGACGGCCGAGCAGATGGCCGTGGACACGCGCAACGAGGCGGAGGTCGTCGCCGAGTTTCGGGAGGCGCTGCGGGATGCGGTGCGGCAGAGGCTGGTTGCCGATGTGGAGGTGGCGTCGTATCTGAGTGGCGGTATCGACTCGTGCGCGGTGCTGGGGCTGGCGCAGCAGGAGATGGACCGGCCGATTCGGGCGTTCACGTTGACGTTCGACAACGCGCTGTATGACGAGGCGAGCATCGCGGAGGCGCAGGCCAAGCACGTCGGCGCGACGTTTCACCCGATTCCGATCACGGGACGCGAGATCGCCGAGTCGTTCGCCGACGCGGTGTGGCATTCCGAGACGCAGATGTTCAACGGCCATGGGGTGGCGAAGTTTCTGCTGAGCCGCGCGGTGCGCAACGCGGGCATCAAGGTGGTGTTCACCGGCGAGGGGTCCGACGAAATGCTGGGCGGTTACCCGTATTTCCGGGTCGACGCACTGAACAACGACCCTTCATTGAGATTAGGGCAACGGTCGGCGCTGCTGGACGAGATGTTGGGCGCCAATGCGGCGACGCGGGCGTTGATGATGCCGGAGCAGGTGGACAGCGCCGAGATGCGGGCGGTGCAGCGGAGGTTGGGCTGGTTGCCAGCGACGCTGAATGTGGCTGCGAATCAGGCGAAGAGCGTGGCGCCGTTGTTCCGTGATGATCTGCCGGCGTCGGTGCGGGAGTTTCAGCCGCTGGTGTCGGCGTTGGATCGGTTGCCGCTTTCCCAGCGGATCGCGGGCCGCGACCGGTTGAATCAGATGCTGTATGTGAACGCCAAGACGGTGATGCCGAACTTCATCCTGAACTTCCTGGCGGATCGGATGGAGATGGCGCATTCGATCGAGGGCCGGGTGCCGTTCCTGGATCACCATGTCGCGGACGCGGCGGCGCGGGTGCCGGTGAGCATGAAGGTCAAGGGAATTCGGGAGAAGCACGTGCTGCGGGAAGCCACCAAAGACGTGTTGATCCCCGAGGTGTACGACCGGCAGAAGCACCCGTTTTCGACGCCGCCGACGCGCGATGCGAACGATCCGATGATCGAGTTCTACCGGGATACGTTCGCGTCGCAGGCGGCGAAGGATCAGCCGATCTATGACATGGCGAAGGTGTCGACGGCGCTGGATAAACTGCTCGACTACCCACCCGATCAGCGCATCGCGGTGGAAGGCAACCTGCAGCGGGTGGCCAGCGTCGTGGTGATGCAAGAGCTGTTCGACATGGCGTGAGGTCTTCGGGTTCGGAATCCCGCGATTCGAGGTTTCGACGGCCCTGCAGGCGGGTACGGGCGCGGTGCCGAGCGAGCGCTCGGGAGAGTGACGGTGCGACATGGACGTTGACCATCCCGAACGCGATCAACGGTGGGACGTTCAGGCGCGCGGTGAGACGGAAACGCAACGGCTGGACCGCAATTGGAACAACCTGCTACAGGAACTGCGTGTCACACAGACCGGTGTGCAGCTGCTTACCGGGTTCCTTCTGACGCTGCCGTTTCAGCAGCGCTTCGACCGCTTGGACGGGCTGATGCGGGCGGTCTACATCGCGACGGTGGCGTGCTCGCTGGCGGCGACGATCGCGTTGGTCGCGCCGGTGGCGATGCATCGATTTCTATTCCGGCAGCGCAAGCTCAGGGTCTTGGTGTCGGCGAGTCACCGCCTGGCCATCGGCGGACTCGCGCTGCTGGGCCTGGCGTTGGTCGGTGTGACGGTCGTCGTGGTTGGCATGGTGTACGGCGAGGGAACCGCATTCATTGCGGGCGGGATCGCCTTGATCGGCTTCGTAGTCGTGTGGCTGGTGTTGCCGTTGGTCTTGCGGGGCCGCGATCGCGCCGAAGACTCGGTCTGACGCGGCCAGCGTCTAAGACCATCAGCCGCGGGAGCTGACGGCGCACGCCGCCGCGGGCCGCATCCGCGTCGAGACCACGCGTTACAGCCTCGAGGAACGCAGCGGGCGTGGCGGGCGCAGACTGAGGGGCCGCGCGTGAAGATCGGTGTCGAGCCGTCAGCGTGCTCGACTAGTCATTCGGGGCTTCGAGGATCAGGCCTGCACGATCGGCCAGAAGAGGTGGAACAACCGCACTTCCCACCCGGCCGCGACGCGCCCCGTGCGGGTGCGCTCGGCGATGAGCGCGCCGACGATGGCGTCGACGAGGGTCGCGGCGTCGACGTCGGCGCGAAACGACCCGTCGGCTTTGGCAGCGTCGATCACTGATTCCAGATCGGCTCGCTGCCGGGCAAGAATGCGGCGGAAGGCCTTGCTGAACTCGGGGTCTTCTTCGGTGAGCAGGGCCGCCAGGCCGCCGAACCCAATGCCGACTTCGATGATCTTGACGGATTCTTGAATGAGCCAGCGCAGGCGGTCGGGCGCCTCGGCGTCGGCTGCCAGCGGTTCGGGCGTGGTGACTCGCGATAACGCTGCGGACAGCATGTCGCGCCGGTTGCGGTGCCGTCGGTAGATGGTGGTCTTGGCGATGCCCGAGCGCTTTGCGACCGCCTCGACCGTCGCCGATTTGGGGCCTTTGGTGCGCAGTAGCGCCAAGGTGGCGTCAGCGATGCCGTCATCGACCTCCGGACGCTGGGGCATGCGTCGTCCTTTCCGGCGGGAATATGCGGCCGGGCAGATACGCTACACTAGGCGTAGCGCTACGCTACACGTAGCGTTTTGTTATATGACGGCGAGTTTTCGAGGTGATAGGCATGCGGGTAAGGCGTGATGAATTGATGACGTATGTGGCGTATCTGATGCTATTGCTGACGTTCGTCGCGCTCGGGATGTTCGTGTACGCCCTGGCGGCGGAGAGCCCGCTGACAGGTGTCTTCGGCGCCGGCATCGTCGTGCTGATGATTGCGGCGGCTGTGGGGTTCCGGATCGGCGCTCGCGTGCGGGCCCAGTCCAACGACAGCGGCATCGACATTCCCAGCGAGAACATCTGGGCGCGGCCGCTGCGGCGCGAGCAGATCGACCGTTATCTGCAGAACTACCGCGCCGTGCGCGAGAACCACGAGCAGCTGTTGCAGGCCGTCGCCGTTCCCGGCGGCGACACGACGAAGCTGATGGAGCGGCGCGCCGCGTGATCATCGCAGCGAGCCCCACCGCTCGGCCAGCGCGTAGAGTCCTCCGCCGACGGTTGGCTGTGCCGATGACAGATGTGGCTCCGCGGCGCCGCGATACGGTGGCGCCCGGCCTTATCTGCGAAGCAGCGGGCAGCTAGTACATCGAAGCAGGATGCCGACTTCTGCGACAAGTTGTTCTGCGGTGAGGCAACTTTTGGCGGGGTCTACCTTGTCAGTCTCCATAAGGAAACAATCTTCCCCAGAGCGCCAGCGAGCGTCTGTGCGATTTGCTAGCCTGCGGTCGCGATGGACGCGACAGACGTAGCTGAATCGGCGACAGTGCCCGATACGCTTGATGAGTGGCAGACGCTGCTGGAGCGCGCATTCTTCGCTCGTCGGGATACGTCTGCTCCTTTCATTTTCGACCTCGAAGTGTCCGACGAAGTTAGGCAATGGACGGGCGAACTGAATCTGAGCGCCAAGCTCGGCCAGATTGTCGCAGCGAATGTCGACCTCAATAGCGCCAACGATGTGTTCCGGCCGTTGAAGGAAGCATGGCGGCAATGGTCGGCTGGTAGCCGGACCTCCGTTCCGCCAAATCTCGCGGTCCTGGCGCTGAGCGTAGCTGCTGCCAGCCAAATGCATCGCGACGCTACCGCAATTAGCCAGGCCTATTACTACCGCTTAGCTCAACTGTTAGCTCCGCAAATGTCACACGACGACTTGATGGTGCTTCGCGGGCGACTTGACGAGAGTTTCGGTGTAGTGGCGCAGTGGTGGCGCGAACTGAGTGACTGGGTGGATGCCAACCCGCAGGTCGGCTTCAATACCATCCGGGGACACCAAAGCCTCACTCGAATTGGCTATCCGATATCACAAGCCATCATCCGGCGCTCCGACCGCATGAGGTTAACGCGCTTCTTCGAAAAATTGGATCTCAAGAATCTCGGTGTCCCGGACAAGGCGACGCTTCTATCGCACTTTGAAATTTGGTCGGCCACCCCGCGAGACCTGTCCGCCACCTTGCTAGCAGCGCTGGCAGACCAATCGCGTCGTCTGGTGCTCGCGTCCTACCTCCACCGGCTTGCGAGCGAGTGGGACGGAGTAGTACTCACACCCGAGGGCGCCACCCAGTTAGACATTCGGTTCGTCATCGATTTCGACGACTTCACGTCGAGATGGGCGATCACCAAGCAACCTGGGAAGCCACGGCTGACTGTCGAGATCAACGACAAATCAGTGGAGCTTACTTCTCCAGAATATGGCGCCTATTACCACTGGCATGGACCAATGCCACCTGTCCAAGCTTGGCGTACGACCCCTTCTGTCACAGCCAAAGGTCCAGGAGTCGCTGGCCGTTTCGTCTTTCCACCGCTGCAACCAATGCGTGCACATCCTGATGTGGGGTGGATATCCGTCGACAATGTCGAGCCGTACACCCCGCACGTCCTCTTGGTCGCACCGGGGTGGCGGTCCCAGATTGAGAGGGTACTTAATGCCGCGGCACGCACGGGCTGGCGTCTTGTGGAACAGAAGCCCGGCGCTCAACTAGTTGTCGGCCGCCTCATTTACATAAGGGTGGAGATCGAGGACGTCGGCGCCTTTAAGAGCGCATTGACCAAAATCGATCCGTCACTCGCGCGAGCCCTGAGATCATCTGCGAGCTTGCGTCCCCGTTTAGTTAATGGGTTGCAGATCTTCACGAATTTGGGATCAAGGCACTACGTCCAAGGAGGTGAACCGGACCTCTTACTCCCCGCCGGGGATACCCCTAGAACGGTTCCTGCATCGCTCGATGGAACGCCGCAGGCACACCCCTTCCAAGCAACGGGCTTCCCTATTCCATTGCGCCGTATCGGCCCCCTCGAAGTAGGTACGCATGTGCTCGATGTTGACGGCGAGAAGATTACCTTCGACATCCACACGCCCAACGAAACGCAAGCAGGCCCATCCAGCACGCTCGGATGGGTGTGCGCCAGTCAGACAAATGAGATCGCTATGGTTGCAATGAACTCCGTTGGCTTGACAGCCATATCAGGAGCGGTCGTAGACGGCAACGTTCGGGAACCGCATCTCCTTCGCCGGGTCGGCCGACAATACTCTGTAGTAGATCGGCGTGGTATGGCCAAAGCCATCGCTCCGCCGCCACCCAACCCTCTGTTCGAGCAGGTAGGAATACCAGATTCACCCGTGTGGGAGTACACGGCACCAGCGGACGCCATATGGCTCTTTGAAGAACGCGTCAACGGAGAGATCTCGGCGCATCGCCTCGGCTATGCTGAGCCGCTTTTCGGCGCCCTTGACTCAGATTCACAGCGCATCTGGGCTCGCGTTTCAGAACAGATGCGCGGTACGAACCCATTGCTGGACATCTTTCTGCGGGCATGGGATAGGTGCAAGCAACATGCTCGGTGAGCTGCTTGGAGAATGGATGCGCCTAGCTAGACAAGGATCGATATCTCAGTACCGGCAGAAAGCCATCTGGCTCGCAGGCACGGCAGACCTCCGACTAGATAAAGGGGAGCCGGGTCGATGGCTTCGCGACCTTTCTGACCGAGGCTACCTCGAACTTGACTGGCAGCAGGGGCGATGGACTTCCAGTCCTCTGGTCGTGACGAAACTGCCGAACTCGGATGGTCTTGCGATAATTGCTGGCTTCGTCCGCCCCGGTTCACTCGAAGCTTTGAACGATGTGGATGTCGATATACACGTTGTGAACTGCACGCCCTCTCGTGATCGCACTCTCGCCCGCCCTGCGGTGATGTTTCTCCAGTACGCCTCAAGTACGAATCTTGAAGACGCGGCCTCTGCGATTGACGCAACCTATGTCCCTTGCAGTGCTTTGCAGTTGGCACCGAGGCTTAGCACCGTCGCACTCGGCCGAGAAAGCGCGCCCCCAAATATGCAGAACGACACAATCGCGTACTACGACGTCGTCCGCCTCCGCTGGTCTCCGCCACCGCCCGGGTTGGCCAAGCCGGGCTTATATCGATACGAGGGCAACGGACATCAAAACTTCCTCTGGTACGAGGGTGACAGTTGGCGGCATTGCGACATGTCTGCTGGCATTTGGACGGCGCTTGCCCGCTCGGGTACCAACGCCATCCGATGGCGTCCGTACCTGGGTCACGATCCAGAGACTGGGCAAGGAACACTATTCACTGACCTTGGTGCGCCTCTCCCACCACTGCACCGCAGATGCTTAGTTCTGTGTAGCGGAAAGAGCCCTGTGATCAGTTTATCCGCGGGTACAGCACGATACGACAACGTGCCACGCGAGATTGCGGACGTAATGTGGCGAACGCTCGGTCAGCGAAGTCGCATCGTCACACCCGGTCAATCGCCCACGCTTACTTAATGAGTGCAACCGAGAGACATGATGTCGCCTGATCAGAAGCCGGATCTCGCCACTAGTTTCGACCGACTACGTGACGCGTTCTTCCGCTACTACAACACACCTTTCGGCCTCGCTAGCGAGGAGCTTCAACGAGAGCGCCAAGCTCTCCTCGACCGCGACAACGGCATTTACCGTATGCCGCTTCTCGAGCTGCGGCCCGAATACAAGACCACCGGTCGAAGTCTGGCTGAGTCCGCGGTTGCGGCTGGCTTGAGTACTGAGATTGCAGAATTCGCCGCTGCGGGGTTGATTCCGGCCGACCGACAGCTCTACACCCATCAGGAGCTCTCCCTGATACGTGCCGCGAAAGGTGACCGAAACATAGTCATCACTGCGGGCACAGGATCAGGGAAGACGGAATCGTTCCTCCTTCCCATTCTCGCTTCGCTCCTAGAGGAGTCGAAGCGGTGGAGCGGACAGCGTGGATCTGCCGTGGATTGGTGGACCGGAGAAGGAGATTTCGTCTCGCAACGCAGCGGTGAGAGCGGCCGGACTGCAGCGGTCCGCGCAATGATTCTTTACCCGATGAACGCACTCGTAGACGACCAACTAATCCGACTCAGAAGAGCGCTCGATAGCGATGAAGCTCGCGCGTGGCTCAACGTGAACCGGCTGGGACACCGCTTCTATTTCGGGCGGTACACGGGTGCCACACCTGTTACAGGCAACCCTAGCGACTCCCGTGCCGTAGCCGATCTCCGGCGCTATTTGCGTGCAACCGATCAACGCTCGCGACGGGCTCAACAGATCGGTGGGGAAACTCAGTACTTCGTGCCGCGCCTTGATGGTGCAGAGATGCGTAGCCGCTGGGACATGAGCGACGCACCTCCGGACGTCGTTATCACGAACTACAGCATGTTAAATGTCATGCTCCTGCGATCCCGGGATCGACAGTTCTTCGACAAGACGCGAGCATGGCTCGACGAGCACCCCTCCAACAGGTTTACGCTCGTCATTGACGAACTCCATACTTATCGGGGCACCGCTGGCACAGAAGTTGCTTTACTCATTCGGAACCTGCGGAACCGCCTAGGACTAATCGATCAGCCGGAGAAGTTGCGTGTATTGGCGGCGTCCGCGAGCCTCGACCCTCTACGGGACCGCGCATACATCGAGCAATTCTTCGGTTTGCCCGAGGCGAGCTTCGATTTTCTTCCAGGTGAACATGTACAGCCGCAAAACGCGAATCCCGATATCAGCGATGCGGCCGCCCTATTGGCCGGTGCGCGCGACGGAGCGTCAGCGCTTTTGGCAGCAGAATCAGTTGGTGCGCAACAAGCTTTGCACGCAGCATTTTTCGAGGGAAATGTGAACGGGGCACCGAAGGCAATGACCCAGGACGAGCTAGCCAAAATGCTATTCCCGAAGACCGACACCCATGTCGCTTCGGACGCTCTGTCTAGCCTCCTCCGCGCCCTGCCACACAGTAAAGGCCGTGTTGGCTGGCCACGACTGCGCGCTCACCTCTTTTTCAGAAATGTACCTGGGATATGGGCTTGTACAGATCCGCGCCGACATTCCGACCTGGCTGATGAAACCGGAACGCGGTCAGTCGGACCACTTTTCGACGAGCCTGTCACGAGATGCCCGTGTGGAGCTAGGGTACTGGAGCTTCTCTACTGCCAGAACTGCGGCGACGTCATGCTCGGCGGATTCGTCCAAGCCGGAGCAACCCAGCAAGAAAGCCTTAGCGCCATGATGCTCGCCGACGTCCCAGAATTATCAAAGCTTCCAGACCAGGTTTCTCTGGAACGTACTGCGAACAACTATATTGTCTATTGGCCCCGTACTAGTCGACCCGAGCTAGACGACCTCGACTGGAATGCCGACGGTGGAAACGTCAGGTACGAATTCCGACGTAGCATCCTGAATCCAGGAAACGGCGGGGTGACGAACGCGCGGCAAGGAAAGCCTCATAGTGGCTGGACTTTCCACGCACGGTCCAGGATCGACAGGAACGGGAAACCGAAGCGCGACCCGAAGTCACTGTCGCCGTTTCCTACTCAATGTCCAAACTGCGGAGACGATTGGGAGATCAAGTACGGAAAGGGCGGAAGGCGGCTTCCTCATACTGATCCGGCGCGGCAACGCAGTCCTATACGAGGAATGCGGACTGGTTTCGAAAAAATCAATCAGGTTCTTGTTACAGAGCTTATGTCTCAACTTCCCGAGACTGAACGCAAGGCTATCGTCTTTACGGATAGCCGACAGGATGCAGCGAAACTCGCAGCAGGCATGGGGTTACGGCACTATCAAGACCTACTGCGGACACTGCTCTACGATCGCCTCGCGGAGACTGAGGACTGGCCCACTCTACTTGATCGCGCAAGCAAATTGGTGCGGGACGGTGACAAGTCGGAGGCAAATAAGAGGGCGAGAGACCGCCTCCGTGCCCGGGACAATGGCGTATACAGTCGGCTAACCGATCTTTGGCGTGGAGAGGAAGACGAGGCCTATCCCGGAGAGATGCTTCAGCTCGAGAACCAGCTGTCCGCGCCCCAGACCCTCAAGCTGCTCGCCGACGATGTCGGCCAAAAAGCGCTTGAGCTCGGAGTCAATCCTGGTGGCACTCATGCATCGCTTCAAACGCATTACGACAAATCCAAGGGGCGGCGTATTGGGTGGTCGACTCTACTGAATTGGGACCTCCCGCCTATATCTACACGCGGTGGACTAGATGAAACCGAGAAGCAATGGTGGAGGGATATACAAGAAAATCTACACAAAGAGGTAATCGAGGGTCTCTTCTCCGGTGCAGGGCGTGATTTCGAGTCAATCGGGCTGGGATGGCTTGCGTTGACGACGGATTCGCGGGATCTTGCCGAGGAGCCAACGTCAGTAGTAGCGTTGTCGCGGACGAGCCTTCGTGTGCTGGGAGACGCTCGCCGATTCTTCGGCATTCGTGACCCTCGCGATAAGCCCCCTGTCAAGCTGAAGCTGTACTGGGAATCCGTCGCCAAAGAACACGATCTGGAAGTCAGCTACGTTCAAGAGACCGTAATGGCCTATTGGGGGGACGCGGTTCGCGATTATTTGATCTCTCCTAATCACGTTACTTTGAGACGCCCAGGCGAGTACAGCTGGATTTGCGAGAGTTGTCGTCGGCAACATCTGCACCACGGTACCGGCATCTGTACTCGATGCCGGCGGCGATTGCCCGCTGATCCGGCACACGTGAAGGTCAGTCAAGATTATTACTCTTGGAAAGCGACAACTGGACAAGGCCGATTCCGTCTTTCAGTCGCGGAACTGACAGGTCAAACTGACCGAGTTGACGCTCAGTCGCGCCAATCTCGCTTTCAGGACGTCTTTCTGGAAGGCGATGAGAACAGTCGTGCTGACGGTCTCGACCTCCTGTCCGTCACCACCACGATGGAGGCCGGCGTCGACATCGGTTCTCTGGAAGTCGTGGTTTTGGGCAATATGCCCCCAACCCGATTCAACTACCAACAACGAGTTGGTCGAGCAGGCCGACGCACCTCGCCGCTAGCTACAGCTCTGACTGTCTGCCGAGGACGCTCGCATGACGAATATTATTTCGCCCGCCCGTCATTGATAACCAACGAGCCGACACCACAGCCGTACCTTGCCCTCAACCGCAAGGAAATTTTCAGGCGGACGCTAAGTGCCGAAGCGTTGAGATTGGCCTTTGACGAGATCGGCCCGAACGCAGTTGCGTCAGGACTATTGACAGACCTTACGAACAATTCTCATGGCCAATTTGGCCTGGCCACCGAATGGGGGGCAGTTTCCGGTGCGGTTCAGACCTGGATCGATAACAACGCGGACCGGCTGAACAGTGTCGCGAGTGCTCTGACTTCCTTTGCACCTAAAGATATTTCAGAGTATCAATGGACTCATTGGCTGAGAACTACTCTGGTCTCCAAAGTCACTGACTGCGCAAATGCCGCTATCGGACACCCGGACCTAAGTCAAAGGCTTGCAGAAGCCGGCATACTTCCGATGTTCGGTTTCCCTTCAAAAATAAGGTACCTGTACCTCAACCGACCGAACCAATCGTACCCGTGGCCGCCACGGGGCGCTATCGATCGCGACCTCTCGATGGCGGTCTCTGCCTTTGCTCCGCTCAGCGAGGTCGTTAAAGACGGCAAGGTCTATCCTGTCGTCGGAGTGGCAGCGTTCCGGCCGACCAGGCCAGTTCAGTCAGAGGAAGATCCCCTCGGTCCACTACGTCATGTTGCGGTGTGCCGCTCATGTTCATACCTACACGAAGCACTCGACGGCACGGGCGGCGATGAAAACGAATCGTGCCCTCAGTGCAGCAGACCTCCCGGTGTCTACCAGTGGATACCACTCCGTCAGCCGCTCGGCTTCCGCGCCGGCACTCCTGAGGACTTTGACGGAAATTTTGCTTGGACCGCGCGTGCAATGGCTGCTCGCGCACTCACTGATCTGTCGAAGCTCGATGAGGTCCGTCACGGAGGCACCCTAGCGCTAAGCGGTCCCGGAAAAAGATTCGTGATTAACGACAATGGCGGCCGCTTACACCGTTTCCAGGTCAACGTTCCCACGCAGCGGACGGACTGGGCCGGATATGTGTCCGTCGAAGCAATTGAGAACGGCCTACTACCGAAGACAGCCGGATCAGGCGACGTTATCTCTGTCGCACTCGGTTCGGTTCAACCCACTGACTTCTTGTTCGTGGGGACCGAGAAACCGGTGCGACCAGAATCAGGTATCCGCCTAAGCCTTGACTCACTAGGAATACAACCCTCTGGTGCCGGTGAGACGGGAGAGGGGAGACGGGCCGCTTGGTATTCCCTTGCGTTCCTTCTCCGGACAGCCGCGGCGACGTACCTCGACGTCCAGTCACTCGAACTAACGGCCGGCATCTACAGCGGCGTGCTACGCGAAACCCCCACAACGATGGCTTTTCTCGCTGACACTCTCGAAAACGGCGCAGGTTTCAGCACTCACCTGGGGAAGCCCGGCATTTTTGAGGAATTCGTCGAAACGGGGGTCTCCAAGTATCTGGAATCGCTGAGCGCGCCTGATCACGCAAACGAATGCACCGCATCCTGCTACCGTTGCCTGCGCGATTACGGGAATATGGCTTACCACGCCCTACTCGATTGGCGACTCGCAGGGGATCTCTTAAAGGTTTTGATCGAGGGCACTTTAATCCCAGATGCCACCCGTGAGCGAGAATCGATTGACCGCTGGGCGGAAGCCTATAGCGCGGAGGTTGTCGACGATCTTGACTGTGCGGCAGCGACTTTCGAATCCCCCATGCATGGGAAATCGGCTGTGATCGCTAAGCACCCACTTGAAGCGACAGAAAAGGCACTCATTGCTCCGCGACTTGCCGACAGCATGGCGGCGCTCGAATGCAGATATCCAGGTGTGCCAGTCGTCTTCACCGACACATTCGTTTTAGATCGCGACCCCGCACATGTGCTTCAGCTCTTCGACGAAGCCCAGAGCAACCAGTCGTGACAGTACGCGCAGGCAGCGATGTCAGCGCGGTGTGGCTCTCAGCCACGTCGGCGGTTAGACTGCTCGCCTGTCCGGCCGCCGTATCACGTCTACCGCAGGGAAGTCGCCCTTCGCCGGAGCAGTCGGTGCCTAATAATGCTGGGTCCCTTGCACATCTCGCGGTTCAGCGATGGGTTGAATGCGGCGGTTGGCGCCCTCAATCTACTTCCCTATCACTCGTCGAGCCTGACTTCGGACACCATTGGCCGGTTTTTGAATCAGTAATGCGCTGACCTGCGGCTTCGCTGGGCTTAGTGCCCCG
>NZ_PDCP01000089.1 GCF_002553505.1 Mycolicibacterium agri | reverse complement strand
CCCCAAAACCCCACCACAACCCACACCTGTGGATGAAATTACGACTGTGGATAACTCCAAGCTCGCGCCGGCTTCCACCCAAAACTTGACACCTGTAAAGTTTGGCGGCATGAGAGCAATCAGTGGCAAGACCATCGCGATCACCGGCGCCGCCCGCGGCATCGGCTTCGCCACCGCCAAGGCGCTGCTGGTCCGCGGCGCTCGGGTTGTCATCGGCGATCGTGACGTTGCGTTTCAAGAGAATGCCGTGGCCAACCTGAGCAAGCTCGGCCCGGTCTCGGGCTATCCGCTCGACGTCACCGACCGCGAATCGTTCGCCACCTTCCTCGACAAGGCCCGCACCGACGGCGGCGGCCACATCGACGTTCTGATCAACAATGCGGGCGTCATGCCGATCGGCCCCTTCCTCGAGCAGACCGAGCAGTCGATCCGGTCATCGATCGAGGTCAATCTCTACGGCGTGATCACCGGTTGTCAGCTGGCTCTGCCCGACATGGTCGCCAGGCGCACCGGCCACATCATCAACATCGCCTCGCTGTCAGGACTGATCCCGGTGCCAGGGCAGGTGGTCTACGTCGGCGCGAAGTTCGGCGTGGTCGGCCTGTCCGCAGCGCTGGCCGACGAAGTCGCCCCGCACGGCGTCGACGTCTCGGTAATCATGCCGCCGTTCACCAACACCGAGCTGATCTCGGGCACCAAGTCCGGCGGCGCCATCAAACCCGTCGAGCCCGAGGACATCGCCAAGTCCGTCGTCAAGACTTTGGAAAAGCCGAAAACCCATGTCTCCGTGCCGACTCCGCTGCGCTTCACCGCACAGGCCGCGCAGATGCTCGGCCCGCGTGGACGTCGCTGGCTCAACAAGAAACTCGGCCTCGACACGGTGTTCCTCGACTTCGACCGCACAACGCGCCAAAGCTACGAGCAGCGCGCGCAGGCCGCACAAGGCGTCGTCGAAGACAAGAGCTAGCGACGCTGATTATTTCGCAAAGGGCTGTAGCGGCTGCCGAATCACAACCCTCAGCACTGCAATTTCACGCCTGACGCCACATCAAGGCGCCTATCCAGTGTCGAACTGCGGTAGCGGGTCCCCGAGTCGATACCCCTCGATAGGGTCGAGGTAATCGAAGAGCTCGTCAAGTCCGAACTGGTAGTCGACGTCAGTTCCGACCAGAACCACGTGCGCGATCTCGCCGCCCTCGGCTTCGATGAGCGCGACCATGGTCGCGGCCGTCACCTCGTCAGGATCCTCGACCTCTGCCGCAGATGGCGGCCAGTACCAGATGACGCCGACATCGTCGTCGAAGTCCACGTCGAAGATCCAACCGCGTTCGGTCAACCGCGCATCGAATTCCTCGAGGCCTGCCACGACTTCGTCGAGCCGTTCGTCGAGTCCCTCCAGAGCTTCGTCGGGTAACCAGGTCGCGTTCTTAGCGGCTCGCCGCTTGTTGCGGCGGGCCTTCTTCGCCTCGGAGCGCCGCGACACCTAACTCAGGGCCTGATCCAAATCGTTGATCAGATCGTCAGTTCCCTCCAGCCCCACCGAGATTCGAACAACACCGTCGCCGAGACCGATCGCGGCGCGCCCCTCCGGACCCATCGCGCGGTGCGTAGTGGTGGCGGGATGGGTGATCAACGACTTGGCGTCGCCGAGGTTGTTCGAGATGTCGACGATCTGCAGCTTGTCCAGCACCTCGAAGGCGCGTTCCTTGGTGCCGCCCTTCAGCTCGAACGTGACAACCGTACCGCCGCCGGTCATCTGACGCTTCGCAAGGTCATACTGCGGATGGGATTCCAGGAACGGGTAGCGCACCCAGTTGACCGCGGGGTGGTTTTCCAGGAACTGCGCGATGCGCATCGCCGAGTCATTGCTGTACTGAACCCGAACAGCCAGCGTCTCAAGGCCTTTTAACAGGACCCACGCGTTGAACGGGCTCAACGCCGGGCCGGTGTGTCGCATCAGCTTCTGCACCGGCTCGTCGATGTATTGCTTGTCGCCGAGGATCGCGCCGCCGAGCACCCTGCCCTGCCCGTCGATGTGCTTGGTGCCGGAGTACACCACCACGTCCACCCCGAGCGGAAAACCCTGCTGCAGAATGGGTGTGGCGAACACGTTGTCCAGCACCACTTTTGCGCCCGCAGCGTGCGCCATCTCGCACACGGCCGCGATGTCGACCAGCGACTGCATCGGGTTGGACGGGGTCTCGAAGAACACCGCCTGGGTCGGCTTGGAAAGCGCCTTCTCCCACTGGGATAGGTCGTCGCCGTCGACGAACTCGGTTTCCACGCCCCAGCGCGGCAGGATCTCGTTGCACACCACGAAGCACGACCCGAACAGGCTGCGCGCCGCGACCAGCCGGTCACCGGCGCCCAGCAGCGCTCCAAGCGACGTGAATACCGCGGCCATGCCCGTCGCGGTCGCGAACGCCGCGGGCGCGCCCTCGATCAGCCGCAGCCGCTCCTCGAACATCGAGATCGTCGGGTTGCCGTAGCGCGAGTAGACGTACCGGTCGATTTCGCCGGTGAACGCCTTCTCCGCCTCGGCCGCGCTCGGATAGACGTAGCCCGATGTCGGGAAGATCGCTTCGGCGGTCTCCTCGAAGCCCGACCGGAGCAGGCCGCCCCGCACGCCGATCGTGGCCTGGCTGACGCCGTCGGGCAATTCGGCCGGGGTGCGCACCGACGGCTTCTCGCCGCCTGAGTTCGAGGTCATGATTGCTTCCAAGGCAGGCCGACGGCTTTCCAGCCGGTAGATCCGCGGTGTTTGTTCTCGTCGAGGTGCCCCTCGAAGCCGTCGAGCACGTTGTACGCCGGCGCGATGCCCGCCTCGGTGGCCGCCTCGGCCGCGCCGATGGACCGGTTGCCGGACCGGCAGAGAAACACCACCGGGCGCTCGCCCGGCGTGACGCCCGCGGCGACGAGATCGTCGACGAAATGCTCGTTCTTGGTGCCGTCTGTGCGATTCCACTCGATGAAGACGACCTCGCGCGCCAGGCTCGTCAGGTCAGGCACACCGACGAAGCGCCATTCGGCCTCCGTGCGACAGTCCACGAGCACGGCCTGGGGATCATCGTTGAGCAACTTCCAGGCCTCTTCAGGCGTGATGTCTCCGGCGTAGCTCACGATCGCGAGTGTCCCACACCTAACTGGGACCGGTCGAACAGACCTTCCATGCCCCATCCTCGCGGACGAACGTCATCGGCACCGGCTTCTTGTCGTCCGGCGCCTTGTCGAAATGATAAGTCACCGTGGCGGTCGCGCGGTCGCCGTCGATCTTCACATCGGTGACGTCGTCGACGAACCGGGCGCCCCGCTTGGCCGACGAATCACGTTGGCGGGCAATCACCTCTGCCTCGGAGCCACGCTCCTTCCCGCACGTGAAGCTCGCATAGTCGGCGAAGTTCTCGCGTTGCAACGCGTCGTTCTGGCCGACTGCGGCCCGAGCGACCCGCTGATCCTCGGGCGTGCGGTCACCCTGGAAGAGGTTGAACAACCAAATTCCGATCAGGACGATCCCAGCTATCGCCAGAGCGCCCAGAAACGGGGCCATCGTCGGCCTGGCGGCGTCTTCGTCGTCGTCCGGCACGGCTACCAGAGTTTGCGCAGCACGCCGGTCACCCGGCGCACCCTGTCCCTCGCGGTCACCACATCCGGCGCCGTCGCCAACGCCAAGCCGAGTCGACGCCGCGGATCGCTCTCGTCGGGCCGGTTGAACAACCGCACGTCGCTCTCGGCGACGGCGAGCGCGTCGGCCAGCGCCGCGGTGACATTCCCCGGTGCGATCTCGGTCGGCACCGAGTCGGCACCGGCGTAGGTGACCTCGGCGGCGCCCGGCGAAATCATGATGGTGTCGACGTGCATGCCCAGGATCGCACGCGCATGCAATTCGAACTCCGAAAGGCGTTGCGAGCGAAGCGTTACCAGGCCGGTGTCCTGCGGGCGGGTGCGGACGTCGGAGAAGTACACCTCGTCGCCGCGCACCAGCAGTTCGACGCCGAACACCCCGCGGCCGCCGAGCGCGTTGACGATGCGCGCCGCGATCGACTTCGCGACGTCCAGCGCGGCGGGTGTCATCTGCTGCGGCTGCCACGCCTCCAGCACATCCCCGTCGCCCTCCCGGTGGCCGATCGGCTCGCAGAAGTGCAGCGCCGGGCCCGTCGGACCGGTGGTGCGCACCGTGAGCAGCGTGATCTCGTAGTCGACCTCGACGACCGTCTCCGCCAGCACCCTGTTCTGCGGTGTCCGGCCCGCCGCGATAGCCCGCTGCCAGGCCGGCTCGACGTCCTCGAGGCGCAGCAGCACCGACTGCCCCTCACCGCGCATGCCCGCGACAGGCTTGACCACCAACGGGAAGCCCGCGTGCTCGGCCACCGCGGTGAGTTCCTCGACCGACCCGGCGAACCAGAACGGCGCGGTGGGCAGACCCAGTTCGTCGGCGGCCAGCCGCCGCAGGCCCTCGCGGTCCTGCGTCATCCGCACGCTGCGCGGCGACGGGAACACCTCGAGGCCACGTTCGGCAGCGGCGATCAGCGCGTCCACCGCGATCCCGCCCGACTCGGCGACCACATAAAGCGGATCAGCGCGATCGATGATCGCGGTGAGCGCCTCGGCGTCGTTCATCTTGACCACGGCGGACCGGTCGGCCACGCCGTGCGCCGGCGCGTTCGCATACCGGTCGACGGCGATGACTTCGCGGCCGAGCCGTTGAAACGCCCACGCCAACTCCCGGCTCAACTCGCCCGAGCCGAGCAGCATCACGGCGCTTCGAGCGGCGCTTCCAGCAGCGCTCCCATCGGCGGATTGATCGGCGGGCCGCTCCGGTTGCGCCTCGGCCGCCTCGGCGGGCGTGTCCTCGGGTTCGGGTGACTCGGTGGTTTCAGTCATTGCCCGTCAAGACTGCCAGATGATCATCCGACCCGGACGTCGATGTAACACCATCGCCAAGCCTCGCCCGGCTCGACGGAACGCATGACCGGATGACCTGTGCGGCGGAAGTGTTCGCTGGCGTGTTGGTACGGGCTGGAGTCACAACAGCCGACATGGCCGCACGTCAGACACATCCGCAGATGAGCCCACGTGTTGATGCCCAGCTCGGCGCATTCCTGGCACTGCCCGGGAGTAATCGGCTCGGGTTCGGTGGTTACTGCCGAAAGGTGCGGGCATGCGTTCGACGCCGCAGATGCGCGTGCGCGGCGCGCCCGTGATCTCCTGAGCATGTCCACCAAGGATAAGTACGCCCGGTGAGGAGGTTCCAAGCGTGCAGGGGTCGTTGCTCGCGGTGCTCGTGCTGTCGGTGCTGCTGGCCGGGCTGGCGCGCCGCTTCAACCTGTCGGCTCCGCTGGGCCTCGTCGTCGCCGGCCTTGCCATCAGCACAATTCCCGGCTTCACCAACATCGAGCTGGACCCCGAGCTGGTGCTCTATGTCCTGCTGCCGCCGCTGCTGTGGTCGGCGGGGCTGGAGAGCAGCTACATCGGCCTGAAGAGAAACATCGGGCCGATCGGGCTGCTCGCGGTCGGCCTGCCGTTGGCGACGACGTTCGCGGTCGGGTTCGTCGCCTACCAGACGGTGCCCGAGGTGACGGTCGCCGCCGGGCTGACCCTTGGTGCGATCGTGGCGCCGCCGGATGCGGTGTCGGCGACGGCGGTGGGCCGCAAGCTCGGGCTGCCCCGTGGGGTGATGACGCTGCTCGGCGGCGAAAGCCTGCTCAACGACGCCACCGCGCTGACGGCCTACAAGGTCGCCCTCGCCGCGGCCATCGGCACCTCCGCCAGCTGGGGCACCGGCCTGGTCACCTTCGCGTTGGCCGCGGGTGTCGGCGTCGCGGTCGGGATCGTGCTCGGCTCCACGATCGCCTACATCCGGGCGCGACTGGACGACCCACTCGTGGAAAGCGCGCTGGGACTGGTCGCGCCGTTCGTCATCTACCTGGCCGCCGAGGAGATGCGCGGCTCGGGGGTGCTGGCAGTGGTGGTCGCGGCGCTCATCCTCGGCCAGCGCTCCTTCCACGCCGGCTACCAGACCCGGCTGCAGGACGTCGCGGTGTGGAAGGCCTTTCAGTTGGTGCTCGAGTCGTTCGCGTTTCTGCTGATCGGCCTGCAGCTGCCGACCGTGGTCGGCGAGCTGAAAGGCATCCCAGCGCTGGTCATCATCGTCTCGTCGGCGGCGGTGTTCATGACGGTGCTGCTGGTACGGATCGTCTGGATGTACGCGTTCGCCTACCTGCCGAGGTTGGGACCGCGTCGCGCCGACGAATCACCCCCGAGCCATGCGCAGGTCTTCGTCGTCGCATGGGCGGGGATGCGCGGGGTGGTTTCGCTGGCGGCCGCCTTCGCCGTGCCGATCACGACGCTCTCGGGCGAACCCTTTCCCGGCAGGCCCCACATCGTGTTCCTGACCTTCGTGGTCGTGATCGGCACGCTGCTGCTTCACGGGCTGACGCTGCCATGGCTGATTCGGCGGCTCGGGGTGCAGGGCGACGACGCCCGCAGCGACGCGATCGCCACGGCCGCCGCGCAGGAGAAGGCCGCACAGGCCGCAGCCGACCGGCTCGAGGAGCTGCTGGCCGATCCGGCCACCTCCGATGTCGACGAGCGCGCCGCAGATGTATTGCGCGCGTGGAACATTCGGCGTCGCAACTCGGCGTGGGAACGTCTCGGCCGCGACGCGGACGAGATCGGCGAGAGCCCGACTTCGACATTCCGGCGACTGCGACTGGAGATGCTGGCCGCCGAACGCGCGACGTTCATTGCCGAACGCGACGCGGGCAACATCGACGACGAGGTGCTGCGGAGTGTGCTACACGGGCTGGATCTCGAGGAAGCGACGCTCAACCAGAGCTAACCGGGAGTCATAATCCCTTCCACTTTCAACATATAGCGCATAGGGGGGCTTGCGGCAAGACCCCGGTGATGCCCCAGAATCGCTGGCTCAAGCCGAAATTGGGGGTGCCATATGCGTGTGCTGTTGTCGTCGTGGGGATCGCGCGGTGACGTCGAACCGTTGATGGGGCTGGCGTTCGAGTTGCGCAAGACCGGTGTGGACGTATCGATCTGCGCTCCACCGGATTTCGCCGACCTGGCCGCACGCGTCGATGTGCCGTTGATTCCGATGGGACAGTCGCTGCGCGAATTGCTGCACGGCGAGAAGCCGTTGACGTCGGCGGACGCGCCGCGCACCGCGGCCAATCTGGTGGCCATGCAGTTCGAGACAGTGGGCGCGGCCGCCGAGGGCTGCGACGCGATCGTGGCGACGGGTTTGATGCCCGCCGGCGTGCGGTCGATCACCCAGTTGCTCGACATCGCCTATGTGTGCGTGACGTTCACGCCGCGGGTCATCCCGTCGCCGGAATATGCACCGCTGCCGCGGCCGGGCAGGCCGTTCCAGCCCGGTGAGACCGACAACCGCGCGCTGTGGGATGTGGACGCAGAGCGGGTAAATGCCCTGTACCGTGACCCACTCAACGCCCAGCGCGCCGCGCGTGACCTGCCGCCGGTCGACGACGTCCGCGACCACGTCCTCACCCGCCGCCCGTGGCTGGCGGCCGACCCGGTCCTCGCGCCCCTGCAGGGCTCCTTCGGCTTCGATGTCGTGCAGACCGGCGCCTGGATCCTGCCCGACGAGCGCCCGCTGCCCGACGACCTGGTCGCGTTCCTGGACGTGGGCGCGCCGCCGGTATTCGTCGGTTTCAGCAGCGTGCGGGTGCCCGCCGGCGTCGAAGCGGTGGCGATCCAGGCGATCCGCAGGCACGGCCGCCGCATCGTGCTCGGCCGCGGCTGGGCCGACCTGGGGCTGGTCGACGACGGGGACGACTGCTTCGCCGTCGGCGAGGTCAACCAGCAGGCGCTGTTCCGCCGGGTCGCGGCCGTCGTTCACCACGGCGGCGCCGGCACCACGACGACGGCCGCCTGCGCCGGGGTCCCGCAGGTGGTCGTCCCGCAGATCGCCGACCAGCCGTACTGGGCGAGCCGGGTGGCCGACCTCGGCATCGGCGCCGCCCACGACGGGCCGGACCCGACGGTCGACTCGCTGGCCGCAGCGTTGCGGACCGCGTTTGCGCAGACGACGCGGGCCCGCGCGGCGGACGTGGCGCGCGAGATCCGCAGGGATGGGGCGGCGGTGGCGGCCCGACGGCTGGTCGAGGAGATCACGACTCGTCGAGCCGGGCGCGAAACGCCTGCATCGCCGCGATGATCGCGGTGAAGGTGCGGTGCGCGGCGTCGAGGTCACGGTCGGTCAACGACGCCAGCTCGCGGTGGCTGTGTTCGGCCAGCGGCGTGAAAAAGCCTCGGGCGACGACCATTCCGTTGTCGTCCACCCGCAGGATGACCTTGCGGCGATCGGAGGGGTGCGGCTCGCGTCGGAAGTGACCGGAGGCGATCATCCGCTCGACGAGGTAGGTGATCGCCGCCCCCGACATCCCCATGCGTGTCCGCAACTCGCCCGCGGTGAGCGGCGATCCGGATGTCTCGGCGACCATCACGTGCAGCAGCGCGCGAAAGTCGTTGGCGGCGACGTCATGCCGCGATGCGAAGTGCCTGCCGATCTGATCGGACTCGGCCGAAAGGGCCCGCACGTCGGCCGCGATCAGCGACTCCAGCGTGGCGCGGTCGGGCTTGGGCACGCGGCCCAGCATAGCGCCTGGATGTTAATTTGCTTAATTGTTAAGAATCTGAAAGGTTAGCGGGCATGAGTGGACGCTTCTCCTGGGTGCTGGCGCTCGCCATCGTCGTCGTCTCAGCGGCGTTGATGGGTCTGATCGGCAGCGACAGCTCCAGCGAGCAGTCCCCGGTGCCCGTACCCACCGACGCGGAATCGGCTAGGGCCGACGCACTTCGGGCGCAGCTGCCCGGTGGTGATCAATCACCGGCGATCCTGGTCGTCACCCGCCGTGACGGCGCGGAGCTGACGCCCGCCGACCTCGGCGCGATCAAGCAACAGCCCGTCGTGGTGTCCGAAGATCGACGGGCCGCGGTCGCGACCGCACAGCTCGACGCCGACCTGTCCGGGTTCGCGCTCACCGACGCGGTCACCGAACTGCGCGAGCAGGCCGCTGCGGAGATTCCCGACAACCTGCGCGTCGAGGTCACCGGCGGCCCCGCGTTCGGCGCCGACATCGCCAACTCGTTCTCCGGGGCCAACATCACACTGCTCGCCGTCACCGCGACGGTGGTGGCGCTGCTGCTGATCGTCACCTACCGATCTCCGGTGCTGTTTCTGGTGCCGCTCGCGGTGATCGGGTTCGCCGACCGCGTCGCGGCCGTGCTCGGTAGCGCCATCGCAAACGCCGTCGGGATGACGCCGGACGGGTCGACGTCCGGGATCACCAGCGTGCTGGTGTTCGGCGCGGGCACCAACTACGCGCTGCTGCTGATCTCGCGCTATCGAGAAGAGTTGGGCCGCACCGACAATCACCGTGACGCGCTCGCGGTGGCGGTGCGTCGGGCCGGCCCGGCGATCGTCGCGAGCAACGCCACCGTCGTGCTGGCGCTGCTGACACTGGTGCTCGCGTCGTCGCCGAGCACCCGCAGCCTCGGCGTGCAGGCCGCGTCGGGCCTGATCGTGGCGGCGGTGTTCGTGCTTCTGGTGCTGCCGCCGCTACTGGCCCTGTTCGGCCGCCGGTTGTTCTGGCCGTTCATCCCGCAGGTCGGCGCGAAACAGCTGACCGACACCGGTGTTTGGCACCGCATCGCCGACGGGGTGGCGCGCAGGCCTGCCGGGGTCGCGACGGTGGCCGTCGCCGCCCTGCTACTGCTCTGCACCGGGCTGTTGTCCACACCCGTCGGCCTGTCGCAAACCGAGCAGTTCCGTGTGCAGGCGGAGTCGGTCAGCGGATACCAGACGCTGGCCGACCACTTCCCCAGCGGCATGACCGACCCCACCCGCGTCATCGCGCCCAGCGACAAGGCCGCGCAGATCGAGCAGGCGATCACGTCGACGCCGGGCGTGGTGTCGGCGAACCCGGCAGGCCCACCCGCCGACGGGATGACGCAGTGGGCGGTGGTGCTGCGCGCCGAACCCGCATCCGACGAGGCATTCGAAACCATTGACACACTCCGGGATTCGGTGCACCAGGTGGACTCCGACGCGCTGGTCGGTGGGTCCGACGCGCAGGCCCGCGACGCCAACGCGGCCGCATCGCGGGACCGGCTCGTCGTCATTCCCGCGATCCTTGCCGTGGTGCTCGTCGTCCTCTATGTGTTGCTGCGCTCGGCGCTCGCGCCGCTGATCCTGGTCGCGGTCACGGTGCTCAGCGCCGTCGCCGCGCTCGGCCTCGGCGGGTGGGCCAGCGTGCACCTGTTCGGCTTCCCCGCCCTGGACAACACGGCGCCGCTGTTCTCGTTCCTGTTTCTCGTCGCGCTCGGCGTGGACTACACGATCTTCCTCGTCACCCGCGCCCGCGAGGAAACCCCCGAGTACGGCACCCGGCAGGGCATCGTGCGCGCGGTGTCGGCCACCGGCGCCGTCATCACCAGCGCGGGCATCGTGCTGGCCGCGGTGTTCTGCGTTCTCGGGGTGCTGCCGCTGATCGTGCTCACCCAGGTCGGCATCATCGTCGGGCTCGGCATCCTGCTGGACACCTTCGTCGTACGCACCGTGATCCTCCCCGCGCTGTTCACCCTGATCGGGCCGCGCATCTGGTGGCCCGCACTGCGCGCCGAGCGCTAACGTCGCAGCGGTGGGAGACGTCCGCGTCAAAACGGCGCTCGGCACAGTGCGGGTGCAGGACCTCGGCGCCGGCGAGCCGATCATGTTCTGGCCCAGCCTGCTGATGACTGGCGACATGTGGGCGGCCCAGGCGCGACACTTCGCCGACCGTCGGCGCGTCATCCTCGTCGACCCGCCGGGCCACGGACAGAGCGAAAAACTCACCAAGACGTTCGAGTTCGCCGACTGCGCTCGCTGCGTCGTCGACATCCTCGAAGTGCTCGAGATCGAGCGGACCCATTTCGTCGGCAACTCGTGGGGCGGCATGATCGGCGGCACGTTCGCCGCGACGTATCCGAACCGCATCGGCAACGCAGTGTTGATGAACTGCACCGCTTCACCGGCAAGCGCGCGGCAGAAATTCGAGTACGGAGCGCTGCTGCGCCTGGCGAAGCTTCTCGGCGGGGTCAGGCCGCCACTGACGCGCTCGGTGCTCAAGGCGTTCCTCGGGCCGACGACCTTCACCACCCGACCCGATGTGGTGGCGTCCGTGCGCAAGACGGTGGAGGCGGTCGACATCGGTTCGGCCGCATGGGCGGTGCGCAGCGTGGTGCCCGCCCGGCCCGACCAGCGTTCGCTCTTCGCGAACATCTCCACGCCGGTGTTGGTGGTGGCAGGCACGGAAGACGCCACCTTCCCGCTGCCCGAGACCATCGCGATGGTGCAGGCAATCCCCGATGCGGCGGTGGCAGTGCTGGAAGGAGTCGCCCACCTCGCCGGGCTGGAGAACCCGCCGCTGGTGAACAAACTGATCGAGGAGTTCGTTTTCCGCGCGTAGCGTCGAGTCATGACCGAAGCGCCGGAGTTGCCGCCCCTGCACATGCGCCGCGACACGTTCAGCCCGATTCCCGCGCTGGGCGAGATCCGCGAAGGGCCTGGCATCCGGGAGTTCACCAACGCGTTCGGCATGAGGTCGTTTCTGGTCACCCGCCACGATGACATCAAGGCGGTGCTCTCTGACCACGAGCGGTTCTCCAACGAGCGGCCGGTGGGCTTCGCGGGGCAGGCCGCACAGCAGCCGTCCGAAGAAGAAGCGGCCGCCGCGCGGGCAGGCAATCTGCTGGGCCTCGACCCGCCCGAGCACTCGCGGCTACGCCGCATGCTGACACCGGAGTTCACCATCCGGCGGATGAAGCGCATCGAGTCGCGCATCGTCGAGATCGTCGACGCGCAGCTGACAGAAATGAAAAATGCAGGCGCACCAATCGATTTGGTGGAGAACTTCGCTCTGCCGATCCCGTCGCTGGTGATCTGTGAGCTGCTCGGCGTGCCGTACGACGACCGCAAGGACTTCCAGCGCCGCAGCGTGCGGCAGTTGGACTTCTCGGTGCCGATACCCGAGCGGATCGAACTGCAACGGCAGGGCCGCGCCTACATGACCACCCTGGTCGCGCGGGCGCGGCAGCACCCCGGCGACGACATCCTCGGCATGCTGATCCGCGAGCACGGCGACGAATTGACCGACGACGAGCTGATCGGCGTGGCCGGCCTGCTCCTGCTCGCCGGGCACGAAACCACCTCGAACATGCTGGGGCTCGGCACGCTCGCGCTGCTGCGCCACCCCGAACAACTCGCGGTGGTGCGCGACGACCCCGACGCTATCGGCCCCGCCATCGAGGAGTTGCTGCGCTGGCTATCGGTTGTGCAGACCGCGATTCCGCGAATCGCCACCGCCGACGCCGAGATCGCGGGCGTCACGATACCGGCAGGCACTCTGGTGTTCGCGTCGCTGCCGTCGGGCAATCGCGACCCCGAGTTCATCGAGTCCCCCGAGGACCTCGACATCCGCCGCGGCGCGCCCGGCCATCTGGCGTTCGGCCACGGCGTGCACCACTGCCTCGGCGCGCCGCTGGCCAGGATGGAGATGCGCATCGCGTTCCCCGCCCTGTTGCGCAGATTCCCGAATCTCAGGCTGGCCGAGGACTTTTCGGATGTCCAGTTCCGCAGCTGGAACTTCATCTACGGGCTGAAGTCATTGGAGGTGAGCTGGTGAAGGTGAAGGCCGACCGCGAGGTCTGCATCCAGGCGGGCAACTGCGTGATGGTCGCCGACACGCTGTTCGACCAGGACGACGACGGCATCGTGGTGGTGCTCGTCGACGACATTCCCGAAGAGCAACAGGACAAGGCCCGCGAAGCGGTCACGCTGTGCCCGTCGCAGGCACTTTCGATCGAGGACTGAACACCGTCACTGCTCTATGTTGGTGCCACGCGCCAACAGCGCGAACCACAAGCCCATCCTGACGCCCGGCGATTTCAGGTCGAGCCCCAGTTGCTTCTCGATGACACCGATCCGCTTGACCAGTGTCTGCCGGTGCACGGCGAGTTGGTCAGCGGCACGCTCCCAGTTGCCGTTGTGCCGCAGGAACGCGGTGAGCGAGTCCGTATACCGCGCACCGAGATTGCGGTCGAGATCGTCGAGCGGAGCAAGGATCACGTCGCACACCGACGACAACTTGTCGGGCGGCACCACCCCGATGATGAAGTCGTACATGGTCAGTTCGGTGAACGACGCGGTCGGCGCGCGCCGGGTCGTGAGGGCGTGCGAGAGCGCCAGTTGCGCTTGTTTGACGCCGAGCGGCAGATCGCGCAACGGCACCGCGGTGCTCACGCCGATCGCGGCGCCGGCCTGGCCGAAACGCCGTGGAAGCGACCGCAATTCGCGCTCGCTGACGACATGTTCCTGCACGATGATCGTGTACAGGCCTGACGCCTCCCCGTCGGTCACCGTCACGTTGGGGATCTCGCCCTCGGAGAACACGTCGTGTACCCGCTGCGCCACGGCCTCGCCTCGCTTCCCCGGACGGTACAGGCGGGCAACACGTAGCTGCTTGCGCGCATCGAGGCCGAGGCCGGCGGCGGCCCGTTCGCGCTGACCGGGCAGCGCTTCCTCGTGCAGGATGAAGGTACCCAGAACATCTGCCACCGCGGCCCGCTGCGGCGAAAGGCTCATGGTCTGCTCGGTCTCGATCGACAGAAGCGTGACGGCGCCACCGATGACGACCCTGTCGAATGCGTCGAATGGTTTGTCCTTGCCGACCAACAGCATCCGCCTCACATGCCCACGTGCGCCGAGGGGATGGATGGTCGTCGTCGCACCCGTCTCGTCGCCGACGGACACCACGCTCGCGGTGGCATGCACGCGCACGAGGTCCGGCATGAACTTGGCGATGCCTCGCGCCGCCCGCGCGGGAGCCGCCTCGACCACCTTGCCGGTCGCGGTGGTGACGGCCGCCCATCCGGACACCAGCGACGAGAGCAGGCGCAGCACCTCGGATCGACCCGAGTCGGTCAAGGCCGCCTGCGTCAGTTGCCGCTGGGCCTCGAAGGCGCGCTGGATCGTGCTGTACTGCTCGGCGGCGAGCTGGGCCGAGACAAACTCGGAGATCAGCACATAGGGCGTGTCGATCGGCACTTCGAGCACCGGCAGGCCCCGCTCCTCGGCCGTCTCGAGAAATGCCTGTGGCACCGCCTCGTGCATCCCGACGAATTCGGACCCCGTCCCAAACCCGACGCCTGCGATCCCGTGATCGGCGAGCCGCGCGACGTATTCGCGAATGGCGTCGTCGGCCGAGAGCCGCAGGCCCGTGGTGAGCAGGAACTCGCCACCCTTCAGCCACGGCGTCGGATCGAGGATCTCGCTGACGTGCACCCATCTGATGGGTGTGTCGAGCGCCCGCGCGCCCGCGAGGCAGGTGAGGTTCGCCTCTTCCAACTCGACGAGAGACCGGACCGTCACCGCCATGAGCATCCCTTGAGGATCATCCCTGCAGTATCCAAAGTCGTGAATCTCGTGTCGAGAAATCGACAAACCTGCGGTGGCGTACCTCGTGCACCACGTCTAACTTCTAAACACCAACGGCGACCCCGAGGAGAACCGGAATGTCCCCACGCGCACTGACGGGTCTAGCGATCCTGGCGTCGGCTGTCCTGGCGCTAGGCGGTTGTGCGGTCGAGCAAGATGAAAGTGCACAAGGCGGCGACGAGCTGCGCCTCGGCTGGCTTCTGCCGCAGACCGGACCCATTTCGAGCCTCGGGGCCCCGCAGATCGCCGCGCTCGAGCTGGCCGCACAGGATATCAACGGTGCCGGCGGCGCCAACGGCATGCAGGTGTCGTTCAGCGGCGGCGACGAAGCCGGGGATCCCGCCGTTGCCGGGCAGGCGGTCGATCGACTTCTCGCCGAAGGCGTGCCGGCGATCATCGGCGCCGGCTCGTCGTCGATCTCGCTGAGCGTCGTCGACAAGATCACCGGGGCCCAGGTCGTGCAGTGCTCCGGCATGAACACCGCACCGGAGCTCAGCGACTACCCCGACGACGGCTACTACTTCCGCACCGTTCCCCCGGACACGCTGCAGGGCGCCGTCCTTGCCCGGCAGATGGCCGACGACGGTGCGAAGCGGGTGGCGATCATCGCGCGCAGCGACTCCTACGCCACCGGAATCGCGGACGCGACAGCGGCGGCACTCGAGGCCAACAACATCGAACTGCTTGCGCGCGTGGACTACGACCCGAACGCCCAGAACCTGGACGCAGAGGTCAGGACCGTCGCCGCGGCCCGGCCAGACGCCATCGTGATGTTCTCCTTCGACGAGGGGGCCAAGATCCTGCAGGGGCTGATCCAGAACGGCGCCGGACCTGCCACCACCAAGCTCTACGGCACCGACGCCATGCCCATCGCCTCGCTCGCCGAGTCGGTCGATCCGGCGAATCCCGCCGTGCTGCAAGGGATGACCTTCACCCAGGCGTCATCGGGCGAGGGCACACCGTTCACCGAGCGGCTTCTGGGGACCAACCCCGAACTCGAGACCACCGCCTTCACACCGTACTTCTACGACTGTGCGGTGCTCATCGCGCTGGCCACGGAAAAGGCCGGGTCGGCCGACCCGACGGTTTTCGCCAAGGAAATCGTCGGGCTGACCAACGGCGACACCGAGTGCACGACCTACGAGCAATGCAAGGGACTTCTCGGCGAGGGCAAGAGCATCGCGTACGCCGGTGCTGCGGGGGCCCTCAACTTCAGCGATGTGGGGGAACCGACTACGGGTCTCTACGACATCCTCGTGATGCAGCCCGACGGCACGACCAAGACCGCGAAAACCGTTCGCGAGCCCCAGCAGTAACCGTTGTGACAGCGCAAGTCGACGAGAAGGTCGCAACGGCGGCGGGCGCCGCGCGGAGCCAGCGGCGTCGCGTCGTCGCCGTCGCCGGAAGCGCTGTCGGATTGGCAGTCTTGGTGTTTGGTGTGCTGCAGCGCGGAGCAACGCCTGTGCTGCAGACCGTCGTAGACGGTTCCAGGCTCGGCCTCGCCCTCGCCTTGATCGGTGTCGGGTTGTCGTTGATCTATGCGACGACAGGGATTTTCAACTTCGCGCAGGGTGAGTTCGCCACCCTCGGTGCTGCGGTCACCCTGTGGCTGAACACTGCTCTCGGCCTGCCCGTGATTGCCGCCGCCGTCATCGCGGTCGCCGTCGCCGGCCTCGCCGGGCTGTCGAGCGAGCGCGTGCTGTGGCGTCCGCTGCGTGCGCGGCGTGTCGACACCATCAGCGCGCTCGTCGTGGCGATCGGCCTCGGGCTCGCGTTGCGCAGCCTGTTCCTTGCGCTGATGGGCGGCAGCACCCATTCATACCGGGAATACTCGATCCAGAACCCCATCGACATCGCCGGGGTGTCGATCACGCCGAAGGCGCTGTGGAGTTGCATCGTCTGCCTGGCAGCGTTCGCCCTCCTCGGCTATTTCCTCAAGAAAACCCGTGCCGGACAGGCGATCCGGGCGGTTGCCGACGACAAGACGCTCGCCGCGGCTTCGGGCATCGCCGTCAACGCGCAACTGTCGCTGGTGTGGGCCATCGGCGGTGCGCTCGCCGCGCTCGGCGGCGTCCTCCTCGGCTTCGTGGAGCAGGTGCGCTGGGACATGGGCAACCAGGTGTTGCTACTCGTCATCGCCGGAGTCACGCTCGGCGGCCTCGGCACCGTCGCCGGCGCCGTCGTCGGCAGCGTTGTCGTCGGCATCGCGACGCAGGTGAGCACGCTCTGGCTGCCCGCCGAGCTGAAGTACGTCACCGCCCTTTTGCTGCTGGTGTTGATTCTGCTCGTTCGCCCGCAGGGCATCCTCGGACGGCGAGAGCGCCTCGGATGAACATCCTTCTCGACGCGCTGCGGACAGCGGTCGGTCCGACATGTGCCGCATACGCGCTCGGCGCGCTCGGCCTCAACCTCCAGTTCGGCTACGCCGGCCTGATCAATCTCGGCTTCGCCGGCTCGCTGGCAACGGGTGCGTACGGCCTGGCGATCACGGTGAGCCTCGGCGGCGGCTTCTGGCTCGGCATTCTGGTGGCCGTCGTCGCATCGTGCGCATTCTCGATGCTCGTCGCGCTGCCCACCGTGCGCCTTCGCGCGGATTACCTGGCCATGACCACCATCGCCGCGGCCGAGATCCTGCGGCTGGTGCTGCGGTCCAGCTGGGCGGCGCCCGTGACCGGCGGCGTGTACGGCAAACAGCGCTTCGCCAACGACTTCTACGCGTTGAACCCGTTGCCCGCCGCGAAGTATGCGCTCGGTCCCGTCATCGTCAGCGGCCGCACGCTGTGGCTGATGATCGTCGCCTGGTCACTGGTTGCGCTTGCGGCCATCGCGCTGCGGTTCATCGTCCGCAGCCCGTGGGGCCGCGTCGTCACCGCGATCCGCGAAGACGAGGTGCTCGCAACGTCTTTCGGCAAGAACGCGTTCGCCGTGAAGGTGCAGGTCATGGTCCTCGGCGGCGTTCTCGGCGCACTGGCGGGCGTGGTGCTGGCCGTCGACCAGCAGAACGTCAACCCCGACAGCTTCGGAGCGGCAACCACATTCCTGTTCTTCGCGATCGTGATCCTCGGCGGCCGTGCGCGGGCGTCGACGCCCATCACCGGCGCCATTGTGTTCTGGCTCATCCTTTCCGCCACCGACGGCGTGTTGCGTCAGGCAGCCGACCTGTCGGCGGCGGCGGGTGGATGGTTCGGTCAGGAACAGGCGGGAGCCGCGCGATACATCCTTGTCGGTTTGGCCCTGATGCTCGTCGTCGTGTTTCGTCCGCAGGGCTTCCTCGTCTCGCGCCGGGTACCCAACCGCGTTGCGGAGGTGACGGCGTGACTGCCGGTGCGCTCCTCGAGTTGAACGGCATCCGAAGGGCATTCGGCGGCGTGGTGGCAGTCGACGTCGACCACATCGCGGTCGCCCGGGCCAAGCTGACCGCGCTCATCGGGCCCAACGGCGCGGGAAAGTCCACGCTGTTCAACATCATTACCGGCTTCGAGAGCCACGACGCAGGCGCGTGGTCATTCGACGGTCACGACATCACCGGCATGCGCGCGCACCGCATCGCGCGCCTGGGCATGGTGCGTACCTTCCAGCTCACCCGTCTCATTCCCGGCACCACGGTGTTGGACAACATGCTGCTCGCCGCCCAGGGGCAAGCGGGTGAACGCCTCGGCCTGGCCGGGCTTCGCCGCGTGTGGCGATCACAGGAGCGGGCCGGCACCGAGCTCGCAGAACGGCTGCTCGAGCGCTTCCGCCTCGCCGACAAGAGGCACGAGGACGCCGCGGGCCTCTCCGGCGGGCAGCGTCGTCTGCTCGAGATGGCCAGAGCACTCATGGCCGAGCCGCGTGCACTACTGCTCGACGAGCCTCTCGCCGGAGTCAATCCCGCGCTGCGCGAGACGATCATGGCGCACCTGACGTCGTTGCGCGACGACGGCCTCACCATCCTGTTCATCGAACACGACATGGATGCCGTGATGGGCGTGAGCGATCACGTGATATGCCTTGCCGCGGGTCGAAAGATCGCCGAGGGCACGCCGACGGCTGTCGCCTCAGACCCCGCGGTGGTCGAAGCCTATCTCGGCAAAGGACATTCAGCCCCGAAGGAAACGGCCGGCCCCGTAAAGGTCACCGCGGTCACCGCCGACCACACCAAGCCGCAGACGGCCGCGACACGTCCGCAGCTGCTCATCGACAACGTCACCGCCGGTTACGTCACCGGCGCCCCGATCATTCGCGAGCTCAGCGCCGAGGTGAACGCCGGCGAGATCGTGGCGATCATCGGGCCCAACGGAGCCGGGAAATCGACACTGCTCAAGGCGGTGGCCGGCGTCGTCAACGTATCAGGTGGAACCATCGAGATCGGCGGCACGCGCATCGACGGTCTCGCCGCACATCAGCGGGTGGCGCACGGCCTCGGTTATGTTCCCCAGTCCGACAACGTCTTTGCCAGCCTCACGGTGTTGGAGAACCTGCGCATGGGCGGCTACCGCAGGCCCAACCAGGTACACAGTGCGGTCGAGTCGGTGCTCGATGTCTTCCCCGGGCTGTCGGGCATGCTCGGCGAGACTGCGGGGGCACTCTCGGGAGGTCAGCGCCAAATGGTGGCGATGGCGCGGGCGCTCGTGGGCGCACCCCGCGTGCTGCTGCTCGACGAACCGTCGGCGGGGCTGTCGCCGACCGCGCAGGAAGCCGCATTCGACCACGTTCGCACCATCGCCGCTACCGGGGTGGCGGTCTGCATCGTCGAACAGAACGCCCGCGAATGCCTGGCCATCAGCGACCGCGCCTACGTGCTCGAGCAAGGCCGGGTCGCGCTCACCGGTACAGGGCAGTCGCTTCTTTCCGACGACCGCGTGATCGACCTCTACCTGGGGTCGATGCGCAAGCCGTCTTCACGCCAATGATCCAGCCAGCTAGGAGAAAGCCCCTATGACCCACTCCATTACGACGAGGCAGTTCGACCTGATCGGCGCGCCGTTCGACGGCGCCGCGACGCTGGGCTGGCCAGGGTCGCGGTATGCGCCTGCAAAGATCCGCGAAGCGCTCGGCTGGATGACCATGCGGAACGAAGACGGCATGATCTATTCGCTCGACACAGGCGGGCTGATGGCAGCCGGGCCGGACCTCCTCGTCGACCGCGGCGACGTCGACGTGGTTCCCCACGACCTGATGACCACACTCGAGAACACCGCGGACGCTGTCGCCGATTCGGTACGCGCGGGCCGAGTGCCGGTGCTGCTCGGCGGCGACGACTGCCTGCTGTATGCGGGAGTCAAAGGACTCCACGACGCGGTGGACGGCTCTGTCGCGGTGATCCACTTCGACGCACACCTCGACCTGATGGATCACAATGTGCGCCAAGGCAGTTACAGCCAGTCCAGTGGAATGCGGCGGGCCCTCGAACTCGACCGGGTGAATCCTGAGCACACCATCCAACTCGGCCTGCGCCACTTCAACTTTCCCACCTCCCTGGCGTTCATCAACGAGGCAGGCCCGGCGCAGATCACCGCGCTGGAATTCGACAGGATCGGGGTCGAGGCCGCCGTGGATCGCATCCTCGACCGGATCCGCGACGCCGACCACGTCTATTTCAGTTTCGACATCGATGTCGTCGATCCCGCTTACGCACCTGGCGCCGGTGCTCACGAACCGGGTGGGATCACTTCGCGGCAGGCCATCGAACTCGTCAAAGCACTTGCGCCGCAATGCGACGGATTCGGTGTCACCGAGGTCAACCCGCTCAAGGACCACCACGACATGACCGCCAACCTGGCCGCATACCTGTGCTATTACTTCGCGGTCTTTGGTGCGGAGAAGGCCTGACATGACATCCGATATGGTCTATCGGCGTCGGCCGGGTGCGGTTTCCTACGGACACCCGCTCGGCATCGTCATGCTGGATTTCGACTCCCCGTTCATCCCGGGTGACATGGGCAATGCGTCGACGTTCGAGCATCCCGTGATCTACCAGCGGGTGCCCGATCTGAGCGTGTCGGCGATCCTGGCCGACACCGAAGGGAAGTTCGAGGCCGCAGTGATCGCGGCGGCCGAACACCTCGCCTCCCAAGGCGCCCAGACGATTTCGAGCAACTGCGGCTTCATGATCCGCTACCAGGCGGCGGTGGCCGATGCCCTCGGCAGCGTGCCGGTTGCCCTCTCCAGCCTGCTTCAGCTGCCACTGATCTCATCGACCTTGTCGACGCGGTCCACCATCGGCATCATCACGGCGGACGCGTCGGTGCTCACCGAACAGTTCGTGCGCGAGCATGTTCCAGGCGTGCGGCAGCGGATTGCCATCGCGGGCCTGGAAACCGCACCCAGCTTCCGGCGCACCATGTTCGACGGCGCCGACACCCTCGATTCGGCGGCGATCGCCGCCGAGACAACCGGCGCCGCAGCCGAGCTGTGCAGCGCCCATCTCGATCTCGGCGCCATCCTCCTCGAATGCGCCGCGCTGCCCGCTTATGCGCAGGAGGTTCAGCGGGCCGCGCACGGTCTTCCCGTCTACGACTTCACCACGCTGACATCGCTCACCGTCGGGGCGCGCACACGGATGCCGTTCACGGGTTTCTTCTGACCGCAACTATCAGCCGACAACGAAAGGAGATTCTCAATGACGTTGTCAAGCGGCCGCAGCAGTAGTTGTGGGCTGGTAGACGGCGTGGTCGCGGAGCATTGCCC
>NZ_PDCP01000088.1 GCF_002553505.1 Mycolicibacterium agri | reverse complement strand
TCCTCGTCGTACCTCTTCGCCATGATGCGAACAACCTTCCCTCGAAAGAAGGTGTGCATCAAACCCGGGGTGGTTCAAGGGCCTTGCCCCCATGTAGTGGACACGGGATTTGTGGTTAGGCAGCTTCGGGCAGCGTAGCCGGTGTCAGGGTCCTTTCGTAGGTGGCGGGGCTGGAATGACGGCAGTGGGAGTGCCGGCGTTTGGTGTTGTAGCGGGCCAGCCATCGGAAGACCTCCCGGCGGCAGGTCGCCGCGTCCGGCCAGCAGGCATGGTCTTGCAGAATCTCGCGTTTGAGGGCGGCGTTGAACGATTCGGCCAACGCGTTGTCGGCACTTGACCCCACACCACCCATCGACTGGGTGACTCCCAATTAACGGCAGAGCCTCGCGAAATCCCTTGAGGTGTAATGACTTCCGTGATCTGCATGGAATATTGCACCGGCCACGCCGCCCCGCAGCGCGGGCGGCGGCTTTGAGCGCATCTTCGACCAGTTCGGTGCGCATGTGCTCGGCGATCGCCCACCCGGCGACCCGCCGTGAACAGCAGTCGATCACCGTCGCCAGGTACAGATTGCCGCCGCTCGCCAACGGCAAGTAGGTGATGTCCCCGACGTACTTGACGTTGATCGCCGGCGCGGTGAAATCCCGCTTCAACAGGTCGGGGACCTTCTGGTTGGCCGGATCCGGCACGGTGGTCTTGACCCGGCGCCGGCGGCGGTAGCCGACGATCCCGGCGCCGCGCATCACCCGGGCCACCCGCTTGTGGTTGACCCGCTCGCTATCGGGCACACCGTCGTTGAGCTCGGCGGTGATCCGCGGCGCCCCGTAGGTGTTGTCCTCGTCGTGCACCCCACTTATCCGCTCGGCCAGTACCTGGTCAGCGGCCTGGCGGGCGGCTCGGCCGGCAGCACCGGCCAACCATGCGTAGAACGACGACCGCGCGATCGACATGACCGCGCACAGCCACTTCACCTCGAAGGCGTGCCGGTGGTCGGCGACGAACTGGAAGCGGCTCACCAGTTCGTCTCCCCGGCGAAATACTTGGCCGCCGACCGCAGAATGTCGCGCTCAGTGCTCAGCCGGGTCTTGTCCGCACGCAACTGACTGACCTCGGCACGCAGCCGGGCCAGCTCCTGCTCGGGGTTCTCCACACCCGGGCTGGTCGTCACCGGCGACGAGGGCCTGCGGTGCCGGATCGGCACACCGGCAGCCTTTGCACCACGCCGACAACGTCGCCTCGCTGACACCGAGCTCCGCGGCGATCACCGTGATCGTCGCATCCTCGGTGTCCCGGTACAGCGCGACCGCGTCACGCTTGAACTCATCGGGATAATTTTCCTTGCCATCGCGTTGGATCATCTCGCTTCCCCCAGAACATTCCTGGGATTGAGCGTGTCCAACACACGGGGTCAAGTCCCCACGTCGTTCCTCAATCGGGGGCGATTCATCTGAATCGGCAGCCTTGCACCGACGACGCCGGGTCTTGGCGGTGTTTGATAACAGTTTTGGCCATTCCCGGCATTACGCCGGCTGCCGCGCCCGGATGGGCGTCGGCGACCGATATGCGTCGCTATCCGTGTGGCAGCGCTGCGCTTTCGAGTGCTGCCCGCGCCGTTGTGTCTGCGGCCACGAACCGTCGCGGTGGTGTGGTGTGGTGTTGCCACACCGCGGCGGCGAGCGCGCGTACGAGCGACAACCCGTCGATGGCAATCCGATGGTCGGCGGCGGTGATCGTCGCGGTGTCGTGATCGAGGTCGATGTGCCACGCCGGGTCGCCGGCTATGCGTAACGATGCGCTGGGCGTCGTCAGCGCTTGCAAGTTGTGGGCGAGATAGGTGGGCCGCGCGGCTGGTGGGGCGGTGAGGACGTCGAGTGGTGTGCTGACCCCGGTGAGCACCAGCATGCTGGGCAAGCCGGCGGCGTTGGCGCCGGCGATGTCGGTGTCGAGCCGGTCGCCGATGACCAATGGGGCACAGAACGCGCCGCGGGACGTGGCGGCCTGGATCATCGCCGATCCGGGTTTGCCGGCTACTTGTGGTTGTGCGTCGGTCGCGGCGCGTAGCGCGGCGACCATCGACCCGTTTCCGGGCACCAGTCCACGGTCGGTGGGAAAGGTGGCATCGAGGTTGGTCGCCACCCACAGCGCGCCGTCGCGGATGGCCAGCGCCGCTTCGGCGAGGTCCTGCCAGCCGGTGGTGGGCGAGTGACCTTGCACGACCGCGACCGGCGCCTCGGCATAGTGTCGTACGGGTCGCAGCCCCACCGTGCTGATTTCCTCCGCTAGGGCGTCGGTACCCACGATGAGGACGCGGTCCCGCGGCGCCAGTCGTGACACCAGTAGCCGCGCTGCGCTTTGTGCGCTGGTCACGATGTCACCTGCGGTGGCGGCGACCCCCAACGATTGCAGCTGAAGGGCGACCTCCGATGGCCGGCGGGATGCGTTGTTGGTCAGGAAAATGGTGCGTACGGAGGTTCGCAGGAGGGCTTGCGCCGCGCCGGGGGTGGGTTGTTTGCCGCGGTACACGGTTCCGTCGAGGTCGAGCAGTAAGGCGTCGTGTTCGTCGGCTATCGCCGCTTGATCGTGTGCAGGTCTGACGAGGCGAGGATCGTCGGCGGGTGCCCGCGTATGAGGTGGCGGAAATGACGACAAGGGATCGGGCCGATCTATTGTCACTGCCGCCCGATCAGGGGGCCGGTCAAGCCGGGGTCGAATCGGGCGCGGGTTCGTACCGACGCGGATGCGGCGTCGACGATCATGATGGCGTCGGATTCGCTTCCCTTGGGGATCTCGATGGCCGCGCTGTCGGGGTCGGACCGGTGGGCCATCAGCCAGTCAAAGAGCAGCCAGTCCAGTGCACACGCGAGCGCGAACGGGTCAACGTCGGTGGTGGTGGCTTGCACGCACGTGCGTAGCAGGTCGCGGTGTTCTTGGCGGGCGGCGTTCTTGTTGACTCCGGAGCTGTCGAACAGCATCATCGACAGGGTCAGCGGGTGGCGTTGTCCTGCTTCGGTTTTGAGCACCCACCGCCCACCCATCCAGGGTTTATCCTGGTCGACGAGCTGCAGCTGACCGAAGCCAGAGACCACGCCTTCCGGCGGGGCTGGGTCAAGTTGGTCGTCGAGGGGCGCTTGGCCGAGCAGGCCTAGGGGTTCGCGGGCCCGGATGGACAGCAGCGCCGCGGTGCCGATGATCTTGCCGGCTCGCAGATCGGGGACCGTCGAGATCAGTTCGGTTCCGAGCGCGTATTCGCGGCACAGGATGTCGAGCGTGCGGTGCAAGGTCAGCAGGTCGTCGCGTTCGGTGGGATCGGGTCGGCGGCCACCACCGAGGAGTTCCCCGAACTGGGCGGCGGCGATGATCATCGCGTCGTCGAGTGCCTCCAAGTGGGTGGCCAGCAGCCGTTCGGGTTCATCGTCGGTGAGCATCAGCTCCGGCAGTGAGGTGGGCTCGCCGGTGGGGGTGGCCCAGTGGAAGCCGATCTGGCCGTCGGCTTGCACGATGCGTGGTCTCATGTTGTCTGGTCGGCGAGCCGTCGGTTGGTTGCGTGAAGCTGGTGTTCGGTGCTGTGCGTGAGCGCCGCAGCCTGTTCTGGGGTGAGTTTGCCGCACACGCGGCCCCAGTGCACGGCCACAATGTCGCCGTCGGCGATGTCGGCCGAGCTGTTGCCCGCGGTGAGGCGGGCTTCGACGCGTTGGGTCGACGGCGGAGTCAACGACAGTGCGGCGCCGTCCCAGTGCAGCGCCTGACGCCATACGATCGCGGTGATGCCGTCGGTGGACAGCACGGTGCCCCAGGTGATTCGGCAGTTGTCCAGCACCGACAGGGGATGTTCGTCCATGCCTTTCCCCAGCAGACGTGACCACGGGTACACCCCGAACACGTGGAAGCAGTGGTTGGGGGCGGCTTCGTCGGCAAGTCGCGACGTTAGGTGATGCCAGTAGTGGCCGGCTTGCGGGCCGATCACGGCCAGCAACTGCGTGGTGAACTCGCGCGGATCAAGCCGCGCGCCGATGCCGCCGCCGAGCCAATATGATTCGACGATGCGCTCGTCGAGCGGATCGTCGATGCCCGTCATCTGTGAGAGCACTTGCAGATACGGCCAGGCGCCGGTGAACTGCCTTGCGGCCGTTTCGATCTCGCGTCGCGAGCCGTTCGCCAAAGCTGTCGACCCGGCGGGGCCGCAGTAACCGAGTTGGTTCGGCGCGTAGGCGTAGCGGGCGAACATGTGCGCGCCGCGGGTGTGTGTCACATCGGCGGCGGTCATGTCGGTGCGCCCTGCCCGATCAGTGTGGCGGCGTCACGGTGCAGCCTGCCGAAGTTGTAGTAGGCCGCACACGCCCCTTCCGGTGACACCATGCAGGTGCCGATCGGCGTTTCGGGCGTGCATGCGGTGCCGAAAACCTTGCACTCCCATGGTTTGAGCACACCTTTGAGGACTTCGCCGCACTGACAGGCTTTCGGGTCGGCGACGCGCACGCCGGGCAGTGCGAATCGCTGCTCGGCGTCGAACTCGGCCAGTTCGTCGCGCAGTTTCAGCGCGCTTTGGGAGATGAATCCCAGTCCGCGCCACTCGAAGTGCGGACGCAACGCAAACACCCGCGCCATCAACGCCAGCGCCGCCGCATTGCCGTCTTCGTTGACCACACGCGAGTACTGGTTTTCCACCTCGCAACGCCCTTCGCGAAGCTGACGCAGCAGCATCGCGACCGAGGCCAAAATATCCAGCGGCTCGAAACCCGCGACCACCAACGGTTTTCCGTACACGGCGGGAACGAACCGGTAGGGGCGGTTGCCGACGACGGTGGACACGTGGCCGGGCCCGAGAAACCCCGATAGCCTCAGATCGGGCGATTCCAGTATCGCCTTGATGGGCGGCACGATGGTGACGTGGTTGCAGAAGACGCTGAAATTCGCGACCCCGAGTTCACTGGCGCGCACCAGCGTGACCGCGGTGGATGGAGCGGTGGTCTCGAAGCCGATCGCGAAGAACACGACCTGTTTGGCCGGGTTGTCCGTGGCGATCTTGAGCGCGTCAAGGGGTGAGTAGACGAATCGGACGTCCGCGCCGCGCGCTTTGGCGTCCAGCAGGCTGCCGTTGGAGCCCGGAACCCGCATCATGTCGCCGAAGCAGGTGAAGATGACGTCGGGTTGCTCGGACAGCCAGATCGCATCGTCGACCCGGCCCATGGGGATGACACATACGGGGCAGCCTGGACCGTGCACCAGCTCCACGTTGTCGGGTAGCAGGTGCTCGATGCCGTGTCGGTAGATGGTGTGGGTGTGGCCGCCGCACACTTCCATGAACTTGAGGCGCTCACCGGTGTCGAACTGCGCTGCGAGCGTGTCGATGGCACCGAGGAGCTTTCGCGCGGCGGCGGGATCGCGGAATTCGTCGACGAATCGCATGGGTCATGTACTCCGATCGATTTAGAGGATCACCGACGAGTCGAGGGCTTGGATCTCGTCGGTATAGGCGTCGCCGAGTTTCTGCACGGCGGCCAGGGTCAGTAGCGCTTCGGTTTCGTCGATTTTGGCCATGGCGAATCCGACGTGAACCAGAACCCAGTCATCCGGCGCGGGCGGGTCGTTCTCGAGCAGCCGGATGCTGATCACACGCCGGACGCCGCTGACGTCGACTTTCGCCAAAAAGTTTGCCGGGTCGGTGATTTCGATGATCCGTCCGGGAATTCCGAGGCACATTCGAGGGTGCTCCTTTCTCAGCAGATTCGTGGCAGCGGGTCGCCGACGAGTTTGTCGAGGATGCGCGTGCCACCAAATCCGGTGCGTACGACGACAGTTGCGGCTGGTTCTGCGGCGATGTCGCCGATAATCGCGGCGTCGCTGCCCAACGAGTGCTGCTGCAGTGCGGCCAGCGCCGCGTCGGCCTGGTCGGGTGGCACGACGGCAACGAACTTGCCCTCGTTGGCGACGTAGAGCGGGTCGATGCCCAGCATCTCGCAGGCGCCGGCGACGTCGGCGCGCACCGGCAGGCACTGTTCGTCGAGTGCCACCGCGACGTCGGCGTCGTGGGCCAGTTCGTTGCAGATGGTGCCGACGCCGCCGCGGGTGGGGTCGCGCAACCATCGGGTGTCCGGGGCGGCGGCCAACAGCACGTCGACCAGTCCGTTGACGGGGGCGGTATCGGAGACGATGTCTGCCTCGATCGCCAGGTCGCCGCGGGCCAGCATGACCGCCATTCCGTGATCGCCGATCGTGCCCGACACCAGGACCTTGTCGCGCGGACGCACCGATGTCGGCGACAATGACCGATCAGGCGGGATGAGACCCACCCCGGCGGTCGTGATGAAGATGCCGTCGGCGGCTCCCTTGGGCACGACCTTAGTGTCCCCGGTGACGATGTGGATGCCCGCGGCGGCCGCCGCGTCGGCCATGTCGGCGACGATTCCTTGCAGCACCTCGATGGGCAGACCCTCTTCCAGCACGAATGCTGCGGTCAGCCAGGACGGTACCGCGCCTGTCATGGCGAGGTCGTTGACCGTGCCGTGCACCGCGAGGTGCCCGATCGATCCGCCGGGGAACCGCAGTGGCTGCACGACGAACGAGTCGGTCGAGATGGCCATCCGTTGACCGGTGGGCAGCGTGATCTCCGCACCGTCACCCAGCGATTCCAGGTAGGGGTTGCGGAACGCTTCGACGAACACCGCATCCACCAGCGCTGCGGATGCCTTTCCGCCGGCGCCGTGGGCGAGCGTGACGACGCTGTCGCGCAGGCGGGGTCGCCTCTTGCGGAAGACCTCGATGCGTTCGATCACCTCGCCTTCGGCGAAGTTGGGACCGGATGCGAGGTATTGCTGTGCGTGATCGTTCATCGTTGTTCCCCCTCCGCCTGCGCGGTCGCCCATAGCTGGTATCCGAGGAGGGCTTGGGCTTCCTGGATGCGGTGCACACTTTGTGATTCGACCGTGAAACAGACGTCGACGTCGGGATTGGCGGCGAACGCGCCGCCGTCGTATCCGGCGAATCCGATGGTGTACATCCCCCGAGTATGCGCTTCGTGGAGCGCGGCGAGCAGGTCGGCGGAGTTGCCGCTGGTCGACATCGCGATGGCGATGTCGGCTGAGGTGGCTCGGGCGATGAGCTGGCGAGCGAAGACCAGGTCGAAGCCGACGTCGTTTCCCAGCGCGGTGAGGACGGCCTGGTCGGCGGTCAGTGACCAGGCAGGCAGCGGCTGGCCGCTGGGCGGCCTGGTGAACAGTGCGGCCAGGGTGGCCGCATCGGTGGAGCTGCCGCCGTTGCCGAAGGTGAACAGTCGGCCGCCGGCCGCGAAGCGACGGGCCATTTCGACGCCGGCCGCGACCACCAGCGTTTCGCATGCCTGCAGGGTCGCGCGCCGTAGCGACGCGCTTTCGGCTGCCTTGGCTTCAGCGGACGCGCTCAGGTCGACCAAGAGCGACTCGGCGTCAGATTCCTGCTCTTCGATGAAGGGATAGAGGAAGTCGGTTGCCTCGGCGAGTCGATCGGTCCCGCGTGGGTGCTGAGTCACGGTTGTCGCTCCTCGCCGATCCTGGCGATGGCCATGCCTGCATGCACGAGCACCAGATCTCCAGGGGCATGAGGTTCGGTCAGGACAGTCGACACGGTCTCGGTGCCGGTGGCCGTACGCACGCGGGCCGTCCCGTCCCCGGCGGGACGAACGACCTCGCCCAGTCGGCCCTCGTCGCTGCAGGTGATACACACCTCGTCGGTGCACTGTGACACTATGGGAGTCAGCAGTCCGGGATGTTCGAAACACACGTGGGTCAGTTCCCACAGCAGGTGATAGATCAGGACGAACTGCCCGGTCGCGGGAGTCCTCGGGTCGGGGTTCTCCAGCCAGAGCACATGATCGGCCGTGCCGTCCTGCGGGCGTCCGCCGTTACCGATCCATATCGTGGTCACCCCCCAGGCTGGTGCGCGGCGCATGATCGCGTCGACGTCTTTGTCGTCGGCGTCGGCGACCGCGATCACGACGTCGCCGGCGCGCACGGACACCCGCGCATTGCTCACCAGGTCGGTGTCGGTGAGCGCGACCGCGGGAAGGGCCCTTTTGCCGACGATCACCGGGTGCACGAACTCCACCGCGATGTGCTGGGCGTGCGGGGACCAGCGGGGAGCGATGCACCACATCGTGGCGCCGGCCGAAAACCGTTGTGCCAGCGCCATTGCCGCGCGGGCAAGGTCGCAGGCCAGGCCGCGGTCGATCAGCGGGTCGGTGGCAGTAGTCGTCATGGCGCCGCCTGCGCGTCGCCGAACACGCCATATTCGGCCATGGTGGCCAGGGTGATCATCGCCGACTCTTCGTCGATCCGGCTCAGCGCGAACCCGGCGTGGGCGATGGTGTATTCACCGACCTGCAAGTCCGGCAGATAGGCCAGACAGAGCGTCTTCACGTCGCCGGGAAACTGAACCCGTGCCAGCCGCGCACCGCTGGGTTCGTCCCAGATCTCGGTGATGCGGCCCGGAATACCCAAGCACATCGTCTAATCCTTCCATTCCGTGTCGTCCTGGTCGCCATTCCTGCGCTCCTCGAGGGCTGTCAGGAGCGCCACGGCCGCCTGGCCGAGCGCGAGACCGCCGTCGTTGGGCGGAACGATCTGATGGGTGAGCACCGTGAAGCCAGCGTCATGTAGTAGGCGGCGGCATTCGGTGGCCAGCAGCACATTCTGGAACACGCCGCCGCTGAGCCCCGCCAGCCGGATCGGACCGGCCGCCTGGCACACCGCTTCTGTGACCGCCGCGGCCACAGCCAGGTGGAATCCGGCGGCCAATTCCGCGGGCCCGACGCCGTCGCGCAGCGCAGCGACCATTGCCGTCAGCATCGGCGCTGGGTCCAGCGTTCCGTCGGGTGTGACCGCGATCCGCAGCGGTGTGGCGCTGCCGGAATTCCAGGCGGTCGCTGCGAGGACTTCGAGTTCGATGGCTGCCTGGCCTTCGTAGTCGATGCGGTGGCGCACATCCAGGATCGAGGCGACCGCGTCGAAGAGCCGGCCCATGCTGGTGCATGGCACACTCGCGCTTGCGGCCTCGAATTGTGAACGCAGCAACCGCTTTTCCCGACTGCTGGCGGCCGCCACCGGTGCGAGGTCGGTGTCCCAGGCGATCCCGGCCGCCCATAGGTGGGCCAGGGCCATCCGCCACGGGTTGCGCACCGCAGCGTCGCCGCCGGCCATCGGGACGGCCGCGAGGTGGCCCACCCGGGTGAAGCGGTGGCTGTCGATGCCCAGGCGCAGGATTTCTCCGCCCCAGACGGCGGCGTCACAGCCGTAGCCGGTGCCGTCGAACGCGACGCCGATGATCGGTTCGCCCAATCGGGCGTGCTCGGCCAGCAGTGACACCACGTGGGCGTGATGGTGCTGCACGAGATCCAGCGGGCGCGCCCCGGCGTGACGTTCGGCCCAGCTTCTGGTGAGGTAGGCGGGGTGTAGGTCGGCTGCCAGCCGCTGCGGCGCCGGCCGAATTTCGCAGAGTTGATGGACCGCCGCGCTGAATGCCTTCAGGGTCGCCGCGCTGCCCATGTCTCCGATGTGTGCGGACATGAAGGCGCGGCGCCCGTCGAACAGGCAGAACGTGTTTTTCAGCTCGCCCCCGACGGCCAGCACAGAGGGGCCGTCGCGGCCGAGGTCGACTGGCAGCGGTGCGTAGCCGCGGGAGCGGCGGATAGGCAGCTGGCGACCGTCGATGATCCGCACCACGGAGTCGTCGCACGGGACGTGGATCGGCCGGTCGTGGTCGAGCACAGCGTCGGCCAGCTCGGGAAGCCACCGCACCGCGTCGTCGTCGGTGTAGCACAGCGGCTCACCCGAGCGGTTGGCGCTGGTCAAGACCAGTGCCTCGGGCGGGTCGGCCGCCGATCCCGGCACCGGGCTCAGCAGCAGGTGGTGGATCGGTGAGTACGGCAGCAACACACCGATCCACGGGTTGGCCGGTGCAACGTGTGCGGACACCGGCGCATCGGCGCGGCGGCGCAGCAGCACGATCGGGCGGGCCGGCGAGGTCAGCACCGCAGCATCGGCGTCGGTGATCTCGGCATAGCGATGTGCCACCTGCAGGTCGCGTACCAGCACCGCGAAGGGCTTTGCGCCGCGCGCTTTGCGGTCGCGCAGCGAAAGCACCGCTTCGTCGTCGGCGGCTGTGCAGGCCAGGTGGTAGCCACCGATGCCCTTGACCGCGACGACACGGCCCGCGGCCAGCGCGTGCTGGGCGGCCGCGAGCGCGGCGTCGGCGCCCGTCGCTGTCTGGGTCCTGCTGTGGAACGACAGGGTCGGCCCGCAGTCCGGGCAGGCGATCGGCTGGGCGTGGAATCGCCGGTCGCGCGGGTCGCGGTACTCCTGAGCGCAGGCGCGGCACATCGGGAAACCCGACATCGTGGTGCTCGGCCGGTCATACGGCAGCCCGCGGATGATGGTGAAGCGCGGCCCGCAGTTCGTACACGTGATGAATGGATGGCGGTAGCGGCGGTCGCTGGGGTCGAACAGCTCGGCCAGGCAGTCGCCGCACACGGCGATGTCGGGTGGTATCGCGGTCGCGCCGGCACCGGCGGTGCGGCTGTCGGCGATGTCAAACCCGTTGTCGCCGTGGGGATCTGCGGGCAGCTCGGTCGCGGCGATCGTGGCGATCGACGCAAGCGGGGGAGCGTCTGCCTGAAGGCGGCGAACGAACTCGTCGAGTTGGTCGACGCCGCCCTGGATTTCGATGAACACGGCGGCCGTATCGTTGCCGACGAAACCCGACAGGCCCAGTTGTGTGGCGATGCGGTGCACGAAGGGCCGAAAACCGACGCCCTGCACCACGCCGGTCACGGTCACGCGTCGGCGGCACTGTTCGGTCACCAGCGTGTCGACCGCGGTCACGATCGCCGCCACAGCACGACTCTGTTGTTGCCGGAATCGGCCACCGCCAGCAGATCACCGGACAAGCAGATCCCGTACGGCCAGCACAGGGTGTCGCGCCCGACCGCACTCCAGCGGTTCTCGCCGTTGGCCGAGAAGGTGGGCTGGGCCAACACGGCGTCGGCGCCCCGTCCGTCGGCGGGCACCCCGTCCCACAACAGGACGCGGTTGTTGGCGGTGTCGGCGACGGCGAGAATCTGTGCGCCGCTATCGCTTTGGTCCAGCGCAACGCAGTAGGGGAAGCGGAACCGGTCTGCTTGTTGGGGTGCGTAGGGCCATTCCTGGGCGATGGCGAAGTCGGGTTGGCCCAGCAGCAGGTCGGCGGGCCGGTCGTTAGCAGGGTGTGGAGACCAGCCCAGCACCCGGTGGTCGCCGGCGTCGGCGACCAGCAGCAGGTCGCGGTGTCCGGCCAGCGAATGGGGCCAGCGGAAGCTGGAAGCATTGACCGCGCTGCCGCGATTCTCCTCGCGATGGGTGGCGTCGGGTTGGCCCAGGACGATGTCGGCGGGCTGGCCGGGTTCCGGGATGCCGTCGTCCCAGCCCAATACGCGCCGGTTGCCGGTATCGGTGATCCAGAATCTCGAGCCGATGAGTGCGATTCCGAACGGCCAGTAGAGGCTGCCCGCGGAGCAGTCGCCGCCGGCGTTGGGTTCGACCGTGGTGCGGTCGGGTTGTCCCAGGACGAAGTCAGGTGGCGTGTCGCTGGCTTCAGGGATGGTGTCCCAGACCAGGATGCGGTGATGCCAGGCGTCGGCGACCAGCAGCCGGCCGTGGTGAATCAGCACGCCGGTGGGCAGGTTCATTCCGTTGTCCGGCCCGCGATCGCCACCGGAACGTGCTTCGGTGGTGCCGTCGGGTTGGCCGAGCACGACGTCGGCGGGTTGTTCGTCGTCGACGGGGACGCCGTGCCAGATGAGTACCCGATGGTTGCCCGAGTCGGCGACGACGAGATGGTCGTCGTTGACGAAAACCCCGCGAGGGGAGTACATCCAGGCCATCGTGGGGGTCGCGGCGGGCAGGGCCAGTCCGCCGGGTGCCGGGGCGCCGAGCCAGACGTGAGGGCTCCAGCCCCCCGTCAGGTCAGCGCCGGCGGACTCGGTCGGCGGCGGGGCGCTGCCCGGTCGGGTGAGTCGGACGGTGAGCTGCCGGCTCATGTGCCGACCCGGATCCACACCTTGCCGTTGTCGACGCGCAGGGGCAGCTGTTCGAGTTGTGCGGCGGGAGCGCTGAGGCATTCGCCGGAAGCGGCGTCGTAGCAGAAACCGTGCCAGGGACACGTCAGGGTGCCGTTGGCGACGTCGAGCACAGCGTTGTCCAGCGGCAGCGCTTCGTGGGCGCACTCGTTGACGTAGGCGCTGAACTCGCCGCCGATCTTCACCACAATCACGTTTGTGCTCTCGCCGGTGTCCGCGCCGGTCAGGCTCAGCGCTGTGATGTCGTTGTCCCCCAGCTGTTCTACGGCGGCAGCCTCCGTCCACCCCTCCTCACGGGTGAGACGCTGTTGGTCGAACAGCGACTCGGTCGGTATCAGCGTGGCGGTGGGCTCGTTGGGAAGCACCTCGACCCCGGTGACCGATGCGACGCCTTCGACGAGCGCCTTCTCGACGAGGTTGCGCAGCGTGACCGAGGACATCGAGCAGCCGTTGCACGCTCCCTGCAGTCGGACATATGCGGTGCCGTCGTCGATCCGGACCAGGCTGACGTCGCCGCCGTGGCCCTGCAACTGGGGTCGCACCGAACGCAGCACGGTGTTTGCCTCGGTCATCGGGTCGGGACGCACGATGCCGTGCAGCGACAACAGCAGATGTACGACCGGATCGTCAACGAGGTCGAAGAGCACTGCGCGCGCGGCCTCGTCGGCGCGTAACCCCCGGACCATGGTGACCAGACCGGCCCGGTGGATGGCTTCGATGGCGTTCTTGAGTTCCTCGGCCACCGCGCGGCTGGGCGCGTCGAGGCCGTCGAGTGCGGTGACCGCGTCGTCGACGCGCTTGGCGAGGTCCTCGAAAGCCGGCTCATCCTGCGATACCGACGCCGGCGCCGGGGTGGCATCAGAAACCGTTGTGGACATCCGGATCTCCTTGGTGGCCGTTGGTCGCGCTTTTCGAAAGCGCGGATTCGCGGGCGATTTCGTCGAGGACGCCGCGCACCGTACGCATCGAGTCGTGGTCTTGGAGCTCCTCGAACAGGAAACGCGCTTCGTAGAGCTTGGCTTTGGCCTGGTCGAACATGCCCAGGTGGGCCAGGACGTTGCCTTGGTTGGCCAGCACTCTGGCCCGCCCGACGGGATCGGTGTCGCGGTCGCGGGTTTCGAGGACCGCCTCGTAGAGTTCGACGGCTTCCACGAGGTTGTCGGCCTGGTGCCGCGACGGTGTGTAGACCAGGGAGTTGGCCAGGTTGAGCTGGGTGGCCGCCCATTCGCGGGGGTGATCTTCGCGGGTGTAGACGGTCAGCGCGGCCCGCAAAGACTGAGCAGCCACGCCGAGGCGCAACTGGCCGGACGCTTCGACCATCGGCATGGTCAGATACGCGGCACCCAGCCCGGCATGCGCGGCGGCCCAGACCAGTGGCGCGTCAGCGCACTGGACCAGCTGCAACACCGAATGATAGTGCGGTACGACTTGGGCGAGCAGTTCGGGCTGGGCGGCTGCCTGTTCGTGGAGCAGCCCGGCTAGGCACAGATGTATCTCGGCACGTGCCAGGGGCAGCCCGTCGGCACCGTCGAGTGCCTTCAGCGCCTGGGTGAAGCGGGTGGCCGCGCTCGGGTCGTCGATGTCGCGGCAGATCGCGCCGGCACCGCTGCGCAGGATGCCGGTCAGTGCCGCCGACGCGTCGGCGGCGCGCTCACTGGCCGCGTCGAGCAGTTGCAGCGCGCTAGCCGTGTCGTCGGTGGCCAGCGCGGCGCTGGCCTGGGCCGACAGGGCGACCGCGGCCAGCTCGAAATCCGCGCCCGATGGATCGGGCGGAGTGTCGGTGCGGCCCGTCGCGTACAGCACCAGGTCCACCAGGACGGCGAACTCTCCGAGCTCGGCCCGCAGCGCGTGCGGATCGTCTCCATCGGGGTCGAGCACGAAGCGGTTGTAGCGCGCAACCGGATCAGGGTCGGTGCCCAGCGATTCGATGGCGGCAGTTCGCTCTCCGTTCAGCACATGGTGGTGCGCCTTCATCGCGTGCGGCCAGTGCGCCGGCAGCTGACCGGCGAGCATCGCGGCGCGCGCCTCTTCGGTGTCGTCACCGGCCGGTATCAGCATGTAGCCCAACGGCAACGGGAAGGCGCCCACCGGCTGGGGCCGCACGGCTAGGGTGCCGTGTGAGTCCTTACCCGTGGGGCGGGATGAGGGTGTGGTCAGGGCGTCAGCCATTGAGTGGTCCTCGCAGGTCGCGTTCGGCGGCTCTCTTGATGAGGCCCGCCGATATTTCGGCGTGGCGTTTCGTCGGATGGGTGTCGATGCGTTTGCGGACTACGCCGTCGGCGAACACGACGACGATGTCGACGGCCCACCGGCCGCGGTCCTCGACGATGTAGGTGTCCACGGCCAGCGCCTCCTCGGCAGAGCTGTCGCTGCGGGGCCTGGTGCGGGGTTTCATTTCGGCGTCGTCGGTCACGATCATCACGCTATCGGCTCCAGTGAGATTCGCAGCGCGCCGTGTTCGTCGTCCCAGTAGGCGCGGCGCGCACCGGTGGGGACGAGGTCGCGGAGGATCTCGCGCACCAGCACGGCGCGATCCCCGGCGGGGTTGCGCTGTTTGAGCAGCAGGCCGCCGCTGCGCGGGCCGCGCAGCGGCAGCAGCCACAGCTCGTCGTCGCGCACCGCCCCGACTGCGACGTCGGCGGGGAATCGCGCCGCGGCCAGCTGCGCGGACAGCCGCAGATAGCCGTCGTCGGTGAAGTCCACGGTGACACGCCCGGACGTGGTGGGGTCTTCGGGTCTGAGCGGCGAGAGGTAGGCGTCCTCGATGATTGCGATTACGGCTTCCATGGCGGCTGTGACCGATTCGGACAGGTCGGTGCCCAGGGCGACGTTCTCGGCCTCGACGAGGAAGACGGTGATGTCGGTGGGGCAGGCGTCGGCCAATGCCCACCGGGCGAACGCGATGGCGTGGTCCCAACGAAACGAGTGCGTATGCAAACCCTGCAGCGGCGGCAGTTCGGCCAGCTCATCGCCGGGCACCCGGTAGATGGTGCCCGGCGACGCGCCGGTGGCCGATGCGTCGACGATCACGACGCGTTGGGCGCCGCGCATCTGGAACGCGACGTCCATGCCCGCAGTCCCGCCGTCGACGAGGCGCGCACCCTCGGGCACACCGCGTTCCCACAGGTGGCGAATCAGGACAGGACCCACGCCGTCGTCGCCGCGCAGCAGGTTGCCGCATCCGACGATCAGGACCGCACAACCCGGCGGCTCGAGATCACTCTCGGTGCGGCCGGGTTGTGCCGGGTTGTCTGTCGAGCGTGACGTGATGATCACACCATTCCGTTGATGACGAACTTCGACAGCTCGCGTCCGGTCTTGCCGTCATAGGCGTGCACCGTGCACACCAGGCAGGAGTCGAAGCTGCGCGCCACGTGACCCAGCTCGACGGGATCCTCCGGATCGACGATGGGCGAGCCCACCAGTGCCTGTTCGATCGGACCCAGTACCTCGGCACCGTCGCGCGGGCCGATGTTCCACGCGGTCGGCGTGATCACCTGGTAGTTCTTGATCTTGCTGTCTTCGATGACGATCCAGTCCGACAGTGCGCCGCGGGCCGCCTCGGTGGACCCGAAACCTTTACCCTCGGCGTGCTCGATGGGCTTGGAGTAGAAGCTCTCCTTGAGATCGAGCTGATCGAGCCACTGGCGCGCCCACCGGTAGTACTTCGGCGCCTCGTGCATCCGGGCGAGCTGACGCACGAACACGCTGGGCCCGATCTTGTTGTACATGTCGACGAACAGCGGGTCGTTGTCCTGGTGCGCGGCGGCGTTCGGACCGCCGGCCGCCATCCGGCGTGCCAGCGGGCCGGCTTCCAGCGGGATGGTCCCGAGCCCAGGTATGTCGTAGCGCGGCGACTTGGCCCAGCTGTACTTACCCTGCTTGCGGCCCTCCTCGGGATCGACGGGGATGGTTTCGCCGTCGAACGGGTGCAGTGGAGTGCTGCCCTGGTAGAACGAGTGCGTCACGTCCTCGCGCACCCGGGCCTGATCGAACTCGTGCCATTTACCTTGGGCGAAGATCCCGGAGCGACCGATCACGGCGGCGTTGCGCCCCTCGATCGTCGGGTTCTCGTAGAGCGACGGCTCGAAGTACGTTCCCGTCGAGATGTAGTTGCCCACGCCGCGGCCGTACTTGTCCAGCCCGACGTCCAGGCAGAACCGGATGAAAAAGCCGCAGTCGCTGTTGTATTGCGACTCGTTCTCGTCAACCCAGGCGAGCACGTCGTCCCAGGTCTTGTTCTCCAGCCAGCGGTCCACCGAGCCGCCCAGCCACTGCTTTTCCAGCCAGTTGTCCTTCCAGTGCTCCAGGATGGAGATCGATCTGGTGACGTCGGACAGGGTGGGCGCGCACATGACACCGCCGGGCACCATGAAGCTCGAGTGCGGCCACTGTCCGCCGAAGATCGCATACATCTCAACGGGTTTGGCGGAGTAGACCACGCCCGGCTGGTAGCTGGTGCCGACATAGGGGGCGAAGCGGCGCACCGACTCGGCGTACAGCGGCGATTTGGCGTAGTTCTTGTTGGTGAGGTCGATCGCGAACAGCGCATAGAAGTAACGCGGGATCGACTGCAGCGTCTCGGCGGCCTGACAGATGTTGCGCACCAATGTCGCGTTGGGCGGCATGTGGGTACGCCACGCGGTGTCCAGAGCATACGCCGACTTGTAGAGGTGGCTGCCGCCGCAGATCCCACAGATGCGGGGACACACGATGAGGCCGGCCTGCGGGTCCTTGCCCTGCAGGATGATCTCGAAGCCGCGGAACATCGCGGCCTCGGTCCATGCGGAGGTGACGACGCCGTCCTCGATGGTCACCCGCACGTCGAGATCGCCCTCGACGCGGCCCAGGGGACTGACGAACAAATCCAGTGCGGTCATTTTCGATGAATTCCTTTCGGGAAGTGTAGAAGTCGTGCGCTTCGAATCGGGTCAGACGACGAACATGTCTTCCTTGGACCATTGCGGCGCCGCGATGCGTGCGGCCGCCGCGTGGGCCATGTAGGTGAGGTGGTCGCTGCCCTCCGGGACTTCCTTGGGGATCATGCCGCTGACCTTCTGCGTCTTGAACACGGTGCCGGGGGCGAGATCGAAATGGGGGAACTCCGGTTCGGTGCAGCCCAGGCACGGCATGCCGGCGCGGGTCTTGGACGACTGGCGGTTCCACAGGATCCGGTTGCACGGCGAGTGGGTCATCGGGCCCCGGCAGCCGAACTCGTAGAACAGGCATCCCGTCCTGGTGCCCTCACCGAACGACAGCGTCGACTGCTTGTATTCGAAGAATTGCACTCGGGTACAACCGGTTTGGGTGAACGTCTTGAAGAACGTCTCAGGGCGGTGCAGGTCGTCGAGGGCGATGTCACCCGCCCGGCCGGTGGCCAGCGCGACGATGATCTGGGTGATCCAGTCGGGATGCGCCGGGCAGCCGGGCACGTTGATCACCGGCAGGCCCATCTTCGAGCGGAAGTCCGGGCCGAGGAAGCCGCCCTTGCTTCGCTTGTGGAACTGCAGACCGGTCGAGGCCGACGGGTTGGGCTCGGTGGCGGGAATGCCACCCCAGCAGGCGCAGTCCCCGATGGCGACAACGATTTGCGCGGCGGCGGCCAGGTCGGTCACCCAGTCCTTCATCGGCCGGTCGGCGAACATGTCCATGCGCCCCGTGCCGTTGGGTGCCTCGATGACGGAGCCCTCGAAGACGAAGATGTCCAAGGGACGTTCGCCTTTGGCGCAGTCCCAGAACACTTTCTGGGCGTTGTCGCCCAGTTCCAGGCCGAGCGAGGGATGCCAGAGCAGATCCAGCCCGAAGTCGACGATCAGATCGACGACGTTGGGCTCTTCTGCGTTGAGGAACGACATGGTGTTGCCACTACACGCTCCCCCTTGAAACCAAAGCACTGATGCCATGATTCTCCTCCTAATCCACCTGCGTCAGTACGCCGTCAGCAGGCACTGCGTGGGCTGTTGAATAGTTGGGACAAGGAATCAGCGCGCGGAATGGCGCGGACCGCGTTCGGCGTCACGCGGTGGTTCTTGGGCGAGCCGCTTACCGAAGGCTCGGGCGACATGGATCATGAAGCCCAAACCCCGTGATACATCGGGATCTTTCGTCACGCGCATGAGCGCGAAGACGCCTTTGGGACCGCGCGGGTCGGCCTCGGAGGCGGCTTTGCCTTCCAGGACCGCGTCTCCCACATCGGCGAGTAGGTGGGCGGTCTGTGCGTCGGTCAGTGGGGAGCGCAGCAGCTTGTTGATGCTCGGTGCGGCGTCGGTGAACGCCGACGCCAGACTCGCGACGCTGCTCTGCAGACCGGCGACGTCGACGTCGGGCAGCAGCGAGCGACCGGCGAATGATCCACCGGCAGCTTTGAATTCCTCGATGAACGACAGGAGAGAATCGCCGATCACCTCCCCGCGCTGAATGAAGCCGTCGAGCGCCTCGATCAGCGTGGCCAGCAGATCGGCGTGGTCGAGAATCGTCGACAGCGACGACACGATCCGCGGATCATCGAGTCGCTGAAGTAGATCGTCGCCCGCAGACGGCACGGTAAAGGGGTCGGAATCGGACAGTGCGCTGAGTGAGACCTGGGCCGTCACGCAATCCTCCTTGGCCGGTGTGGGGCTGAACACAATCGGTGGGCCGGAATGTCGGCGATCACAGACGGTACAGCCTTCGGCGAGCAAAGGCCTATCACTTTCACGCAATCACTGTCAGAATTGCGCAGACCTGTCCGCGCCGACGCGAACAAGAGCACAGGAGACTTGACCGATGGCAGCGAAGACTTTAGCGAATGGTCAACTGGTACATGGCTTCTGGTACATGGCTTGTGTGCGGGGTGGCGGCCCTGATGTCACGGTTGACGAGACTTGGCTTCATCGACGCGCGTCGCACCGGCGACCCAGTCCGGCGCAAGGTCCGCCCGCGCGGCGTCCCGCCCGCGCTGGCCGACTCGGAGATCTTCTACACCGAGAACGTTCGTCAAGCGTCGGCGATGATTGCGCGTGCATTGGCGCCGACTCGAATCACCCTGGACCGCAACGATTCCAGCCGATTCGCGGCAAGCATGTATGGTGTGCGCCTGCGAAACATCAGCATGCTGTACCTGGACCTCACCGTAGCCGCCACCGTTGAGGTCCCCGCCGCTGGAAAGTACTTCGCCGTCCACATGCCGATGAGTGGCCGCGCCGAATGCCACTACGACAGCCACGTGTTCGAGGCCAACCCCGTCCGAGCATTGGTCACCAGTCCCGGAAAGTCGTTGACGATGAAGCTCGACGACGCCTCACCACAGTTACTGTTCCGCATCGAGGAGGGCGCCCTGGTCGACTATCTGATCCGGCTGCGCGGCCGGCGACTCGACGGGCCGCTGGCTTTTCATCCCGAGTTCGACCTGTCCACCGAGGCCGCGATGCGCTGGCATGCCGCCGTGCAACTGCTGCACACCGAGGTCTACCACAGCGGCTCGGGGTGCAGCACGGCCAGGGCATCGGTGGAATCGAGGAGCTACTGATGAACAGCCTGCTGCACCTACAGCCCTCCAACTACCACGGCGATTTCGTCCGCCCCTCCGAGCGTGCGACACTTCGGGTGGTTCGCGACGCCATCGAGTACATCGACGCACACTTGGCCGAGCCCCTGACCATGAAAACGATTGCCAACAACATCCACATGAGTATTCGGTCTATTCAGCAGGGGTTCCGCACGCAGCTCGGTGTCACCCCGATCGCCTACGTGCGAGAGCGCCGCCTGGTACGCGTCCACGACGAGCTTGCCGACGCGCTGCCCAGTGACGGCGCCAAGGTCACCGCTATCGCGACCCGCTGGGGCTTCGCCCACCTCGGTAGCTTCGCGGCCGAGTACCGCAAACGGTGGGGCGAGAGTCCGTCAGAAACCTTGCGGCGCTAGGTCGGTGCCGATGTATGGTGCTCGCTTGAGGTCAGGAGGGCCGCGTGCATGAACTGTCAATCTGTCGAGCGATCATCGGCATCGTGACCGACCACGCCGGCCACGGTGCGGTGCGCTCTGTCAACGTTCGCGTCGGCGCGATGCGCCAGATCGTCCCCGACACACTGGTGTACTGCTGGTCATTGGTGACCGAGGGCTCTGAATTGCGCGGCGCGCAGCTGTGTGTCGAACAGGTGCCAGCGACCATACGGTGCCGGGTCTGCGGCCAGGAGCACGTGCTCGACGCCCCGATCATGCTGTGCCCGGCCTGCGACAGCGCAGACGTGACGCTGGTGTCCGGCGACGAATTCCTCGTAACTTCACTGGAACTCGAAGAGGTGTGACAGATGGGCCGCTTCCACCGCCACGACGGTGATCACGACCATGAGCATGAGCATGAGCATGAGCATGATCACGATCACGACCACGGGCACGATCATGATCATCCCCGTGTCGACACGGCGCCCACAGCCGCTCACGGCGATCACTCGGGCTATGCCACCGAATCCGACCGGGTCGTCGTGCTCGAGCGCATCTTCGCAGAAAACGATCAGACGGCCGCGGCGAACCGAGGAGACTTCGACCACGCCGCCGTGACGGCGATCAACCTGATGTCCTCACCCGGTGCGGGCAAGACCATGCTGCTGCGTGAGACGCTGCTGCGGCTGCGGTCGCGGCTACGGATAGGCATCGTGGAGGGCGACATCGAAACCAGTATCGATGCCGACCGCCTCGACGGCCTGGGAGCCGCGGTGGCGTTGATCAACACCTCCAACGGGTTCGGCGGCGAGTGCCACCTCGATGCACCGATGGTGCGCTCGGCACTGGGCCGGCTGCCGCTTGCCGAACTCGACATCGTGGTCATTGAAAACGTCGGGAACCTGGTGTGTCCAGCGGAGTTCGAGGTCGGCGAGCATGCCAGGGTGATGGTGTACTCGGTGACCGAAGGCGAGGAGAAGCCGCTGAAGTACCCGGTGATGTTCCGCTCGGCCGATCTGGTGCTGGTCAACAAGGTCGATCTGATTCCCCATCTGGACTTCGATCTGGACACCTTCTACGACAACCTGCGCGCGGTGAACCCGGACGCGGTCACGATCGAGATCAGCGCCCGCACCGGTGTAGGGCTCACACAATGGTGCCAATGGCTATGCGACCGCCACGAGCAGAACCGCGCAGCCACCGTCACGTCGTGACAGCCGAGAGTAAGCCGCTGGCCCACCCCCTCGACCACCCTCCTTGGGGATGGCTGTCGCCCACCGGTCGCCCATCGTGGACGCATGCTTGCCGACCACACCACGCTGGTGCAGTTCCTCATCGAGGAGCGCCGCCGCCACCCCGGTGCTTCCGGTGACC
>NZ_PDCP01000087.1 GCF_002553505.1 Mycolicibacterium agri | reverse complement strand
CCAGGCGACTGTTCCTTCGGCATACCTGCATCCTCGTTTCCAAGGTCAGGAGCCTCCAGCATTTCCAGGGCGATTCAAGGCGAGCGCCACCAACTCCTGGGAATCTGCGCCACGATTTTGGCTCAACGGCACACTCAACGAGTTCAAGCTGCTCTTGCCGATCCGCGTGAACGAGTTGTGTATGAGTGCCTGCGACAGCCAGGCGGTGATTCACGAAGCGCTGTGACGGTTCTCGGAAGCCCTGCAGATCCTTACCTGATCGCCCATGGAGCAGTTGCTTGCCAACGATGTCGACGTAGTGCACCATGCCCGCTGACCCGCCGCGCACACCACCTATCCGCCGGTTGAGGGCACCAAGGAGCCGCAGCTTGCGCAGCCGCGCCAGCGCGCGCCGGGCGAGGCGCCCACCGGCTCCCGATGGATGTTCGGCGAAGTGGAGAGATTCGATTTGGCGAACAGTTAGGAACTGGTGCTCGTCAACGGATCGCAATATCGCCAGGTCGCGGTCGCTCAGCCGATCCCATAGCACTTCAATGTCGTGGCGCTGCGTCCGGTGTCTACTGACTCCTCGTGGAGGTGTGGTGCCCGTATGGGCACCATCATTCGGCGCGGCTATTGTGCCGTTTATTGAGGTCAGCGGGGGTTTGTTACTCAAGCGGATCGGACCACCGATTGGACCACCGTCGTGCGATTGCATGTCACGATTTCTCATTGCTGCCTCCGTCGGCGCTTCGGTGTCCCAAGGTCCTTCTGCGCACCCATTCCGCTTGCACCGTTCAGGAGTTCGGCGAAGCCGGCTTCGATCTCATCGAGCGGTTGGCCGTAGCGTTCGCGGCTGAGTCGCCGGATCTCGTCGGGGTCGCTAGTTTCGGGCGGTGGCGGGTTAGTGACGCCAGAGGCCCACGGTTGCACGGCGTTGTCCCGTACGAGGCTGGCGTAGACGTGATACGCAGGCAGCATGCCGAAGTCTTCGGCGGTGAGCACCGACTGCCCGGCTGCCATCTCTTTCGCATCGCCCGGCCGAAGTTGGAAACAGATGCGAGAGCGGGCGTTGTTTCGGAAGGCATCGAGCATCAGTTTTGGTAGCTGCGCGGCGAATTGGTGGGCTCCGTGGATGGCGCATCCGAGTGACCTGGCTTGGGCTAAGGCATCGCCCAAGTCCGTTGGCAGCCGCAGGTAATCCTGGATTTCATCTATGAACAGACTGACTGGCTTGCGGCTACTTTCCGATGTTCCGGCGCGTTCGCGGATCGCTTGCCACAGCTCCGCGACGACCAAGGCCCCGAGCAGCTGCGCACTCTCCGGACCCATCACACCTTTCTGCAGCGGCACCAGCAGCACCTTGTTCTGCGTCAGGACTTGGCGAATGTTGAACTTTGGTGAGCGTTGCGCCAGCACTGCGCGCAGTTGCTTGGTCAGGAGCGGGCGGAGCTTGTTACTCAGCGGCGCGACCGTTGTTGCGACAGCTTCAGGGGAGAGACTGTCGTACCACTGCCAGAACGGGCCGGCAGCGTAAGGGTCATCACGCATCGTGTGCTGTGTCAGCGAGCGACGGAAGCCCGGATTTGTCAGCAGCAGCGGCAGCATCACGAGTGAGGCGTCGTCGCGGCGCGCGAGCACATCGAGACTGTTGCGCAAGATGTCAGCACTGCGCGGACCGAGGCTGTCACCATAGATGGCCTTGAAAGTCCCGAACAGCGCATCGGCAACCACTTCCGGCTGACGGCCATGACGGTGGCGACTGTCGAGGGGGTTGATGCCGACGGGCGCCTCGTCGAACGGGTCGAGCAGCACGACGTCGTGCTTGCGGTGATCGGGGATACGGGCCAACACGTCCCGCACAAGGTCTTTTGGCTCGACAACAACGACGGGGCGGTTGGCCTCGAGATCCTGGACGATCAGATTGAGTAGCAGCGTCGACTTACCAAGACCTGTAGGTCCGAGAATCCACGTATGCCGAAGTGCGTCGGTCACGTTGTAGCCGATTGGGCCATCGGCCCCAGGTGCGTTGGCATTCGCGACTATTCGCTCACCGTTCTGCATTGCGTTCGTCGGCCGCACGGGCTTCGGGTGTTTTGGGGGCTGGCCGGGGAATGGTTCGTCACGATCTGAGATGGGCCAGGCCGTGAGGCGGGCTACTTCCGTGACGCTCAGAGGCTGCGATGGTGTGAACATCGACCACGTTGAGCGTGGTGCATTGAGGCGTCGGGGCTTCTCGGGCTTGAGCTTGAGATGCACGCCGGGGGCTTCGACGGTGCGGATCGCTGAAGCCAGGCCAAGCAGCAGGGTACGGCGCCGCTCAGCCGTGACCGCATGGACGCCGATCCGTACTGCTGCTCTAAAGCCGTACTGGCCGAGCTTGTGCGCGAGGGCTTGTCGCGCATCTGGCTGCTCCTCGGGCAAGACGCCGTGTAGGACCTTCGAGAGGATCGGCTGACCGGCACGGTTTGGCGTTGGTGGAGCGAGTCGCGGTTGCTGGCGCGGGCCGAGCACGATCTGGATCGCGAGGTGCTCGCCGCGGTCGACGGCCATGAGCGCGTGCAGGACCGAGCTGCTGGACGCCACGGGATCGGACGGCTCAAGCGGCCGGTTCGTCGTGGTGAGTTGCAGACGGCGGGCGGTACTGATGTCTTGCCGGTCATCGGGATCGAAGCGGGTCACGATGGAGCCGGTGACCAGCTGCTCGACCGCGCGGCGCACCTGTTGGGCATACCGGAGCGGAGTGCCGATCAAATACTCGACACCGCCGACATCCGCACGTGCCTCCAAAATGAATTGCGGCGCGTGGGCAAGAGCAGCCCAGAATTGCAGTAACCCAATGGCCTTGGCTTCGGGGAACGGCTGTAGCCAGAATGGTTGCAGCCACACCAGCGAGTCAGCGTCGAGAGGGAGGTCGAGCTCATCGGTCATGGTGGGCCTCCGTTCCTGATTCGCCCGGAGACTCGTCACGCAATGACTCGTCGGGTGTCTTACCGGTCCTGGCGGCCTTTGCCTCGGCTTCAGCTTCAGCTTCGCGCATTGCCATGGCGATGACGGCTCGGCTGAGCTTGCGCAAGTCTGGCGGCTCTCTGCGGACACTGCGAACGGTGATGTGCCGGTGTGCTTTTCGGCTGCCGCGCGAGCCTCGGCGGTAGTTGGGTCGTCCTGTTTTTGACATAGCTTCCCTCCCTTCGTGATTTGATTGGTATCTGAATCGCGTTGCCGTTGAAAAAGTTCAACGCTCGCGTATCTCCTACTATGCGTTGAAATATTTCAACGTTCAATCACTTTGGCGAATAACACAACATCGAAAGGAGCAGCGCCATCAGAGGTGAATTCACCACCGGTTGCACCATGTACGAATTACAACAATCGCGCCCACGATGAGCGCTCCGATTGCCAGCGCGCCAATGATGATGATCAGGGTTGGCAGCATGGATTCGATCAACGCGACCGCGCAGTAGAGCGCGATGACCGCCAAGAGGATTCCAAAACACCAGCCGATCATGCGGTCGATCCATCGCCCTGGATCCGGGCCTGTCATGTGCGATCGCCCACTCCCAGTGCATTCATGTCGCTAACCTCCTTTCTGCCAGCGGATTTCAAGTCTGGTGAGGCATCGCAGCTAGCTCTGCGTGTCCTTCCGCCGCGGTAATGAACAAGGCCCTCGAACATGGCACGGGCCGCCGCCCCGGGCGGTGAGGTCGGCATGATGCGACTGTGCGCGATTTCTGGACAACGCAGGAATAGCGCGGGCGGGTCCGCGGCGAGAACGACTGCGTGGACATAGCCGGGAAATGACACTAGCCGGTTCAATACGTCGTTCGGGCAATTGTCGGTCAGCAGGAAATCCGAGAAGACGACGAGCGCGGCAGCGACGGGTGTCCTGGCCGCCATTCGTTCAGCATGGGTCAGCGCCGGGTCGAGGTCGCTCGAGGTACAGCCCCGAGCTGCAGCCCGCAACCCAGCATGGAGCCGACGTAGCCCAGTTCTCGTCATCGGTTGGGGCGGAACATAACCGGCTGATGGCAGGTCAAATGGAAGCAGCGATACTCGCTCCCGCTTGCACCGGCATACGGCCGCCACATGGGCGATCGCGTGAGCGGCTTCCTCGTGGCGGCGCGACAACGGGTCGTTGCCACCTGGTGACGTGACACTTGGCGACCCGTCGAGGATCACAAACAGGTTCGTGCTGTGCGGTGGACACCAACCTGGGTCACCCAGACTGATTGACGTTCGGCCTTCCTCGACGACCGTCCACGACCGGTAACCACTGCGCGTACTGGGTGCCCCGAGCAGCCGTGGTTCGAGGAGTTCAGCAATGCGTAGCTCAGCACGTCGTGCCGGACAAGGTGCGCCTGGATGCTGCCCGTCGATCATGATGGTTTCCCTCGACGCGGCTTCAGGCCTGGCCGCGTTACCGGAGGTCCATGTCCGACCACGTCGGGACTCGCGAGGAGCGCCCGATACTTCATGGCGGCGATTCGGGCACTTGCAGCTCGGCCACGGTGGTCGTGCTCGGCAATGATGGAGCGTCCCTGCGCGGTAGCACTTTCGGCCTGTTTGATCGCCCGCGAACCGGCGAGGCGGCGGTGACGGCGATCGGCTCCGACATGCTTGCGATACGCCGATTCGATGACATCTGCCACCGCGTCGGCGTGGTACCAGCTGTTGATGAAGCTGGCCATAGCGATCGCAGCCGCAAGCGCGCCGAACGTCACGCCGGCCAGCGGCCCTTCGACCGCAGTGCGCAGGGCGAAGACCCCCACCGACACGAAGATTGCGACGAGCGTGGCGATCACCCATACCGCGCCGGTCAAGCGGCCGGTTGCGGTACCACCGTCAAACAAGTGCCGGTATTGGTCGAGTACTTTCGGCAAGTCGTCCAAGCGCCGCCGCCGGTTGGAGGCGTCTTGCCGATGCCGCAGCTCGGTGCCCGCCAGACCCGCCGTGATTGTGGCGGTACCGGCGGAAACCGCCTGCGTGACTGCCAACGCCGGATACTCGCCCAGGGCGATGGCCGCGCCGGTGAGCCCGGCGACGTCGCCGATCAGCAATCCACCGAGGCGAGCCATATACCCGACGGAGGACGTGCTCTTCCGGCGCACATAGACGCCCAGCAGGTCGCGGGTCTGCTCGTAGTGCGCACGGGCCTTGTCCGCTGCCTCCTTTGCACGATCGGCGGACTCCCTGGCCTGGCACTGGGCGTAGTCCAGAGCATGAGCAGTTGCCGCGAACCGACGCGCCGCCTGTTCACCTTCCGCTGCGTACAGGTGCTCCTGTTCGGCGCCCAGTTCCCGGTGTTCCAGTTCGAGGTACGTCTCACCGATGTTGTCTGGCCGTGGTGTGGCGGACGCTCTGTCGACGGGGATCAGGCGGGTGCCTTCAGCACCTGTGGTTACGCCGGGCGGGGATTGCGTCCCTGCGTGTACTGCGCGACTCAGCAGTGAGCGACTTCGCATGCTCACGCTCCCGCCGCATCGGTGACAACCCCGCAGTGGGCCTTCGTCCGCGTGCAGATCGCGACGTGGAACGCGCGCAGCGCATCAACGTAAGGCGTCGGCAACAGCTCGCCGTTGGCCTGTCTGCCGATCCCGATGAGACGGATGTCGCTGCCCGGCAACTCGGGAACGGTGAAACTGGACGCGAGCTCTTCGGCGCGCTCGGCCGTCAGCGACGGATCGTCGAGAGACTGCTGCGCGGTTTGGATGCCATCGGTCAGGACCGTCAGCTCGAGTTGGTAGCGGCCCCGAGCAAGAAACTGAGAACGGTACTCGGAAAAGAGGTTGAGCTGTCCAACGATGTCGGTGGCGCCGTCAGGAAGGTCGTCTGCGGCCCTGGTGAGTGACTCGTTGATCTGCTCGACAACCTCGTCGGTGACCTTCGTCGCCTTGCGCAGCCGCGCGTTCTTCGTTGCCCCCTGGAGATGGAGTTCACTGTCGTACACAGGCACGCCGAGCACCGACCCGGCGAACAACACCACCCGCAGATGACCGCCGCAGATCGCTGTGCGCTCTGCGACGCTTCGGATCACAGCTTGCTGGGCTGCCTTGGCGGTCGAGCCGCGCCGACTGCCCGATTCGTCACTCGCGATGAAAGACGCGACCTGTGCGCCATCCTCCGGACACGAGGCGGCGACCTGCTCGGCATGGGCAAGGCCTGCACCAGGATGGCTACCGCAGCCGGCAATCGACAACGCAAGGACAACGACGGCCGTGGTACAGGTACGGAAGTGCTGCACAGTGTCTCCTTCCTTCAGGCGGGCGAGCCCAGGCCCCTCGTCCTTCGCCTGCCAGTTCTTTCAGAGCGCACGAGGCTCGTTCGGCGGGGACGAGCACTGACGCTAGAGAGACCACCGCGCTCCATGCAGGCGGCAAAGTTGGGAGCCATGTGGGCGGTCAAGTTGGTCGCCAAGTTGGTCGATCAATCCGCTGCCTCTAGAAACCAGCCACGTACCCCGAGCATCATGGATGCATGGCGCCGCAAGTACTGGTGCCCAAGTCAGTGCTGCAGACCGCGCTTGAGGAGTACGGCCGGTCTGCCAAGGAGTGGTCTGTCCGAAAACTGCTCGCTTCCAAGGTTGGCGGCAGGGTTCTCGCAGCACTCGGCACCGACGATCAGCTCGCCGACCCGGACAAGTACCACGACCTCGCAGTACGCGTCGAAGCAACGGTGCGCTCGATCGTTGACTCGTTTGATCCGGTCGATCGCCGCATCGCGCAGGCGGCGCTCGCGACCAAAAAAGAGTTCTTCGGCGAGGAAGTTGAGCACCGTAAGCAATATGTCCGCGAACACGACGTCGGGTTCACCGACCACCAGTACAAGACGCAACGAGCGCGTGTGTTGGGTGAGCTTGCGGTGATGCTGGCAGACGCGATGAAGGGTGGAATCGAACCTCAATTGCGCGGCGATGCCGACACGGACAACGGCGCCGACCGATTGTCAACCATGACCGAAGAGCAGATGGCCACCACGCGAACAGTCGCACGACCCGGCTTCGGAAAGCCATTGCGCCAGCATCGTCTTGTGCTCACAGGCGCTGCCGCGGCCATGTTGGCGCTGTTGGTGATGGCCGGCGCTGTTGTCGCACTCAAGCGTGACAACGCAGCGCCTGATCCGTGGAACGGGATGACTGAAACCGAGCTGGAGCGGCGCTACGACGGAAAGTTGCCGTGGGGCGACGATGACCTCAGCAGGTGTGCAGATCCACCGGCTAGCGAAGCGGTCGTTTCAAACTCTCCACCTGTGGTGGTGCCGGACGGACGTGTGACGGGTGTGATTGAGCTACGGAAGTCACCGATTTGCCCATCGGCGGTCTGGGCCCGGGTGCTCTGGGATGGCAACGAGCAGACGAGGTATCAGATTCCGCCCGGGTGGACACTTCATTCCGTCATGCACAGACCAATTACGAAGACCGTCATCGATGAGCAAGACCATTCATCGGCCACGGAGGGCCCCTACATCGTCAGCCGCATGATCGCGTCCGCCAGGGGATGCGTCTACGCCGAGGTTTACTTCACGAACGGCGACGAAAGGACGACTCCAGTGCGAACATCGTGCGTTCAGGTGTAAGACCCGACACCCGCTCACGACGCTGGCAGTGTCAGTTTGGTAATGCGCAGCCCAGGACAATTCCCCAGTAATTGTGGTCACATAGATAGATCGACAGGGGTTCACGTTGAAACCGGGAGCATGGTGACTACTAACTATTGTCCTGAGGTGAAACTAGCGACGAAGCTAGCTCAGCAAATGGTTGAAATTGTAGATGATGAAGTCGCATCGTACAGAGACAGCGGCTTTGTTGAATCAAAAGACGAGAGAGACATTGTTACCTCGGCCGACCAAGCGATCGAGATGCGACTCCGAAGGGAGTTAAAAACAATTGATCCGTCGTCTCATATCCTAGGAGAGGAAGATGCGGAGCGGAGCCCTACGGCGCGATCGTTTAAGCGGCAATGGGTCATTGACCCCATTGATGGGACGATCAACTTTGCCCGGGACATCGATATATACACTTCCACAGCCTCGCTGATAGATAATGGCAAACCGACAATTGCCGTCGTATATCAGCCTTGGCCAAGAACTATCACCATAGCTGTAAGAGGTCACGGATGCTGGCGGTGGGATGGTGTAATTGGCGCGGAATGCAACTTGTCGGGAATCAAACTCACCACTCAAACTACGAGGTGGTCTAAGTCTCTACATGCGCTCATGCTAACGCCAAAGATCAGCGAGAACAGCCGGCTTGCCACACTCCGGCTAACAGAAATGCTGCTCAGCCAAACATTGGGTATCCGTGTTTTCGTTAGCCAGGCATACGAGTCCACCATGCTCGCATCAGGATCGATTGATGCTGTGTTAACCCTCTCTTCGTCGGACGAGTGGACGAAGGGCGCGTCGAGGCTGATATGTGAAGAAGCTGGCGGACTATTTGCGATCATTCAGCGCGAATCCGAGGGCGATGAGAATGAAGGATTTGGCCTGTTTGCTAGTACGCCCGTCTACAAGCGGATCGCCGGACTATTGAGGACCGTTGGTTATTCGGCACGGCTGGAGAAATAGCTTCTAATGCGAGTGAAAACTACCTACCAAATAGGCGTAAACAAAGCGAGAATCTGCTAATATCGTAGAAGCTTGCGCCGTAAAGCATCGAATTAAGCAATGACTACAGAAAAGATCCAATTCACAATTCTGACTCCACACGCAATCTCTGATAACCATGAACCGTCTGTTTCTAGCTTCAGGGACGGCGGAGTTGACGAGCGTCGCGGGGTTGCGCACGTTGAGGCCGGCCCGCGCCGGTCCTGCATGCTCTGGTTGTGCGACCGGCGATGGGACGACAGTATCGATGAGCCGAGCGACGGCCGTGCGGCCCGAAGATGCGGTTTTCCTCCGCGGAACTCTCCATCCCGGGCTAGACTTCGTGCGCGTGTTAGCTGCGAACGCGGATCCCCGCGCGTGATGCGTCTTTGTGAGTTCGGATTGGGTAGCTGTCCAGGCATAAGCGCCTTCCGACAGCGCAGACCTAACGACGCTTGTACGGGGCTACTGTGCGGTCCACACGTCCACCTCGGCCTCACCAAAATCGGCGCACCCTATGCCATGTGGCTGGAGGGCTGTGCGTGATCTCGCCCAGAGTGACTTCCCCTGTGTTCGCCTGGATTGGCTCATCGACCACAAAGCGGCGCGGGCCGAATCCTCCGAAGACCTTCGTGGACTATTTCGTTGAGGCGCTAGGCATTAGCCCTTCGGCCTCCACGTGCCCTTTCGTGGACGGGTCTTGGTCTGATTGTGCGCGACAATTGGATCGAAATACATGGTCCAGGTTGCGAGCAAGTCGCGAAATTGAAATATTGATTCGCGAAGAGCAGGTTGTTAGACGTTGTCGAGTCCCAGCTCAATCATTACAGCAGGTTATCCAGCAATCTAACGGCAAGGTGCTGGGTCTACATTGTATGAATGGCTACAACCAGACTCGGAGCTACAATTTAGCGTGCAGTGGGACGGCAACTGAAGATTGGCTCCGGAACTCGTTGCCATTTCAGATCCTGGCGGCGGTTAACCCGCACTATATTCTTATTCAGCTTGGTGGAAATGATTTGCGGGAGGGAATGTCCCCTTACGGTTACGGGCATAACATACGACGCATCGCCGCTCGGTGCAAAGTCGTTGCGCCAGGAGCTACTATTGTTCTCGTGGGCACCGCGATCAATGCCGATATTCGCCAGCTCGACCCCGACTGGCGGGACTATATGACTGAATTGTGCAAAATTGCAGTAGACAACGATGACATATATTACGCAGATCTTCGATCCGTGGACAGTACACCCGAAAATACCGCTGACGATGGCATTCACATGAATGAAAGAGCCGCGCGCTTACAGGGCCAGGCGCTTCTACAGTGCCTTAACCGCGGGTAGCGGCGAACCTACGTATGGAGTACTAAGTGTGGTTTCGGTCCGGAGATGGTAGCCATCGCCTTTGCTACCACTCAAATATGGGTGTACCGCTTGAGCATCGAGGCAACGAAATCATAGCGGTCACGAAACGTGAGGGTTCTGCGTCAATTAAATCTCTGTCCACCGCCCTGCAGTGTGAACCGGACCCTGCAATGCGGAAACTCATAGCCTTGTGTCTTGCTTCTCTCCACGCCGGCACAGGGGGGGACTTGCAGCAGGAAGAACTTGAGGCTGCGCTTCGCTGGAGCTTGAGGGACTAGATGTGAAATGATTGCTAAGTCGATTGCGCGATCGATCGTCTCGCGAACTAACCGCTATTCAGATGGCATGGGAACCCTTCGGGCGAGGCTATTGTTGGGAAGCGTTGGCCGGGGATGCCGCGTTGGTTGGGATGTTGAGTTCCGAAATCCAGCCGGAATTGTCCTCGGCGACTCCGTCGTTGTTAAAGGAAGATCGATATTCAACGGTCGTGCAAAAGGCAGTGGCCCGGGTATCAGGCTCGGCGATCAGACATACATAAAGGAATGGAACTATATCGACAGCTATGGTGGAGTCATTGATATAGCTGGCCCTTGTGCGATCGGGCAAGGATGTATTCTCGACGGAGAAGGCGGATTGGAAATCGAACCATACGTGATGATTGGCCAGAATGTCCGTCTTGTTGGTAGTGGACACAATTACGGATCCCTAGAATTGCCATACATACTGCAGGGTGGCACGGCGAAGGGCATACGCATCGGGCGGAATACTTGGATCGGGGGTGGATCGATAGTGCTCGATGGTGTCACTATCGGGAGGAACTGTATCGTCGGCGCTGGGTCAATCGTGGACACGTCAATTCCCGACAACACGATGCATGTGGATCGTAACCCGCGTGAATTTCGTGTTCGCCACTTTCGGCTTCCAGAGGGCTGGCCCAATTGAAGTTAAACCCATGCCTCGTTGAGGCCAACCGTGTGCTTGGCCTCAGCCTCGCATGGTCCGAAGTCGCGCGTGCAACGAATATTGTGTATATCGATCGATCGAAGACGTACGTATGTCGTGTACACCGTGCTGGTGGTCCCGACCTCGTTGAACCTGCGTATACAGTGCGTGCTGGGCGATATTTAGAGGAGCGGAGCTTTCCTTCCAACCGCCTTGTTTCCGGCATCGAGCAACCACTTCGGCGAGATCGCTACTCGGCGACCCTCTGGGAGTATGCGGAGAACGATGGCGTAAGGCCCCCATTAGGAAAGGTTGGCGTCCTACTGCACTCTTTGCATCATGCAGTCCCGCCCCGGACAGAATCCTTCCAGGCCAAGCGTTGGAACATTCCTGAGGTCGTTCAACATCGGCTCGGACTGCTTGAGCAGTTGCAGCCCGCTCGCGCTAGATACTGGCAACTGTTGCGCACTTGGCTCGATCGCTCGCTTGAGGGCTTGGATCCGACGACCGTCTACACGTCGCTGATTCACGGTGATTTCAAGAGGTCAAATGTGGCGTATTCCGGCGGACAGTGCACGCTTCTGGACCTCGACTCCACGTGCCTCGGCCCGCCTGGTTACGACCGGTGGCGAATCGAGATAGACATCCACTGCAAGCGCATTGGCCGGCGTGCAGCAGATGAGTTTGCTGACGGGTACAAATATGAGCTTCCAGCAAGGGCTGAGAGTGAATCATTCGCGAGGGTCGCTCGCCTCGGACACACTACGCTGTTCGAATTGCGACTCGCCGAAGGTGCGGACGTAAAGAGGCGATGCCATTCCTATGAGACATGGTGGCAGGGTGGTGCCGGCTTCGGTGAGATCCCCGGGTGGATTTCGCCATGATCGAACTTGAGTGGATCAAGGATCATCCCGGATCCTCTATCGCACTGGTCGAGGGAGATAGATCCATATCGTATGGCGAGCTCAGAGATTTGATTGCAGCAACTGCAGAGGTCGAAGAAGAACCTGTGCGATACCCGTTTGTGACTGGTTTTGGTATTGATGGGATTATCGCGTATCTCAGCTCCTTCGCGGCGGAGCGGCCGATTGCAGTCGGCCACGGAGAAAGCTTTCTAATAGATGAGCAAGCCCATTTTTCCAACCTATCCCCGGCAACGGCAGTTGTCATGTCTACATCCGGTACCACTGGTTTACCAAAGTTGGTGGAACTCAGTAGACAGAATCTTACAAGTAATTGCCGTACGATCGCCACCGTATTAGGTCTCGGCCCATCGGACCGAGCACTCGGTTTGCTACCGCTAGATCACTCGTTTGGTTTGAGCGTACTCAATTCTACGCTGGTCAGCGGAGGGACTTATTTGGTCTCGCCACGGCTACTCTCCGGTCGATCCATTGTTAATGCGGTTGAATCGCTACAGATAACGAATTTGCCTCTGGTGCCTACGCTGGCGTATTTGTTAAATCGGAAGTTACCGTCTGCGGCGGTGAACGGTCTCAATCTAGTGCAGATGGCAGGGGGTGGTGTTTCTCGCGATCTGATCACCGACCTGGGCGCGAAGCTGCCCATCGATACCAGGATCTTCGTCATGTACGGCCTCACAGAGGCAACCGCCCGCGTAAGCGCGTTCGATGCACGCAAGCGCCCTGACAAGATCGGGTCGGCCGGAGTTCCTCTACCCGGTGTGACTGTTCGCATCTCGAGAAGCGACATCGAAGAGTATCCCGAAGGCGTCGGAGAGATTGTTGTCGGCGGCGACGGTGTCGGGTTGAATGTTGCCGATAACAGGGGCGAACTCCATACTGGAGACATCGGATTCGTGGATTCCGAGGGGTTTCTTTACATCGTCGGGCGGAGCGGTCTATTCGCTAAAGTGGGTGGCACCAAGGTCTCGCTTTACGACCTAGAGATGCGTTTGACGAGTGCATCGATTGTCCGGGTTGCAGTTGCCTTTCCCCGTCAAGATGAGGTTTACGGTGAATCAATATGCGTGTTGATTGAGCTACATCGAGGAACGGAGCCTTCTTACGAGGCGGTCGCACAAATTCGCGAGTGCGTGGTCGATCTGGGCCTGCCGATCCTTTTCCGATTCGTTGAGGAGATTCCGACTACTCGAAGCAGGAAAGTGAGGCGCTTTGGGTTGGAGAGCGCATGGGAGAATGCAACTGAGGTTCCGGGCGATTGATTTCCATTACGGTTGTTAGGCACGGATCGACAGCCTGGTCAGATGCTGGTCGTCTCTGCGGATCGACAGATGTACCGCTTCTGCCAGAAGCAGAAGCTGGCTTGTTGAGGAAACGTGATGAGTTCATGAAGTTACTCGGTTCCGGAGCCGACTCTGTGAACGCATTTACAAGTCCAAGCGTTCGTTGCATATCAACCTCGAAGGCTCTAGGATTTCCAAACGCCCTAGTAGATCCACGGCTGAGAGAGCGCGGATTTGGTGAGCTTGAGGGTTTGACTCGCGCGGCAGCGGAACGAGACTTGGGTATTGTCGATATTTGGGCTTCAAGCCCGGTCGGCGGAGAGACGACTGCCGAAACTGCGCAGCGCGTTCGCGACTTTTGTGCATCGGTATCGCATCTTGACCACATTGCAATTTTTTCTCACGGAGTAGCGCTCCGGCTGATGGCTGCAATGCTCTGTTTCGGAGATTGGCGTCACGCGAAGAGTTTGATTCTTGACGTTGGTAGTGTTGGTAGAGCTCGAACTACCAGTAACGGCGTACTTGCGTTGAACTTGTGGAACAGGAGGTTATAGGTGTTATGTCGGCGAACGACGAATTGGTTAGCGTCTTCGATTCGGTAAATGCCGGGCTGTATAAGCAGGTGAAGGATGAATCAGCGCCGCTTGTGAACCAAATGTCAAGCATGCAATTCGTGCATTTGCTTGATGAGTTCGAAAATGCGTTTGAGACGGAGTTGGAGTCCCTAGGAGATACGGAGTCGCTTCGGGCGCTGACGCTGCAGGATCTTCGTCAGATTGCTGCCGATTGTCGGGAGTGAACTGGCTCCAGATCGGGTCGTCTCTGCTCGTAACTGGCGGATGGCCAACGGGCTGGTGACGTCGCCGCAACGCCACCCGACGGACGGACAAGACTCGGGACGCGTAGCTGCGCCCGCATTGCTGGCGCATTGCTGCAGGTCATGCACGTTGGCGAAGCGCCGCAGGGCATTGCGCAGCAGATTTGGTGCGTTGAGGTGATTCGCGGGCCCAGTATTCTGGGCTGGCGATTGTTTGCTCGGCGCGTGAGGAGGGGTCTGTGCCGAAGGCGGTTCGGGTTGATCCGGGGGACCTACTGGTGTCTGCATCAACGGTCGACGCGCACGCCGACATGATGCGTGCAGCGCATGTAGCTGCGGACGGCAAGACAGAAGCCGCGCAGGTCGGTGTGCCAACACGGTCTGTCGTTGCACTGACCGCCGCTGTCACCAAGTGGCAGGCAGACTCGACCGCGCTATTCACCCGCTTGAGCGAACACGCGGGGGCACTGCGTGAAGGCGCGGTCGCCTATGACCAGACCGACGAACACAGCGCGACCGCAATCGACGCTGCTGGCGACGACATCATCAACCTCGGGCTCTGACCTCCTCCCGTGACGGTTTCGGTTGCCGATATTCATCGGTGGGATGCGGGCGATGTGCGTGAGGTCTTCCACGCCACGCGCAGCCGTGCTGAAGCCGCTTTCGAAGCCGCCGACGGAATAGCCGAGCTACCGGCGTTTGGCGACTGGGGTGGTGATGCGGCCGAAGCTGCGAAGGAAGCGAATGGCCAGATACGCAAGGATCTGGACGCTCACGGGAATGAGGCGCTGGCGGTGGCCCAGGCGGCTAATGCTGCTGCCGATCGCATCCAGCAGGTCAAGAATGACTTGGTTCAGCTGGAGGCTGATGTCGCAGGCGCCGGCTTCGAGATAGATCCTGCGAGCAATACGGTCATGCCGGGGCCGGCGCTCGAAGGCAACATGGTCGACATGCTTGCGAAGGAAGCCGAGCGGGAAGCGCTGCAGGCACGGCTGAATGCCATTCTCGCAGAGGCAGTTTCGGCCGACGAGGAGCTGGCGCAGGCGATCAAGATGGCGACCGGTGCTGAACCGATACCGGAGACGCCGCACACGAATGACCCTGTGCTGCAGGATATCCTGTCCAAGCCGCTGCCCGAGGACCCCCAACAGTTCAACGACATCTGGGACAAGCTGAACGACGAGCAAAAGGAGTGGCTCTACCAGCAGGACCATTCCATCGGTAACCATCCAGGTATGCCGTTCGTGGATAAGGACCGGTTCAACCAGCGACACCTGGCGGAACTGACTCAATCCACGCAGGCCGAAATCGATCGACTTGCCCGCGAACATCCTGAATGGGCTGCCACAGGCAGACCCAACACGCCAAATCCCAGTCCACCCGGCTATCGGGAATGGAAACAGAAGTGGGATACGGCCCACCACGAGCTTGACGGCTACAACTCCGTTAACGCCGAGGTGCAAAAGTTTGTCGACAAGGATGGCGACGGGGTAAACGACCTTCCCCGTTTCCTCGCGCACATTGACGACCAGGGCCATGCGGCGGTCTCCATCAACAATCCCGACGAAGCCAAACGCACCGCAACGTTTGTCCCCGGCACCGGTCAAGACCTTGCCCGGTTCGAGTTCAGCGCGGAGAAGTCAGAGGATATGTATTGGGCGGCAAGAGAAGCTGACCGGAGCCTCCGTCCGGGCGATGTGTCAGTGACCACCTGGATGGGGTATGACCGGCCGATGAACGTCATCACGGATGCTCCGTCCACCAGTTACGCGCACAACGGGGCTGGCGCACTCTCGGACTTCCAAGCGGGCCTGCGAGCGTCACACGACGATCTTGCCGCCGCTGGGCCTTCGGTGAACACGGTCATAGGCCATAGCTACGGCTCCACTCTGGTCGGCGCAGCGGGGCTGGATGGCCACCACCTCGACGCCAACAACGTTGTCGCCGTGGGCAGCCCAGGCATCCTCGCCAACCACGCCAGCGACCTCAGCCTGCCCGCCGGGGCTGAGGTTTTCGCCAGCCGCGCGGAAAACGACATCATCGGCATCGCCACCTACGCGACCCTTGGTCCTGACCCGATGGCCGCGGGATTCGGCGGCATCCCATTCGAGGCCGCCCCGGGACCAACCGGGCCGTTCGGTCTACCCTCGATCGATGCGCATAGCAGTTACTGGGATGCGGGCAATCCTGCGCTTGCCAACATGGGCCGAATCATTGCCGGGAGATCAGATGTCACCCCACCGACGTTTACACCATGACCACGATGACTAATCCGCAGCTCCCTGCCGTCGTCGCCGCTGTGGCGGCGTTGATTGTCGCGTGTTCAGCGGGCCAGCCCGCTGAACCGCCCGGCACGAACATCCCATCCGGCGCCACCCCTATACCAGGAGGCCCCATGGAACCCACCCCTGTAGCACCGTCGCCGAAGGTTCCCGGCAGCCAGCAAGAAGCGCAGGACACAGTGCTGCAATACCTGCAGCGAACGGTCGACGGGTTACCGCCTGGCACCGTTCTGGACAGCACCGACACCCGCGGCGGTGGCAACCTCTCCTGCGACGACAACTATGCCGGCCCCGGCGCGGGGCCCTCCGCGTTCTCCGTGTGGACGCATGTCGTGCCGCCAGCAGAGGTCAAGCCGTTGGATTTGGTCGCCCTCGCTGGCGACCTCTGGCGCAGCTGGGGCCTCGAAGTGATGGAGCGCAATGGCTTCGAAAAGCCCAACCGGTTCGGGTATCCCGCCGACGGGTATCGCGTGCAAATCGAGGCGGCATACCCACCGGACTACCCCCCAAGGCTCACAGTGACCTCACCATGCTTTCCCGGCGAGCTGCGCCAAGACGGGCTGCCGTTTCCGGAACTGATTCACCAGAGCCCGCCTGTGGGCTAGCGTCGTGAAACACTTTTGTGAATGACGCTCGACGACGCTGCCGCGTGGGCGAACATCCTCGCGCTTCCCCTGGCCGTCGTGGGAGCCTTCGCTGCTGTGGCAGCTCTCGGCCGTCAGCGTGACCTTCGTCAGAGATTGCGGGTGGTCCTGGATCAAGTCTTCAAGGCGTGCGATGAGTACCAGGTCGGCAACGATGACTACCTGACCGAGGACTTTCTTCGCACGTCTGCTGAGAAATTGAGATTGCTGACCTTCCGCGACGGTCTGAAGTCGCCGAACGAGAACCACATCGGTCAGCTACGAGACATCCTCCTAGACATTGCCGGTCGGTTTGATCTCCCGAGTCATCTTCCGACACAGAAGGTTTCCCGACAACAGCGAGAGCAGTGGGTGGAAGGCAACAAGCAGGCGCTAGCCAACGAGGTTGAACAGGCTAAGCGTCGATCCGTGACCTACCTCCGTGCTGTCAATCGGATGGACGATTTCAACTACCTGATTTACTTGCGGTTCAAACGTTTTGGCACAACCCGCAAGACGTTCGGCGAGGCCCCTTCGGATTTCCATACGTGGACCGGCCCGGTCGAGTAAGCGCGTGCATTGTCAAGTTCTGGCGGCGGTCGCTAGCGCGGCTGTAGCCAGCTCGTGCAGCATCGCGCACGCGGGTTCAGGCCTTCTTGCGCCGCCGAATCAGAATTGATGCGACAACCACAACGACAATTGCCGCTGCGAGTGGTACCAGAATAGTAAAGAATCCGCCGTCGATAATCGCTGGAAATAATCCCGTGTTCGGCGCGCCAACCTGGCCGGCACAGGTGCCGTATCCGCCTGCCCCGTAGGTACTTTCGGTGCTGTCTGTGCAGTTGTAGCTTGCCATTTGCTTAAAATTCCTATTGCACAAAATAGCATAAACGTATTACTATGGAAAGCGTTAATAAATGTAGTGGCAGTTTATGGCAATAAAAACACAAATCAACGCGATTCTCGCTAAAAAGATGGATCGGCAGGAATTTTCTCAAACATGTCGCTATCGGCATGGTTGCTCTGAGTGGTGCCGGTGCAGCGCTGAGACTGCTCTCATCCAAACAACAGCAGCAAAGTAGAGCGAGTGGCTACGGCAGCTCGCCATACGGCGGCGTCAAGAAGTCCCGCGGTTCGGGAGGCCTATCGTAGTGGCCCGTCTCCCCATTGTTAACGGAGACGATGGCACATGGGGCGACATCCTCAATGACTACTTGCTGCAGGCGCACAAGAGCGATGGATTACTGAAGGACAATGCAGTCACATCGAGTGCGCTGGCACCGAATAGCGTTACGAACGCTGCCATTGCGAGCGATGCGGCAGGACCGCCTGATGTTCCGCACCGGTAGGAGGTCAGCCCTGACCATGCCCCATCCCGACGTGTTTCGGTTTGAGTTGCGGTCCAACGACTTCGGATGGTGGGCCGACTCAGAAGACAAGAAGCGACGTAGCGAGATCATCACCGCCAACAACACCACCGTAGGGGCGGGCGACGGCGATACAATCTGGACGGCCTTCTGTGTCGTTCTCGGCGACCACCCCGGCCTCCTTAATAGTCAGGGCGGTGTGGCGTTTCCGTTCGGGTTCATCACTCAATGGCACAGCGTCGACACCACAGTCGGGCGCGGCCCGGTGTTGGCGGTGAACGTCTCCAACAACGCGTTGAAGATCCAAACTCGCTCCGACACAGGCGGGCCGAGCGTGGTGAACCAGCACTACTCGGGGGCAGTACCCGCCAAGGGCGACAAGACCTACATCGTCATGCAAGCGACGTTCGGCGAAGTGGGCCACCTAAATGCTTGGATAAACGGCAGCCAACTCGTCAACGCGGACACCCCGATCGGCTATTACAATGATCCCCACGCCATCCTCGGGTACCCACATTGGGGGTTGTACGCGATCAACCAGCCCACCACCGACATCGTCTATATCGCCAACCCCGAGTGGGGAACAACCGACCTGTCGGCACGAATCAGCTCGCCGCTGCCAGTGCCGGATCTGACGTGGTGACTTGGATTTCGTTACCGCGACTCTTTCGGCCACAGCTCCCAACGATTCGCCCGTCCTCGCCGCACTTCTGCATCGGGATATTGCTTCTGTAGCTCCAGCAGGCGCTGTGTCACCTCAGCAATCGGTAACCCCGAAGGTATGACGGCTAGCGGTTGAGGCTTTGGGGTTGGCGGCACTGCTGGTTTCTGCGCGTCGCGGGCTGCGCTCTCGCTAACATCTCGCGTGCCTGCCGCAGTCTGGCGCCCCATCCTGGCCATGCCGGACAAGGCCCGTCGAATGGCGGTGTCCGCCACCCGTGCTTCGCGATCGGCGTCGGGCAGTCGCTGCACATGTCGTCCGCAGACAGCGGGGGTACGGCAAGAAGTTCGTCAAGCCGGCGGCGCTTCAAGTCGGCCTTGATGCGGTCCTTTCGCTCTGCACTCGTCGCGAGTTCGGGTATCTCCACCCGGAGCTGCTTCACCGTCTGCTCGCGGTCGAGGCGGTAGTAGAACAGCATGTATTCGCGCCGGTCCTTCGGCAGCCAGCCGTTCTGGTCGACCACTGTCTCGGGATCGCCCACGAAGAGGGCCAAGCGCTCGATCTCCAAGCGGCGTCGCTCGATGGACTCCTCCAGCGCCGCGATCTCCTCCTGGCGGCGTGCCGGGTCCATTCCCGGGGACCGTGATCCGTCCAGGTATCCCGCTAGTTCTGACACCTCATGCTCCAGTCGAGATTGGTGCTCAAACAGCGCCAGTCGCGCACTCGCTCGCTCTTCGTCGTAAAGGGCCTTGCGGGCGTCCCGCTCTTTCTTGAGATTGGCGACCGCTCGTTCGCGTTGCCGGTCCTGTCTGGCCCAGCGGGCTTCGAGCTGCCGGGTTGTCAGCATCCGGTGCCCCGGTTCGGCTCTTCTCCACTGATCCATCACGTGCATGGCTTGCTCAAGCTCGGCTTGCCGCTCGTCCAGCACCCACGGATTCCAGCGGCTGTCGCGATGCACGTCGATGAACAGCATCCGAGCGGTGATGAACTCTTCAGCCGTGGCGGTGGCCCCGCGTCTCGGCTTCCAGAGCATGCCGTCGTGCTCGATAACGCCGTCAGGCAGTGTGGACTCAGCCGCGCGTCCCATGGCTTGCGCCTCTCGTCGGTGTCCGTCCGCTTCGTGTCACGATTCTGGACCGTGGCGAGCGCGTCCGCACGCCGAGTGATCGAATACTTCAGTGCCGCTTGATGCTCCGCTCAACCAGCGCCAACTCGAGGTTCTGAGCTGGATTAACGACGGTTGCCCCGATGGACGATGGACTGATTTTTCGTTCAAGAAGTCTGCGGGTGTACTCGCCTGGCGCCGCCTGGTGACCGTGTCCAAACGCGGAGGCGTATGGAGCGCGGCGATACTTCCAGCCGGAGTTCACTACCTGGCCCACACCAAGTACCCGCCCGGGCACTGGGATAAGCGCCGCCGAGGTGAGCCTGTGGATCTTGACACCGCCGCTCGTACGCAGATGGTTGCGCCGGGAAAGCCTGTCGTGGGGGAGAGTCCGACGACGAGGCGACCAGCGAAGAAACCTCCCACAAATGAGTTAACACCGACGCGAAAGTTGTTGAAAGACATCACTGATGCTGGCGGGATCCTGGAAATCGACACCCAGGACGACAAGACGAGCTACCGCAGCCTGGTCGGGATTATCAACCGGCGAAGGATGGCGCCTGATGGTCAAGAGGTGATCATGCTGAACGGAGCGCATTACCGCCACGTGATCTTCCGGCTGTCTTCCGTCTCCGATTGGAAGACGCAATCGCCGACCGAAACGATGGCTGCTGAGCGGATCGGGCGATGGCATCCGGCGGTGGCGACTCTGCGATCCGAGAAGCGGCTCGATTCCATCGAAAAGTCGTTGCGCGACAGAGCATTCAGGCTACTTCATGCGCTCGCGCGTGAAGCCGAAGCCCGCAGGCATTCCGTGCGTCTGCCGAAGCGAAATATGCACGGGTACGTCGATGACGCCAGCAGGCTAACCGGCAAATTGATCTTCAAAGTTGCGGATATCGAGTGCTCGGTGGACGTCTGGCAGCCACAGGACCGGGTGCCTCATACGCCAACGCGTGAAGAGTTGGAACGCCAGAAGAAGAACTCCTGGGACCGGCCGCCGAGATATGACTACGTACGAGCCGAACGGTTGAGCATACGGCTGGAAACCAGCAGCAGGTACGCAGACAAGATTGTGTGGTCTGACACGAAGACGCTGCGGTTGGAGTCGCGGTTGCCCGATGTGATGACAACCTTCGAGCGCTGGGCGGTCATCGACACCGAGCGCAAGGAAGCCGAGCGGCGTGCGGCGATTGAAGCGCACAAACGGCGCGAGCGCCAGGACGAACTCTCCCGCGAGGCGTACGTCCAGCATGCGCTGGGCGAACGGTTGACTGCCGACCTCAAGGATTGGGAGCTGGTCGCCCGGTTGCGCCACTACCTCGCCGACATGGCCGACCGCGTCGGGCACATCACCGATGAAGAGGAACGGGCCGCAGTGGCTGTGACAGGTTGATTTGGCCCCGGTAGGACGGTCTGTTTTGGCCCCGTCCGCCCGACTCGCCGGTGCGGTTGT
>NZ_PDCP01000086.1 GCF_002553505.1 Mycolicibacterium agri | reverse complement strand
CGTCTGGCGGGGCTGCAGGATAGCGGACACGGATTCCCGGGCGGGCGAGCCGTCGGGCAGCCTCGCGGGCAGGTCCACGGCGTTGCCGGTGGCGTAGACCCCGGGGCTCGGCAGCGGTGTCGCGCGCCCCCCCGCGCTGAAACGCTGCTGCGAGAGCTCTTTCTGGGTGACGCGCCGGTCGACGCGTTCACGGTGGGCGAGCACCATCGCGCCGAGGGCGGCGGTGATCAGCAGCGCGCTGGTCAGCTCGAACGCCCACAGATAGCGGATGAAGATCAGCTGCGCCAGCCCCTCGATATTGCCGCCGGCGTTGGCGGCTGAAAGGCCGGCGAACCCGGCGGCGGCGACATGCCCAATGCCCGCGATCAGGAGGATCCCGAAGCCGACACCGGTGACGATCGCCGCCATGCGTTGTCCGCGAAGCGTTTCCACCAGCGACTCGGCGGTATCGACGCCGATGAGCATCAGCACGAACAAGAACAGCATCATCACCGCGCCGGTGTAGACCACCACCTGCACCACCCCGAGGAACAGTGCGTCCTGCGCGATGTAAAAGACCGCCAGGATGATCATCGTCATCGCCAGGTAGATCGCTGAGTGGACCGCCTTGGCTGCCAGCACCATGCGCAGTGCCCCGACAACAGCGATGGTGCCGAGTGTCCAGAACAACACCGCTTCACCACCCGAGGTGCGAACCACGGTCTCGGCCAGCACGGACTGTGTCATCGCGTGGCCTCCGGCGTGCCGATTGTGCCGCGGTAGTAGTCCTCGTCCGTGCTACCGGGTGCCATCGGGTGCGGTGGCAGGATCATGCCTGGCTGGATGGGGGCGAGCAGTTTGTCCTTGCCGTAGATGAGATCTGCGCGGTTGTCATCGGCCATTTCGTAGTCGTTGGTCATGGTCAACGCTCGCGTCGGGCACGCCTCGATGCACAGCCCACATCCGATGCACCGTAGATAGTTGATCTGGTAGACGCGGCCGTAGCGTTCGCCCGGGGAGTAGCGCTCGTGTTCGGTGTTGTCGGCGCCCTCGACATAGATGGCGTCAGCCGGGCAGGCCCAGGCGCACAACTCGCAACCGATGCACTTCTCCAGCCCGTCGGAATACCGGTTGAGCTGGTGTCTGCCGTGATAGCGCGGCGCGACGGGTCCGGGTTGCTCCGGATACTGTTCGGTCACCGGCCGCTTGAACATGGTCGCGAACGTCACCCAGAATCCGGAGATGGCGTCGAGCAACTTAGGTGCGCCCATGGGGGACCTCCTGGCTGTTCGTTACAGGCGGAACGGGGAAATCGTGGTACGACGGCCCGGTTGGTTGGGCCGACGGGTTGGGGAGGTGCGGCGTGCTCCGTGTTCTTGCGGGGCTGAGCAGGCTGCGCATCGCCGCGAGCATCGCCGCGCAGACAACAATCCCGCTGACTGTCAGTGCGGCCCAGCTTAATTGGTGCTCGCCGGTGAACGCGGCACGTGCCGCGGCGGCGGTCATGACCCACAGCAAAGAGGCGGGGATCAGGACCTTCCAGCCCAGCGCCATGAACTGGTCGTAGCGCAGCCGAGGGAGGGTGGCGCGCAGCCACATGAAGACGAACAAGAACGTCCACACTTTGGCGGTGAACCACAGCAGTGGCCACCAGCCGGTATTGGCGCCGTCCCACATGTTGATCGGCCAGGGGGCGTGCCAGCCGCCCAGGAACAGGGTGGTGGCCAGCGCCGAGACGGTGGTCATGTTGACATATTCGGCGAGCATGAACATCGCGAACGTCAGCGAGGAGTACTCGGTGTGGAATCCGCCGACGAGTTCGCCCTCGGCTTCGGGGAGATCGAACGGCGCGCGGTTGGTTTCGCCGACCATCGCTGTCACGTACACCAGAAACGACGGCAGCAGCACGAAGGCATACCAGGCGCCTTGCTGGGCGGCGACGATACCCGAGGTGGACATGGTGCCGGCGTAGAGGAACACCGCGGCGAACGACAGGGCCATCGCGATCTCGTAGGAGATCACCTGCGCGGTGGAACGCAAACCGCCCAGCAAGGGGTAGATGGAGCCCGACGCCCAGCCGGCCAGCACGATGCCGTACACCCCGACCGAGGTGACCGCCAGAATGTAGAGCACCGCGACGGGCATGTCGGTCAACTGCAGCGGGGTTTGACGCCCCAACACCGACACCGCGGGGCCCATCGGGATCACCGCGAACGCCATGAACGCCGGAATCACCGAAATGATCGGTGCCAGCAGGTAGACACGCTTGTCCACCCCGGCGGGGATGATGCCCTCTTTGAGCGCCAGTTTGATTCCATCGGCCAGGGACTGCAGCAGCCCGCGCGGCCCGACCCGGTTCGGGCCGAACCGCATCTGCATCCGCCCGAGGATCTTGCGCTCGATCAGGATCGCCGCCAACACGGTCAGCAGGAGAAACACGAAGATCGCGACCGCTTTGGCGACCACCAGCCACCAGGGATCGCTGCCGAATCCGGTCATCGTTGCACCTCGATCGCCACCACGTCACCCGGTACCGCACCGAGTTGGTCGTGCACCCGGCAGCCGGGAGAGTTCAGCGGCAACCACACGACCCGGTCCGGCATCGCGGTGATGGCCAGCGGCAGCGTCACCGCACCTCGCCCGGTGCTCACCGTCACCGGTTCGCCGTCGCGCGCGCCGATCTCGCGGGCGGTCAGCGCCGACAGCCGCGCCACCGTCTGACGCGCGGTGCCCGCTAGATTGGGTTCGCCGTCCTGCAGGGAGCCGGCGTCCAGCAGCATCCGCCAACTCGCCAGGATCGCCTGACCGCTGGCCGGGCGGGCCGCCTGGCGCGTCGGCGCACCGCCGACGGCCGGACGCGGACCGTCCCACACGCCCAAGGTGGCGAGCTCGGCACGTGCGGTACCGGCGTCAGCCAGCCCCAGCTGCACCCCCATCTTCGCGGCGATCGCGTTGAGCGCCCGAAGGTCGGCCATGGCGGCGGTGTCGAGCGCGCCCGGGAATGGCCGCAGGCGGCCCTCCCAGTTGACGAACGTGCCGGACTTCTCGACCGTTGAGGCCACAGGCAGGACCACATCGGCGCGCTCGGTGACCTCGCTGCGGCGAAGTTCCAAACTCACGACGAACGGCGTGGCGTCCAGCGCGTGCCGGAATGCCACCGGGTCGGGCAAATCGCCTGCTTCGACCCCGCCGATCAGCAGCGCCCGCAACGCCCCCGAGCCGGCCGCATGGATGATGCCGGTGGTGTCGCGGCCCGGAATAGTAGGCAGCTCGGCACCGTTCCACGTCGACGCGACCTGATCGACGGCATCGCGGTGCCACACTACCCGGCCGCCGGGCAGCAGATTCGGTAGCGCACCGGCCTCCAGCGCACCACGCTCCCCGGCCCGCCGCGGTACCCACGCCAGCCGCGCACCGGTGTCGTCGGCCAGCTGGGCGGCCGCCGACAACGCGCCCGGGATGATCGAGAGGCGTTCGCCCACCATGATCACCGCACCGGGTTGACGCAACAATGCGGCGAGTCGGCCCGCAGCAGGGTCGGCCGACGGCGGGATCGGCCCGCCACGCACACCGTCGAGGATCGCGGGCTCATCACCGGGGACGGTCGGAAGTACCGTGGCGTCCATCTTGGCCAACCCGCGGGTCTGGAACGGAGCGAGGGAATAGATGCGCACTCCGCGGGTGCGCGCAGCCTTGCGCAATCGCAAGAAGACGATGGGTGATTCCTCTTCGGGCTCGAAGCCGGCGAGCAACACCACGGGGGCCGATTCCAGGCCCGCGTAGGTGACGTCAAGGAGCCGACCGGCGACGCGCGCGGCGAGGAAGTCGGCTTCTTCGGCGCTGTGCGCGCGTGCCCGGAAGTCGATATCGTTGCTGCGCAAGGCCAGACGGGTGAACTTGGCGTAGGCGTAGGCGTCCTCCAGTGTCGCTCGACCGCCGACCAGGACCCCCGCGCTTGCGCGGGCCGCGGAAAGCCCGCGCGCCGCTGCCGTCAAGGCCACCGACCAGGGCGCCGGCGCAAGCTTGCCGTCCTGGTCGCGGACCAGGGGGCTGGTGATCCGGTCGGGCTGGGTGGTGTAGGTGAATGCCCAGCGACCCTTGTCGCAGTTCCACTCCTCGTTGACCTGCGGATCGTCGCCGGCCAGGCGGCGCAGGACTTTTCCGCGCCGGTGGTCGGTGCGCTGCGCACACCCGGACGCGCAGTGCTCGCACACGCTGGGGCTGGACACCAGGTCAAAGGGCCGGGCCCGGAAGCGGTAGGCCGTGCCGGTGAGCGCACCGACGGGGCAGATCTGCACGGTGTTACCCGAGAAGTAGGAATCGAACGGCTCCTCGCTATATATGCCGACCTGCTGCAGCGCACCACGTTCGAGCAGCTCGATGAACGGGTCACCGGCGATCTGCTCGGAGAACCGGGTGCAGCGCGCACACAACACGCAGCGCTCACGATCCAGCAGCACCTGCGACGACAGGTTGATCGGCTTGGCGAAGGTCCGCTTGACGTCGACAAAGCGGGTTTCGGCGCGCCCGTTGGACATCGCCTGATTCTGCAGCGGGCATTCACCGCCCTTGTCGCACACCGGGCAGTCCAACGGATGGTTGATGAGCAGCAGTTCCATCACCCCCTGCTGCGCCTTGTCTGCGGCCTCCGACGTCAGCTGGGTGCGCACGACCATGTCGGGTGTGCACATGATGGTGCACGAGGCCATCGGCTTACGCTGACCGTCCACCTCGACCAGGCACTGCCGACACGCCCCCACGGGGGCGAGCAGCGGATGGTCACAGAACCTCGGGATCTGTACGCCGATCATCTCGGCGGCCCGAATCACCAGGGTGCCCTTCGGCACGCTGACATCCACGCCGTCGATGGTCAGATGCACCATCTCCACGGGCGGGACATCGCGAGTCGGTTCGATTGCCGTCATCTACACACCCACCGGCTCGGTGGCCATCACCGTCGAGGCGTGCGGATCGAACGGGCAGCCGCCGCCCACATGGGCCTCGTACTCGTCTCGGAAGTACGTGATCGATGAGACGATCGGGCTGGCTGCTCCATCTCCCAACGCGCAGAACGACTTACCGAAGATCGTGTCGGAGATGTCCAGCAGCTTGCCGATGTCGGCCTCGGTGCCGGCGCCCGTCTCGAGTCGTTCGTAGATCTGGGCGAGCCAGTAGGTACCTTCCCGGCAGGGCGTGCACTTGCCGCAGGACTCGTGGGCGTAGAACTGGGTCCAGCGCCGCACGGCGCGCACCACACAGGTGGTGTGGTCGAAGATCTGCAGCGCCTTGGTACCCAGCATCGATCCCACACTCTCCATGCCCTCGAAATCCAGTGGTACATCGAGGTGTTCGTCGGTCAGCAGCGGAGTGGAGGACCCGCCCGGGGTCCAGAACTTCAACCTGTGGCCGTTGCGCACCCCACCGGCATACGTCAAGAGTTCGCGTAGGGTGATTCCGAGCGGGGCCTCGTACTGGCCCGGCCTGTTGACGTGTCCTGACAGCGAATACAGCGTGAAGCCGGGCGAATCCTCGGTGCCCATCGACCGGAACCAGTCGACGCCGTTGAGCACGATCGCGGGCACGGATGCCAGTGATTCGACGTTGTTGACGACGGTCGGGCAGCCGTAGAGGCCCGACTCGGCCGGAAACGGGGGCCGCAGCCGGGGTTGTCCCCGCCTGCCCTCCAGCGAATCCAGCAGCGCCGTCTCCTCCCCGCAGATGTAGGCGCCCGCACCGGCATGCACCACCACCTCGAGGTCGTAGCCGGAACCGAGGATGTCGCGGCCCAGATATCCGGCCGCATAGGCCTCAGATACCGCCTCCTGCAAGCGGCATAGTGCGGGAATCACTTCGCCGCGAAGGTAAATGAACGCGTGGTGAGCCCGGATCGCGTACGCCGCGATGATCAATCCCTCAATCAGCATGTGCGGGGTGGCCATCATCAGCGGCATGTCCTTGCACGTGCCGGGTTCGGACTCGTCGGCGTTGACGACCAGGTAATGCGGCTTGACACCGGCGCCGGTGTCGTCTTGCGGGATGAAGGACCATTTGACCCCCGAGCGAAACCCCGCACCGCCGCGGCCGCGAAGCCCGGAGTCCTTGACCGTTGCGATCACCTCGTCGGGCTCCATCACCAGAGCTTTGTGCAGGGCGCGGTACCCGTCGTGGTCGCGGTAGGTGGCCAGCGTCCACGATTCGGGACGATCCCAGTAGCGGCTGAGAACCGGAGTCAGCGCCATGTCAATGCTCGCCTTCCACGGCCCTGGCGTGCATGTTGTGCTCGGCGGCGACACGTAACCCGGCCACGGTCGGTTCGCCGGCGGTGTGCACGGCGCGGTTGTCGGGAAACCCGGCCAGAAGGCGTTGCGTCTGGCGGAAGGTGCACAGCGGGGCGCGGCCGCGGGTGGGGCTGACCGGTGCGCCGGCGCGCAACGCATCGACGAGCTCGCGCGCCGAGGCCGGGGTCTGGTTGTCGAAGAACTCCCAGTTGACCATCACCACGGGTGCGTAGTCACAGGCGGCATTGCACTCGACGTGCTGCAGGGTGATTGTCCCGTCGGCGGTGGTCTCGTCGTTTCCCACGCCCAGATGATCCTTGAGCGCGTCGAAGATGTCGTCGCCGCCCATGATCGCGCACAGCGTGTTGGTACAGACCCCGACCAGGTAGTCACCCGTCGGGGTGCGCCGGTACATCGAGTAGAAGGTGGCCACCGCGGCGACCTGGGCACCGGTCAGACCGACCTGGTCCGCGCAGAACTGCACGCCGGCACGAGTCAGGCAGGTGTCCTCCGCCTGCACCAGGTGCAGCAGCGGCAGCAATGCTGAGCGGGGGTCGGGGTAGCGGCTGATGATCTCTTCGGCGTCGGTCTTGAGGCGGGCCAGTACCGCGGAGGGATAACTTTGCCGTCCCTGCAGGTGGCTGGATTCCTCCGGAGGCGGACCCAGCTGCAGAAAGATCTGTTCGCTCATCGGTCCACCCCGCCCATGACCGGGTCGATGGAGGCCACCGCCGAGATCGCGTCGGCGATCATGGCGCCCTCGCACATCGCCGCGACGGCTTGAAGGTTGGTGAAGGACGGGTCGCGGTAGTGCACCCGGTAGGGGCGGGTGCCGCCGTCGGAGACGATGTGCGCGCCGAGTTCGCCGCGCGGCGACTCGACCGCGACGTAGACCTGCCCGGGCGGGACCCGGATGCCTTCGGTGACGAGTTTGAAGTGATGGATGAGTCCCTCCATCGAGTGACCCATGATCTTGGCGATGTGCTCGGGGGAGTTGCCCAGCCCATCGGGTCCGAGCGACAGGTCGGCCGGCCAGGCCAGCTTCTTGTCGGCGATCATGACGGGGCCGGGCTGCAGCCGGTCGAGGCACTGTTCGACGATCTTGATCGATTCGCGCATCTCCTTGACCCGGATCAGGTAGCGGCCGTAGGCGTCGTGACCGTGGTCGGTGATGACGTCAAAGTCGTAGTTTTCATAACCGCAATAGGGCTGCGCACGGCGCAGATCGTGGGCCAGACCGGTGGAGCGAAGCACCGGACCTGTGACACCCAGTGCCATGCAGCCCGCGAGATCCAGGTAGCCGATCCCCTGGGTGCGGGCCTTCCAGATGTCGTTCTCGGTGAGCAGGTTCTCCAAGTCGCGCAGCCGTTTCGGCAGCAGCTTCAACAGATCCCGCAGCTGGGGAATCGCCTCGTCGGGCAGGTCGGCGACCAGCCCGCCGGGCCGGATGTAGGCGTGGTTCATCCGCAGCCCGGTGATGGTCTCGAACACCGACAGGATCTGCTCGCGTTCGCGGAACCCGTAGAACATCGCCGACATGGCGCCCAGTTCCATCCCGCCGGTGGCGATCGCGACCAGATGTGAGGAGATCCGGTTGAGTTCCATCATCATCACCCGGATGACGCTGGCTCGCTCGGGGATGGCGTTGGTGACGCCGAGCAGTTTCTCGACCCCCAGGCAGTAGACGGTTTCGTTGAAAAACGGTGAGAGGTAGTCCATTCGGGTCACGAACGTGACGCCCTGGGCCCAGGTGCGGTATTCGAGGTTCTTCTCGATGCCGGTGTGCAGGTAGCCGATGCCGCAGCGGGCCTCGGTGATGGTTTCGCCCTCGATCTCGAGGATCAGCCGCAGCACCCCGTGGGTGGAGGGGTGCTGCGGGCCCATGTTGACCACGATCCGCTCGCCGGGTTGTGCCTCGGCGGCAGCTGTGACCACCTGGTCCCAGTCTTGGCCGCCGACCATCACGACGGTGTCGGTGCCGCCCGCTTGCGGCGTGGTGCGGGATGTGCTCATCAGTTGTAGGCCCTCCGCTGATCGGGCGGCGGGATCTCGGCGCCGTGGTACTCCACCGCGATGCCGCCCAACGGGTAGTCCTTGCGTTGCGGATGTCCGTCCCAGTCATCGGGCATTTCGATGCGGGTCAGTGCGGGGTGGCCGTCGAAGATGATGCCGAAGAAGTCGTAGGTCTCCCGCTCGTGCCAGTCGACGGTCGGGTACACCGCAAACAGCGATGGGATGTGCGGGTCGGCGTCGGGTGCGGCGACCTCCAGCCGGATGCGGCGGTGGTGTGTGATCGACGTCAGCGGGTAGACGGCGTGCAGCTCGCGTCCGGTGTCGTGCGGGTAGTGCACGCCGCTGACCCCCAGACACAGCTCGAACCGCAGTCCCGGGTCGTCGCGCAGAGTCTGGGCCACAGCAGGCAGTTGCTCGCGCCGCACCTCCAGCGTGAGCTCGTCGCGGTCGACCACCACCCGTTCGATCGATGTGGCGTAGGAGTTGGGGCCGTCGTCCCCGATGGCCGCGATCAGCGCGTCGACGACGTCGTCGAAGTAGCCGCCGTACGGGCGCGGCGAGCTGCCGGGCAGCGCGACCGTACGCACGAGGCGGCCGTAACCTGATGTGTCGCCGGTGTCCTTGGCGCCGAACATGCCGCGGCGCACCCCGATCACTTCCGGGCGGCCGGCATCGCCGTTTCCGTTGGCGCTCATCGCAGCAGGCCTTTGAGCTCGATGGTGGGAGTGACCGCGAGCGCGGCCTGCTCGGCTTCGCGGATCGCCTCTTCGCGGTTGACGCCGAGCGGCATCTCGGCGATCTTGTCGTGCAGCTTGAGGATTGCGTGCAGCAGCATCTCGGGGCGCGGTGGGCATCCGGGCAGGTAGATGTCGACCGGGACGACGTGGTCGACGCCCTGGACGATCGCGTAGTTGTTGAACATCCCGCCGGACGAGGCGCACACCCCCATCGCCAGCACCCATTTCGGTTCGGCCATCTGGTCGTAGACCTGGCGCAGCACCGGCGCCATCTTCTGGCTGACCCGTCCGGCGACGATCATCAGGTCAGCCTGGCGGGGTGTCGCCGAGAACCGCTCCATGCCGAAGCGCGCGAGGTCGAATCTCGGTCCCGCTGTGGCCATCATCTCGATGGCGCAGCAGGCCAGTCCGAAGGTTGCGGGCCACAGGGAGCCCTTGCGAACGTAACCGGCGACCTTCTCCAGCGTGGACAGCAGGATGCCGCCGGGCAGCTTCTCCTCTAGTCCCATGACAGGCCTCCCCGCCGCCAGACGTACACGTAGGCCACGAACACGGTCAGGACGAACAGCAGCATCTCCACGAGCGCAAACAGCCCGAGACTGTCGAAGGCCACCGCCCACGGGTAGAGGAACACGATCTCGATGTCGAAGAGGATGAACAACATCGCCGTCACGTAGTACTTGATCGGGAATCGCACTCCGGTCACACTGCGGTCGCCGCTGCGCTGTCGACCGGCTGCCGTCCCGACCAGCGGTTCGATACCGCACTCGTAGGCCTGCAACTTCGACCGATTGAAGCGGCGCGGCCCGACCATCGTCGCCGTGATCACCGAGAAAACCGCAAACGCTGCGGCAAGCCCGCCCAGCACCAGAATCGGCAGGTACGGATTCATCGGGTGGCCTTTCGTTTTAGCATCAGTCCACGTTGGCCAATCGCTTGCCACGGTCAGCACCCCGACGTGGGGGAGCGGCAAGGGGATTCACGTGTAGCTAAACGACAGCTAGCATCCGCCAGATGAACCAATACGCCCCTGACTTCCGAGCGTATGCACCGCTTGAGGTGCTTGTGTACAGCAGCAACGCCACGACGAGGTCGCGCGTGGAGCAGGCCCTGGGCAGCGCCCCGGACAACAGCATTGCGCGACTGCGGTTTACCCACGCCGCGACCGAACCCGCGGTGATGCGCCACATCAGCCGTCAACCGATCGACCTGGTGATTCTCGACGGTGAAGCGTCACCAGCCGGCGGTCTGGGCGTCGCCCGGCAACTCAAAGATGAACTGCGGCAACATATTCCGATGGTTGCGCTGCTGGGTAGGGATCAAGACGTGTGGCTCGCGCGGTGGTCACGAGTGGACGGTGTCGTCATGCACCCGGTCGATCCCGTCGCGCTGGCGGACGCGGTTATTCCGTTGCTACGCCGGCGCATCGCTTCGTGAGAGCCGCCGCCGTTGGTGCATTCGGGATGTTCTGCGAGCCAACGGCGTTCGAAGTCGAGCACTCGGCGGTGTTCGAGAATCAGCCATGCGATGCCACCGGCGATGGCCATCACGCCGACAATGCCCGTCGTGAGCATCCAGTCGGTATGTCGGTATGCGGCCGCAGCCACGCAACCGACAATCGAGATCACGCCCAGGACGATCGACAGCAGTCCAGGCCAGGAATAGCCGTTGATGAACGATTCTCCGGTGTGTGGAAGCGTGGTCCGAAAGTGATCGGTCGGGTCGTGACGAGTCTGACGCATGACAACCTCCTCAGTAAGATACCGAAGAGGTAAATCCTGATGTCGTGCTCGCCCATCCCCCGCCTCGGTGATCTTTGGGGGTGAGTCACCCTACCTGGTCCCAGCCCAGTTCTCGGTGGGCGGCAAGGTGTTTGATCAGCAACTCCGTGGAGCCGGTGCACTGCGACTGGGTGACAATATGCCAGGGACGATCCAACGGTGTTCCCACAAGCGGCAATTCGACCAGATCACCGGCGTCGAGCTGACGCCGAACCGCCTGACGAGACACCAGTGTGACGCCCAGCCCGGCCACCGCTGCGGCCACCACCGCGCCGTGCGACCCCAAGACCATCTGGCGCGGCGCGATCTCCAGCTCCTCGAGCACCATCGCCATCGTGGCCCGGGTGCCTGAACCGGATTCGCGGACCAGCCAGGTGGCCTTTGCCGCGTCGAAGTGCTCGGCTAGCGATGGTTGCCCGATCACCACCAGCGTGTTGGGGCTGCGGGCCTGCACGCGAACGTAATCCACGTCGGCAGGCGGTCGCCCGGCCACGACAACGTCGACTTCGTGGCGGGTCAGCATCGGCCACACCGCGGTGCGGGGCCCCACATGCACCTTGCACTCCACGCCGGGGTGCGCTTCCTGGAAGGAGGCCAGCATCGTCGGGATCAGCAGCTCGCCGGCGGTGGTCACCGCGGCAAACCGGATGACGCCGTGCTCAGGCTCGGCTTCACCGCGTGCGGCGAGCACCGCCTCCTCATGTAGACCCAGTATCTGCCGCGCGTACTCCGAGTAGCGGACCCCGGCGGGAGTCAGCCGCACACCTCTGCCATGGCGGTCCACCAGCGCTACGCCGACCTCGGCGCTGAGGGTGGAAAGGGCAGAGGAGATCGCCGACTCTGTGACGAAGAGTCGCTCGGCGGCGCCGCGCACCGACCCGGTGTCGGCCACTTCGACCAACGATCGCAGCCTGACGTTGGTGGTCACGTGCCGGCCGCTTCGGATTGGTCGTCGAACACTCTGCTGGCGCGCAGCTCGGATGCCTCGATGGTGGTCAACTGCTCAAGACCGACCAGTGGCTGCGGGTCAGCCATCAACCGTCGAGCGTGGCGCAGCCGGGCGCGTTCCATCGCGTTACGGACGCTGCGCGCGTTGGCGAACCAGGGCTGGTGGATGCGCCGCTGCAGATACTCGTGCAGCGCGACCTGCGCGTCGTCGGACAGCCGATACCCCAATTGCCCAGTCATCAACGCGGCGATCTGCTGCAGTTCATCCACTGTGTAGTCGGGGAAGGTGATGTGGTGGGCGATTCGGCTTTGCATCCCGGGGTTGGCCGAGAAGAACCTGTCCATCTTGTCGGCGTACCCCGCCAGGATGACGACGAGATCGTCGCGGTTGTTCTCCATCACCTGCAGCAGAATCTCGATCGACTCCGATCCGTAATCACGTTCGTTTTCGATCTTGTACAAGTAGTAGGCCTCATCGATGAACAACACCCCGCCCATCGCGCGCTTGATCACGTCCTTGGTCTTGGGTGCGGTGTGCCCGACGTATTCGCCGACCAGGTCGTCTCGGGTGACACTGACCAGGTGACCGCGCCGCAGATAACCGAGTCGGTGCAGCAGCTCAGCCATCCGCAGCGCGACGGTGGTCTTGCCGGTGCCCGGGTTGCCGGTGAAACACATGTGCAGCGTGGGTTGTGGCGCGGTGATTCCGAAGCGGGCGCGAAGCTTATCCACGAGCAGCAGCGCAGCGATTTCGGCGATGCGGGTCTTGACCGGAGTCAACCCCACCAACTCGGTGTCGAGCTGTGCGAGGACTTCGTCGACGCCCGATTCGCGCCGAACTTCGGCGAGGTCGACCACCGCATCGGCGGGGAGGGGTTCGGGACCGGGCTCGGGTTGCAGCTGAGGCCCTGAGGAATCGCCGGGCTTGAAGCCGAACGAGTTATGGGCTGCCTGGGTTGTCGGAGAGGTCATCGTCGAACCTGAGGTGGCTCGGTCGTGGGCGGCGCGGTGCGGTACGCGGTCATGCCTCGAAATATTGCCACCGATTGGTAAACAGGTCTATTGAGAATCATCCTTTGTTAGTTAAGTAAAAGGTGTGGTTTCACTCCCCCCGCGGGATCCACCACCTTGGTGACCCGTGATCTGTGCTGCCCGCGATACGGTCGCGCCACCTGCCCCTACCTGCTGGAGGACAACCTGGCCGTGGACAAGCTTTTGAAGAAGTTGGAGCACTCGGTGATGGAGCAGTTGTGGCTCGCCGCGCAGCCCCAAGCGGTCGGTCAAATCCAGGAAGCGTTGGCCCCATCGTGGGAACTGGCCTACAACACGGTCTTGACCGTGCTGCGCCGGCTTGTCGACAAAGGCCTCGTGACACAGGATCGCGTCGGCCGGGCGCACCGCTATCGAGCAGTGGTGGGGCGCGACGAGTTCATCGCGACGGTGATGATCGACGCTTTGCATCAGCTACCAGGCCCCCGATGCCGCGCGGCCACACTGGCCCGCCTCGTCGCATGCCTGGGTTCGGCGGAGTTATCGGCGATGCGCCGGGCACTGGACGAACGCGAAGCCAAAACCGCCGAAACAAGCCGTAACAACTAGAACGACTTAAGGAGTGCGCCCCGTGACCATGGTCGAAGAAATCTCCGCCCTGACCCGGCCGAATCATCCCGACGACTGGTCCGAGCTGGACTCGGCCGCAGTGGACACTGCGCGGGTGTTGGCCGCCGATGCGGTGCAGAAGGTCGGCAACGGGCACCCGGGCACCGCGATGAGCCTGGCGCCGCTGGCGTACACGCTGTTTCAACGCCAGATGCGCCACGATCCCGGCGACGTCCATTGGATAGGCCGCGACCGCTTCGTGCTGTCGTGCGGGCACTCCAGCCTGACCCTGTACATCCAGCTGTACATGGGCGGCTTCGGACTTGAGCTCAGCGACATCGAGTCACTGCGCACCTGGAAGTCCAAGACTCCCGGCCATCCCGAATTCCGCCACACCGACGGCGTGGAAATCACCACAGGGCCCCTGGGTCAGGGCCTGGCTTCGGCCGTCGGGATGGCGATGGCGTCACGATATGAGCGCGGCCTGTTCGACCCCGACACGCCGCTCGGCCTGAGTCCCTTCGACCATTACATCTACGTCATCGCCTCCGACGGTGACATCGAGGAGGGCGTCACCAGCGAAGCGTCCTCGCTGGCCGGCACCCAGCAGCTCGGCAACCTGATCGTGTTCTATGACCGCAACCACATCTCGATCGAGCACGACACGAATATCGCGCTCTCCGAAGATGTTTCGGCCCGCTACCGCGCCTACGGCTGGCACGTGCAGGAGATCGAGGGCGGCGAGAACGTCGTGGCTATCGAGCAGGCCATCGTCGAGGCGAAAAAGGTCACCGACAAGCCCTCGTTCATCTCGGTCCGCACGATCATCGGCTATCCCGCCCCGACCAAGATGAACACTGGTGGCGTGCACGGCTCGGCGCTCGGCGACGAGGAAGTGGCCGCCGTCAAGAAGATCCTCGGCTTCGATCCCGAGAAGTCGTTCGAGGTGCGCGACGAGGTCATCGCCCACACCCGCAAGCTGCTCGACCGCGGCAAGGAAGCACACGCCAAGTGGCAGACCGACTTCGACGCGTGGGCCGAACGCGAGCCGGAACGCAAGAAGCTGCTCGACCGGCTTCTGGCGCAGGAACTTCCCGAGGGCTGGGACGCCGACCTGACCCACTGGGAGCCCGGCTCCAAGCCGGTGGCCACCCGCGCCGCCTTCGGCCAGGTGCTCAACGACGTCGCGCCCAACCTGCCCGAGCTGTGGGGCGGCTCCGCCGACTTGGCGGGCAGCAACAACACCACCATCAAGGGCGTGAACTCCTTTGGCCCTCCGTCCATTTCGACCAAGGAGTTCACCGCCGACTGGTACGGCCGGGTGCTGCACTTCGGGGTGCGCGAGCATGCGATGGGCGCGATCCTGTCCGGCATCGTGCTGCACGGGCCGACCCGCGCGTTCGGCGGCACCTTCCTGCAGTTCTCCGACTACATGCGTCCTGCGGTGCGGTTGGCTGCGCTGATGGACGTCGACACCATCTACATCTGGACCCACGACTCGATCGGCCTGGGTGAAGACGGCCCCACCCATCAGCCCGTCGAGCATCTGGCGGCGCTGCGGGCCATTCCGAACCTGTCGGTCGTGCGCCCGGGTGACGCGAATGAGACGGCCTACGCCTGGCGCAGTATCCTCGCGCGCGACAATGGCAGCGGCCCAGTGGGCTTCATGCTCACGCGCCAGGGTGTGCCGGTGTTGGAGGGTACGAGCGCCGAGGGGGTGGCTCGGGGCGGTTATGTGCTCGGCGGTGGCAATCCCGCCGACGATGCCGATGTGATCATCATTGCTACCGGCTCGGAACTCCAGCTGGCGGTCCAGGCGAAGAAGGTGTTGGCGGACAAGGAGATCACCGCTTACGTCGTGTCGATGCCGTGCGTTGAGTGGTTCGAATCGCAGCCCCGGGAATACCGGGATGCGGTGTTGCCCCCGGCTGTCTCGGCCCGTGTGGCGGTCGAGGCGGCGGTCGCGCAGAGCTGGTACAAGTTCGTCGGCGACACCGGCGAAATCGTGTCCATCGAGCACTACGGCGCCTCCGCCGACGACAAGACGTTGTTCCGCGAGTACGGGTTCACGCCCGAGGCCGTGGTGGCCGCTGCGCAGCGTTCCATTGACAAATAAGCAGACGACGGGCGCTCAGGACTCCTTGCCGTCGACCTCGTCATGAAGCGTTGACAGGGGGATGGTGACGGTGACGGCCGTGCCCGAACCGGGGCGCGAACGGATGTGCAGGCGTCCGCCGACGAGTTCGGCGCGCTCTGCCATCGACAGGAGCCCGTAGCCGCCCATCTCGTCGGCACCCAAGGGATGCTCGAAGGTGTTGAACCCGACGCCGTCGTCGACGATAGCCAGCGTGGCGGTGTCGTCAGCGACGGTGAACCGCAACTGCGCGGTCGTCGCGTGCGCGTGCTTGATCACATTTTGCAGGCATTCCTGCGCGATGCGGTACAACGCGAGTTCGATATGTTCGGGCAGCCGGGTATCGGCCAACTCCAGTTCCACGTCGATCTGGGGGATCGTGCGCGCAAGGCTGGCCAATCCGCCGGCCAGACCCAGATCGTCCAACACCGGTGGGCGCAGTCCGCTGATCGCCGCCCGCGCTTCCTGCAGCGTCAACGTGACCAACTCACGGGCCTCATCGAGCTGATCCGAGGCTTCGGCGTGATCAGTCGCCATGGCCTGCGCCGCCGCATCGAGCCGATACGACAGGGTGATCAGCCGCTGCGAGATGCCGTCATGGATATCGCCGGCCAGTCGGCGCCGCTCGATCTCCTGAGCCTCGATCACCTGCTCGACGAAGTTCTCGTGGGCGCGTTCACGGGCGACCAGTTGCCGATGCAGCCGCGCCTGGTGCAGTGCGCCGGCGATAAGCCGGCCGATCACACACAACAGATCGACGTCACGGGCGCTGAACTCGCGTCGTTGCACGGTATGCACCGCCAGCTCGCCAACCAGCCCACCGGGGTCGGTTTCCATCGGCACCGACACCATCGAGGTGAAGGTCTGCCCGTGCAACGGCTCGATCGGCAGGTAGCGCGGATCGGATTCCTTACCGTCGGTGATGACCACGGGTCGCCGATGGCTGGCTACCCAGCCGGAGATTCCCGATCCCAGAGGCAGTCGAACTTTGCCGACATGCCGGTCGAATGGGGGGGTGGCGCCGGCCAGAGTCAGTGAACGGTCACTGTCATCAAGTACATGCACGAAACACACATCGGTGCCGGTGGCCGCGGTGATCATGCGTGCCGCCGCGGCGGCAAGCGGCTCGACACCTGGCCCGCTGGATGCTGCCTGGATCAGCTCCCGCAGCAGCGCCAACTCGGCGTCCGCATCGACGAGATCACGGACCGCGGCCGGGTGCCTACTGGTCGGGCCCGGCAACGCTTCTCGCGTCACGGCCGGCGCCGGCGTGTCACTGATACGTGTCACTGATAGATGCCTTCGCGCAGCGCGGTTGCGACCGCGCTGGTGCGGTCGCTGACATCGAGTTTGCGGTAGATCGACCGCAGGTGGCTCTTGACGGTCTCGTCGCCGATCACCAGCTTGATGGCGATGGCGCGGTTGGACAGACCGGTCACCATGAACGACAGAATCTCGCTTTCGCGCTGCGTCAGACCATGCCGCGCGCCTGGCCAGAATTCGTTGCGCTGCATGCGGGCGGCGGTGTCCACCGCCCGAGCGGCCAGGGTGGGATCGATCGCCGTCTCGCCGTCGCGTACCCACTCGAGTTGGCGCACGAGGTCTTCACTGCTGATGCTCTTGAGCAGATATCCACTCGCGCCGACGCGTAGTGCCTGAAAGAGGTACTGCTCGTCGTCGTAGACGGACAGCATGACCACCTTGCGGTGCGGATCGCGCTGCCGCAGGGTACGACACAGGTCCAGGCCGCTGGAGCCCTGCATCCGGATGTCGCACAGCACCACATCGGGGTCGAGGCTGTCGACGACGCTGACCGCTTGGTCGGGGCCGATCGCCTGTCCAACGATGCGGATCCTGTTATGGAACCCGGTCAGCATCGCCTTGAGCCCCTCGATGACCATCTTGTGGTCATCGACCAGGACGACCCGCACCGGAGTTGTGACTGCCATCACCATATCCCCACGATAAGCGCCGTGTTTGCGCAAGTCACCCGACTTTGCGGGTTAGCGCGACAGATAACCCGATCAATCCCCCATGTCGGGGGAACCTACGCCGCGCCGCGGTTCCTAGCATCGTCGGCAACGAGAGGAAGCGTGAATGGATACGCGTGTGCCGTTGATGGTCGCGTCGGTGCTGCCGGGCGCCACCATCGGCGACGCCGCCCGCGCCGGCGCGCGGGTGTTCTGCGCGGGTTCGGCGCTGTTCAGCGGCCCGGGCACGATGGCCGACCGGGTTGCAGCACTGCGTGAGAGAGCCATCGAGGCGATCGGGAAGAAATGACCATCGCCGCGAGCCGCACGTCGAATCGCGAGGCGCTGACCGACGAGATCGATCGGATGGCGATCTCCACGATCCGATTCCTGGCCGCCGACACGGTGCCGTCGGCCAACAGCGGTCACCCCGGCCTGCCGCTCGGCGCGGCGCCGGCGGCGTGGACGCTGTGGTCGCGCCATCTGCGCCATGACCCCGCCGACCCGCGGTGGCCAGATCGAGATCGGTTCGTGCTTTCAGCCGGTCACGGTTCGGCACTGCAGTACGTTCTGCTTCATTTGTTCGGCTACGACCTACCCATGAGCGAGCTGCGACAGTTTCGCCAGCTGGGTTCACGCACCCCGGGCCACCCCGAGCACGGTCAGACCCCAGGCGTCGAGACAACCACCGGGCCCCTCGGTCAAGGCTTGGCGAATGCGGTCGGCATGGCGCTGGCCGAACGGATGCTCGCCGCGCGGTGCAACGTCGGCGAGCATTGTGTGGTCGACCATCGGACCTGGGTGCTGGCCGGTGACGGCGACCTTATGGAGGGGATCAGCCACGAGGCTGCTTCGCTGGCAGGCAGGTTGGGGCTGGGCAGGTTGACCGTCATGTTCGACGACAACAATGTCACCATCGACGGCCCGGCCGACCTCAGCTGCAGCGATGACGCGCTGGGTCGGTTCGCCGCATACGGGTGGCACACCCTGTCGGTTGAGGACGGCAATGACATCTCCGCCATCGACGAGGCGGTTGCCGAAGCATGCGACGTGGAATCGGCGCCCACCTTCATCCGGCTGCGCACCACCATCGGCTACGGCGCGCCCGGTGTCGAGGGCACCTCCAAGGCTCACGGTAGCCCCTTGGGTGCTGACACGATCGCTGCGATGCGCAGGCGCTTCAACTGGCCCGAGACCCCCTTCTTCGTGCCCGCCGACGTCACGTCGATCACCAGGGCACTGGCGGCCGAAGGCGCCGAGGCGCGTGCTGATTGGATCAACCGCTACGCCACATGGGCGGCGGACCACCCGCAGCTGGCCGTTGATTTTCCGCTGGATCGCGTGCCCGCGCCGGCTGACATGGCTGCGCTGCGGCCGCTGCAGAAAAAACCTCCGGCGGGCAAGACCGCGACCAGGAAAGCCTCCGGTGCCGCGCTCAACGCGCTGGCCGGTACGTATCCGGCGCTGATCGGCGGGTCTGCCGACCTTGCCGGATCGACGAATACGACCATCTTGGGCGGCGACGTGAGCAACCAGCACTACAGCGGGCGCACCATCCATTTCGGTATCCGTGAGCATGCCATGGCCGCGGCGCTCAACGGCATCGCACTGCACGGGGGTCTGCGGCCGTTCGGCAGCACCTTCCTGGTGTTCTCCGACTATCTGCGGCCCGCATTGCGGTTGTCCGCGCTGATGCGCCAACCGGTCATCTACATCTTCACCCACGATTCAGTGCACGTCGGCGAGGACGGGCCGACCCATCAGCCGATCGAGCATATTGAATCCTTGCGGCTGATACCGGGATTGACGGTGCTGCGACCCGCCGACGCCGCCGAGACGGCGCTGGCCTGGGAGATCGCCGCTACCAACACCTCCGGGCCGACCGCGCTGGTCTTGACCCGGCAGAACCTTCCGGCCCTGGGGGGTGGGCCCCTCGCCGATATCCGCGATCACGGCTGCCGTGTGGCGCGCGGCGATGCGCAGGGGGCCGATGTGGTGTTGGCTGCCAGCGGATCCGAGGTCGCCTTGGCGATCGAGGCCGCCGACCTGTTGGCTGACCGCGGGGTCGCTGCGACCGTCGTCTCGGTCATGTGGCGCGAACAACTCGAGGAGTCGTTGTCGTCGGGGCGCCATCCGCTGCCCGATGTCCCGGTGGTGTGGGCGGAGGCCGGGGTGCCGACCGGGTGGCGCGGCATTGCCGGTGACCGCGACCAGGTCATCGGTGTGGGCCGTTTCGGTGAAAGCGGCCCCGCAGCGCAGGTTGCCGCCCATCTCGGCTTGACCCCGGTCGCCCTGGCCAACGCGGCCCTCACCACGCTGCGACGGGCTGTCAGCTGGGGATGAGTCGTCGTGCCTGACAAGAGCCTGCGGATCAGTCGCGCCAGCACCAGCGCTCGGCGCCGGCCGATGATGCTGGGCGTGGCAGGGGATAACGCGGCGGGCAAGACCACCCTCACCGCAGGTCTGGTCGAGGCGCTGGGTGCGCGGCGGTGTCTGTCGTTTTCCGCTGACGACTACCACCGATTCGACCGCGCCGAGCGGCGCGGCATGAAACTCACTCCGTCACACCCGGATTGCAACTACATCGATATCTTCGAACAACACCTGCAGTTGCTGGCGACCGGCCAACCGGTGCTCAAGCCGGTTTATGACCACTCGATAGGCGAGCTGACGCGGCCCGAGCGCGTCGAGCCCCGCGACTTCGTCATCGTCCACGGACTCCTTCCGCTGCACAGCCGGCTGGCCAGGGCATGCTTTGATGTCACCGTCTTCGTCGACCCGGCTGAAGACCTCAGGCGAACCTGGAGAATGCGACGCGACACCACGACTCGTGGCTACAGCACCGACCAGCTCACCGCCGAAATGGCCGCAGCCGACACCGAGTCGACACAATTCGTCCAGCCCCAGCGCGCCCACGCAGACATCGTCGTACGGTTCGCGTCGATCGCCGAGCGCGATGACCCGCCGGACACGCCCCCGTCCGCCGAGCTGCTGCTGCGCCCCACGATTCGCCACCCCGACCTGACCGACGTTCTTCAGTCGGAGATAACACCGACGATCCATCTGCGCCTCGTACGCGACGATGACGGCATACCCGTTGATAGTGTGCACATTCACGGCTACACATCGGCTGAGGAGAACGCCGCCGCGGAGAAGCTGATCTGGGAGGCACTGGGAGACCCGCGTACCGCGATACCGGAAAGTCTTGGAGTCCTAGGGCCCGGCCAGCACAGCACACCGCTGGCCATCACACAAATGATCCTTTTCCACCACCTCACTCAAGGGACCCACTAACCGAATGACCGGATCGGACGCGAATTGGCCGCTGCGCGCCGTGATCTTCGACGTCGACGGCACCCTGGCTGACACCGAACGCGATGGGCACCGGCCGGCGTTCAACACGGCGTTCGCCGCCCACGGGATCGACATCAGCTGGGACGCTGAAGAATACGGACATCTCCTGAAGACTCCCGGCGGCCGCCAGCGCATCGCCGCAGACCTGCGTTCGCGCGGACATTCTGAAGGCGATGCCGAAACCCTTGCTGCCCAACTGCATCGGACGAAGACGCAGATCTTCCGAGAGTCGGTTCTCGCCGGCGAGATTCAGCCGCGTCCCGGTCTCGTCGAATTTGTGGCCGGCCTTACCGAGGCGGGCATCCGCATCGCCGTCGCGACGACCGGGCGCAGGGCTTGGGTCGAACCTCTGGTGCATCACCTCCTCGGCGAGGGAACCGTCGAAGTGATGGTGACAGGTGACGATGTGAGTCGGCTCAAACCTGATCCGGAAGTCTATCTGCGCGCCTTGAACCAACTCCGGATCACCTCGAAATCAGCACTGGCAGTCGAGGATTCGCAGCTCGGGCTACAGGCGGCGGTCGACGCGAACCTGGCAACCGTGGTCGTCACGACAAACTACACCAGCGGACAAGACTTCACCGGCGCCGCCCTCGTGCAGTCGGGCTACGACGGTGAAAGTCCACTGACAGCCGCAATATGCCGACAAACACACCGAAGATGGTGGTCAGCATAGCCTACGACAGGGTCGTTTCGAGTTCGAGTGGGAACTCGGCTGTGAGATGTTCCCCTTTCTCGCGCGCCGGTGTCGGCGAAAAGCTCACTGGCGCATCAACTTGCATGGTTGTGAACAAGCAGTCATATGCCGACGGCACAATGAACGATGGGCCCGCCAGTTTGATCGTGCTTCGGACCATTGTGCCCACTGAAAAGCAGATCATCGACCAACCCTCCGGCCGACTAGCCTCGATCTTTCACCTGGCGCTCGATTGAGGTTCTTTGTGGGTGCAGGTGAGTGGTTGTGATGCTGGGCGGCCT
>NZ_PDCP01000085.1 GCF_002553505.1 Mycolicibacterium agri | reverse complement strand
TTTTTTTATAAAGCCCAAGAGGGAAAACGCCATCATGCATAGTCTCGGGGGCTCGGATATGTTTATAACAGACCCCCTGAGGCGGGGGTGCGCCGTCGACGGGAGCCTGCACGCCGTCGACGGGGCCCTGTGGCGGGTCGGGCTGGCCGATCCCGGACAGCTTGTCTTTGAGCCTGCGCAGGATGCCGGGCTTCTCCTCGGGCACCGGCGTCACCGGCGCAGGCACCAGTCCCGGCGCGGGATCGGTGACGCCGGGTGGAAGCGGAACTCCGTTGGGCGCCAACACGCCCTGTGGGGCGGATCCGTCGACAGGAGGCGCGAGCGGCTCTGGGGCGGGCGCCTCCGGCACCGCGGGCTCCGCGACCGGCACCGGCTCGATCGCGGCCTCCTGGGGCGGCGGCAGTTCCTCCGGCGGCGGGGGCAGTTCCTCCGGCGGCGGAGCGGGCGGGATGGCCTCCATCGTCGTCGGCGCGGGTGCCGCGGGAGCGGGCTGTATTGCCTTCAGCGCTGTCGGAACATCGGAATTCCTTGCAGCGGAGGCATTTTCGGCCGGGTTTGCGCTTTCGCCCGCCGTCAGTTGCAGGCCGATGGCCAGCGAGCCCGATACGACGAGGCCGACGACGCCGACGGCCAACATCGCACCGGCTGCGCCAATGCGCGGAACCAGCGAAGGCCTGCTCGCATGGGTCGGAACCCGTCCGGAGCGGCCGGCCTGCGCGAGGAAGAAGTCGGTGCCGTGCGCCGACGCCATCGCCGCACCGCGGGCCAGCGCGAGTTGGGCCTCAGCGGGCACGAACACCGGCACGGCGAGAACGTCTTCGAGATGCGGGGTGATCGCGGTGAGATCGCTGCCCGATCCCACCAACACCAAAGCCTCTGGCTGCCATGCGGCCTGTGCGAAGACAGAGCTCAGCCACCGGGCCAGATCCTCATCGGTGGCGACCGAATGGCTGACGGCGGTCTGCACCTCGGGATGGGCGGTGTCGACCACCATGGCGACCACGGCGTCGGCCTCGATCACGCATACGGCGGTGATCTCGTAGCCGATCACGCTCGCGACCCCGCGGGCCAGCGCCTCGGTGGCTTCGGGCAGGCGAACGGCCACGACGTTGTCAAATCCCGACTGCGACAACGATTCCAGAAGAAGTGAGGCCTCGGTGTCGGCGTCTTCACTCCACGTCACGCCGATGGAGTGCAGCCGATGCCCGCGCGCGGCGGCGACCGCCTCGGAGCGCAGCACGGCGGCCGCGGCTTTCTCGGAGGTGTTCACGGCGCTCACCAGGCCTCGGTCGTGGACCGCGAATTCGTCCTTGTCCATGGTGGGGCCGTCGGCGTCGTGGCCTTCGACGAGGACAAGTCCAACGGTGGTCGGCGTCATTGACAACCCGAGCACCGCTTCCATCTGCACCCCCTGGGCACCCCTTGCTGTGGGCGTGGTCTTCGTCACCTGACGGGGTGAGACTACCTGCAAGTCGGGCCGTGGACCCGCCGGGGTTTGCGTCGTGGTCGACATCTCGATGCCGAGCAAATCCCTTGTGCCCCAGAGCAGGTTGCGACAAGGGCTGCGCGGCGACTCAGCAAATAGAAAAATGTTGCTGGTCGACGTCAGCCATTCACGATGTCGGCGAGTGCCGAGGGCTCGATGTTGCCGCCGGACAGCACCATCACGGTCGGGCCGGGTGGTATCGAACTTTGCCGGTAGGCCGCCAGGCCGACCGCGCCGCTGGGCTCGCTGACCAGGTGCGCCTTGACGGCGAGTTCCCGAACCGCGGCCCGAATCTCATTCTCCGACACCGTGATCACGCCATCGAGCAGTCTCTGCAGATGGGCGAATGTCAGGGCCGACGGCTGTGAGCGGAGGCCGTCTGCGATCGTGCGGTTGCGGTCATCGATCGACCAATCGACCCGCTCGCCGCGCCGCAGACTCTCCGCGGTGTCGGCGGCTAGCTCCGGCTCCACCCCGAACACCTTGGCGTTCGGACACCTCGCCCTGATCGCCGTCCCGATGCCGGAGGCCAATCCCCCGCCGCTGACCGGGATGAGCACGTTCTGCACATCGGGCAGGTCATCGGCGATCTCAAGGCCGATGGTGCCCTGGCCCGCGATCACGTCCGGGTGGTCGAACGGCGGTATCAACACGCCGCCCGTCTGCTCGAGCACCTCGCCGGCAACCTTCTCGCGTTCACCGGCGCCACAGAGCACAACCTGTGCCCCGTGGTCGCGGGTGGCCTGCACCTTGACATGGGGTGTCTCCTGCGGCATGACGATATGTGCCGGTATGCCGAACGCGGCGGCCACGTAGGCGACGGCCTGGGCGTGGTTTCCGCTCGAATACGCCACCACACCGCGGGCGCGTTCGGATTCGGAAAGGTTGCCGACGGCGTTGAAGGCGCCGCGGATCTTGAATGCGCCGATCGGTTGCAGGTTCTCCGCCTTGATCCAGAGCGGCCGCTGCGGATCGCCCCACCTGGCGGGAAGCAACGGCGTGCGAATCACCGCCTCCCTGACCCGATCCGCGGCGGCCTGGACGTCCTCGAGCGATATCAACTGCACTGCTCGAGTGTGCCCGCTGCTGATGCGTCGGCGTCGTCACCCCCGCTTCGGGGGGACGCCCAGCAGGCCACGCACCATCCGCTCGGCCATTGCGGCGTCATGCGGGACACCGCCGAGGTGGATCGCCAGTCCTTCGACAGCGGCGGTGATCGCGGCCCCGAGCAGCTTCGCGGGCGGGCCCGGCGGTATCGAGCCGTCGCGGCGGCCTGCGGCGACGATCGCGCCGAATCTCTTGGCGAGGTCTCTGCCGATCTCGGCGACCCTGGCGCCGACGGGGTGGTCGCGACCGTCGAACTCGACGCGCAACGCCATCATCACCCGCGCGACATCCCGCCGGCAGAACACGACGTGGCCGCGACCAAGCGCGATGAGCACGTCGACGGGTGCACCCGCGTCCTGCGCCGGCCGCCAGACTTCCTGCTCCCATCTCTCGGCCACCCAATCGACAACCGCGAGCGCCAACTCCTCTTTCCCGGCGAAGAGGTGATACAGCGCGCCGCGGGTGTAGCCGGCTTCGCTTGCCACCTTCTCCAAGACGAGGTTGCCGTACCCATAGCGCGAAAAACCCCGCGCGGCCGCTTCGAGCAGGGCCGCTCTGGTTCGCGCGCGGCGCTCGGCCTGCGTCCGCCGCCCAGGTTCAGAATCCGATATAGATACGTGCATGTATGTATGTTACTGTAAGCGATGAGGAGGGTTGCGATGAAACTCCCGAAAAGCGAGCACTTTTCCCGGCCATGGCGCATCCACGAACTCGCGCGTGACTTCCGGCTGGAGGACGTGTGGGCGCTGCCCACCCCTGGCGGGCCGGACGACTTCCCCCGATTGGTCCGCACGGCGACGTCATTCGAGGCGAGACGGCGGCCAAGCCTGGTGGGGCTGCTGTTCGCGATCCGACTCGGCCTGGGCCGCGTGCTGGGCTGGGACCGGCCGAGCAAGGACGACACCCGCCAGCGTCTGCGCGAGCGGCTGCCCGGCGAACTGCGCGCTCGCCCCTCCACCGTGTCGCCTGCGCTGGGATTCGACCCCCTCTTTCAACTGCACGACGAGTGGGCGGCCGAAATCGTCAACCGCACCGTCCACGGTGTCATCCATCTCGGCTGGGTCCCCGACGGCGAGGGCGGTTACCGCGGCCAGATGGCGATCCTGGTGAAGCCGAAGGGCCTGTTCGGCGAGGCGTACATGTTGGCCATCAGCCCGTTCCGCTATCTGATCGTCTATCCCCGAATGTTGGAAAGGATTGGGCAACAATGGTTCTCGTACAGCGCCGACCGGTCGTGACCACCGAAGAATGGGACTACGCCGACGCCTTCGCCGTTTCGATCGACGAGACCGACACCAGGTCGGCCAAAGAGGTCGTGCTGGCCGGCGCGGCGGGCGTTCCGTGGTGGATGCAGCTGGCCGTCGGGTTGACCCACCGCTTCGTGCTGTGGCTCGACCTGTCCAATCGATCCGATCCGCAGCATGTCCTCGGCTGGGACGTGATCGCCGCCGACCATGACCGCATCCAACTGCGCGCCGCGGGTCCGCTGGTGGACGGGATGTTGGTGGGCAGACGCATTCCGCCGTCGACGGCCGTGCTCGAGACGTTCGTCGCCTACCGGCGCCCGGTGCTGGCCCGCATGGTGTGGACCGCAGTGGCGCCTGTTCATCGCATCGTCGTACCCCAGCTGCTGCGGCGCGCGGCCACGAGTCGGGCTGACTCGAAAACCCCAGCCTCGCTTGGAAATGAGATCACCGGCGGAGCCTCCTGAACAGAGCGCTTGACCCCAGCTCCGTAAGCTGATATTAACGGTAAGTGGTCACTTACGGAAGGGTTCTGGACTCGCTCGCCGATTCGACTCGGCGAGACGTTCTCGACCTGGTTCGGCGTAAGCCGTCGTCGGTTCGAGAGATCGCCGATCAACTGCCGATCAGCAGGCCGGCGGTCTCGCAGCACCTGAAGATCCTCAAAGACGCCGGCCTCGTGACGTCCCATCCCGTCGGGACTCGTCGCGTGTACACCGTGACCACCGATGGCTTCGAGGTGCTCCGACAGTGGCTCGATGTCATGTGGCGCGACGCCCTCACGGCGTTCGCGGCGTTCGCGGAACGCACCGCAGAAGAGCATTCGCGGACAACTGCCGCCGAGAACCAACCCGATAAGTCAGGAGATCGAACATGACCACAATCACCGACGTCCGTCGCGAAATCACTGTGCCAGTCACGCCGGATCGGGCGTTCGACCTGTTCACCAATCGCATGGTCGAATGGTGGCCCGCCGAGCACCATCTCGCGCAGTCGCCTGTGGTGGCCATGACGGTCGAGCCGCGCGTCGGTGGCCGGATCTATGACTCCTGCGAGGACGGCAGCGAGTCGGAGTGGGGTCAGGTCATCGAGTGGGATCCGCCGTCCGGCTTCACCTTCGCGTGGATGATCGACGGCACCTGGCAACTCGAAACCGACGTGGAGAAGGCGTCGCGTGTCTCGGTGTCGTTCACGGCCGAGGGGGACGGAACGCGAGTCACCGTGGTGCACAAGGATTTCTGGCGGCTGACGCACGGCGGTCAAGGCATGGCCGACGCTGTCGGCGGTTCCACAGGCTGGGGTGTCGGTCTGCAACGGTTCGCGGAGTTCGCCGCGAAGTGAGTCGTGCCGGACCAACGGCGGGTGCTGACGCAGGGCGAGCGGTACTGTCACGCTATGGGTGATCACCACGACCATGAGCCGCAGCGCGACTTGCCGCCGGGCATGGCAGAACAACTCGACCTGCCCTATGCGGGTCTCGCGTCGTTCGGGCATCGGCCGTTCCTCACCGAAGTCGAGCAGCTCGAGTCGTGGCGCCCCGACGTCGCGATCGTCGGGGCACCGTTCGACGTGGCGACGACGAACCGGCCCGGCGCGCGGTTCGGGCCCCGCGCGATTCGGGCCACCGCGTACGAGCCGGGCACCTATCACATGGATTACGGGCTGGAGATCTTCGACTGGCTCGAGGTCGTCGACTTCGGTGACGCGTTCTGCCCGCACGGCCTGACCGAGGTGTCGCACAAGAACATCCGCGAGCGTGTGCATGCGGTGGCGTCCCGAGGGATCGTGCCGGTGATCCTGGGCGGCGACCACTCGATCACCTGGCCGGCCGCGACGGCGGTCGCCGACGTGCACGGCTATGGCAACGTCGGGATCGTGCACTTCGACGCGCACGCCGACACCGCCGACATCATCGACGGCAACCTGGCCAGCCACGGCACCCCGATGCGCCGACTGATCGAGTCCGGCGCCGTGCCGGGCACCCATTTCGTCCAGGTCGGCCTGCGCGGTTACTGGCCGCCGCAGGACACCTTCGAGTGGATGCTCGAGCAGCGCATGACGTGGCACACCATGCAGGAGATCTGGGAACGCGGCTTCAAGGAGGTCATGCGCCAGGCCGTCGCCGAAGCGCTCGACAAGGCCGAAAAGCTCTACGTGTCGGTCGACATCGACGTGCTGGACCCGGCGCACGCGCCCGGCACGGGCACCCCGGAACCCGGCGGAATCACCAGCGCCGATCTGCTGCGCATGGTGCGCCAACTCTGCTACGAGCACGATGTCGCCGGCGTCGACGTCGTTGAGGTCGCACCCGCCTACGACCACGCCGAGCTCACCGTCAACGCCGCCCACCGGGTGGTGCTCGAGGCGCTCGCCGGGATGGCGGCCCGCCGTCGCGACGCCTCGCCCGACGCCCCGCCGCCAGGGCCACCCGCGCGTGGACCTGCTTGACCGGCTGAGCCTGGACGTTCCTGTCGGCCAGGCCGGAATGGGCGGTGGTCTCGCCGGTCCCCAACTGGCGGCGGCGGTCGCGGCCGCGGGTGGCTTGGGCACGCTCGGCCTGCTTCCCGCACGCGAACTGCGCGACTCGATCGCCGAGGTCCGCGCCCGCGCCCCCGGCCGGGCGGTCGCGGTGAACCTGCTGACCCCCTTCCTGCGCCGCAGCCAGATTTCGGTGTGCATCCGCGAGCGCATCGATGTGGCCGTCGTGGCGTTCGGCGGTGACCGCGACTTGGTCGAAAAGCTCAGGGCGGCAGGCATTTTCGTCTTCGTCATGGTCGGCACCGCCGAGCAGACCCGACGCGCCGTCTCCTGGCGCGCCGACGGGCTCATCGCTCAGGGCTGCGAGGCCGGCGGGCATTTGTGCGGCACCACCGAAGCGCTGAGTTTCCTTCCGCAGGCGCTCGCGCTGGCCGACGGCAGGCCGGTGCTGTTGGCCGGTGGGATCGCGACAGCCGACGACACCCGCGCCGCGCTTGCCACCGGGGCGAGCGGAGCCATCGCAGGCACTCGATTCCTGCTCACCCATGAGTCGCAGGCGCATCCGGAATACCAACGCCGAGTCCTCGCCGCCGACAGCACATTACGGACGACGCTGTTCGGCCTCGGCTGGCCCGCGCCGCACCGCGTCATACCCAACGCCGCGACCCGACGGTGGTGCGACGCCGACGGCACCGCCAAGATGGCTCCACGGATCATCAACGCCCGCAGCGCGGTACTGGCCCGGCTTCCTGGCGCGGCATCGGTGGCGCGGATCCAGACGCCCCGGCTTCCGCTGTACTCCCCCGTCGCCCCGACGGTCGGAATGCCGGCTACGGCGGTCGATCGCGCGGCGTGCTACGCGGGACAGACGGCGCTGCGGATGAGTTCGGTCACATCGGCAGCCGAAGCACTCAGGGACCTGTCCCCGGAGGGACAATGACGATATGAGGCAACCGGGCGGAGTGTTGTTCTTCGACGGCGCGTGCGGAATGTGCACGCGGTCGCGCGACCTCCTGCTCAAACTCGATCGCACCGGTGAACTGCAGACCGCGCCGCTGCAACAGCCAGGCACGGCCGAACGACTCGGTTTCGCACCGGAGCATCTGATGGATTCGGTGCGGTGGCTGGACTCCACCGGCCGGGTGTATTCGGGCGCCGAAGCAGCGAACGCCGCGCTGTCAGCGGCACTGGGCACCGTGCTGCCGCTGGCCGTGTACCGCATCCCGGGCGTCAAGGCCGTGCAGGACGCGATCTATCGATGGGTCGCCGACCATCGGCACCGCTTCCCGGGCACGACACCGTACTGCGAATCGCATCCGGTCGCCTGCTGACGGCGTTGCACCCCACCGACTCGACCATCCGACCCGCGACGACCGACGATCTCGACGCGATCGGCGAAATCTACGCCCATCACGTCTTGCGCGGTGTGGCGAGTTTCGAGACCAGCCCGCCCGAACGCGAGGAATGGATTCGGCGGTTCGACACGGTGGTCGATGCGGGCCTTCCGTTCCTGGCCGCCGAAATCGACGGCGCGGTGGCCGGTTACGCCTACTGCTTGCCGTGGCGGTCACGGCCCGCATACCGGCACACCGTCGAGGACTCGATCTATCTCGCGCCGCACGCGACCGGACGCGGCATCGGCGGACGGCTGCTCGACGCGCTGCTCACCGGGTGCCGCGATGCGGGCATGCGACAGGTCATTGCCGTCATCGTCGACGACAATGCGCAGGCTTCCGTTGCGCTGCACCGCAATCGGGGCTTCAAGGAGGTCGGCCGGCTCAGCTCGGTCGGCTTCAAGCACGGCCGCTGGCTGGACACCCTGCTGCTTCAGCGCAGCCTCTAGCCGAGCTGATCGGTGATGTCGGTCCAGGCCGGATCGTCGTTGCGATGATCGCCGACATTGCGGCACTGCCCGTACATGCGTACGGTGCCGAAGTTTTCGTCGTCGAGGTTCTCGTGAAAGGTTGCGGTGACGCCGTCGCGGGTCAGCTTGAGTCCGAAGTGCTCGCCCATGGCGGGCGCCTGCTGCCAACCGTGTGCCACCATGGTCGTCGCGATTTCGCGGATGCGCTTGACCGAATTGGTCTCCGGTAGCCGGAAGTTCAGATAAACCGCCGCCTGATACGGCGGATCGTGCAGGCTGGTGCAGGACAGGAAAACAGCGCTGCCGTTCGCCTCGTCCATTCGTGTGGTGGTGACGATCTGCCTGGCCGCGTCCACCACCTGCGCCATGGCTTGCTCGTCCGACATCGGCTCTCCCTCGACTCCGGTCTTGGGTGGTGTGTAGATGACGATGAACGCGGCTGCCAGGACGATCGACATCGTCAAGGCGGCGAGCATCAGCGCTCTGGCCGCCGTCGACCGTAGCCATTCCTGCACGGCGCTGCCCATACAGCGGAATTTACGCTTGACTAAACCCGTCGCCACCTGGGTACTCCCCCGCCATCGTGTTGGTGCGCTCGCGAGGAGGCGGCGGTGATACGTAAAGGTCCGGGGACGCAGCGGGGGACACAGAGGAAGCGCGGGCGCGCTCAGACGGGCGTCATCGAGACCCAGATACCGGCGAGGCTGGACCGGTTGCCGTGGTCGCGGTTCCACTGGCGCGTCGTCATTGGTCTGGGTGGGGTCTGGATCCTCGACGGCCTCGAGGTCACGATGGTCGGCAACGTCGCATCACGCCTCACCGAGCCAGGTAGTGGCATCGAACTCACCGCGGGCGAGATCGGCGTCGCGGCGGCCATCTACATCGCCGGCGCCTGCCTCGGCGCGCTGTTCTTCGGCCAGTTGACCGACCGGTTAGGCCGCAAGAAGCTGTTCATTCTCACCCTCGTCGTCTACCTCGCGGCAACCGTCGCGACCGCTTTCGCGTTCGCGCCCTGGTACTTCTACATAGCCCGGTTCTTCACGGGCGCCGGAATCGGCGGTGAGTACGCCGCAATCAACTCCGCCATCGACGAACTGATTCCGGCACGGGTGCGCGGACGCGTCGATCTCATCATCAACGGGTCGTACTGGCTGGGGCGCCGCGGGCGGCGCGGCGGGCGCGCTGGTGCTGTTGAACACCAACATCTTGGCGATCGATCTGGGTTGGCGGCTGGCGTTCGGGATCGGTGCGGTGTTCGGGTTGGTCATCCTCGTTGTCCGCCGCCACGTTCCGGAGAGCCCGCGGTGGCTGTTCATCCACGGCAAGGAAGAAGAGGCCGAGCGCATAGTCAACCAGATCGAAAAGCAAGTCGGGGACGAGACCGACGAGTCGCTTCCCGAGCCGGCCGGCGAACCGCTGAAAATCCGGCAGCGCAAGGCGATTCCGTTCCGCGAGATCGCCAAGGTGGCGTTCACCAAGTACCCGAAGCGCGCGGTGCTCGGGCTGGCGCTGTTCATCGGGCAGGCTTTCCTGTACAACGGCGTGACCTTCAATCTGGGCACATTGTTGAGCGGCTTCTACGACGTCGCGTCCGGGATGGTGCCCGTGTTCTACGCGCTGTGGGCATTCAGCAACTTCCTCGGTCCGATCGTGCTGGGCCGATTCTTCGACACCGTGGGGCGTAAGCCGATGATCACGTTGTCCTACATCGGATCTGCCGCGGTCGCTGCGTTACTAGCGGTCGTCTTCGTGACCGAAACCGGTGGGCTGTGGCTGTTCATGGTGGTGCTGGCGGTGTGCTTCTTCCTCGCCTCTGCCGGGGCCAGCTCGGCGTATCTGACGGTGAGCGAGATCTTCCCGCTCGAAACACGCGCGCTGGCAATCGCCTTCTTCTACGCCGTGGGCACCGGGATCGGCGGCATCACCGGGCCGCTGCTGTTCGGCCAGCTGATCGAGTCCGAGGTACGCGCCCTGACCATGCTGTCCTTCCTGATCGGTGCGGCGGTGATGGCGTTGGCCGGACTCGTCGAATGGGTCTACGGCGTCAAGGCCGAAGGGCAGCCGCTCGAGAATCTCGCGCTGCCGTTGACGACGGCAGACGCCGCCGAGGACGAGGCGGAGCGCGAGAAGGCAGGCCAATGACGCTGGCGTGTCAGGTTTTCGGCCATCGGCCTGCGTTTCACGCCGACGGGCCCACGCTGCGATGGGCATGCGATCGGTGCGGCCAGGACGCGGGCGCCAAACAGTACGCGTCGGCCGCCGACGCGCAGCGCTACGCGGCCGCGTTCAACCGCCGCGACACCGACTCGCTGGGTAAGCGGGCACCGCTGATCGGGCTGCTGCCGCTGCGGCTGTGGCGCAAGTTCAGTAAGCGCTAACTCTTCGTCAGCGTGAACTGGCAGACGTCGGTGTAGCCCTCGCGGAACAGATCAGCGCAGCCGGTCAGGTACTTCATGTACCGGTCGTAGACCTCTTGCGACTGGATCGCGATGGCCTCGTCCTTGTGTGCCTCCAGCGCCGCGGCCCAGGTGTCCAGCGTGCGCGCGTAATGCAGCCGCAGCGGCTGCACCAGCGCCACGTTGAAACCGGCCTTGGTGGCGTGGTTTTCGACGACGTTGACCTGGGGCAGATCACCACCGGGGAAGATCTCGTCCATGATGAACTTGAAGAACCGGAGCTTGGTCATGGTGATCGGCAGCCCGCGTTCCTTGAACTCCTCGTCGCTTGGCTTGACGATCGTGTGCAGCATCATCACCCCGTCGGCGGGCAGCGCCGAATAGGCCTTCTTGAAGAACTCGTCGTAGCGGTCGCGGCCGAAGTGCTCGAACGCGCCGATCGACACGATGCGATCGACCGGTTCGTTGAACTGCTCCCAGCCCTGCAGCAATACCCGCTTGCTGCGCTCGCTCGGCAGCTCGTCAAGGAGCTTCTGCACATGGGCCTGCTGGTTGCGGCTCAACGTGAGCCCGACAACGTTGACGTCGTGGCGCTCCACCGCCCGCTTGATCGTGGCGCCCCAGCCGCAGCCGACGTCGAGCAGCGTCATGCCGGGCTCGAGGCCGAGCTTGCCCAACGACAGGTCGATCTTGGCGATTTGCGCCTCCTCGAGCGTCATGTCGTCGCGCTCGAAGTAGGCACAGCTGTAGGTCTGGGTCGGGTCCAGGAACAGCCGGAAGAAGTCGTCAGACAGATCGTAGTGCGCCTGGACGTCCTCGAAATGCGGCTTGAGGTCCGGGGTGCCCGTGGGTGTGTCTGTCAAGGTGAGGGCCTTTCGGGCGCCGGTTATCGGCGCTGGCTTGGTCAGGTGTGTGGTTTTCCAGGCGTTGCGGCCGATGCGTCGGCCGAGCCGGCTGCGTCGAGGATAGCTGGTGCCGGCGAATTCAAACGCCTCGCCCATACGAGCGCGACCGTGATGCTTGACAGAGTCAAGTAATTAGTTGACTCTGTCAACTATGACCGTATCCACTGTTCAGTCCGATGCCACGGTTGATCAGGTCCGTGGTTTCAACCGCTTCTACACCCGGGTCCTCGGGTTGTTACGGCCGCAGCTGGTCGGCTCGGCGTTCGGGTTGACCGAGGCCAGGGTGCTCTATGAACTGGCGCACGCCGATCAGGTGGCGGTTTCGGAGTTGCGCAGCGCGCTCGACCTCGACGCCGGCTACCTCAGCCGGCTGCTGTCGCGCTTCATCGCTGCCGGTCTGGTCGAACGGGAACAGTCCGCTGTCGACGGTCGCCGACAGGTCGTGCGGCTGACCCCCTCGGGCCGGGCGGCTTTCGACGAACTGGACGCGCTGCAGACCGACGCGATTGAGCGGCTCATCGACCCGCTCGACGAGGCTCAGCGCACGGCCCTGGTGACGGCGATGGGCCGGATTCGCCGCGTGCTCGACGGTGCAGCGCCCGGCGCGCTGATCCTGCGGCCGCCCGCGCCCGGTGACCTCGGCTGGGTGGTCGAACGCCACGGCGCCCGCTATGCCGCCGAGTACGGCTGGGACGTCGGGTTCGAGGCGCTTGTCGCCCGGATCGTCGCCGACTTCGCGGACCGCCGCGACACCACCTCACAGGCGGCGTGGATCGCCGAACTGGACGGCGAACGGGTCGGCTGTGTGTTCTGCACCGCCTCCGACACCCCCGGCACCGCGCAACTGCGGCTGCTGTTGGTCGAACCGCATGCCCGCGGCGCCGGCGTCGGCACCCGGCTGGTGGACGAATGCCTGCGCTTCGCGCGGCGAGCCGGCTACACGCGAATCATGTTGTGGACCAACGACGTTCTGCTTGCGGCACGCCGGATCTATGAACGAGCAGGCTTTCACCTCGACCGCAGCGAGCCGCACACCAGCTTCGGCCGGGAGCTGGTGGGCGAATACTGGTCGCGCGACCTGTAAAGCTCACACCGCAGGTGTGGCGCCGAGCACGCGCTGGATGTCGGGCTTCATCGCCTGCAGCTGACCGCCCCAGTAGCCCCAGCTGTGGGTGCCGTTCGGCGGAAAGTTGAACACCCCGTTGCTGCCGCCCGCGGCTTCGTAGCGGGCCTGAAACTCCCTGTTCGTGCGTATCGTCAGGCCCTCCAGGAACTGCGCGGGGATCTGGGCGTTGCCCAGACCGGCGTCCAGGTCGGTGGGGTTGCCGTTGCCGCTGTACACCCAGATCCGGGTGCCGTTGGAGACCAGCCGTGGAATCTGCAGCATCGGGTCGTTGCGCTGCCAGGCGGGGCCGCCGTACGGGCCCCACATGTCGAGCGCGTTGAAGCCGCCCGCGTCGGCCATGGCGACGCCGATGAGCACCGGCCACAGCCGGGCCGACGGATTCAAGAAGCCCGACAGCGATCCGGCGTAGATGAACTGGCCGGGATGGTAGGCGGCCAGGATCAGCGCGGCTCCGCCGGACATCGACAGCCCGACCACGGCGTTGCCGGAAGGTTCGACGCCCTTGTTGGCGGCGAGCCAGGCGGGCAACTCCGAGGTCAGGAAGGTCTCCCACTTGTAGGTCTGCGTGGTGCCGTTGCCGGTCGCGGGCCGGTACCAGTCGGTGTAGAAGCTCGACATGCCGCCCACCGGCATCACCACCGACAGCCCGGATCCGTCGAACCAGCTGAAGGCGCCGGTCTCGATGTCCCAGCCGTTTCGGTCGTCGCGCGCCCGCATGCCGTCGAGCAGGTACACCGCGTGCGGGCCGCCGCCTTGGAACTGCACCTGGATGTCACGGCCCATCGACGGCGAAGGGACGCTGAGCATCTCCGGTGCCGCCGACGCGGTGGGCGCGCCACCGAGGACGGCGGTCAAGCTCGCGAAAAGAGTCGCCGCAAACACGGCGCAGGCAATTCGGCGAAATACCTTTATGACACTCATGACACTTGCTTCCCGTCGTGCGTACAGCCCCGACAGCAGAGATATCGCCGACGGGTGCGCAGCGGTTACACACCGCTTGCATTCGGGGGCACAATTTGGGGTGTAAGGGTTTCTCGATCCAGGAAGGAGCGGGATTGATGAAGGCCAAAGTAGGCGACTGGTTGATTATCAAGGGCTCGACGACCGACCGCCCGGACCAGCGCGGCGAGATCACCGAGGTACGTTCGGCGGACGGCTCGCCCCCCTACGTGGTGCGGTGGTTCAGCACTGGTCAGGAATCCACCGTCTACCCCGGTCCTGATGCGATCGTCGTCGACCCGGCCGAGCAGGAAGCTGCTGACGAGCGGGCACGGGCCCGATCCTCGGCCGAGCATCACTTCGTGTGAGCTGACCCGTATCGAGCGCTTCCTGCGCGCGCGGGCCTGGCGGGATGTTCTCCTGGGTCCCCCAGGCCCGGTCCGATCGGAACCGGCCGGATTGGCCGATTCGCGACAGGACACAATTGCTGGTAGCCGATGATTGGTAGTGACTGCGCCGTCAGTGCGCGGAACCTAGCCGTGGAAGGAGGCCGATCATGACGTACCCCGACGACGACTTGCCTGTGTACGACGACGACGCCGGACTGGATCCATCGAGCATCAGCGAAGCGGACGCGGCCGCTGCCAACGAAGCGGACCTGATCGAACAGGCGATCGCGGTGCCTCTTCCAGACGAGGACGGCTTCGATCGCTGACTTGCGCCCAGCTGCGGAGTGAGCTGGTCAGCCGAAGCCGGCCGCGGCGGCGCGTTTTTCGTCGGTCTCTTTCAACAGGAGGCCGTAACCGTTTTCCCGCAAGCTGATTCGCAGCGGCCGCTGGGGCTGGTGTTCCAACAGCCAGCGTTCCAGGTGGACTTTCTGCTTTTCGACGCTGACATGCGCGATGCCGAGCTGGCGTAGCAGGGCACTGGCAGTAGCGGGCTGGTCAGACTCCGCCGCGTCGAGCACGCGGTGTGACATTGAGACGGTCATGGCGGTCTCCAGTTGTTTTGGACTGCGCGTCTCGGAGGCGATCGTCTTCGGGGCCTCTGTGAATAGAGTGTAGGACGCCGTTGCTGACCGCGTGATGTGAATTCGCATCCTGCTGGTTGAGTGCCGGGCCCTGTTTGCGGCGAAATCACCGCATCGGTTCGGTGATCATGAAACACAGTGGAAGACAAAGGGGAAGGACCGCCAGTGAAGCTGCGAGAAGCCCTCGACTCGATCGTGCCCGATCCGGCCGCCGCACAGGTCTACGGGCAGCCGTACGAAACCTCCGACGGCGTAACCGTGCTTCCCGTCGCGCGGGTGCGGGGTCGAACCAAACCCGATTCCGCCGATGCCGATCTGCACCTGGCCGCCAAGCCGGTCGGCGTCTTCGTCATCAAGAACGGCGAGGCGAAGTGGGTGCCCGCCGTCGACTCGACCCGCATCACGTTGATGGGTGAGTTGATCGGGTTGGTGTCTGCGACGCTGGCCACCCTCGCTATGGTCCGTCGTCCACCGTGGCCCGATCTGCGCGGGACGATCTCACCCGCCAGACCCAAATAGCCGTTGCGGCAAGAAGTATCGCCAGCGCCACCAGCCAGGGCAATGCGCCGTGGCGATGCACCCAGCCCGCGATAGCGCCCTGCACCCGGCCGGCCGCCGCGATGACGGGATCGGCGGGATCGCCGTTGGCGTGAAACAGTCGCGCCTCGTAGTACCCGTAGTAGCCGACATAGAGGCCGACCACGACTAGCACCACGCCGCCGATGCGGTTGGCATACCGCGGGATTCGGCGCATCCGGTCGATCAGCGCGGTACCCGCGAGCGCGACGGCGACGGCCAGCGTGCCGACGATCAGCGCGAAACCGGCGGCATAGGCCACATAGACCCACACCCGGCCCGCGGTGGATGTGCCGCCGACCCCGGCGCCGGTGACCGCCAGAAACGGGCCGATGGTGCAAGACAACGAGGCGATCGCATACCCGACGCCGTAGCCGAACATCGACCCCAGCTGGCGTGAGGGCGCTCCGAAACTGTTGCGGGACACCGCATTCGGCATAATCAGCGGCAAGTGACGGCCCGCCAGCAGCCAGCCGCCCGCCGCGACGAGCACGATGCCGATCAGCACCGTGACGAACGGCAGATACCGCTGCAACGTCGACGCCACCGAGACGGCGAGAAGCCCGAACGCGGCGAACACCACCAAAAAGCCCAGCGCCATCGCGACAGTCGCCGCGACGGCCCGCCCGACCGCTGCCGCGACACCGGCCCTGCCGTCGCCGTGCACCACCAGCGTCAGGTAGGCAGGCAGCAGCGCGAAGCCGCACGGGTTCAGCGCGGCCACCAGCCCGGCGGCGAACGCCAGCGCGACCAGGTCGTGTTGCACTCGGCGTAGCCGCTAGGCGAGCGCGGCAACCCGATCTTGCAGTTCCTGCTCCGGCATGGCCGACGTGGGGTTGTTGACGAACGTCGAGGTGCCGTCGGCCCGATAGAACACATACGCCGGCTGCCACGGCACGTTGTAGCGCGCCCAGATGGAGCCGTCGGCGTCGTTGAGGTTGGTGAAGTTCAGGTTGTACTTCGACACGAACCCCTGCATGGCGGCGACATCGGAGCGGGCCGCGACACCGACGAAGGTCACGTCGGGGTTGGCCGCCGCCACCTTGCTCACCGACGGTGCCTCGGCGTTGCAGAACGGGCACCACGGCGTCCAGAACCACAGCACTGCGGGCTTGCCTTGCAGCGATGCGCCCTCGAACGGTGCCCCGCTGAGGGTGGTGCCGGTGAAGTTCAGCCGGTCATCGGCGAGTGCGGCCGGCGGGCTGGCCACCCCGAAGGCGACGGCGGCCACCATCGCAGCCGATGACCAAACTCGAATAGCGCGACGGATCATGACGGCTCCTCCCTGCACCCGGACACACCCATGGCGTAACACTTATTGACACGTGGCGGATCAATTCGCGGTTCATCGGTGAACCGCCACCGACGCGCGGTTCGCCCGGCTACGGTGATGCGGCCCCAAGGAGGTGACGCGTGCGCGCATCGGTGGCGGTCTTCATGGCGGCGCCGGCCGACGAGATCTGGAACATCGTCGCCGACGTCCGCAACACCGGGAAGTTCTCACCGGAGGTGATCGAGGCCGAATGGCTCGACGACGCCACCGGGCCGGCGCTGGGCGCACGGTTTCGCGGCCATGTGCGCCGCAACGAGATCGGCCCGGTGTACTGGACGACCTGCCGGGTGACCGCCTGTGAGCCCGGCCGCGAATTCGGATTCGCGGTGCTCCTCGGCGACAAGCCCGTCAACAACTGGCATTACGCGTTCACGCCCGTCGAGGGCGGCACCGAGGTCACCGAGTCGTTCCGGATGGCCGACAGCGTGTTCACCAAGGCCTTCTCGGTGCTCGGCGGCCAGCTGCGCACCCGGCGCAACATCCGCGACATGCGCAAGACGCTGGAGCGGATCAAGGCCGTCGTCGAGGCGCCGTCCGGGCAGCCGAGTTGACCTCGAAGATCAGACCACGCCGATCCCGATGATCGGGATCCACAGGCCGAACAGCCAGATGCCCCACTGGTGGAAGCCGTCGTCCCACACGGGGGTCACGTCATAGCCCCAGTAGTTGAACGGGCGCGGCGGGCCTCCGTGCCAGTGGTATGCCGGCGGCGGGCCCCAGCCCCACGGCGGCGGGCCCTGGCGCTCGTCCCACCAGTCGTGTCGGTTGTTGGCCCACCACGGACCCTTGTCCCAGTCACCGCGGTGGAAGTCTTTCCTACCGTGCCCGTCGCCGCAGAACGGGAAGCACGGCCGGTCGATGTCGTGTTTCGGCTTAGCTTCTGCTACGCCTGTGCCCAGTCCGGCGGCCCCGAAGCCGAGCGCAGCGACGACGATCGCGTTGACCAAAGTTCTGGCCGGTTTCATCTCTAACTCCTAGCTGGGTGGCGCGGCGTCGAATCGTTCCCACCTCTCCGACGCCGACGCGCCTAGTCCGATTCCCTGACCTGCGCCCGCGCAGCGTCGGGCGCACGCCACGACCCCTACTGAGGTATCGGCACGTCGCATGCGGCCGTTACGGGCAACGGTCACAGGGATTGCAACCGGCGGATGCGGTCTTGCATCGTCCGCTTCGAGACGTCGGCGTCGGCGGCCACGACCTCGAAGATGTGCGGGCAGCCGGGATGCAGATGGAACTCCGTCGGCACCCCGGCCGCCGAGAGCCTGCGCGCGTAGTCGATGTCCTCGTCGCGGAAGAGGTCGAGATCGCCGACGTCGATGTAGGTGTCGGGGAGCCCGGACAGGTCGGTGGCGCGGGCCGGCGCGGCATACGGCGACACGTCATCGCCACCGGCCTTGTCGCTGAGCAGGGCGCCCCAGCCGGTCAGGTTGTCGTCGTAGGTCCATGTGAGAAACGGCACCAGCGCAGGGTCGGGTGTCGCGGGCCGGTCGTCCAACATCGGATAGATCAGCAGCTGCTGCGCGAGGGCGGGACCGCCGCGGTCGCGCGCCATCAGGGCCACGCCCGCCGCCAAGCCGCCGCCCGCGCTGTCGCCCATCACGGCCAGGCGGGCCGGATCGCAGCCGAGGGTGTGGGCGTGCTCGGCCAGCCATTGCAGCGCGGCGTAGCAGTCCTCGACCGGCGTCGGGTGGGGATGCTCGGGCGCGACGCGGTAGTCGACGACCAGCATCGGCACACCGGAGGCCGCGACATAACCGCGCACGCCGAGGTCGACGATCGCGCCGACGTGCTCGAGGCTGTAGATCATGCCGCCGCCGTGGATGAAGAGCGCGGCACTGCCGGGCTGCTCCCCCACTGACCGCCGGTAAAAGATCAGATCCACCGACGCGCCGTCAGCGGTGGTGACCGAAAACCGCTCGGTGTGCACGCCCTCGACCGGTGGAGAGTTGGCGGCGACATAGTCCATCATGCGGTGCCCGCCTGCGCGGCGGCTCTCGACGTCGCCGACCGGTGACGGCGCCGATTCGCCAAGCGCCGCCATGATCTCCGTCAACTGCTTGTCCACCTGAGGGTCGATACGCAGCGCCATGGCTCGACAGTATCGTGGCGGCACGTGACCACCGCCGCCGAGATTGCGCCCGAACGGTCCGTCACCCGGTTCGCCACCCGCCCCATCGCCTTGTTGGCGGCGGCGGTTGCCGTTTTGCATTGGGTGGCAGGCGCATTGGGCGAGAACTACTGGTTTGACGAGGTGTACATGCTGGCCATCGGCCGCAACCACCTCGACTGGGGGTCGGCCGATCAGCCGCCGGTGGCGCCCGCGCTGGCCGCCGCGATGGACGCGATCGCTTCTGGTTCGCACCAGATGTTGGCACTACCCGCCGCGCTGGCGACCGGTGCCGCGGTCGTCGTCGCCGGACTGATCGCGCGCGAACTCGGATGTGACGGGCGCGCGCAGCTTTTCACCGCCACCGCGCAAGCGACCGCGGTGTGGACCGCGCTGGCCGGGCACTGGCTTACGCCGTACTCACTGGAGCCCCTCGGCTGGCTGCTGTTGATGTGGTTGCTGGTGCGCTGGATTCGCCTGCGCGACGACCGGCTGTTGCTGGCCGCCGGCGCCGTCGCAGGCGTGGCGGCGATGACGCAGTTGCGGGCGCTGCTGCTGTGCGCGGTGCTGGTGGCCGCCGTGGCGGTGGTCGGGCCCCGCGAGATGTTGCGGCGGCCGATGTTGTGGGTGGGTGCCGTTCTGGCCGCGGCGATCGCCGCTCCGACGCTGGTGTGGCAGCAGCTGCACGGGTGGCCGCAACTGCAGATGGCTCCGGTGGTGGCAGGCGAGGCGGAGGCGCTCTACGGCGGACGGCTCGGCATCGCGTGGCAGATGCTGCTGTATGCGGGCGTGCTCGGTATCGTGCTGGGCGGCTACGGCCTGTGGCGCCTGTTCCGCGGCTTGCGCGAATACCGTTTCATCGCCGTCACTTTCGTCGCGCTCTACATATTGTTCGTCGCCACCGCGGGCCGGCCGTATTACCTCGTCGGGCTCTATGCGCCGCTGGCGGCGGCAGGCGCGCTCGGGCTGCAGCGACGACGCGAAGCCGGCCGCCAACGGCGATGGGTGGCCCGCCTTGGCGTCGCGTCCAGTGCGGCGCTGGCGGTCGGCGTGCTGGTGCTGTCCGTCGTGATCATCCGCTCCGACATCGGCGAGCAGGGCGTGCGCCGCACCGCCGACACATACCGCGCGCTGCCCGCAGCACAGCGCGACCGCGTCGTGATCGTCGGCGAGTCCTACATCATCGCCGCCTACGTCGACGGCTACTCCGACCGCTACCGGTTGCCCGAGGCCTACAGCCTGAGCCGCAGCTACGGATATTTCCCGCCGCCGCCCGAGCATCTCGACACCGCGCTCTACATCGGCGGCGACCCCGCGCCGCTGGCGCCCTACTTCGACGCGTCGCGCCGCATCGCCGACATCAACGACGACATGCGGGTCTATTTGCTGACGGGCAGGCACGCGCCGTGGACGACGATCTGGGAGCGCGAACGCACGCTGACGGTGTCCTGATTCGGGTCCGCGGCGGGCCTGCCTTTGGTACAACAGCTTCGGCGTCTGCTGAAGGAGTCTGACGATGGGGCAATGGTCACGCGCCGAACTCGAAGAGGCGTTTCACGCATACGAGCAAGCCGTCGTCGAGATCGCCAAGGCATGGGACTGGGCCAGCTACGCCGACCAATTCACCGAGGACGCAACGTATATCGAGCACGGTATGGGCAACAGGACCGGCCGCGAGCAGATCCGCGAATGGATCTCGACGACGATGAACGAGTTCCCCGGCAGCGAGATGCCGTTCTTCCCGTGCGAGTGGTACGCGATCGACGAGGAGAAGGGCTGGGTGATCGCGCGAATCCCGAACAGGATGAAAGACCCCGGCGACGGCAGCATTCACGAGTCACCGGTGATCACCGTGCTCAAGTACGCCGGTGACGGTAAGTGGAGCTACGAGGAAGACGCCTACAACCCGATGAACTTCCTGGTGATGGTGCACGAGTACGTCAAGCGCTGCCATCAACTGGGCACGCTGTCCGACAACGGGCGCGCCTTCGCCCAGAACATGAACTGGCAGTTGGACTGACATTCGGGTGCGCGCCGGTCAGGTGATGACGAAGTCGTCGCGATTCGGTTCGCGGGTCCAGTTCCAGTAGTCGACCAGCCGCCACGGGCTCAGCGTGTGCACCTCGCCGTGGGCGTTCTTGTAGAACGAATGCTTGATCGACGGCTGCGACCACACCATCTTGCGCATCTCGGCCTGGGTACGGGCGTGCCATTCGGCGGCCTTGTCCTCGCGCGGCTCCAGCGACCGGTGGCCGTCGGCGATCAGCCACTCCAGACACTGGGTGATGTAGCGCATCTGGCATTCGGAGTGAAAGATCAGGCTGCCGCCGCTGGCCAGATTCGTGCCGGGCCCGTACATGCAGAAGAAGTTCGGACAGCCGGGCGCCGTGATGCCCAGATACGCCGACGGCCGCTCACCCCAACGCTCGGACAGTATCTCGCCGTTGCGTCCGACGACGGTCATCGGCCACAGCATCCGGTTGGCGTGAAAACCGGTGGCGTAGACCACGATATCGACGTCATACCGTTCGCCGTCCGCGGTGACCACTGCGTCGGGCGCAATCTCGGCGATCGAGGTTCTGACCAGCTCGACGTTGTCGCGGCGCAACGTCTTCAGCCAGCTGCCGTTGTCCTGCAGGGTGCGTTTGCCGGTCGCCGGGTAGTCGGGCACTACCTTGGCCAGCAGCTCGAGGTCGTCGCCCACCTGGCTGGTGATCCACTCGGTGAACATCATGCGCGCGAGATCGTTGGCCTCGCTGACCGCCCGCTGCTGGTCGGGGTAGTCGGGGTCGACCCGCGCGGCCTCCAGCCCTTTGTCGCAGCCCGGCCAGAACAACAGGAACCGATACCAGCGGCCATAGAACGGCAAATACCGCAGCGCCCACCGCACACCCGGCCCCACCGGCTCGTGGTAGTTCGGGTTCGGGAACATCCACTGCGCGGTGCGCTGGAAGATCGTCAGCGCGGCGACGTCGTCGGCGATCGCGGGCGCAATCTGGAATCCGCTGGCGCCAGCGCCGATCAGCGCAACGCGCTTGCCGCGCAGATCAATTGAGTGATCCCACTCCGAGGAGTGAAACGCGGGCCCGGCGAACCGGTTCTGGCCTGCGATCGCGGGCACGTGCGGGCGGTTCAATTGGCCCACCGCGCTGATGACCGCGCGCGCCGACAGCGTCGTCGTCGCCCCTGTCCGGTCGCGTGCTGTCACCGTCCACGTCGCGGTCTCGTCGTCCCAGACCGCCTCGGTGACCTCCGTCTCCCACCGCACATGCCTGCCGATGTCGTGCTTGTCCATCACCCGCTGAAAGTAGGCCTGCAGCTCGGGTTGTTCGGCGAAGAAGTGCGTCCACTCGTCGGTCTGGCTGTGACAGGTTGATTTGGCCCCGGTAGGACGGTCTGTTTTGGCCCCGTCCGCCCGACTCGCCGGTGCGGTTGT
>NZ_PDCP01000084.1 GCF_002553505.1 Mycolicibacterium agri | reverse complement strand
CACCCCAAAACCCCACCACAACCCACACCTGTGGATGAAATTACGACTGTGGATAACTCGAGCGCGGCGCAGCGTCGCGCGACTTAGCCCCTGCGGGAACGGAATCGACGTCGGATTCGGCCCGCTATCCCACGCTCGGGTTCTGCGGCAGGTCTGCCGTCCTCGGGGGCAGGTGGCGGCGTCTCGGGCGTCGACTCTTCCGCGTCAGGCGTCGGCTCCTTCGCCTCGGTTACGGCGTCGCCTTCATCCGTCGCGTCGACATCCGGTGTCTCAGCGTCCGATGCGTCGGTTGGCTTCTCGTCGCCGTCTGCTGGCTCCTCGCCCGAGTCTGCAGTCGCAGCGGTCTCATCAGCCGAATCCTGGTCGGCTTCTGCACCTGCGTCGTCAGAGGCCGACTCCGACTCAGCTGTCTCCTCCGATTCCGGCGTCAAGTCTTCGGCGGCGTCGGCGAGCTCTGCAGCGACCTCGGCATCGTCGACGGCGGCGTCGTGCACCTCGGGTGCTGCCTCCTCGGCCTCGACGACATCATCCCCCTCGACTGCACCAACGCCACCGACCGGGGCTTCCCCTTCTTCAGCTGCCTCGGCTTCCTCGCTCGTCTCAGCTTCGTCGGCCCGCTCTTCAGCGATACCCTCGGTGGGTTGCTCGGCTTCTTCTTCAGCCGACGCCTCGGCTTCCTCGGCCGCTTCCTCCGCGGGCGCCTCGGCTTCCTCTGCGGGAGCTGCCTCTGCGTCTTCGTCGGGAGGAGCCGCCTCTTCCTCGGGTGATTCCTCGGCGACCTCGTCAGCGATTTCTGCGGCTTCTTCGGCGTTCTCGACGGCCGCGGCGTGCACCTCGGGGGCGGCCTCCTCGGCTTCGACGGCCTCGTCGCCCTCGACCGCGCCCACGCCGCCGACGTCGGGGGTCTCGGTCTCCTCTTTGGCCTCGGCGAAGGCCTCGGCCTCGGCGATCTCCTCCGCAGGCGCCTCCGCTACGTCCTCTTCGAGTTGTTCCGCCTCAGCGACCGCCTCAGCTTCGGGCTGCTCCTCCGAGGCAGCTTCGGCCTCTGCCATCTCTGCGGCGGTTGCTTCGTCAATGTCTTCGGTGAGTTTTTCGGCCTCCGAAACGGGCTCGGGCTCGCCTTCGTCTTCTGAAGATTGGGCCTCTGAGGTCTCGTCCTCTGGATCTGTTTTGCTCCTCGCGTCCGCGGCAGACTTTTCGGCGTCCGCGGCAGACTTTTCGGCGTCCTCGTCTTCCTTTTCGGCTGCGGCCTTCGCGGCCGCGACCACTCCGGTCGAGGCGGCGACGGCGGCCAGTTCCTTCGTGACCTCTTCGGCGGGCGCACCCTCAGAAATCAGGCCCCGTAACGACGCCGGATCCTCGCGGCCCTTCGGCGCAACCATGATGTAGACGACCGCGCCGATGAACACGAACACCGACACGAACGAGTTGATGCGAATGCCCGCGATGTGCGTCGCCATGTCACTTCGCAGCAGCTCGACCCAGAAACGGCCGAAGCAGTACGCGGCTACATACAACGCAAACAGTCGCCCGTGGCCGATCTGGTAGCGCCTATCCACCCAAATGAGCAGCGCGAAAACCAGGAGATTCCACAGCATCTCGTACAAGAACGTCGGGTGGACGATCTCGATCAGCTGACCTGTCGATACACCGTTCAGTGAATCGAGGGCGCCGTTGGCATTTCGGCGCTCATAGATCTCCAGACCCCACGGCAGCGTGGTCGCCCGGCCGTACAGTTCCTGGTTGAAGTAGTTGCCCAACCGGCCGATCGCCTGCGCCAGAATGATTCCCGGCGCAATCGCGTCGCCGAAGGCGGGCAGCGGAATGCCTCGCAGCCGACACCCGATCCACGCGCCGGCACCGCCGAGCGCGACGGCGCCCCAGATGCCGAGGCCGCCTTCCTGAATCTTGAAAGCCGCCGCCAGACCAGCCCCACCCGGCCCGAAATATGTACTCCAGTCGGTGATGACGTGATACAGCCGCCCGCCGATGAGCCCGGGAATGATGGCCCACAACGCGATGTCGAAGACGACACCGCGTTCACCGCCGCGCTGAGCCCACCGCCGATCGCTGATGAACAACGCGACGATCACGCCGGCCAGGATCAGCAGGGCGTACGCGCGAATCGGCACGATGCCCAGATGCCATACGCCGCGCGGCGGGCTGGGGAACGATGCCAGTATCGTCGTCGTCACGCAGAGATCCTCTGGCGCACCCCATCGGCCAGTTCTTCGGTCAACGCACGCACGGCAGGCAAGCCCTCGGTCAGCGCCGACACCAACGCCGAACCCACGATCACCCCGTCGGCGTAGGCGCCGATCTCGGCCGCCTGCTCACGTGAGCGCACCCCGAGTCCGACGCCGACGGGGATGTCCGACACCTCCCTGATGCGGCGGACCAACGCGGGTGCCGTCACCGACACGGCCTCACGCGCGCCGGTAACGCCCATCGTCGATGCGGCGTAGACGAATCCGCGCGACGCGTTGACCGTGGTGACCAGTCGCTCAGGCGTCGAGGACGGCGCCACCAGGAAGATGCGGTCCAATTTGTGCGCATCCGAGACCGCGATCCATTCGTCGGCCTCATCGGGAATCAGATCGGGCGTGATCATCCCGAGCCCGCCCGCCGCGGCCAGATCGCGTGCGAACGCGTCGACTCCGTAGCGCAACACCAAATTCCAATACGTCATCACGACCGCTCGACCGCCGGCCTTGCTGATCGCCTCGACTGCCGCCAACGAGTCGCGGACCCGTACACCGCCGCGCAGCGCCGCCTCGGTGGCAGACGCGATGGTCGGCCCGTCCATCCCTGGATCCGAATACGGCATGCCGACTTCGATGACGTCACAACCGGATTCGACCAGCGCCGTCATCGCCGAGATCGACGTGGGCACGTCGGGGTAACCGGTCGGCAGATACCCGATGAGCGCCGATCGGCCCTCGGCGCGGCACGCCTCGAACAGGCCGGAAAGTCCATTCGTCATGAGGTCGCGGTCTCCTTGCCGTCGAGCAGACCGAACCATTTGGCCGCCGTTTCCACGTCCTTGTCGCCGCGCCCGGACATGTTCACCAGGATTATCGAGTCCGCTCCGAGTTCTACGCCGAGCTTGAGCGCGCCCGCCACCGCATGGGCGGACTCGATGGCCGGGATGATGCCCTCCGTCCTGCACAGCAGGCTGAACGCATCCATCGCTTCGCTGTCGGTGATCGGCCGGTACTCGGCACGACCGGTGTCCTTGAGGTACGCGTGCTCGGGGCCGACGCCCGGATAGTCCAAACCTGCTGAAATCGAATGGGATTCGATGGTCTGACCGTCCTCGTCCTGCAGCAGATACGAGAACGACCCCTGGAACGCGCCGGGCGATCCACCGGTGAACGTCGCGGCATGCCTTCCGGTTTCCACCCCGTCGCCTGCGGCCTCGAAACCGACCAAGCGGACGCCGGCATCGTCGATGAAGGGATGGAACACGCCAATGGCGTTGGAACCACCGCCGACACACGCGGCGACGGCATCGGGCAGCCGACCCGCCTGATGCAGAATCTGCGCGCGTGCCTCGAGGCCGATCACCCGCTGAAAGTCGCGCACCATCGTCGGGAATGGGTGCGGGCCCGCCGCGGTGCCGAAGCAGTAGTACGTGTTGTCGGCGTTGGTCACCCAGTCGCGGAACGCCTCATTGATCGCATCTTTGAGCGTCTTCGAGCCCGACTCCACCGAAACCACTTCGGCGCCCAACAACCGCATCCTTGCCACATTCAGCGCCTGCCGGGCGGTGTCGACCGCACCCATGTAGATGACGCACTCCAGCCCCAGCAGCGCGCACGCGGTGGCCGTCGCGACGCCATGCTGGCCCGCGCCGGTCTCGGCGATCACCCGCGTCTTGCCCATCTGGCGCGCCAGCAGTGCCTGCCCGAGCACATTGTTGATCTTGTGAGATCCGGTGTGGTTCAGGTCTTCTCGCTTGAGGAAAATGCGTGCGCCACCCGCGTGCTTGCTGAGTCGCTCGGCCTCGTACAGCGGCGACGGCCGCCCGCTGTAGTGCCGCTGCAGCCGGTCGAGTTCGTCGAGGAACTCCTGGTCGCCGCGGGCCTTCTCGTAGGCGGCGGTGACCTCCTCGATGACGGCCATCAGCGCTTCGGGAATGAATCGTCCACCGTAGACCCCGAAATGGCCCTTGGCGTCAGGATCGTGAACGGTCGGTTCGGCTACCGCCGCGCTCGAACGCGGCAACTCGGGGCCGGCGATATCGGCCATCAGCTCAGCGTGACGGTTTCGGGCAGGACGGGTGCGTGCCTGCGGTGACGAGATCGGCTACGGCGCTGCGGGGGTCACCGCTGGTGACGAGACCCTCGCCGACGAGCACGGCGTCTGCGCCGGCACCGGCGTACGCCAACAAATCGGCCGGACCGCGCACACCCGATTCCGCGACGCGGATGACGTCGGTCGGCAGCCCTGGTGCGATGCGCGCGAAGCAATCCCGGTCGACTTGCAGCGTCTTGAGGTCGCGGGCGTTGACACCGATCACCTTGGCGCCGGCCTGCAATGCGCGATCGGCTTCTTCTTCGGTGTGCACCTCCACCAATGCGGTCATGCCCAACGACTCCGTGCGCTCCAACAGCGACACCAACGCCGACTGCTCGAGCGCCGCGACGATGAGCAACAGCATGTCGGCGCCATGCGCGCGGGCCTCGTGGATCTGATACGGCCGCACGATGAAGTCCTTGCGCAGCACCGGAATTGAGACAGCTGCGCGCACCGCGTCCAGGTCGTCGAGCGACCCGTTGAAACGTCGTTGTTCGGTGAGGACACTGACGATTCGGGCTCCGCCATCCTGGTAGGCGCGAGCCAGATCCGCGGGATCGGAAATCGGTGCCAGCGTTCCGCGCGACGGACTCGCGCGCTTGACTTCGGCGATCACGCCGATGCCCGGTTCACGCAGCGCCGCCATCACATCCAGCGGCGGCTTCGCGTCCTTCGCAGCAGCTTTGAGTTCGTCGAGGCTGACAACGGCTTCACGTGCGGCGACATCTGCACGGACTCCCTCGATTATGGAGTCGAGCACGGTCGCCGAACTCATAACCTGTCGACTCCCTTCGCGCGCCTGCCGGACTGTTGCCGCTTCATCTTCTTGGAAGGGTAGCCGCATCGGACACACCATTGATCACCGGCCCTCGGTGTCGGACTTGGTCGGGTCGCGACCCTCGTCGAGGGCGTCCCACATCATGCGTTCGCTCATGTCAGCGCCCGCGCCGGCCTCCCGTCGGGCGGCTTCGCGCCGGCGTGCGGGAGCCTCGTATTTGGCGTTGTCCGAGCGGCCCCGGCCCGGCGCCCTCATCAGCAGCACCGCACCAACGAGCGTCAGCACCGCCGCGGCCAGGGTGACGACAGCGCCCCCGTAATGCCGCTGCGTGCCGAGCAGATCGGCCACCGGCACGTCGGCCAAGCCCGCGGCCCGCACCGCCACGTCGGGCACCACCCAGAGGCTGATCGCCAGGTACGCCATAGCCGCGCACATCGCCCCGAGGATCACCGCCAGCACACGTTGCTGCCACCGCGGGCCCACGGTCGATTTGAGCACGCCGGCCAGCAGCATCAGCGCCAACGGCACCAGCGCCGTCGACCACGCCGCCCCGTTGAGCGCAGTGCTCTCCGGCTGGCCAAGGCCGTCGAACGAGTCCACCACCACCCAGGTCATCCGCGACGCCACCCACAGCGCCCCCGCGGCCAGCACCAGCGACAGCTGCGCGATCCTGATCATGGCTCGGTCAGCGTCTCTGCCGCGGCGATGGCGTTCAGCACGGCCTTGGCCTTGTTGGAGGCTTCGTTGTACTCGTAGGGGCCGTTCGAGTCCGCCACGACTCCCCCGCCGGCCTGCACATATGCGGTTCCCCTGCGCATCAGCGCTGTGCGGATGGCGATCGCGAAGTCGGCGTCGCCCGCGAAATCCAGGTAGCCCAGCACACCGCCGTACAGCCCGCGACGAGTCGTCTCGACCTCCTCGATGAGCTCCATCGCCCGCACCTTCGGCGCCCCGGTCAGCGTGCCCGCGGGAAAGCATGCGGTGACCGCGTCCAGGGCGGTCTTGCCCTCGGCCAACTGCCCCGTCACCGTCGACACCAGGTGCATGACGTGGCTGTAGCGCTCGATATGGCTGTAGTCCTCGACCCGCACCGTCCCCGGCTTGCACACTCGGCCCAGGTCGTTGCGGCCGAGGTCGACCAGCATCAGATGCTCGGCCCGTTCCTTCTCGTCCTCCAGCAACTCCTTCTCGAGCAGCAGGTCCTCTTCCTCGGTGGCGCCGCGCCACCGCGTCCCGGCGATCGGGTGGGTCGTCGCGCGCCCGTCCTTGACGGTGACGAGCGCCTCCGGGCTGGAGCCGACGATCGAAAAGTCCAGTCCCCCTTCGGCATCCGGCACATTGAGCAGATACATGTACGGGCTGGGGTTGGACACCCGCAGCATCCGATACACGTCGAGCGGGTTGGCGTCGGTGTCCATCTCGAAACGCTGCGACGGCACCACCTGAAACGCCTCGCCCGCCTCGATCTCGCCGACCAGCCGCTCCACGATCGCGCTGTAGTCCTCGACCGAACGCTGCTTGCGGTGCAACGGCTCGGGCCGGTGGAAGGTGGCCACCGTCGACGACAGGTTCTTGCCGAGCGCCTCGGTCATCACGTCCAGGCGCGCGACGGCGTCGTCGTAGGCCCAGTCGACGCGCTCGTCGGTGCCGTTCCAGTTCACCGCGTTGGCGATCAGGGTGATCGTGCCCTCGTGGTGGTCGACCGCGGCGATATCGGTGGCCAGCAGCAGCAGGATGTCGGGCAGGCCCAGATCGTCGACGGTGCGCTCGGGCAGCCGTTCCAGCCTGCGCACCAGGTCATAGGCGAAAAAGCCGACGAACCCGCCCGACAGCGGCGGCAACCCAGGCACCGGCTCGGTCTGCAGCAGCTTCAGCGTCTGGTGCAGCGCGTGCAGCGGGTCCCCGCCGCTCGGGGCGTCCTGCGGGGTCACACCCAGCCAGGCCGCCTCGCCGTCGCGCACCGTGAACGCCGAGGGGGCGCCCGCGCCGATGAACGACCACCGCGACCAGGACCGGCCGTTCTCGGCCGATTCCAGCAGGAACGTGCCAGGACGGTTGGCCGCGAGCTTGCGGTACGCCGACAGCGGCGTCTCGCTGTCGGCCAGCACCTTGCGGGTGACCGGCACAACGCGGTGCCCGGCGGCCAGCGCCCTGAAGTCCTCGCGCGATGTCGTCACCGCGAGATTGGCGGTCGTTTGCACGTGGTAATTCTCCCAGCTCCTGCAGCAGAACCGTTAATCAGGCAGGCGTAGCGTGAACTTCCGTGACATCTCTGCAACGAAGTGACCGGGCACCTGAGTTCGAATTACCGGATCAATCGGGCACTGTGCGAAGCCTCACATCGCTGCTCGCCGACGGCCCGATCGTGCTGTTCTTCTATCCCGCGGCGATGACGCCCGGATGCACCAAGGAGGCCAGTCACTTCCGCGACCTCGGCGCCGAGTTCACCGCGCTGGGCGCATCCCGCGTCGGAATCAGCACCGACCCCGTCGCCAAGCAGGCCAAGTTCGCCGACACACAGCGCTTCGACTTCCCGCTGCTGTCCGACGCCGACGGCAAGGTGGCGGCCGCGTTCGGGGTCAAGCGCGGCCTGCTGGGCAAGCTGATGCCGGTGAAGCGGACAACGTTCGTCATCGACACCGACCGCACCATTCTCGACGTCATCGCCAGCGAGATCAGCATGGAGGCGCACGCCGACAGGGCGTTGAAGGTGCTGCGGGAGCGGCAATCGGCATGACACCTGTTCTGCAACTCTCCGATGTGACATTCCGCCGCGACGGCAAGCAGATCATCGACGGCATCTCGCTGACCGTGAACGAGGGCGAGCACTGGGCATTGCTGGGCCCCAACGGTGCGGGCAAGAGCACGCTGCTGGGATTCTGTGCGGCCGTGACATTTCCGACGTCGGGACACGTGCACATCCTCGGCCAGCAGATGGGCCGCGTCGAGCTCGCCCAGCTGCGCCGGTTCATCGGCCACGTGAATCCCCGCCACCGCCTTCAGTATTCGCTGTCGGTCCGCGAGGTCGTGCTGACCGGGATCACCGCGACGATCGACACACCGATGCGGTGGACACCCAGCCCGGAGGAACGTGACCGCGCCGACGCGATGATCGCCGCGGTGGGGCTGACGCACAAGGCCGACGACGTGTGGCCGACGCTGTCGCAGGGCGAACGCAGCCGCACACTCATCGCCAGGGCGCTGATCTCCGAGCCGCGTCTGCTGCTGCTCGACGAGCCCACTACCGGACTCGACGTCGCCGCACGCGAGCAATTGTTGGAGACCATCGACTCGCTCGACGAGACGCATCCCGAGGTGGCGTCGGTGCTCGTCACCCATCACCTGGAAGAGCTTCCGACGACGACGACGCATGCGCTGCTGATCGCCGACGGACGCACGGTCGCCATGGGCGATGCCCGCTCGACGGTGACGACCGACAACGTCAGCGCCGCGTTCGACCATCCCGTGGTTGTCGGCTACGACGAAGGTCGCTGGACCGCCCGCGCGAAAGCCACCCGCATCATCGAGCCATAGCTGCGGTCGACAGCTAAGCCGCCAAGTGGTGGCGCAAGAAGTCGACCATGCCGGCGTGGAACCGCTTCATCGAGGGCGCGTTCTGCGCGACGCCGTCGGCGATGTGGTACATGCCCGGCACGACGATGGGTTCGCACACCACACCCTCCATCTTGAGCCGCTCGGCGTAGTCGACGCTCTCGTCGTAGAAGAGGTCCAGGTCGCCGACGCCGATCCACGCGGGTGGCAATCCCGCAAGCGCGGTACGGCGTGCGGGCGCGGCGTATTCGGGGGCGTCCGACATCCGGGGCTCCCGGCCGAGATACGCCGTCCACGCCCATTTGTTGGACGACGGTGTCCACGTCAGCTCTCCGCGGCCGACGAAGTCGTCGCGCAACGCCGTGCGGTCGTCGAGCATCGGGTACACCATCGCCTGGGCCCGCAGCGGAATTCCTTCGTCGAAGGCGCGCTGCGCCACCGCAGCGGCCAGCCCGCCGCCCGCGCTCGCTCCCGCCACCGCGATGCGGCCCGGGTCGATGCCGAGTTCGTCGGCGTTCTCCACCATCCACTGCAGCGCGGCCATGCAATCGTCAAACCCTGCGGGAAAAGGGTTTTCCGGCGCGAGCCGGTAGTTGGGCAGGACCGCGACCGCACCCAGCGGAGGCACCAACCGCGACGTCGGCTGCACTTCGAGTTGCGCTGTGCCCGCGCACATGCCCCCGCCGTGCAGCCACAGCACACCGGGCCCCGGCACAGACTGGTGCTCCGGCGCGAGCACCACGACCTCGACATCACCGTCGATGCGGCGTTCGGCCATCGCGACGCCGGGTACGGGTTTGGATCGCAGGCTCATGATCATCCGGTGCACGGGCAGTGTCCGCGCATTCATCGGGATCACCCACGGAATCATCACCGGCGTGCGCAATTCCGGCGCGACCGCCGTCAGCTTGTTGCGGAGGGCGAGAACACGAGGAGCACCCAACGCCGCCAGCCCGGCGGCGGCCACGGCAGCTCGTCTCACCCGAGAACCTAGTCCTCGGGACCGAGTAAAAGGTCCGCGTCGAAGCAGGTGTGGTCGCCGGTATGGCACGCGGCGCCGACCTGGTCGACTTCGAGGAGCACTGTGTCGCCGTCGCAGTCGAGACGCACCGAGTGCACGTGCTGGGTGTGCCCTGACGTCTCGCCCTTGACCCAGTGCTGGCCGCGCGAGCGCGAATAGTACGTCGCCTTACGGGTTTCCAGCGTGCGCGCCAACGCGAGATCGTCCATCCACGCCACCATCAACACCTGGCCGGTGCCGCGTTCCTGCGCCACCGCCACGAACAGCCCGTTTGCGTCCCGCTTCAATCGCGACGCGATCGCCGCATCCAAGCTCATCGCTGCCCTCTGCTCTTCGCGCAAGCGCTCATCGCACCGTGATTCCTTCGGCGGACATGGCCTCTTTCACCTCCGCGATCGTCAACTCGCGGAAGTGGAACACGCTGGCCGCCAAGACGGCGTCGGCGCCGGCATGGACCGCCGCGGCGAAATGCTCCTTGGCGCCCGCACCGCCGCTGGCGATGACCGGGACGTTGACGGCGCCGCGCACCGCGCGCAACATCTTCAGGTCGAACCCGGCCTTGGTGCCGTCGTAATCCATGGAGTTCAACAAGATTTCGCCGACCCCAAGCTCGGCGCCCCGCTCCGCCCACTCGACGGCGTCGATGCCGGTGCCGCGGCGGCCGCCGTGCGTGGTGACCTCCCAACCTGACGGCGTCGGCTGCGAGCCCTGCGGCACCGTCCGCGCGTCCACCGACAGCACGATGCACTGCGACCCGAATTGACGCGACAGCTCGGCGAGCAGTTCCGGCCGCGCGAGCGCGGCGGTGTTGACCGAAACCTTGTCGGCGCCGGCTCGCAGCAGCGCGTCGACATCGGCCACCGACCGCACACCGCCGCCGACGGTCAACGGGATGAACACCTGCTCGGCGGTTCGCTTGACCACCTCGAGCATGGTGGCGCGGCCCGACGACGACGCCGTCACGTCGAGGAAGGTCAGCTCGTCGGCACCCTCGCGGTCATACACCGAGGCCAGTTCCACGGGATCGCCCGCGTCACGCAGGTTTTCGAAGTTGACGCCCTTCACCACCCGGCCGTCGTCGACGTCGAGGCACGGGATGACGCGCACCGCAAGGTCTTTCGAGTTCATCGGTAGTCATCCGGATCGCCAGCAGAAGCCACGATGTCGAGCAGTTCGCCGTGCACACCGGGCACACCGGCCAACGCCGACCTCGAATCGATCGTCCAATCGTCGCCAGCCAGGTCGGTGACGATGCCGCCCGCGGCGCGAACCAGGGCCACACCCGCGGCGTGGTCCCACACGTGGCCGCCGAAATTGATGCAGCCGCCGAGAACCCCGGCCGCGGTGTAGGCCATGTCGAAGCCGATCGCGCCGTGCATGCGGATCCGCGAGCATTTGCGGCTGAGCCGCTCGAGCACGGCGACCCGGTACGGACCGGGAAACCGGCCGCGGGAATCGATGTCGAAGGTGCCCGTACCGACCACACTGTCCGCCAACTCGGCGGGCTTCAAACGCGGCTGCGCGAGCCCGTTGACGTAGAGGGGCTTTCCCACCACCGCGGTGTATCGCTGATCGGTGAAAGGCATCCACGTCAACCCCACCACCGGCTCACCGTCGCGCAGCAGCGCCAGCAGGATCGCCGCGGTCGGCAGCCCCGCCGCGTAGTTGAAGGTGCCGTCGATCGGGTCGAGCACCCACACCAGCGGAGAGTCGACGTCGGCACCGCCGAATTCCTCGCCGTGCACCTCGATGCCGGTGCGCGACACCAGCGCCTCCACCACCTGACGCTCGATGGCGAGGTCCACCTCGGTCGCGAAGTCGTTGCCCTTCTTCGGCACAGCGGATTCGGCGCGGTGCCCGGCCACGAACGGTTTGGCCGCCTCGTCGAGGATCGCGGCGGCTTCAGAGACCAGCGCGTCGAGGTCAGTCTCGTCTACGGCCATGGCGCTACTTCCCGACCACGGCCAGCGCCTGCGGCAACGTGAATCGCCCGGCGTACAACGCCTTCCCGATGATCGCGCCCTCGACACCCCTTTCGGTGAGCGTGGCGATGGCGCGAAGGTCGTCGAGGCTCGACACCCCGCCCGACGCGATCACCGGCGCGTCGGTGCGTTCGGCCACCCGCGACAGCAGATCTAGGTTGGGGCCCTGCAACGTGCCGTCCTTCGTCACATCGGTGACAACAAACCGCGAACACCCTTCACGGTCGAGGCGTTCCAGCACCGACCACAGGTCGCCGCCGTCGGTCTCCCAGCCGCGGCCACGGAGCCGATGCTCACCGGCGACGATCTTGACGTCCAACCCGACCGCCACCTTGTCGCCGTGCTCGGCCACGACGCGGGCGCACCACTCGGGGTTCTCCAGCGCCGCGGTGCCGATGTTCACCCGCGCACAACCGGTCGCCAGGGCGGCGCTCAGCGAGTCGTCGTCGCGGATACCCCCGGACAGTTCCACGGCGACATCGAGCTTGCCGACGACCTCGGCCAACAGCTCGCGGTTGGAGCCCCGCCCGAACGCGGCGTCCAAATCCACCAGGTGGATCCACTCGGCGCCGTCACGCTGCCACGTCAGAGCGGCGTCCAGCGCCGAGCCGTACTCGGTCTCGCTGCCGGCTTGGCCCTGCACGAGGCGCACCGCCTTGCCGTCGACCACATCGACGGCGGGCAGAAGAATCAACGGTTTCACAGCAGGCACGGCCGACAACCTAACGTCCTCACAGGTCCGACACCCAATTGGCGAGCAGCGTCGCGCCGGCGTCGCCACTCTTCTCCGGGTGAAATTGCGTCGCCGCCAGCGCGCCGTCCTCCACGGCGGCCAGGAACGGCACATGATGAGTGGCCCAGGTCAGCAACGCGTCGGGGTTGCCCTCCCAGGTCTGCGCGGCATAGGAGTGCACGAAGTAGAACCGGGTGTCAGGATCCAGCCCGCGGAACAGCCTGCTGCCTTCGGGCGCGTCGACGACATTCCAGCCCATATGCGGAATCACCGGCGCGTCCAGTCGCACCACGGCGCCTGGCCACTGGCCGCAGCCCTGCGACTCCACCCCGAACTCGACGCCGCGCGCGAACATGATCTGCATGCCGACACAGACCCCGAGCACCGGGCGGCCGGCCGCGACCCGCTCGGCGATGACCTTCTCGCCGCCGATTTTGCGCAGTCCGGCCATGCAGGCCTCGAACGCTCCGACGCCGGGCACCACGAGCCCGTCGGCGCTGGCGGCCGCATCGGCGTCGGCGGTCACCTCGACCTGGGCACCAACCCGCTCCAGCGCACGCTGCGCCGAACGGAGGTTGCCTGACCCGTAATCGAGAACAACGACGGATTTGGTTGTCACAGGGTTCCTTTGGTGGACGGCACGCCGGTCACCCGCGGATCGAACTCGACAGCCTGGCGCAGCGCCCGCGCGACGGCCTTGTACTGCGCCTCGGTGATGTGGTGCGGGTCGCGGCCGTAAAGGGTGCGCACGTGCAGTGCGATGCGGGCGTTCATCGCCAGCGACTCGAAGACGTGGCGATTGATGACGGTGTGATACGGCACCTCCGAACCCGCGATCGTGCTGTGCAGCATGTGGTCCGGCTCGCCGCTGTGCACACAGTACGGCCGCCCCGACACGTCGACGGCGGCGTGCGCGAGCGTCTCGTCCATCGGGATGAACGCGTCGCCGAACCGGCGGATGCCCTTCTTGTCGCCGAGCGCTTCGCGCAGGGCCTGGCCCAGCACGATCGCGGTGTCTTCGATCGTGTGGTGGCCTTCGATCTCGACGTCGCCCTCAGCGCGCACGGTCAGATCGAAGCTGGCGTGGCTGCCCAGCGAGTTGAGCATGTGGTCGTAGAACGGAACGCCGGTGCTGACGTTGACTACGCCGGTACCGTCGAGGTCGAGTTCCACGACGATGTCGGATTCCTTGGTCTTGCGTTCGACGCGGGCGCGACGGTTGGTGGTCACTGTGCTCCTATTCGTGCGCTGGCCTCGAGCAGCGCGTCGTTCTCGTCGGCCAGGCCGATGGTGGCGCGCAGATACCCCGGGATGCCGACGTCGCGGATGAGGATGCCGGCGTCCAGGTAGCGCTGCCAGGTTGCGGGTGCGTCGTCGAACTCGCCGAACAGAATGAAGTTCGCGTCGCTGGGAATGACTCGAAATCCCATGCCGGTCAACGCGTCTGTGACCCGATTGCGCTCGGCGATCAGCGTCGCGACGCTGCCGAGCGTGTCGTCGGCGTGGCGCAGCGCGGCGCGCGCGGCGGCCTGCGTCACCGACGACAGGTGATAGGGCAGCCGCACCAGCAACATGGCGTCGATGACGGCGGGCGCGGCGATCAGGTAGCCGAGCCTGCCGCCGGCGAACGCGAACGCCTTGCTCATGGTTCGGGTCACGACGAGCTTGGTAGGAAATTCCGCGACGAGGTTCACCGCGCTGGGCTGCGACGAGAACTCGCCGTACGCCTCGTCCAGGATGAGCACACCGGTCGTCATCGCCTCGAGCAACCGGCGCAGGTCGTCGAGCGAAACGCTTTGGCCCGACGGATTGTTCGGGCTCGCGACGAACACGATGTCGGGGGTGTGCTCCTTGATGGCGTGCACCGCCACGTCGGTGTCAAGGCTGAAGTCGTCGCCGCGGTTGGCAACCAGCCATCGGGTCTGAGTGCCGTCGGCGATGATCGGGTGCATGGAGTAGGACGGCACGAACCCGATCGCGCTGCGGCCAGGCCCGCCGAACGCCTGCAGCAGCTGCTGCAGGATCTCGTTGGATCCGTTTGCCGCCCACACGTTTTCGACGGTGACGTCGACACCGATCTGGCCCCGCAGATACGCGGCGAGGTCGGTGCGCAGCGCCACCGCGTCGCGGTCCGGGTAGCGGTGCAGTTCACCGGCGACCGCGCGCACCGACTCCGTCACGTCGTCGATCAGCGCCTGCGTCGGCGGATGCGGGTTCTCGTTGGTGTTGAGCCGCACCGGAACAGCCAACTGCGGGGCGCCGTACGGCGACTTGCCGCGCAGATCCTCGCGCAGCGGCAGATCGGCCAGCGTCACGCTCTTCCCGACCGTCGCCGCTGTCTGTTCTTCGCGGGAGACGCTCATCACGACTCGAACCTCCGGCGCACCGCCTCCCCGTGCGCAGGCAGATTCTCCGCCTCGGCCAGCGTGATGACGTGGCCGGTGACGTCCTTGAGGGCGGCCTCGTCGTAGTCGACGACATGGATGCCACGCAGGAACGTCTGCACCGAAAGGCCGCTGGAGTGCCTGGCGCAGCCGGCGGTCGGCAGCACGTGGTTGGAGCCGGCGCAGTAGTCGCCGAGGCTCACCGGCGAGTAGGGGCCGACGAAAATCGCGCCGGCAGAACGGATCCGGCCCGCCACCTCACGGGCGTCGACGGTCTGGATCTCCAAATGCTCGGCGGCGTAGGCGTTGACGGCCTTGACGCCGGCCGCGAGATCGTCGACGAGGACGACCGCCGACTGCGCGCCGGTCAGCGCCGCCGTGACCCGCTCGCGGTGCACTGTGGTTTCGAGTTGCCCGGCGAGCTCACGGTCGGTGGCGTCGGCAAGCTCGAGGCTCGGCGTCACCAGCACGCTGGCCGCCATCTCGTCGTGCTCGGCCTGGCTGATCAGATCGGCGGCGACATGCACCGGGTCGGCAGTGTGGTCGGCCAGGATCGCGATCTCGGTGGGGCCCGCTTCGGCGTCGATGCCGATCTGCGAACGGCAGATCCGCTTGGCCGCCGTGACATAGATGTTGCCGGGCCCGGTCACCATGTCCACCGGCGCCAACTCGGCTCCGTCGGTGTCGGTGCCGCCGTAGGCCAGCAGCGCGACGGCCTGAGCGCCGCCGACGGCCCACACCTCGTCGACGCCGAGCAGGCGGGCGGCGGCCAGGATCGTCGGATGCGGCAGCCCCTGGAAGGGGCCGGGTTGGGTCTGCGGTGGACTGGCGATGACCAGCGAGTCCACCCCGGCGGTCTGGGCGGGCACGACGTTCATCACGACGCTGGAGGGATAGACCGCGTTGCCGCCCGGCACGTACAGGCCGACCCGCTCGACGGGCACCCAGCGTTCGGTCACCGTGGCGCCCGGCGCCAGCGTCGTCGTGGTGTCGGTCCGGCGCTGGTCGGCGTGCACCGCGCGGGCGCGCTCGATGGATACCTCGAGCGCCGCCCGGACGTCGGGCGGCAGCTGCTCGAACGCGCTCTGCAGCGCTGCGGCGGGCACGCGCACCTGCGCGGGCCGCACGCCGTCGAACGACTCACCGAACTCCAGTGCGGCCTCTGCGCCGCGGTCGGCGACCGCATCGACGATCGGACGGACCTGGGGAACGACCGCCTCGACGTCCACCCCACCCCGAGGCAGCACCGCACGCAGGCGCGCGGCTGACAGCTCGGTGCCGCGCAGGTCGATACGGGCCATCACGGGTGGGGATGCGTTCACGCCCCCATTGTCCCAGAACAGGCCAAATCGAATTTCGCCGCCGCGACTCGAGCGGCCGCAGCACCGTCAGATCGTGAGCGCGCTCACTTGCACAGCTCGGTGATCTTGGCGTTGGCCGAGTCGGCTTCCTTCAACCGCTCGGCCTGAGCGGGATCGGTGTTCGGGATGCCCGACGTCGACCGCGCGCCGATGTCCATCAGGTTGTTGGCGAACGAGCGGATCGCGTCGGCGAGTTCGGGCGGCGTGTCGGGCTGCAAGCGTGCCAAAAGATACTGTCCGCCGTCGTAGAGCGCGACCCGTGCGTTGGCGGCCACGGCCATCGCACCGGTGACATCCTCCGTCCCACCCGGCGGCTGAAGGTTCGTGTTGATCTGCACGCCGTTGCGCACGACGGTGAACGCCTCGCAGATGCTGGCCTTGGGATCGTCGGTGGCCGTGCCGGTGAACACCTGCCCCGACGGCGGCTCCGACGGCTCCTTGAGCAAAGCCCACGCGGCAAGGCCGACTGCGACGAGCGCGACGACCAGCGCCGCGATGGAAACGATAAAACCCCTGGAAGACGCCGTTGGCACAGACATGCGGCCGATAGTAGCCGCGCGGCCGCCGCGATCTAGCGAACTTTCGTCAGCGAGTCGGTAATGTCAGCGCCCATGTCAGCCAAAGATCATCCCAACAACGCGCCGGGCGTTCCGATGGTCTTCCCGCCCGCCGTCGAGCGTCTGCAGATCAAGTACATGAACCCGGTCGTGAAACGCCTCGCACCCGTACTGCCCGGCGCGGCCACGATCAGGCACCGGGGCCGCAAGTCCGGCAAGACATACGAGACGGTCATCACCCCGTACCGCAAGGGCAACACGCTCGCCATCGCGCTTGGGCACGGCAAGACCGACTGGGTGAAGAACGTGCTGGCCGCGGGCGAGGCCGAGGTGATCTTCGGCAAGCGCAGCGTGCACATCGTCAACCCGCGGATCGTCCCCGCAGGCGGCGACGCCACAGGTCTGCCGTTCATGGCGCGCGTCCAGTCGCGAAAAATTGGAGTGCTTGTCGCCGACATCGCGTGACAAACTGACGCCATGGCTTGGGAAGTCTGGCTGGCGTTCGTCGGCGCGGCCATCGCGATCGCCCTCTCACCCGGCGCAGGCGCCATTCAATCGATGGCCACGGGCCTGACACACGGTGTGCGACGCGGATATTGGAGCATCGCCGGGCTCGAAGCCGGTCTCATGCTGCAACTCACGCTGGTGGCCGTCGGCCTCGGTGCGATCGTGACGAAGTCGGTGCTCGCCTTCAACATCATCAAGTGGATCGGCGTCGCCTACCTCATCTATCTCGCCGTGCGGCAATGGCGCACCGCCGCCGTCGACCTGCGTGCGCAAGTCGGCCACGCGACGCGCGGCGGCAGGGTGTCACTTCTGGTGCGGGGATTCCTCGTCAACACCACCAACCCGAAGGGTCTGGTGTTCTTCCTGGCGGTGCTACCGCAGTTCATCGTGCCGACCGCGCCGCTGCTGCCGCAGTATCTCGCTATCGGCGCGACGATGGTCGCCGTCGACTTCGTGGTGATGGGCTGCTATACCGCACTGGCCGAGCGACTGCTCAAGTGGATGCACACGCCGCGCAGGCAGACGGTCGTCAATCGGGTGTTCTCCGGGTTGTTCGCCACCGCGGCGGTCGCCTTGTCGCTGGTGCGCCGCGGCCCCATCACCGCGTAGCGCTTCTTTAGTGCTCGTTCAAGTATCGTCGGGGCATGCCGCGCCCCGACCGTAGCCGCGCCGCCCTGATCGACACCGCAGCCCAGCTGTTTCGTCGGCAGGGCTACGCCGCCACCGGAGTGAACCAGATCCTGGAGACGGCGGACGTCAAAGCAGGCTCGCTGTATCACCATTTCCCAGACGGCAAGCAACAGCTTGCCGCGGCGGTCGTGGAATCGGCCGGCGGTGAGGTCGAGCGGGTGCTGCGGGAAGCCCTCGCCGGCGACTCTCCGCTCGCCGACGTCGTCGACGGTTTCATCGACCAACTGGCCGCGCAACTGGCGTCCGACCCACGCGACGGGTGCCCGATCGAACCGATCGCCACCGAATCGGTCAACGCCAGCCCGCAGGTCCGTGACGCGTCGGCGCGGGCGTTCGCCGGCTGGAGCGCCGCGGTCGCCGACCGGCTGCGCGCCGACGGATGGCCCGGCGACCATGCGAATCAGACGGCTCTCTCGCTCATCGCGCTGATCGAAGGCGCGCTGATCCTGTCCCGCATCGCCGGCGACGACGCCGCGTTGAACGCCGCGAAGGTGGCGGCGCGTTCCCTTCTGGCCCGCTAGAGATCCAAGTCTGGCCCGCTAGAGATCCAAGCCGATGTCGAGCACCCGCACCGAGTGGGTGAGCGCGCCCACGGCGAGGTAGTCGACGCCGGTACCCGCGTACTCAGCGGCCGTGTCGAGCGACAGCCCGCCGGACGATTCGAGTTTGGTCTGCGGGCTGCGCGCGTTGCGGCGCTGCACCGCCATCTGGGTCTGCCACACCGGAAAGTTGTCCAGCAGAACAAGTTCCACATTTTCGACAAGCACGTCGTCGAGCTGTTCGAGCGAGTCCACCTCGACCTCGCACGGCAACGTCGGCGCCGCCTCGCGGACCGCCCGCAGCGCCGCAACCACCGAACCGGCCGCGGCGACGTGGTTGTCCTTGATCAGTGCTGCGTCGCCCAACCCCATCCGATGGTTGACGCCGCCGCCGACGCGCACCGCGTATTTCTGCAACGCCCGCAGCCCCGGCAGTGTCTTGCGGGTGTCACGGATCTTCGCGTTGGTGCCCGCGACGGCCTCCACCCAGGCCGCCGTCGTCGTCGCGATGCCCGACAGGTGGCAGATCAGGTTCAGCATGGTCCGCTCGGCGGTCAGCAGGCCTGCCGTCGGCGCCTCGACTGACAGCACCACCCCGCCCGCATCCAGCCGGGCGCCGTCGTCGACACGGTGCTTGAGCCGGTAACCGTCCTGCCCGAGCACCTCCTCGAGGACCAGCAGCGCGACGTCGGTTCCGGCGATCACGCCGGGCTCGCGGGTCACCATCGACGCCGTAGTGGTGGCGTCGGTGGGCACCGTCGCGGCCGTGGTGACGTCTGGCCCGTAGCGCAGGTCCTCCTCCAGCGCGCGTGCGATAACCCGCCGAGCCTCGGTCAGCTCGTCAGCGTTGAGTTCCATCAGCAGCACGCCGCCTCGAGCGCCTGGCTTTGTGCCAACGCCGGATCGGTGTCCGGGAAGTCGGAGCGGTGATGGCAACCGCGCGACTCCGTACGGGCCAGCGCGGCCGCGGTCACGGCGCGGGCCGTCGTGGTCAGCGCGACGTCCTCGAAGTCGGCCCGGCACGTGAACTCGCGGGGATCGGCAGCCTCCAGTTCGCGGCACAGCTGCTGCAGACCCTCGCCGTCGCGAACGACCGAGGCGTACTTCGACATCGCCCGCTGCAGCTTCGCGCGCGGCAGGGCCAGCCGCGTCTCGACGGTGTCGAGTTCGGCCTGGGTGGCTCCCGTCGTCACCGCATGCTCGGCCGCGGCCTTGCCCGCACGGCTGCCGACCACCAGCCCCTCGAGAAGGCTGTTGGACGCCAACCGGTTTGCGCCGTGCATCCCGGTGCGCGCGACTTCGCCGGCGGCGAACAGCCCGGGCAACTCGGTGCGGCCGTCGACGCCGGCGACCACCCCGCCACAGCTGTAATGAGCGCCCGGCACGATCGGTATCGGTTGACGGGTCGGGTCGATGCCCGCTGCGCGGCAGGCCGCCGTGACCGTGGGGAAGCGGCGCGCGAAGTCGGCGATATGACGGGCGTCCAAATATGCGCAGGGGTCGCCCGTTTCGCGCAGACGCGCATCGATCGCGGCCGCGACGACATCGCGCGGGGCCAGATCACCCATCGGGTGCACGCCCGTCATTATGGAATTGCCCTGCCGGTCAACGAGTTTGCCACCTTCGCCGCGAACGGCCTCGGTGATCAGCGGCCGTCGCCCACCCGCGTGGCCGTCGAACAGCATGGTCGGATGGAACTGGATGAACTCCACGTCGCTGACGGGGACCCCGGCCCAGATGGCAAGCGCAACACCGTCTCCCGTCGACCCCGCCGGATTCGTGGTGGCCGAGTACAGATGCCCAAGCCCGCCGGTGGCGAGGATCACCGCGGGCGCGTGGATGATGCCGGGGCCGTCGTCGTTGAGCACCCGCACGCCGGTCACCGCGCCGTCGTCGGCCAACAGCTGCAGCGCGGTGTGGTTGCGGCGAATGTCCAGGGTGGCCGCGGCGCGGTCCAGCGCGCGCTGCACCTCGGCTCCGGTGGCGTCGCCGCCCGAGTGGATGATGCGGCGCCGCGAGTGGCCACCCTCGCGCGTCAGTGACCAGCGGCCCGGCTCGGCTTCGTCGAATCGTGCTCCATCGTCGACCAATTCGCGTACCGCGCGGTATCCGTCGGAGACGATCGAGCGCACCGCGGCCGGATCACAGAGACCGGCGCCCGCGGCCAGCGTGTCGGCGACGTGGGCGTCGATCGAGTCGTCGGTGTCAGGCAGCACCACCGCAATGCCGCCCTGGGCATAGAACGTCGCGGTGTCGGAGGCCTTGCTCAGCACCACCACGTTGCGGCCGCGACGGTGCGCGGCCAGCGCCGCGACCAGTCCGGCGACCCCGGTGCCGATGACGATGACGTCGGCTCGCTGCTGCCACATCATTCGCCGCCGCCGGGAGTGCCGATCTCGATCATGCGCTGCACGCTGGCGCGGGCCCGCTCGGCGATCTCGGGATCGACGTGCACCTCGTCGGCCCCCTCGGACAGGCAGCGCAGCAGCGCTGCAGGCGTGATCATCTTCATGAACTTGCACGACGCCCGGTCGTTGACCGCCTGGAAGTCGACACCCGGTGCGGCCCGGCGCAACTGGTGCAGCATGCCGACCTCGGTGGCGACCAGCACCTGGCGGGCGCGGGTTTCCCGCGCTTCGTCGAGCATGCCGCCGGTGGACAGGATCTTCACCCGGTCCTGCGGGAAGGCGCCCTCGCCGGCCAGGTACAAAGCCGATGTGGCGCACCCGCATTCGGGATGGACGTAGAGCTCGGCATCCGGATGCGCGAGCGCCTTGTCGGCCAGCTCGTCGCCGTTGATGCCCGCGTGTACGTGGCACTCGCCCGCCCACACGTGCAGGTTCTTGCGGCCGGTGACCCGGCGGACGTGGTTGCCGAGGAACTGGTCCGGGCAGAACAGCACATCGCGGTCCTCGGGGATGGAGGCCACCACCTCCACCGCGTTCGACGACGTGCAGCAGATGTCGGTTTCGGCCTTCACCGCCGCGGTGGTGTTGACGTAGGACACCACGACCGCGTCGGGATATTCGGCCTTCCACGCCCGCAGGTCCGCTGCGGTGATCGAATCGGCGAGCGAGCATCCGGCGCGTTGGTCGGGGATCAGCACCGTCTTGTCGGGCGAAAGGATCTTGGCCGTCTCGGCCATGAAGTGCACGCCGCAGAACACGATCGTGTCCTCGGGCGCGGCCGCCGCGATCCGCGACAGTGCCAGCGAGTCACCGATGTGGTCGGCGACGTCCTGGATAGCGGGCAGCTGGTAGTTGTGCGCCAGCAGCGTCGCACCGCGCAGGTCGGCGAGGCGTCGCACCTCGGCAGCCCACTGCTCGTCGGCGACGACACCGGCATAGCCGTCCGGACCGTTCGTGATCCGGTCGTCCAACACCGTCATGGCGATCTCCTCGCGGTCGGTAGGTTTTCGACTTACAATCGAAAACATGGGTAATAGTAGCACTGCACACGAAGTGCTCGCCGTCGTCTTCCAGGTTCGGGAGCTGGGCAGCAAGAATCCGCAGCTCAGCGTCCTGTTATGGGAGCGGGCCCGGGACCCTGAGCGCGGCAGGTGGTCGCTGCCCGGCGGCCGACTCCGCGACGACGAGGACATGACCAGTTCTGTTCGTCGGCAACTCGCCGAGAAGGTCGACCTGCGTGAATTGGCTCACCTCGAACAGTTGGCGGTGTTCTCCGATCCGCACCGCGTGCCAGGTGTGCGCACCATCGCCTCGACGTTCCTCGGCCTTGTGCCCTCCCCCGCCACCCCCGAGT